>NZ_JBVIZF010000009.1:0-286783 GCF_055591805.1 Streptomyces sp. NPDC041200 | reverse complement strand
TAATCCTGGTAGACACCACGAGAGCGGAACAGGCCGGAGGAATGATCCAGCCCGTTCACAGCGTCCTCGCTGTGTTTTTCTTCAAAGGAACCTCGACCACATCTGCGATGTGGACGGGGTATCAACATATTTGGCGTTGACTTTTAGCACGCTGTTGAGTTCTCAAGGAACGATCGCTTCCTTTGAAACCGTATCACCGGTTTCTCCGGGCTTTCCTTCCGGGCCTTTCGGCCTTTCGTGTTTCCAACCTTACCAGATCCGTTTTCCGTTCCGTTTCCGGTCCGAATTCCGTTTCCGGCCCCCTGTTGGAGCGGGGTGTTTCGCGCCTTGCGGCGTGTCCACCACTTTAGCGAATTTCCCGCTCAGCTCCTAATCGGAGCCCCAGGGCATGATTTCGCGCAGCGAAATAGAACCCTGTTGGGGAAGTGTCAGTAGTGGTTGGCCACCTGGGGCTGCTGGGACCCGACCTGCTGGTCGCGCCGACAGCGCTGCCCGTCTCAAGCGGCTCGGGCTACGTTAGGCCCCCGGCCAACCGGAGTCAAGTTCCCGCCTGACGGCTCGTCGGACCGCGGCGCCTCGGGGTGTGCGGCCGGTACGGGCTGACCGAGCGATCACCGTCGATCCAGAAGCGCCACGGGTGGGTGGCGCCCTCGCCGCCGACTCCCGTGCGGGGTCCGCTGAGCACCTGCTCGGGCGGGGCGGGGCGGCCCGTGAGTATCTCCAGGGGGGCTTCCGGACCCGCGCACACATCGCTGCCGTCCAGCCTGCGGTCGACACCCAGTGCCGTGGCCAGCCGGGCGGGGCCCTTGGCCAGTTCATGGTCGTTGCGCGCCTTCGGCCGACGCTCATGGGCGTGCTCGTGTCCGTACAGCACCGCCCCCGCGCGCAGCAGTACCCCGCTCGGGGAGCCCTCGGGTCCGCAGACCAGGTTGAGGCAATGCCACATGCCGTAGGTGAAGTAGACATACGCGTGACCCGGGGGGCCGAACATCACGGCGTTGCGCTCGGTACGGCCGCGGTAGGCGTGCGAGCCGGGATCGGCCGGTCCCGCGTACGCCTCGACCTCGGTCAGGCGCAGGGCGACCGGGCCGTCCGGGGTGCGGCGCACGAGGGTGCGGCCGAGCAGGTCCGGGGCGACTTCCAGGACCGGACGGTCGAAGAAGGCACGGGCCAGCGGCGTGCGGTCGGATCCATCGGTCACTTCGGCTCCGTCAGCTCCATCAGTCACGCGGTCCGAGCGTAGTGGAACCGATAGGTACCCGTGGTTGGAGCCAGGCCGCCGCGCTGCGAGGGTATGACCTGCGGAACCGCCAGCGGCTGTTCCGCGTATCTACTGTTCAACAGTGCGTCCTTGAGAGGGAGAACATGGGCTTCAAGAAGCTGCTCGCGAGTTTGGGTGCCGGTGGCGCTTCGGTGGAGACGGTGCTGACCGAGGAGAACGTCGTCCCGGGTGGCATCGTGCAGGGCGAGGTCCGCATCCAGGGGGGCTCTGTCGCGCAGCAGATCGAGGGGGTCTCCGTCGGCCTTCAGGCCCGGGTCGAGGTGGAGCGGGACGACCAGGAGACCAAGCAGGACATCGAGTTCACCCGGCAGCAGCTGGGCGGCGCTTTCGAGGTGCAGGCGGGTGCGGTGCACTCCGTGCAGTTCGGTCTGGAGATCCCCTGGGAGACTCCGGTCACGACGTTCCTGGGCCGTCATCTGACCGGGATGAACGTGGGCGTGACGACGGAGCTGGCGATCGCGCGTGCGGTGGACTCGGGCGACCTGGACCCGGTCAATGTGCATCCGCTTCCCGCCCAGCAGGCGATCCTGGACGCGTTCGGCGCGCTCGGTTTCCGGTTCAAGAACGCGGACTTGGAGAAGGGGCAGATCCGCGGGACGCGCCAGCGGCTGCCCTTCTACCAGGAGATCGAGTTCCACGCGCCGCAGCAGTACCGGGGGCTCAACCAGGTGGAGCTGTCCTTCGTCGCGGACGACCGCGAGATGGACGTCGTCCTGGAGATGGACAAGAAGCCGGGGCTGTTCAGCTCGGGCAGCGACTCGTACCGGTCCTTCACGGTCGGCCTGGACTCCTACCAGGAGACGGACTGGGCCGCGTATCTGAACCAGTGGCTCGCCGAGGTCGGCGGCAAGCGCAACTGGTTCTGAGCCCTGGCGGGTTCCGCCACCACACGATTCCCCGCGGGGCGTGCACCGGATGATCCGGTGTGCGCCCCGCGCGCTATGCGTCGTCCGGGCCGTCGTCGTACCAGATCGTCAGGGGTGTGCCCCGCGCGGACCAGTACGTCACAGCGTCGCTGAGGATGTCCGCCGCGATCGCCGCGGCCTCGGGTGCCGCGTCGCGGAACGCCGCCCAGCCCCGGACCCGCAGCAGATAGCCGCTGGGCTCGGCGCCCTCGCCCCACCAGGAGAGGTCGGTGAGGCAGTCGGCGAGCGCGTCCCAGTTGTGCCCGTACCAGTCGGGGAAGCGCAGATCCCGGGCGCAGCGCTCAAGGAAGCCGTCCTTGTCGGCCACACCGTCGAGGTGCAGGGGGAGGACGGGGGTCGGGCCGGTCATGGGCGCCATGGTGCCAGCCCGCGGCGGCCGGGTCTCGTTAGGCTGGCCGGACAGCTGATCAACCGCGATCATCAGGAGGTTTTCGACGTGTCCGACCAGAACCGGCGCCCACTCCCCCATGACTTCCATCCGCCGGTGCCGTCGTTCACCGTGGTGAGCGACGATGTGGCGGGAAGCGGCACGCTGCCTTCAGCCCAGGTGTACGCGGAGGGGAACACCTCGCCGCAGCTGCGCTGGGAGGGTTTCCCGGAGGGGACGAAGAGCTTCGCCGTCACCTGCTTCGACCCGGACGCGCCGACCGGCAGCGGGTTCTGGCACTGGGTGCTGTTCGACATTCCGGCCACCGTCACGGAGCTGCCGACCGCGGCGGGCACCGGTGGCTTCGCGGGGCTTCCCGAGGGTGCCGTGCACGCCCGTAACGACTTCGGCACCCGGGACTTCGGCGGGGCCGCGCCGCCGCCCGGGGACGGTCCGCACCGCTATGTGTTCACGGTGTACGCGGTGGACACCGAGAAGCTGGGCCCGGACGCCGACGCGTCGCCCGCGGTGGTCGGCTTCAACCTGCGGTTCCACACGCTGGGCCGCGCCCATCTGATCGGCGAGTACGAGGTGCCCGCGGCGGGCTGACCCGCCGCGAAATTGCGTTGTCCTCGGCCATCCTCCCGGCCAGAGTTGATCCCGGCCCGCCCGTCACGGAGCGGCGGGCGTGGCCGGGACGCGGGAGGTGGTCGGGATGCGCGAGACGCTGGTTCTGAACGCGAGCTTCGAGCCGCTGTCGACGGTGACGCTGCGGCGTGCGGTGGTGCTGGTCCTCCAGGAGAAGGCCGTCGTCGAACGCGCCCATCCCGGGCTGCGGGTGCGCGCCGCGGAGGTCGATCTGCCGGTGCCGAGGGTGATCCGGCTGTGCCGTTACGTACGGGTGCCGTTCCGAAGACGGGCTCCGTGGTCGCGGCGCGGGGTGCTGGTGCGGGATCAGCACCGGTGCGCGTACTGCGGGCGGCGGGCGACGACCGTGGACCATGTGGTGCCGCGGTCGCGCGGGGGCGGGGACACCTGGCTGAACACGGTCGCGTCGTGTGCGGAGGACAACCACCGCAAGGCGGACCGGACTCCGGAGCAGGCGGGGATGCGGCTGCTCAACTCGCCGTTCGAGCCGACGCCTTCGGACGCGCTGCTGCTGGCGCTGGGGGCGGCGGAGCGGGACGGGCTGCCGGAGTGGCTGGCGCTGCCCGCCTGAGCGCCCGTACTCGCTGAGCGGCTGAGAGGTTGAGCGGCTGAGAGGTTGAGCCGCTGAGGCAGTGGGCCGTTGAGATGGCCGAAGGGCCGGTACCCGTCCTGGGTATACCGGCCCTTCGGTCATCAGCGCGTCAGTCGATCCTCGGCTGCTCGCGGCGCGGGGCGGCCTCCTTGCCGGTGCCCGACGGGGCGGCCGGGGCGGCCGGGGCGCCGCCGCCGTTCCCGCCGCCCAGCGGGTTGAAGTTGCCGAAGGCCCCGCCGAGGCCCTTGAGGGCGTCGCCGATCTCGCTGGGCACGATCCAGAGCTTGTTGGCGTCGCCCTCGGCGATCTTCGGCAGCATCTGGAGGTACTGGTAGGAGAGCAGCTTCTGGTCCGGGTCTCCGGCGTGGATGGACTCGAACACCGTACGGATCGCCTGGGCCTCACCCTCGGCGCGCAGCGCGGCGGCCTTGGCCTCACCCTCGGCCCGCAGGATCGAGGACTGCTTCTCACCCTCGGCGCGCAGGATCTCGGACTGCCGGACACCCTCGGCCTGGAGGATCGCGGCGCGCTTGTCACGGTCGGCGCGCATCTGCTTCTCCATCGAGTCCTGGATGGAGGTCGGCGGCTCGATGGCCTTCAGCTCGACGCGGTTGACGCGGATGCCCCACTTGCCGGTGGCCTCGTCGAGGACGCCGCGCAGCGCCGCGTTGATCTCCTCACGGGAGGTCAGGGTGCGCTCCAGGTCCATGCCGCCGATGATGTTCCGCAGGGTGGTGACGGTCAGCTGCTCGATCGCCTGGATGTAGCTGGCGACCTCGTAGGTCGCGGCGCGGGCGTCGGTCACCTGGTAGTAGATGACGGTGTCGATGTTCACCACCAGGTTGTCCTGGGTGATCACCGGCTGCGGCGGGAACGGGACGACCTGTTCCCGGAGGTCGACGCGGTTGCGGATCGAGTCGATGAACGGGACGACGATGTTGAGGCCCGCGTTGAGGGTGCGCGTGTAGCGGCCGAAGCGTTCCACGATGGCGGCACTGGCCTGCGGGATGACCTGGATCGTCTTGATCAGTGCGATGAAGACGAGCACCACCAGGATGATCAGGACGATGATGATCGGTTCCACAGCGGCTCCCCGTGCCCTTCATGCGTGCTTCTGGATGATCGGGATGATCAAGTCCGGTCTTGTGGGTGGAGTCTGTCAGATCGACGGCCGGCTTCGCAGCTGAGCGGGGTGGCGCTCAGCACTTGGTACTACGACGTCTACATGACGACGGCGGTGGCGCCGTCGATCTCGACGACATCGACCTGCTGGCCCGGTTCATAGGCCTGGCCTGGGTCGAGCGACCGGGCGGACCAGATCTCACCGGCCAGCTTGATGCGGCCGTCGCCGCTGTCGTCCACGCGCTCGAGGACGACGGCCTGCCGTCCTTTCAGCGCCTCGACGCCGCTGCGCAGTCCGGGTTGCTGACGGCGGCTGCGGACCGCCATCGGCCGGACGACGGCGACCAGCGCCACCGAGACGGCGCAGAAGACGATGACCTGGAGCACGACGCCGCCGCCGAGCGCGTCAGTGATCGCACCGGCGACCGCGCCGACCGCGACCATCCCGAATTCGGGCATCGCGGTCAGCACGAGCGGGATGCCCAGTCCTACGGCGGCGATCAGCCACCACACCCACGGATCCACAAGGTCATGGTAGTTCTCATGGTCCGTCTGGGAACAGGGCGCGGTGCGGGGCGCGCAGGACATGCGCCGTGTTCGGGGCGGGGGTTCAGGCCACCGGGGATCGGTTTCAGGTCAGCGGCAGGCCCTGGGCGGTCCAGCGCTCGCCATTGCGCTCGACGACCAGCGGGAGCCCGAAGCAGCGCGAGAGGTTACGGGAGGTCAGCTCCATGTCGATGGGCCCGGCGGTGAGCACCTTGCCCTGACGGACCATCAGGACGTGGGTGAAGCCCGGGGGAATTTCCTCGACGTGATGTGTCACCATGATCATCGACGGCGCGTACGGATCGCGGGCGAGCCGTCCGAGGCGCCGTACGAGGTCCTCGCGGCCGCCGAGGTCGAGCCCGGCCGCCGGCTCGTCGAGGAGCAGCAGTTCGGGGTCGGTCATCATCGCGCGGGCGATGAGGGTGCGCTTGCGCTCTCCCTCGGAGAGGGTGCCGAACTTGCGGTTCAGGTACTCGTTCATGCCGAGGCGGTCCAGGAACGCCCGGGCCCGGGCCTCGTCGACCGTGTCGTAGTTCTCCTGCCAGTGCGCGGTCATGCCGTACGCGGCGGTGAGTACGGTCTGCAGGACGGTCTGGGCGCGCGGCAGCTTGTCGGCCATGGCGATGCCCGCCATGCCGATGCGCGGGCGCAGGTCGAAGACGTCCACGGCGCCGAGCTGCTCGCCGAGGATCCGGGCGGACCCGGCGCTCGGGAAGAGGTAGCTCGACGCGAGATTGAGCAGGGTGGTCTTCCCGGCGCCGTTGGGGCCGAGGATCACCCAGCGCTCCCCTTCTTTGATCGACCAGGAGACCTCGTCCACCAGAGCCCGACCATCGCGGACCACGGATACGTCCACCAGCTCCAGAACCTCGCTCATGAGCGCGTTGTCTCCCATTGCAGTCTCGAGTGTCGCGTGCGCCTGTGGGCGCAGCCCCCAGAGGAAAACCTACGCCACGCGTTGTCGGTGCCAGTCCTTAGGCTGGTTCCATGCTCGATGAACCACGTTCAGGGCGCCTCGCAGCCTGGGGAAATGCCCTTCTCGCCGGACTTGTCTCACCGGACGAGGCCGCGCACCGGATCGCCGGGGAGGACGCGTCGCACCGGGTGGCGGGGCTGCCCGGCGAGTCCGGGCCGGTCGGACTGACGCTGGCGCTGGGGCGGCTGAGAGCGCTCGGGGCCAAGGGGCTGCGGGTGGCGCTGCCGATAGCGGGGCATCCGCTGGGGCTGAGCGGGCCGCCGGAGTTCAACGAGAAGGCGCTCGACTCGGGCGAGGCGGCGCTGGCCACGGGGGTGGCGCTGGGCCTGGTGCCCGAGGTGTCGGCCGTCGGACCCGAGGGCGATCAGCACATCGAGGTGGTGTGGCGCTGTCTGCCGGTGCGGGAGACGCCGCCCGCGGATGTGCCGTCGCTCGGCGAGGCCGAGCGCGAGCTGGCCGAGGCGCTGCGGGAGGCGACCGAGGTGCTGTCCCGGCTGAATGTGGCCGGGGCCGGTCCGGCTGCCCAGGCGGCGCTGGAGGCGTACCGGGCGCGGGCCGAGCGGGGGCGCGAGGTGCTGGCGCCGGGCTATCCGCCGCGGGCCCTGCGGGTGCTGGAGCTGGCGCAGCGGGTGGGCGCCCTGATCGACATCGCGTACGCGCCGGGCGGGGACGGCAAGGACCACGGCGGGGCGGTGAGCGCGTCGGAGATCGCGGCCCGGGCGGAGGCGCTGCGGCCGGTGGAGCGCACGGCGCGGCGGGCGCAGGTGGCGGCGTACAACGCGTATGTGGAGGAGCTGGAGCGGGGCGGCTCCTGACGTCCTGGGCCGGGGCGCCTCAGCGGCATGGGGCCGGCCCCGGAGGCATTGCCTCCGGGGCCGGCCGGTGCTGAGCGGTGTATCTGCCCGTAAATCTGCCCGTGTATCTGCCCCGAGGGGACGGCTCAGTCGCAGAAGCTCGGGTTCATCGCCCCGATGACCGAAACGGTGTTGCCGCAGACGCCGACCGGCACATGGACGGGCACCTGGGCGTTGTTGCCCGAGACAACGCCCGGGGACATCGTCGCCCCGCCGTCGGCCATGGGACCGTCCTGGGCGGAGGCGACACCCGCACCGGCGACGGCGAGACCGCCGGCCGCGATGGTGATGGCAGCGATCCTCTTGATGTTCTTCACTTCTCAAGACCCTTCGTCCATAACGCGTCGCTGCGGCGAAGCACCGCAGTACGCCGTGAAAAACGGCCCGGGGCGGGCGGAGTTGCGCTGTTCGGGTGACATACACACGTTGGTGTGATTGCACGGAGAAACGCTGTTCATGCCCCGATTCCATGGCGTACCGCCCAGAGTGCGGCCTGAGTGCGGTCGGCGAGGTCCAGCTTCATAAGAATGTTGGACACATGTGTCTTTACGGTCTTTTCGGACAGTACGAGCGCACGGGCGATCTCCCGGTTGGACCGGCCGTCCGCGATCAGCCCCAGCACTTCCCGCTCCCGGTCGGTGAGGGATCCCCCGCGCCCCTGGCCGCCGCCCGCCTCGTCCTGCGAGAGCAGCGCGTCGGCCACCTCGGGCTGGAGCACCACGTGTCCGGCGCGGACGGACCGTATGGCGCTCGCGAGGGCGTCGGGGTCCACGTCCTTGTAGACGTACCCGGCCGCTCCCGCGCGCAGGGCGGGGACCACGGTCCGCTTCTCGGTGAAACTCGTCACGACCAGCACCCGGGCCGGGTTGCCGAGGTCACACAGCTTGCGCAGCGCCTCGATGCCGTCGACACCGGGCATCTTGACGTCCATCAGGACGATGTCGGGGCGCAGCTCCTCGGCCCGGGCGATGCCCTCCTCCCCGTCCGAGGCCTCGCCGACCACCTCGATGTCGTCCTGCACCTCCAGGAAGGTCCGCAGGCCGCGCCGCACCACCTGGTGGTCGTCCACGAGCAGCACCCGGACCGCCGCTCCGTCCCGTCGCTCAGCCACCGGGCACCTCCATCTCGATCACGGTTCCCTTGCCGGGCGCCGACTCCACGGTCAGCCCGCCGCCGACGCCGCTCGCCCGGTCGCGCATCGACACCAGTCCCAGATGCCGCCCCGCCTGGCGCACCGCCGAGGGGTCGAAGCCGCAGCCGTCGTCGCTCACCCGCAGCAGGGCGCCCTGGCCGCGCCGGGCGAGGGTGACGCCGACCTGGCCCGCTCCGGCGTGGCGCAGCGCGTTGTGCAGGGCCTCCTGGGCCACCCGCAGCAGCGCCTCCTCCTGGGCGGCGGGCAGCGCCCGTACACCGCGGGCCTCGAAGGTGACCCGGGCGGTGTGGGCCCGGTCCAGGACCTGGACCTGGGTGCGCAGGGTCGCGACCAGGCCGTCCTCGTCGAGCGCGGCGGGGCGCAGCTCCACGACGGCGGCGCGCAGCTCGTCGGCGGCCTCCGCGGCGAGGGCCCCCACCTGCTGCAGCTCCTCCTTGGCGCGGGCCGGGTCGCGGTCCACGAGCGCGGCGGCGGCCTGGGCGGTCAGCCGCAGCGAGAAGAGCTTCTGGGAGACGGCGTCGTGCAGCTCATGGGCGAGCCGGGCGCGCTCCCCCGCGATGGTCAGCTCGCGGCTGCGCTCGTAGAGCCGGGCGTTGGTGAGGGCGATGGCGGCGTGCTGGGCGAGGATGCCCAGCAGCTCCTCGTCCTCGGCGGTGAAGCCGCAGCCGCCCCCCGGTTTCGCGCATCGCTTGTTGGCCAGGAAGAGCGCGCCGAGGACTTCCTCGCCGTCCGCGATAGGGAGTCCAATAAAGTCGGACATGTCCGGATGCGCGGTAGGCCAGCCCTCAAAGCGCGGATCCCGCCGGACATCGGCCAGCCGCTGCGGGGTGGCGTCCTTGAGCATCGCGGCGAGGATCCCGTGCTGGCGGGGCAGCGGCCCGATGGCCTTCCACTGCTCATCACTGACGCCATCTACTACGAACTGGGCGAAACCCCCGTGGTCGTCCGGGACCCCCAGCGCCGAGTACTCCGCGTCCAGCAGCTCACGGGCGGACACAACGATTGTCTTTAGGACATCACGGACTTCCAGATGTCTGCTCATCGCGAGGAGCGCACTGCTCACCCAGGCCAGGCCTGCCCCGGCTCCACCGCCCGGTCCTTTGGTCATGCACGTCACCGTACCGGCGCCGCCGAACAGTGCGTATAGGCCTTTCAGCAGCACTTCATTGCGACCTGAGACCTAGGACGAGGGAAGCAGCGAAGGCACCAGAAGAGGCCGTTACACGGCCCGGAAATTCCGCCACACTCCGCATTTGCGCAGGCACACCTCGCAATATTAAAGACTCGGCAATGTGACGCCTGACACAGGATCTACATCACTTACGAAGTCAGTTAGTGGATGTTTTAACCGGGCGTGAGCGGGGACAACGCCCGCCCGCATGGCCAGCGAAGACCTCCTTACCCACTAAGCAGCATCGTATGTCACACCTTTGCCACAGCATTTTGCGACCGCTAAGAATTTCCCCCAGTCGCACGGCGCCGTAGATCCAGACACGGCGCACAAGGCGCCGATTTGGCCTGCGACACATAGCGATTGGAAGAGGTCTACTCCGCCATGCCCCTCCCCAGCATCTCTGGCTACAACCGCCTGAACAAGAAGACCAAGTACTCCGCCGCCGGCATCGCCGCGGCCGGCGCTGCCGCCCTGGCCGTCGCGCTCGTCCCCGGCGGCAACGCCGACGCCACGTCGACGGCCCAGGACCTTCCGGCCAAGCCGGTCGCCTTCACCTCGCAGAAGGTCGACAGCAAGGCCCAGCAGGAGGTGCTGCTCAAGCAGGCGACCCTTGCCAGCAAGCAGGCGCAGGCCGAGGCCGCACAGAAGAAGGCCGCGGAAGCGGCCGCGGAGAAGGCCGCCGCACAGGCGGCCGCCAAAAAGGCCGCCGCCAAGAAGGCTGCCGCGGTGAAGGCCGCAGCGGTGAAGGCCGCCAAGGAGCGCGCCGCCAAGGAGGCCGCGAGCCGTGCCGCCGCGCGCGCCAAGCTGGCCGCCGCCAAGAAGGCCTACCCGAACAACCTTGACGGCTGGATCCGGGAATCCCTCGACATCATGAAGAAGCACGACATCCCGGGTACCTACAACGGCATCTACAAGAACGTCATCCGGGAGTCCGGCGGTAACCCGCGGGCCATCAACAACTGGGACATCAACGCCCAGAACGGTGTCCCCTCGAAGGGTCTGCTCCAGGTCATCCTGCCGACGTTCCAGACGTACCACGTCAAGGGCACGCCCTTCGACCAGTACGACCCGGTCGCCAACATCGTCGCCGCGTGCAACTACGCGGCCGACCGGTACGGCTCCATCGACAACGTCAACGGCCCGTACTAAGCCCGGCGTTCACACGCCGAAGGGCGGCGGCACCCCCTGTGTGCGAGGGGTGCCGCCGCCCTTCGGGCGCTTCGTTCCGGGGCCTTGCGCTACTTGCGCATGACCTCCGGCTCATGGCGGCGCAGCAGCCGCGCCACCACGAACGCGCAGATGATGCCGAGCGCCAGCAGGACGGCCATGTCGATGCTCCACTGGGCGGTGGTGTGCTCCCACAGCGGGTCCGTGTCCAGCGGCTTCTTGCGGTCCCACGGCGCCATCAGATGGCCCGGGCCGGGGCCGAGGTCCACCGTCGCGCCGACCGCGCCGACCGCCCAGCGGGCGGGCATCAGATACGCGAACTGCTCGATGCCGGGCGATCCGTAGATCTTGAACAGGACGCCGGTGAAGACGACCTGGATGATCGCGAACATGACCAGCAGCGGCATGGTCTTCTCGGCGGTCTTCACCAGCGAGGAGATCACCAGGCCGAACATCATCGAGGTGAAGCCGATCGCGATGATGGCCACGCACATCTCGACGGCCGGCGGCATGATCAGCGCTTCCTCGGGCAGCTCGCGGGGCGCGAAGCCGATGGCACAGATGATCACGCCCTGAATGGCGGTGATCACGCCGAGCACGATCACCTTGGACATCAGATAGGCGGATCGGGACAGGCCGACGGCCCGTTCCCGTTCGTAGATCACACGTTCCTTGATCAGTTCTCGTACGGAGTTGGCCGCGCCCGAGAAGCACATGCCGACCACGAGAATCAGGGTGATCGTGCCCGAGTCCTGGTTGAACATGCCCTTCGGCGCCTTGACGAAGCCGAAGTCCGACGGGATCACGGTACTGACCGCGCCGAGCACGGCGGGCAGGATCACCATCAGCGCCATGAAGCCGCGGTCGGACGCGATGACGGAGACGTAGCGGCGTATCAGCGTCCACAGCTGGGAGCCCCAGCTCTGCGACTTCTGCATCCGCGCGGGCGGCGCCTGCACGTCCACGGACTGCGGGGCGACGGCGTCGATGTCCGCGGCGTACATCTGGTAGTGCTGCGAACCGCGCCAGCGGCCCGACCAGTCGTAGTCGCGGTAGTTCTCGAACGCCGAGAAGACATCCGCCCAGCTGTCGTAACCGAAGAAGTTGAGCGCCTCGTTCGGCGGGCCGAAGTAGGCCACCGCACCGCCCGGCGCCATCACCAGCAGCTTGTCGCACAGCGCCAGCTCGGCGACCGAGTGGGTGACCACCAGGACGGTGCGGCCGTCGTCGGCGAGGCCGCGCAGCAGCTGCATGACGTCGCGGTCCATGCCCGGGTCGAGGCCGGAGGTCGGCTCGTCCAGGAAGATCAGCGACGGCTTGGTGAGCAGCTCCAGCGCGACCGAGACCCGCTTGCGCTGACCACCGGAGAGCGCGGTGACCTTCTTGTCGCGGTGGATGTCGAGCTTCAGCTCGCGCAGCACCTCGTCGATCCGGGCCTCGCGCTCGGCGGTCGCGGTGTCGCCGGGGAAGCGGAGCTTGGCGGCGTACCGGAGGGCCTTCTGAACGGTCAGCTCCTTGTGCAGGATGTCGTCCTGCGGGACCAGACCGATGCGCTGACGCAGCTCGGCGAACTGCTTGTACAGGTTCCGGTTGTCGTAGAGGACGTCGCCCTCGTTGGCCGGACGGTAGCCGGTGAGCGCCTTCAGCAGCGTGGACTTGCCGGAACCGGACGGGCCGATGACCGCGATCAGCGACTTCTCCGGAACGCCGAAGGAGACGTCCTTCAGGATCTGCTTGCCGCCGTCGACGGTCACAGTGAGGTGGCGGGCCGAGAAGGAGACGTCACCGGTGTCGACGAACTCCTCGAGCCGGTCGCCGACCAGCCGGAAGGTGGAGTGACCGACGCCGACGGTGTCGTTCGGGCCGATCACCTGATGGCGGACCGGCTGACCGTTGACGTACGTACCGTTGTGGCTGCCGAGGTCGCGGATCTCGAAGCGGCCGTCGGGCAGCGCCCGGAACTCGGCGTGGAGGCGGGAGACCTGGAGGTCGGAGACGACCAGTTCGTTCTCCAGCGCACGGCCGATGCGCATCACCCGGCCCGCGTCCAGCTGGTGGAACGTCGTCGGGCTGCGGTCGCCCTGTCCGGTCCGTCCGTCGTCGGAACCACCGGAACCAGCGGGTCCGCCGGGTCCTCCGGGTCCGCCACCGGCGCCGTTCTGCGCGAGGTTGTCGCGCGGGCCCTGCTGCTGCGGTACGAACGGCTGGTGCGGGGCCTGGGGCTGCTGCCACCCCTGGGGCTGCTGGCCCTGCTGCGGCCAGCCCGGGCCGGGCTGCTGCTGATACGGCTGCTGCGGAGGTTGCTGCTGATACTGCTGGGGCTGCTGCTGGGGCTGCTGCGCCTGCTGGCGCTGCTGGGCCTGCTGAGGGGCGCCCATGGCCGCCTGCGGGCTGTACGCGGCCGCCGCGCCCGCGTTCGCATCCGCGCCAGACGCGCCAGAAACGTTCAGGCGGGGACCGTCGGACGCGTTGCCGAGATGCACGGCCACGCCCGGGCCGATTTCCACCTGTTGGATTCGCTGGCCTTGCACATAAGTGCCGTTGGTGCTGCCGTGATCCTCAACGATCCAACTGCGCCCGCCCCAGCGCACCGTGGCGTGCCGCCAGGAGACTCTGGCGTCGTCCAGCACCATGTCGCCCTGTGGGTCACGCCCCACGCTGTATGACCTGGATGGATCAAGTGTCCAGGTCCGTCCGTTCAATTCCAGTACGAGTTCCGGCACTCCATGCCCCACTAGTTGTCCCCCGAGCTACCCCCTGCACAGGGAGTCTAGGGATGGCGAACATCGTGAGGAACTATTTCAGGCTCAGTCGCTTAACCGGAAGTCGGGTTTTGACAAGACCACATGCTGGCCATCTCGCGTCCGACTGGGACGATCACGAACAGCGGCGGGATACGGACCGGCGGTGACGGAGCGGCGTCCGGTAGATGAACGTTCCGCACCGTATGGCCGTCCACGACCTGGGCTGCCGCGCGCCGGGCGGAGGCCTCCGGATACGGTGGGAAGACCATGAGCGCATCGCAGATTCCTCCTGCCACCGCCGTCCCCGCCGACGACGACCCCACCCTCCTTGTCAAGATCTTCGGCAAGGACCGCCCCGGCATCACCGCCGGGCTCTGCGACACCCTCGCCGCGTACGGCGTGGACATAGTCGACATAGAGCAGGTCGTCACCCGGGGCCGCATCGTGCTGTGCGTGCTGGTCACGGCCCCGAAGGCCGACGGGGCCGAAGGGGAGCTGCGGGCCACCGTGCACAGCTGGGCCGAGTCGCTCCGGATGCAGGCCGAGATCATCTCCGGCCGGGGCGACAACCGGCCGCGCGGCACCGGCCGGTCCCACGTCACCGTGCTGGGGCATCCGCTGACCGCCGAGGCGGTGGCCGCGATCGCCGCCCGTATCACCGGCACCGGCGGCAACATCGACCGTATCTTCCGGCTGGCGAAGTATCCGGTGACGGCCGTGGAGTTCGAGGTCTCCGGCGCCGAGACGGAGCCCCTGCGCACCGCGCTGGCCACCGAGGCCGCCGACATCGGGGTCGATGTGGCGGTCGTGGCGTCGGGGCTGCAGCGCCGGGCCCAGCGGCTGGTGGTCATGGACGTCGACTCGACGCTGATCCAGGACGAGGTGATCGAGCTGTTCGCGGCCCACGCGGGCTGCGAGGCCGAGGTCGCCGAGGTCACGGCCCGGGCGATGCGCGGTGAGCTGGACTTCGAGCAGTCGCTGCACGCCCGGGTCGCGCTGCTGGCGGGGATCGACGAGTCGGTGGTGGACAAGGTGCGTACGGAGGTCCGGATGACGCCCGGCGCCCGCACCCTGATCCGTACCCTCAAGCGCCTGGGCTACCAGGTGGGGGTGGTCTCCGGCGGGTTCACGCAGGTCACCGACGACCTCAAGGAGCGGCTGGGGCTGGACTTCGCCTCCGCCAACACCCTGGAGGTCGTGGACGGCAAGCTCACCGGCCGTGTGATCGGCGAGGTGGTGGACCGGGCGGGCAAGGCCCGGCTGCTGCGCCGCTTCGCGGACGAGGCGGGGGTGCCGCTGGTGCAGACCGTCGCGATCGGCGACGGGGCGAATGACCTGGACATGTTGAACGCGGCGGGGCTCGGGGTCGCCTTCAACGCCAAGCCGGTGGTGCGGGAGGCCGCGCACACCGCGGTGAACGTGCCGTTCCTGGACACCGTGCTGTATCTGCTCGGCGTGACCCGTGACGAGGTCGAGGCCGCGGACGCGCACGTGGAGGACTGACCCCCTCCGCTGACTGCCCTGCCTACCGCCCCGTCCCGCCCGCCTCACTGCCGGTGAAGCACTGCCGGTGAAGCGGGCGAGGCGGGCGAAAACCGGGGCCGGGGCGGTCGGGCGGCGGGCTGGCGGCCTGCTTACTCGTGCGGCGCCCAGAAGTCGTCAAGGCGGCCGACGCCGTGCTCCACCGACTTCCACGAGCCGCTGAAGGTCACCACCGCGATGCCCGAGGTCGGGAATCCGGTGCGGGCCATCCGCTCCCGGGCGCCCTCCGCCGCCTGGCCCGCGAGGGCGTCGGCGAGGGCGTGCACCCCGGGGTTGTGGCCGACCACCAGCAGGTCGGTGATCTCGTCGGACGTCTCGTTGAGGACCGCGATCAGTTCGCCGAGCGAGGCGTCGTACAGCCGCTCCTCGTAGACCGTCTTGGGGCGCTGGGGCAGCTCGTGGACCACGAGCTTCCAGGTCTCCCGGGTGCGCACGGCCGTGGAGCAGAGGGTGAGTTCGGGGACGAGCCCGGTTTCGGTGAGCCGGCGCCCGGCGAGTGGGGCGTCCTTGCGGCCGCGCTCCGCGAGCGGCCGCTCATGGTCTGCCACCTGGGGCCAGTCGGCCTTGGCGTGTCGGAGAATGACAATCCTGCGGGGCACATCGACGCTCATGCGTCCCAGCTTCGCATGAAACGGCTGGCGAGGCGCAGGGTGTTGAAACGGTGCTCACCTAAGTGAGCACCAGACGGGTCCCCTCGCACACCGTCGGTCACGCCCCCTGGCGGCCGAGGATCTGGCGCAGCAGCTCCAGGAACTGCGAGAGGGCGCCGGACCCGCTCGCGGCGTGCGCGTCGGAGGGCCCGGCGAGCAGGAGCAGCAGCGATACGAAGGCGAGGGCGGGCAGCGCGACGGCCCACCACGGCAGCCGTACGTCCGTGCCGCCGTCCGCCGGGGTCGCGGGCCGGGTGGGGGTGCGGGCGGACATGGGGATCGCCTCCGGGTCGGTGAACCGTGGTGCTTCCTATGGTTCGACGCTACGGAGCGGGCGGGGCGGTTCCCATCCGGTGATCCACCCAGTTCCCCCTGACCCTCACCCCCTAGGGGATGGTGGGGCCAGCCCCACCCCCGGATCGGCGGCCCGGGGCGGCGGGAGCGGGGTTCAGGGCGAGGCGATGGTGGCGACCACGCCGATGACCACCGTGATCCCGAGCATCACGCCCAGGATGAGGAGGAGCTTCTTCTGGCCGTTCGGCGGGTTCTCATCGAGCACTGGCATGGGGCCAGTGTCCCACCCGCCGGTCAGATCTCGTCTTCGAGGGTACGGTCACGCCCGGCCAGCAGGCCCGTCACGATCTGCGGCACCATCAGCCCGGCCATCAGCGCGAGCGGCGGCCCCCAGCCGCCGCTGTGCTGGTACAGCGTGCCGACCAGCAGCGGGCCCGGGATGGACAGCAGATAGCCGGTGCTCTGGGCGAAGGCGGAGAGCCGGACCACGCCCGCGCTGGTCCTCGCCCGCATGCTGATCATGGTGAGGGCGAGCGGGAAGGCGCAGTTGGCGACGCCGAGCAGGACGGCCCATACCCAGGCGCCCTCGGCCGGGGCCAGCCACAGCCCCGCGTAGCCGATGAGCCCGCAGACGCCGAGGACCACGGCCAGCACGCCCTGGTTGCGCAGCCGGGCCGCCGCCCGGGGCAGGACGAAGGCCAGCGGGACGCCCATGGCCATGATGACCGCGAGCAGCACCCCGGAGGTGGAGGCGGAGACCCCCGCGTCCCGGAAGATCTGCGGCATCCAGCCCATGGTGATGTACGCGGCCGTGGACTGGAGGCCGAAGAAGACGGCCATCGCCCAGGCAGTGGGGCTCCGGGTGATCCGGGTGATCCGGGCGGCGGACTCCGGCCCGGGCGGTGCGGCCTCCGCGGCGGGCTGTGCGTCCTGCGCCGCGGGCTGCTCGCTACGGTGCGTACCGCCCCGGGCGAGGAACAGCCAGGGCAGCATCGCGACCCCGGCGAGCACCGCCCACGCCCCGAGCCCGGCCCGCCAGCTGCCGCCCAGCGCGTCGGTCATGGGCACCGTGGCGGCGGCGGCGCTGGCCGTGCCGAGCGACAGCCCCATGGAGTAGAGGCCGGTCATCGAGCCCACCCGGTCCGGGAACCAGCTCTTGACGATCACCGGCATCAGGATGTTGCTCACCGCGATCCCGGCGAGGCCCAGCGCGCTGGCGCACAGGAACGCCACCGTCCCGCCCGCGAACGGGCGCAGCGCCAGGCCCGTGGCGATGGCCGCGAGACCGGTGCAGACGACGGCTCCGGGCCCGAAGCGGCGGGCCAGCCGGGGCGCGGTGATCCCGAAGACGGCGAAGCAGGCGGCGGGCATCGAGGTGAGCAGTCCGGCGACGGTTCCGCTCATGCCGAGGTCGTCCCGGACCTCCTTCAGGAGGGGGCCCAGGCTGGTGACGGCGGGGCGCAGGTTGAGCGCGGCCAGCAGCAGGCCGACGACCACGACGCGACGGCGCCACGGCGAGGGCGCGGGGCGCTGTTCATGGTCCCGTCGGGCGGGGGCCGCGGCGTCGAGCGTCGCGAGGTCGTCGTTGGACATGCCGACCATCATAGAATCATGGGATGAATGACTGTCCAGTTGATCTGTGACCACCAGATGACAACGGGACGGCATCATGGAACGACCCGCTATCGAACGGCTCGTTGCTCAGCCCCCGCAGTTCCAGCAGCCCCCGGCACAGCACAGGAGAGTCATGCCGCTGACGTCGCCCCAGCGCTCCGCCCTCGCCGACCAGGTGATCTCCCAGCTGCGCGCGCAGATCACCTCGGGCGACTGGCCGGTGGGCTCGCGCATCCCGACCGAGCCCGAGCTGGTCGAGCAGCTCGGGGTGGCGCGCAACACGGTGCGCGAGGCGGTGCGCGCGCTGGCGCACAACGGCCTGCTGGACATCCGCCAGGGCTCCGGTACGTACGTCCTCGCCACCAGCGAGCTGGCCGGGGTGATGCACCGCCGCTTCGCGAGCGCCGAACCGCGGCACGTGGCCGAGCTGCGCAGCGCCCTGGAGACGAAGGCCGCGCAGCTGGCCGCGGAGCGCCGTACCGAGCAGGACGTCAAACAGCTCGACGCGCAGCTCGACCGGCGCGAACGGGCCTGGGAGTCCGGCGACGCGGAGGCGTTCGTGGAGGCGGACGCGACGCTGCACATGGCGATCGTGGCCGCCGCCCACAACGACGTGCTGGCGGCGCTCTACGCGGACCTGGGATCGGTCGTACGGGACTTCCTGCGCGCCGATGTGGCGGGCGGCCTGAGCCCCGACGCGTACGTGGACCACGCGCGGCTGGTGGAGGCCATCCGGGAACGGGACGGGGAGCGGGCGGCGGCCGAGGCGAGCACCCACCCGTTCGCCTGCCGCCTCGCGCCCGACGCCGGCTGAACACGTGCGCGTAGGCGTACGCGTACGCGCACGCGCACGGGCAGGCCGCTCAGCGACGGTGGCTCACCCACGCCTTGCGGATCTCCTTCCAGCAGCGCTCGCCCAGCTCCACGCGCTGCGCGGGGCCCACTTCCACCCGGCGGCTGTCCATGTCCGGGTCCCACCAGCGGGCGCATTCGACGTGCAGCTGCACCCGGTCGGCGCCCGGGTAGGGATTGAAGCAGCTGGCGGTGGCGTGCGAACCGCGCACCGAGGTGGAGCAGGCGGCCTCGCGCGGCCGGGGGCGTTCCTGTGCGACGGACGCGACGGAGCCGGAGGCGGCGAGTACGCACCCGACCGCGGCGGCGAGCAGCGAGGCGGCCGCGAAGCGCCGGGGCGTACGCATGGCAGGACCTCCTCGGCCGGGCTGTCGCTCCGCGCGTCGTGCCTAGTCGTGTCGTGCCTGGTTGTGCCTTGCCTGGTCGTGCCGTCTCTCCACCCTGCGTGCCGCGCCACCCGCGCGCCCGCCCGCTCGTCCGAACGGGTGACCGCTGCCATACGAACGGCCGCCGCCCCGTGCCCGCTTGCGCGCGGGACGGGACGGCGGCCGTGTCGACGAGCCCGGGTGACGGCGCTCAGGCGCCCATCATGTGCACGCCACCGTCGACGTGCACGATCTCGCCGGTGGTGCGGGGGAACCAGTCGGACAGCAGGGCGACGACGCCACGGCCGGCCGGCTCCGGGTCGGTCAGGTCCCAGCCGATCGGGGCCCGGTGGTTCCACACGTCCGCCAGCTCCTCGAAGCCCGGGATGGACTTCGCGGCCATGGACTTGATGGGCCCGGCCGAGACCAGGTTGCAGCGCACGTTCTTCTCGCCCAGGTCGCGGGCGAGGTAGCGGCTTGTCGACTCCAGGGCGGCCTTGGCCACGCCCATCCAGTCGTACTTCGGCCACGCGAACTGGGCGTCGAAGGTCAGCCCCACGATGGAGCCGCCGCGCGGCATGACCGGCAGGCAGGCCGTGGTGAGCGCCTTCAGCGAGTACGCCGAGACGTGCACGGCGGTGCCGACGTCCTCCCAGCTGCCCTCCAGGAAGTTGAACGCGCCCTGCGGGCCGAAGGCGATGGAGTGCACGACCCCGTCGAGGTCGACGCCCTCCCCCAGGTGCTCGCGCACCTTGTCGGCGAGCCCGTCGAGGTGCTCCTGGTTCTGCACGTCCAGCTCGATGACCGGGGCGGGCTTGGGCAGCCGCTTGGCGATCCGCTCGACGAGGGAGACCCGGCCGAAGCCGGTCAGGATGACCTCGGCGCCCTCCTCCTGGGCGAGCTTCGCGGCGTGGAAGGCGATCGAGGACTCGGTGATGACGCCCGTGACGAGGATGCGCTTACCGGCGAGAATTCCACTCATGACGTTCAGTGACCCATGCCCAATCCGCCGTCGACAGGGATGACGGCTCCAGTGATGTACGCGGCCTCGTCGGAGGCCAGGAAGCGGACCGAGGCGGCGATCTCCTCGGGCTGCGCGTAGCGCGCGAGCGGCACCTGCTTGACGATGCCCTCACGCTGCTCGTCGCTGAGCGCGCGCGTCATGTCGGTGTCGACGAAACCGGGCGCGACCACGTTGACGGTGATGTTCCGCGAGCCCAGCTCACGGGCGAGCGACCGGGCGAAGCCCACCAGGCCCGCCTTGGACGCGGCGTAGTTCGCCTGCCCGGCGGAGCCCATGAGCCCGACCACCGACGAGATCAGCACCACGCGCCCCTTACGGGCCCGCAGCATGCCCCGGTTGGCCCGCTTGACCATGCGGAACGTACCGGTGAGGTTGGTGTCGAGGACGGCGGAGAAGTCCTCCTCCGACATCCGCATCAGCAGCTGGTCGCGGGTGACCCCGGCGTTGGCCACCAGCACCTCGACCGTGCCGTGCTTCTCCTCGATCTCCTTGTACGCCTGCTCGACCTGCTCGGGCTCGGTGATGTCGCACTTCACCGCGAGGAAGCCGGCCGGCGGCTCACCGGACCGATAGGTGATGGCGACCTTGTCGCCTGCGTCGGCGAAGGCCCGGGCGATGGCGAGGCCGATGCCGCGGTTGCCTCCGGTGACGAGAACCGAGCGGCTCAAGGGACCACCCTCTCTTGTAGATGCCGTGCTCGACGGCACGCCGTGTCCGTACGTGTGTCGACCCTGGTGGTAGCAAAAACTACCGGGCTACGGACGGGTTCGGAGAATCGAGCACGCACAGGGGCGTGGGGCCGACCCTGTCGACTTCCTACATAAGCCGCCCCTCTGGCTGCCGACGCCCAACCTGCCCGGGGAGCACACCGCCCCTGGCCTGGGTCGGACACCCCCGCCTGCGCGAGGAGCGCCGAATGTCCGCGGGCGGGGTGGGTATCGGCGTCGGACCACCCCCGTCTGCACGGGGAGCGCCCCAGGTAGTCACCCCGCAGACCGTGCGCGCGCGGACCACCCCCGTCTGCACGGGGAGCGCACTTGCTGACGTGCGGGTCTACGAGGGCTTTGCCGATTCTTGGCATTCATCCGGACGGAAGGCCACCAACGCGAGTCCGTCGAAGTCGACCGGGACGCGGCGGCGTTCGCCCGCCGTCTGGAGGGTGAAGCCTTGTTCGTTGGCTTCGGGGTAGATCAGGACCGCCGCTCCAGGGCCGATCGAGGCGCTTACGACGGACCACAGCTCGTCACGGACGCGGGCGGAGAGGGTGCCGATGTAGAGGCCTGGTGTCGGCTCGATCATCCAGCGGGTCAGAGCACCCCGGACATGGTCAGGGACGGCGGTTGTGGTCAGGACGGTCATGGATGGCATGTGTTCTCCACACGGCGGGTGTCATTCCGGATCGGCGTCGGCGGCGTAATTGACGCCTGCGGGAACGGCGCCCGCCGCAGGGTCCCAGAGGCTGACCATGTCGACGGAGTACCCGTCCGGCAAAGGCTCGGCCTCGTCGGGCGCGAGCAGGGTCTGGACGTCGGCCACGATCCTCGGCAGCAGCTTGAAGAGCCGCAGGCCTTCCCGGAACCGCCGTCGCGCGTCGCCTTCCGGCTGCGGCGAGTCGTGCAGGGAGAACGCCAGCGGCACGGTCAGCTCGGCCTTATAGAGGTCCGCGATGTCGTACACGAAGGCGTGTTGCGCCCCTTGGTGGACGAAGCCAAGTGCGGGTGAGCAGCCCAGAGCGACGAGCGCAGCGTGAACGATCCCGTAGAGGCAGGTGTTGGCCGAGGACAAAGCAGTGTTCACCGGGTCCTGGTCGTCCCAGGAGGCCGGGTCGTAGGCACGGCGGAAGCGGCCGATACGGTGCTGCTGCGCGAGCAGCTTGTACAGGGCCTTCATGCGCTGGCCCTCCATGCCGCGCATCTGCTGCAAGGAGGTGGAGGCCGGGACGGGAGCCTTGAACCTCATGAGGTACATCCGCCTGGACACGGCCAGACGGCGTTCCGGATCGCTCCACTGGTGGACCTGGTGCTCAAGCCAGCGGGTGGTGAGCGAGTCAGGCGTGGTGGCGGAGTAGCAACGGACGCCGCCGGAGCCGGTGCACACGACACTCGTGCCGTGGCGGGCGAAGGTGGTGAGGGCGGGTTGGGTGATGGAGGTGCCGGGGCCGAGCAGCAGGCAGGAGAGCGCCGATGCCGGGAGGTAGACGCGAGTCACGTCACCGTCGGCGGAGGTCGTTTCGGCGCAGACCCCAGTGTCGTCCTGCACGATGCGTACGACGTCCGCGTAGAGAAAGGACAAGGAGTCGCCGATGCGCGGAAGCATCGCGAGGGTCGGTGCGGCGATCCGGCGCCGTGCGGAGGACTTCGTGTGCTGGGTGGCGGTCATGGAGCGCGTCATGCCTCCCGGGCGCCAGGGGCGAGGCTGAGCAGCCCGCAGCCGTAGGACTTGCCGCGGCCGATGCCGTGCAGCAGAGCGCCGCGCAGCGCGGCGGCGTCGCGGACGGTGGCGGCGCCCTCGAAGAGGATCGCCGCGTGAGCGACCCGGACGGTCTCCTTCGTCTGCGTCCGGCCCTCGTCGTGCCGTTTGGGCTGGTGCCACGCAGTGGGGGCGTCGGCGCTCCGGGACAGGATGGTGTGCAGGTCCAGTCCGGCGACAGCCGCACGGTCGGCCCACCATCGGTCGGCGTCGTCTCCGTACAGCGGGATGGCCTGCTTCCACTTGCCTGCGGTGCTGTTGCGGCCGCAGCGCCGTACGGCGTTGCCGAGGAAGCGGTAGCGGACCGGCGTCCCGGGCCGCAGGGCCACGAACATGCCGTGCATCGTGCGCGTCTGCGCCTGCGCGTAGCTGGTGGGCAGCAGGGCCGGATCCGGCGGCAGCTGGGTCTGGACGAGGAGGACGGGGGCGCCGATGCCGTCGGTGTCCAGTCGGAAGAGGACCCCGGCCCGGGCTCGCGGGGCGTCGCCGAGCCCGCTGGGCACGAGCGTCATGACGCGGCGGTGGAGAGCGGCGGCGTTGCGCAGGTCGTGCTGGACCTGCCTGCTGGCCGGGTTGAGCAGGAGCCGGGTCAGCCATGCCTGCTCGGCAACCGTTTCGGGAGACGCTGTGGTGGTCATAGGGCGTTTCCTCCGTTTCCCCCGAGGCGCGGAGCGTTCAGGTAGGCGTCGAGGGCATCGAGGTAGTCGATGCCATAGCCGCCGCACAGGTCGGCAGGCAGCCGTCGGCTGGTGGTGTACACGGGGCGCGCATGGTGTACGCGGTCGCGTGCGGTGAGGCGGACCGGCTCGTCGTTCAGCGTGGTGACGGAGGTCCGGCTGGACGGCGCGTCACCGGACCCCGTCGGGAACGGCACGTCCGCTGTGAAGCGCACCAGGACGGTGGCGGGCCCTGCACTGCCATCCTCTGCCGAGGTCCGCGGCACCTGTCGGGCGAGGGGGACGCGGTTGAGTTCGGCGACCGGGTCAAGGACGCCGGTACGGAGCAGGAGCAGCGCGCCAGGCGGGCAGGAACGGCGGCCCAGGTGGAGCGGCCAGCGCGGGGCGGCCAGCGCCTCCGCGCAGGCGGTGAGGAGAGCACCGTCCGGCTGGGAAGCGGTGACCGCGACGGTGAAGACGGCATCGCTCAGATAGTGGCGGCGGGAGACGATGGTCGCCGTATCACCACTGCGCCGGGCGCCCTTGGCAGTGGGAACGGTCCGGTGCTGGGGGTATCCGCCGCCCACGGTGTGGAAGTCGCGCAGCCGGACCCCGGGGCGGTCGGTCCGTATGGTGAAGCGAAGCCGGGTGAGCCCGGCGAAGTCCGGCGCGGAGTCGCCTAGGGCGTCCGGGGCGGCGGCCGCGTCCACGGTCGCGTCGGCGCGCGGGATGCCGAGGGCAGAGGCGAACATCCCGATCAGACCCGAGCGGGTGGGGTGCGCCACCGTGTCGCGATCGGTGAAGGCGCTGTGCTCGCCCCAGGACTGGAGCGGCCCGCCGAGCTGCAACAGGAGCCCTGTCACGTCCGGTCGGTCCCTTCCGCGGGCCAGACGGCGGAGACGGCTCCGGCGACCAGTTCGGGGTAGGAGGCCGCCTGCTCGCCGAGGCCGTCCCACTCCTTGTCGTCAACGGAGGCGTGCGCGCTGTGGATCAGCCCGGTGTCACCGAGGAGTCGCCGCACACGGGTGGCGTAGTCGCTGAGGGCGTCACGGGAAGAGCATGCCCAGCCCTCCGACCGGGCCTGCACCGGCTTCTCGAAGGCGGCAGCGAGGGAGAGCGGCCGGTCGGATCGGACGCAGATGTGCACCAGGTCGGGGACGGTGTGCGGGGCGGTGGAGTTCTTCTTGGCCGACGGCAAGGTGCTGATGAACGCAGTGGCGAAGGCCGCGGCGAGGGTGCGTGCGGTGTCGGGTTCCGGAATGTTCTTGGCGAGGTCGCGCAGGTCGAGGGTGGCGTACCGGTAGAAGACGCCGCTGCTGTACTCGCCGGTGTTCATGTGCGCGCTTCCCGCGTCCGTGGCCCACTGGTCGGCGTCGTCGACCGCGGTGAAGAAGTCCGCCTCGACGGAAGTGCTGTGGGTGGTGAAGGCGTGCGCGACCTGGACCGCGCCGTCCACTCCGGCCCCGGGGATCTCGGCGAGCATCCGGCCGAAGAGCGCGATGGAGCCGTTACGGGAGCGCAGCACCTCGTGCACGGCTTCCTTGGGCAGTAGGGCCTTGGCGGAGGCGGCCTTGTTACCCAGAGCCTTCTCCAGGGCCTGACGGTGCTGCTCGGCGATGTCGGCGAGCGCGGCTGCCGCGGTGTCGGGAAGGAACAGCAGGGAGGCGGTCGTCGTGTCGCCCTTCTCCAGCGCGAGCTTGGAGTCGGTGGAGCGGATGACCTGCGCGCCTGCGAGGGCGGCGAGGTCGGCGGGCCAGTTGCGCTTGTCCTCAAGCTCCCCGGCGACCTGCTGTGGCAGACGGCGGGTCCGTAAGGCCTGCTGGCCGATGTGCTCCTCCACGGCGAGCCGGGTGGGCCGCTTCCATGCCTGGCTGGAGACGCGGGTACGAGTGGTGCCGCCGAAGGTGACGGTCTTGGGCGAGCCGAGATCGTCGCGGTTGACGTTGCTGTACGGGAGCGTCTGAGTGATGTGAATGTCCAGGAAACGGGGTTCGCCGGACGCTGAGACGGCGGATGCGGTCATCGCGAGTGGTCCTTTCGGTGGAGCAGAGGTGCGTGGGCAAGGGGTTCGGGCGGGTCAGGCAGACCGGGCTTCGTCCTCCGCCTTGTCCCCGGTCGCGGCGGCCTTCTTACGTCGCAGCGTGCGGTAGAAGCCCTCCAGCCACCGGGTCGCCACCTGGTCACGGTGGTGCTCCCACGCGATCAGGTCACGGAGGAGGCACGCGTAGTCGGCCGCGACACCGGCGGAGCCCAGTTGGCGGAGCACGGCCGGGAGCATGCGATGAATGCCGTCGGTGTCCTGCCGGACCATCAGGTGGAGCCGGGCCTCCGCCCCGCCCTCTTTGAGTCCGTCGGTGTCCTGGCATGCGACGGCCAACGCCAGGCTCTCCCCCAAGCTCGTGCGAGAGGGCCGGGATCCGGTGGCGGCGGCGGGGCTGCCGGGGGGCGTTGTTGTCTGGACCGCCTCGGCACCGTCGGCCGCGTGGTCGAGGCCCGGTTCGGCCGCGAAGTCCAGGTCCGGTTTCGAGGCGTCCGCGCTGTCGGCCTCAGCCGTGCGCTGGGCCCGGGGGCGGGCCGCGATGAGGGCGGCCACGGCGTAATAGGCCCGCTTTCTGGACCCTTTCGCCTTGTCCGGGACAAGACCGTGGCGCAGCAGGGCAGCATGGGTACGGGCAGGCATCTCGTCCACCGGTTTGGCCAGCCCGCGCCGGAGTGCCTGCTGGGTGCCGGGGTCGGCGCACTGGGCGAAGACGTTGGCCACGAAGGTGTCGTAGCGGTCCAGCGAGGAGATTCGAGATGCGGGACGGGTTCCATCCCCGGTGTCCCGTGGGGCAGTCGTGGTCATGCCGGTGTCCTCTCCGTGTCCGGTGCCCCCGTGGTCCCTGCGGTCCCTGCGGGGTGATGGGGCGGCCGGCCGGCCTGGCCGAAAAGGCTGCGTACCAGCCCCCGGGTGCCCTCGCGGGCCTTCGCGCCGCGTGGGGTGCCCGCGACGGGCCTGGTCACGTCGTCGTAAACGCATAGGGCAAGACGGCCGAACGCCCGCATCGCGTGGGTGAAGTCGCGAGCGTCCAGGGAGTCCCAGAAGCGCTCCTCCGCCACCGGCCAGTACGCCGCCAGCGCTGCGCTGGGCCAGGGGCCACCGTCCCTGTTCTTCCTGCCCGGCTTGTCGTCGGTAAACGGGGTGGTGTATGAGCGCCAGGCGACGCGCAGCGCGAACACCAAGCGCTGTGCGGCCTTCTCGGCTGCCTCGCGCCCCTCTTTCGCCCCGAGCGCGAGGGCGTTGTCCGTCGACTCGTCCGAGGATTCGAGCAGGGCGAAGAGGCTTGGTGTGGTGGCGCTGAAATAGGTGCGGTCCCGGGTCTGGCCGTCCTGGTCGAAGCCATACGCGCGCACCCGCAGCGCACGCAGGGGGGCTTCCGGGATCTGCCCGCCAACCAGGCCGTCCAGGACGAGCGGCCGTTTCCCTCCGTCGCCCCGGTTCAGCAGGACGAGCGCGTCCAGATCTCGCCACAGCGACCGCTCGGCATCGGCATCGCGGGAGCGCAGTGCGCCGTCCTTGCCCTCGTCCCAGATCAGGTAAGGGTCAGTGTGCGACGACGCGCGGGGCATGCGGAACGCCCAGGTGATTGTGGCGTCCGTGACGCTCTCGCCGTCCGGTCCGGGCTGGAGCAGGATGGTGTGCTGGTACTGCTCGGTGAGGGCAGTCAGCGGGCCGACCGCGCCGGAGGGCGGAGCCAGGGGCTCGGGGAGTTCTTCGCGCTCCCACGGGCAGGCGTCCTCCACCGCCGCTCCCCCGGTCCCGCCGACCGCTCCTGCTTGGCTCGGCTGGGGCCAGGCGCTGGGGGCCGGGATGCCGAGCAGCAGCGTCTCGAACAGCGACCGGCCCTCCGGGTGGTACGACATCACCCGGCGCAGCGGCCCGGCGAAGGAATTCCCGAACCGCTTGCCGGAGACGGTGCGCGGTGTGCACTGGCCGGACGGGCCGTAGTAGAGCTGCGCGATGAGGTGCAGGGCCGCTTCGGAGGATGGGATGGCCACCTGCTCGGCGTCGGTGAAGTGCCCGAAGAAGACCTGGTTGCTCCCGGCAGGGCGAGCCATGACCAGCTTGTTGACGCCCGAGCGGCTGGGACACTCGTCGGCCAGCCGGGGGTCCTGGAGGAAGGGCCGGACCGGATCGTGGAGGCGGAGCCGACTGCCGTGCTCGGTGAGGTAAGCGTCGACCGCGGCCGGATCGAAACCCTGCGCCGCCTCCAGTAGGTCGTAGCGCAGGTCGAGCCACGCGGCGGTGTTCGACGCCGTGTCGAGCCCGGTAATGCGTGCGGCCATCGCGCACAGGATGCGCATCAGCCCCGAGGCGGCTGGTGGGAGCGCCACGGTGAGCCCGTCGATCTGGTGGGCGTTGAGGAAGAGTTCGCGCAGGCTGACGCTTGTTGCGCCCCCTTCCCTCGTACGGACGGGGATCCAGGGGCGTGTGCGGAGGTCGAAGTGGTCGTGGTGGGAATGGGGGCGGGCAGGCATGGCGAGGATGCACCTCGATTGATGAAGGAGCGTGTGCGACGGACGCGCTCGGGCAGCGCGATGCCGTAGATTTGAGGTCTCCGCGCAGGCGGAGGTGGCCCGATGCTGATGTGCGCGAGCGCCAGACGATGCGCCCCTCTCCCCGCGAAGGTGGGGGCTGATGGCGGGATCCCCCTGGCTGGCTGCCAGGGAGATCCCGATCCGGATGTTGATGACCGTATGGGCAACTTCGCGTGCTTGTCCGGCAGTTGGATCCAAGATGCTGATGTGCGCGAGCAATTTACGCCGTCTTGCGGACGACGAGCCCCAGCGAATGGTCGAGCGTCAGCAGCCGATCCCCCAGTACCGCCCCGGCCGGAGCGCCCCCGTCAGTCATTCGATGCGGCAGCAGGACCAGGCGGGCCAGCCGTGGTTCCTCGCGCCAGGCATCCGGGGGTTCATGCGCCTTGGTGCATGCCTGCCGCCACGGTCCGTGGGCGAGGGGCACCACATGACCCAGCAGCGCGCGGACCTCGGCACGGGTGAACCGGCCGCCGCGTCCGTTCCCCGAATCCGGCAACGGGATCGTGCACGCCTCGTCCAGCCAGCGCTGCCCGGAGTCGTTATCGAAGACCGGCAGCAACTGGACGGTCTCCGCTCCTAGCCGGGTGGCGACCAGATCCTCGTCCGCGTCGCTAGTGGTCAACCGGTGCAGGGAGTCGACCATCGCGGGCGGCGGCAGCATGACCATTCCCGCAAGACCGGCACGCGCCATGTCGTCGGTGAGACGATCGATATCCCGCTGCATCAGCGCCTCGGGGTCAGCGGAGGCGAACGCCTCGTCGTATACCTCATCGACCAGCCGCTGTACATCCTCCGGAACCCGGACCGGCTCGGCTCCCCTCCGCTCAAGGAGTTCCAGCGTGCGCTGGAGCAAGGACGGTGCGTATACGTCGCCCCAGGCGGTCGGTACCAGGAGATTCCCGTCGTCCCCGACCGGGGCGAGGACCGCGAGCCGGGGGCCTGTGCACCAGGCCGGGCGCGCGGGGCCGGGCGCGGAGTGCCGCCAGACCCGGCCTGCTCGCTGCAACAGCAGGGCCATCGGCGCGAGGTCGGAGACGATCAGGTCGAAGTCGAGGTCGAGGGACTGTTCGATGACCTGGGTGGAGACGAGCACGGCACCGCGCGGACGCTCTGGCCGCCGTACGCCCTGTTTCCCGATCCGGCCGAACCAGCTTTCGGCTTCCGCCGTGAGCGCGGCCCTGCGGCGGGCAGGGAAGCGGGCGTGCAGCAAGCGCAGCCGTGGCCCCGCCTCGGCGTCGTCTCGCGCCGCGTCCTCGAGCGAGCGGTCGTCCCAGCCCGCGTAATCGGGGCCGTAGACGGTCCTGTAGTGCTCGCGCAGCGCCTCGTAGGTCTTCTGCGCCTCGGCGACAGTGGTGCAGATCACCGCCGCGCAGCCGCCGCCTTCCGTCACGCCCCGGAGTTCCGCGATCAGCGCGGCGAGCCGCCCGTCCGCCACGGTGGCGTCGTAGGTGTGGGTGACCGGCAGGACGCGCACGGCCAGGTCTTGCCTTCGCTCGCTACCCACCCGCTTCTCGGGCATGGTCACTTCACCGCTTCGTGCGTCGACGTACATCCAGCCCGGGTAGGACGGCGGCGGAAGCCGGTACGTGCCGGGGGCGCGCCCAGTACCCGAGAGATACGCCTCCACCAGACCCGCGGCCGTCTCGCCGGTGACCGTGGCCGAGAGCAGCACCACCGGCACGCCCATGGCGCCCAGCCACACCAGCAGCCGCAGGAGCAGTGCGTGGGTGTACGCGTCGTAGGCGTGGGCCTCATCGATGACTACCGTCTTGCCGGAGAGCCCCAGGTGGCGCAGGGCGTTCCGTTTCAAGGGCAGAACGCCCATGAGAATCTGGTCGACGCTCCCCACGGCGATCGGGGCGAGGATCCCGCGGCCGCGAGACCGCAGCCAGTGGCTGGCCACGACGGAGATGCCGGTTGCTCCACGTGGTTCGTCTTCGTGCTCCGACAGCACCCGGGGCTCGGCGTCGCCCTCGCCCGGCGCGCCCTGCTTCCGCGGCGGCTGCTCGGCGTAGGGTTCGTAGAGGTCCGCGGCGCCGTGCAGCAGGGTCACGTGTGCCGGGTCCAGCAGATTCCGCTCAGCGAAGCCGACGACACGGTGGTACATCTGGTTGGCCGTGGCCTGGGTCGGCAAGGCGAAGAACAACCCGCTTCTGCCGGACGCCGCGCCCATCACCGTCGCGGCGTACAGCGCGGCCTCCGTCTTCCCTTCTCCGGGCGGCGCGGTCACGAGCAGTACGCCGGTGCCGTGCACGGCCCCGGGCAGCGCCTCATCGATACTCGCCTGCAATGAGTAGGGCCGACCAATCTCCGGAAACAGCCCGGTGAACCCCTGAAGCCGGAAGTCCGCCCGCCCCAGACCTGCGTCCGCGAGAAGGGATGGGGCCACGGCTGATGCCCGTCGGGCGTGGGCGCACAACGACTCCCGGGCTGCCAGAGCCCTTTCCTCGTCCCCGGCAACGTGAGCGCCCGCATCCGCGTCCGCTGCGGACTGTTGGGCGGCCACGACGTGTTCCTGGCTCGCCAGCCAGTCGGAGACTACGACCACCCCCGCGGTGGTCACCGCCAATTCCACCGGCATGGCTCGTACGGTGGGCGCCTCCGGCCGCCCCAGTACGTCGTGAAGGGCGGCCACATGCTCGCGCCGCTGCTCGGCCCAGCCGCCAGACCCCAGCTCGGGAAGGTTGCACAGTGGGTCGCGGATGTCGCGTGCCTCGGCAGTTTCGGGATACCGACCGTGGTGCCCGCCGAGCAACTGGGCCACCTGCGTGAGCAACAGACTGGCAGGCCGCCCGGAGGCCGGGTATCCGAGCGCCGCCAGGAGCTGTGGGAGCGCCCGGTTCGTGGCGACCTCATGGCGGATCTTCCGCGCCTGGCTGTCGTTCCGGCGGTCGTGCGCGTACGTGTCCTCACCGAGGAACGCACAGTGTCCGGGACTGTCCTGGACCGCCATGTCCTGGAACCGCGGAAGGATCTTCCCGATGTCGTGCAGCCCCGCCCAGAACATCACCAGCCGCCTGGCCGCATCCGCTGCGACCTCCAGCGCGTCGGCTATCGCTTCACGCTGCGGAACAGCCAACACCGAGTCCCACACGGCCCCGGCGACCATGGCCGTGTCAAGGAGATGGCCAATGACCGGGTAGGGCTTCTCGAGCCCCCTGGACTTTCCCCACAGCCGCGTATCGATCACGGTCTCGTCCCTTCTGCATGCGCATACTCCGGCCTCCGCGCGCCGCGTTGGGTACCGGTCCGCACATCTTTGGGGGCTGGAAGGGCAGTACAGGCAGAAAACGAAAAAGATCCCCTGAGCCGACGATCGCGCACTAGGATCCGCGCGCGGCGCCAGGGCCCGGCGCGTGTGCTGCGCGGCTCCCCACCCGAAAGCGCCACGGGCCGCCCGGCCAACGCACGCCTCCCACTCCCAGCCACCCGGCAGCAGCGCAGCCACTCCACGGCGACGCCGGACGCGCGCGCTCCCCCCCATTACCGTCTTCGTAGCCCTGCAACAGGGCTACCAGCCTTCGGAGTTGGCATGACTACCTCCCCTTGTCGAGTGCATGGCAATGCCGTTGCTTTTGGGTCACTCCCATCGATGGTTCAGGGTGACTGTGACCGGGGGCCGGCGTCGGCTGGCTGGTTCGCCTGGGGCTTTGCTGCCGTATGGGGTGATGCACGATCTCACCTTGCGTGGGCAGTCACGGGGCCGACGTGGTGGCAGCAGGCTGCGGCCGATCTCCGTGCAGGCAAGACGACGGTCACGCCTGCGGGCGGAGGGGGGAAAATCCGCCGGGCGCGATCACGGTGCGGCGGACAACGTTCAGGGCCCGGGTGAACGAGGTCCGCTCGGCGACACTTTGGTGGAGCCGGGCCGCCTCGTTCAGCAGGTCCCTGGTCGCGTGGTGCACGATCAGGTGCGCGTAGATCTCCTGCCGCACCCCGTCCGGGGTCTGGGACCGCAGGACTGGCCTGCCGCGCTGATGGGTCTTGATCTCGTCGAAGGCGAGCTCGATCTCCCATCTGCGCGCATACAGTGCCGCAAGCTCGGCGGCCGGATACTGCTCGTGGTCGAGCAGGCTGGTGATGAGTCGGACCACGTCGGCCTGGCCGTCGACCCGGTACTCGATCACCCGGACCCGGACCGGCGGGGCCTTGACGGTGCCGGCGGCCTTGCTGTGCTTGTTCGCCTCGATCCGGGCCAGGTAGCTGCCATCGGGCAGGACGTCCTCGACCCGACGAGCCTTACGTCGCTCGATCCGCCACAGCAGGTGAGCTCCCCGGTCGCGCAGCCGGTGCCAGCGCGCCAGGCCCCACAGACCGCGGTCAGCCAAGACCAGGGAGCCTGGGCCGATATGGGCTTCCAGCTCGTCGGACACGATCCGTTCGGAGTCCTTGAAACCGCCGATCACGGCGTCCAGCACCGCGTGCGTCGAGCACTCCGCCACCGCGACCACCCGTGCCTGCGGGTATCCCATCGGACTGCACTGAGAGCCGGACTTGCCGAAGGTCTCCAGATTTCCGGCGGAGTCCGGCACGGCCAGGAGCGTTCCGTCCAGAGCGAGTACCCGCATCCCGCAAAATAGCTCCGGACCCGCGCCCAGCGGCCGTGCCACCGCGCGGAACAGTTCACGCATCACCGTCCAGCCCAGCCGCTGCCGAGCCCTGGTCAGCGAGGACTTGTTCACCCCGGTCCATGGCCGGAGAGTCGACTCACCAGCCTTCACCAGCCGCAGCACCTCAAGGTAATCCGCCTGCAGGAAGAGACACATGGCGAGGACGAAGTACACGGTGAACCGCGCGGACAGCAACCGGCGGCGTTTCTCCTTTCGGCCTTCGTCCCCGACGCCCCGGTCCACCAGCTCTGGAGGGCAGGACTGGGTCAAGATCCCCAGCCCCAACCGCTCCAGCCTCGATATCAGCACACCGGCTTAACCGGCCGGACCCCACAATGGCAACGGCATTGGAGTGCATGGCCTGGGGGGGGGTGGTGTCACCAGCTCCGGAGGCACTGACAGACCGCTGATTAGGGGCATGACCACCGACGTTTTCGCAGGTCGGGAGGCTCTTCGTAATGTGGATGTGGCGATCAGTGCCGTGGCAGGGCCGGACGAGTACGACCGGAAGACACACGACGTGATCGACACCGACGGCATCGACGTCTACCTCGGCCTGGACGTCGGCAAGGGCGAACACCACGCCACCGCCGTCACCCCGGCCGGCAAGAAGGCCTTCGACAAGCGACAGCCCAACAGCGAACCCAAACTCCGCGAGGTCTTCGCGAAACTGCAGGCCAAGCACGGCACCGTGCTCGTCATCGTCGACCAGGTCGCCTCCATCGGCGCCCTGCCGCTGGCCGTCGCCCGTGACCTTGGCTGCGAGGTCGCCTACCTGCCCGGCCTGACCATGCGACGGATCGCCGACCTCTACCCCGGCGAGGCCAAGACCGACGCGAAGGACGCGTTCATCATCGCCGACGCCGCCCGGGCGATGCCCCACACGCTGCGGTCAGTCGACCTCGACGACCAGACGATCGCCGAGCTGCAGATGATCGTCGGCTTCGACGACGACCTCGCCGCCGAGGCAACCCGCCTGTCCAACCGGCTGCGGGGCCTGTTCACGCAGATCCACCCACATCTGGAACGGGTCCTGGGCCCACGCATGCAGCACCCAGCCGTGCTCAGGCTGTTGGACCAGTTCGGCTCGCCGGCCCAGATCCGCAAGGCCGGACGCCGACGGCTGATCACCCTGATCCGTCCGAAGGCGCCCAGAATGGCCGAACGACTGATCGACGACGTATTCAACGCACTCGACGAGCAGACCGTCGTCGTCCCGGGCACCGATGCAGCCGCACTCATCGTCCCCAGCCTCGCCTCCTCACTCCAGGCAGTGCTCGACCAGCGCAAACTGCTCGCCCACCGGATCGAGGAACTCCTGGCGGCCCACCCTCTTTCCAAGGTCCTGATGTCCATGCCCGGCATCGGCATCAGGACTGGAGCCCGCATCCTCATCGACGTCGGCGACGGCACGGCCTTCCCATCCGCCGCCCACCTCGCCCTACGCCGGCCTCGCCCCGGCAACCCGAAGCTCCGGCTCCTCCATCCGCGACGAACAACCCTCACGGAGAGGAAACAAGCAGCTCAAGCGGGCCTCCTTCCTCTCAGCGTTCGCCGCGCTGGCTGACCCGGCCTCCCGCACCTACTACGACAAGAAGATCACCCAGGGCAAGCACCACACCCAGGCCATCCTCTGCCTCGCAAGACGCCGAGCCGACGTGCTCTTCGCAATGCTCCGCGACGGCACCTTCTACCAACCACCAACCCCGATCACCCCTTGACCAAAGTCATAGGGGCACCCCCCGCTTGCATCGCGTCAACGGGTGCCTGAGTCCCCGCGGGTAGCGAGGAGTGTCTGCCATCATGGGTGGGAGATGACGGCGCTTGGTCAAGAAACCGCAAAGGGCTTCTGAATCCGCAGGTGGCGAAGTGTGGTCCCCGCGCAGGCGGGGGTGGTCCGGTCGGCTTGGAAGCGCACGGCGTCGGCCACCCGTGGTCCCCGCGCAGGCGGGGGTGGTCCGATCGATTCCTTCGAAATCCTGGAGGCACGATGGTGGTCCCCGCGCAGGCGGGGGTGGTCCGTCCACGAGGTTCCTCCCAAGGGTTCGTGGATCGTGGTCCCCGCGCAGGCGGGGGTGGTCCGACACCGCAGGACACGGCGCCGGTCACGGAGGTGTGGTCCCCGCGCAGGCGGGGGTGGTCCGGCCGAAGCGCTCGCCCTTGCGGTTCGAGCCGAGTGGTCCCCGCGCAGGCGGGGGTGGTCCGTCCCGGGCGCGGGTCGCCGAGCTGGAGCAGCAGTGGTCCCCGCGCAGGCGGGGGTGGTCCGCACCCCGAGACCGGGCTGAAGCTCACCGCCAAGTGGTCCCCGCGCAGGCGGGGGTGGTCCGGCGAGGCTCCAGACGAGGTCGAGCACGACGGGGTGGTCCCCGCGCAGGCGGGGGTGGTCCGGCCGACTGGGAGAAGGTCTACCGGCACTACCGGTGGTCCCCGCGCAGGCGGGGGTGGTCCGCCGAAGACGCCTTCGAGGCTCCGCGGACCGTGGTGGTCCCCGCGCAGGCGGGGGTGGTCCGATTCCGGAGTTATTGAGGAGCTGGACGCGGCCGTGGTCCCCGCGCAGGCGGGGGTGGTCCGGCGGACCTCAGGTACCTGGACCGTGTGGGGGAGTGGTCCCCGCGCAGGCGGGGGTGGTCCGCAGTGCGCGGACCGCGTCCGCCTCCTTCGCCAGTGGTCCCCGCGCAGGCGGGGGTGGTCCGACGGCTAGCGGGAGGGGAGGGGTGGCCTGCGGGTGGTCCCCGCGCAGGCGGGGGTGGTCCGTAACTGATCAGCATGCCGCCCGCTTGCTCAGAGTGGTCCCCGCGCAGGCGGGGGTGGTCCGAGTTCTCCAACGAGCAGACGACGGCGAACATGGTGGTCCCCGCGCAGGCGGGGGTGGTCCGAGAGCGGCGACCAGGCCGACGCGGCTGAGCCCGTGGTCCCCGCGCAGGCGGGGGTGGTCCGGGTCGATGGGAGTTCGCGTCTGAAGTGCGCCTGTGGTCCCCGCGCAGGCGGGGGTGGTCCGGTAAGGAGACGCGCGATGCCGATGATCGTGGAGTGGTCCCCGCGCAGGCGGGGGTGGTCCACTGTCTGAGTCCTCTGCCACCTGGACGCCGGGGTGGTCCCCGCGCAGGCGGGGGTGGTCCGGGCAGGAAGCGGTAGTGGGCGATGAGGCGCTGGTGGTCCCCGCGCAGGCGGGGGTGGTCCGGACCAGCGGATGTCCGCGTACCGGGCCGCGTTGTGGTCCCCGCGCAGGCGGGGGTGGTCCGTCGTTCCCGAAGTGGAAGCGGCGGCGGCGTTTGTGGTCCCCGCGCAGGCGGGGGTGGTCCAGATCATGCACCGGCGGCCCCAAGGCTTCGAGCGTGGTCCCCGCGCAGGCGGGGGTGGTCCGACGATGAAGGGCGCGGCCGGGCCGTTCACCGAGTGGTCCCCGCGCAGGCGGGGGTGGTCCGTGCACCCTGTGGGAGACCGCTCGGGTTGCCGTGTGGTCCCCGCGCAGGCGGGGGTGGTCCGACGACACCACCGCCGAGGGGCCCGCGCCACAGGTGGTCCCCGCGCAGGCGGGGGTGGTCCGCTGTTCACCGCGCAGGGCCGACCGGTCAAGCCGTGGTCCCCGCGCAGGCGGGGGTGGTCCGCTGCCCCACCTCGCTGTTCCCGCGGGCACCGCGTGGTCCCCGCGCAGGCGGGGGTGGTCCGATCCGAGGACGCCGATGACGCAGACGACCGAGGTGGTCCCCGCGCAGGCGGGGGTGGTCCGGTGACTGCGCCGCCGCGGGTGGCGTAGATGCCGTGGTCCCCGCGCAGGCGGGGGTGGTCCGTTGCCCGCGCCGAATGAGGCCAACGTGGACGGGTGGTCCCCGCGCAGGCGGGGGTGGTCCGGCCGCCCCCGTCGACGAGCTGCCCGCTCTCAGGTGGTCCCCGCGCAGGCGGGGGTGGTCCTCATTCCAGTCCGGCACCTGCATTCCGGGGAACGTGGTCCCCGCGCAGGCGGGGGTGGTCCGGTTCTCGGCGCCTGGAGCGAAGAGAAGTACCTGTGGTCCCCGCGCAGGCGGGGGTGGTCCGTCTGCCGACGAGGACGCCAACCGGATCTGGCAGTGGTCCCCGCGCAGGCGGGGGTGATCCCCTCCACGCGGTGGCGGTGTGCTTGCCCAGGCCGTGGTCCCCGCGCGGCACGGCGGCCCGCACGTCTGTGCCCCACGTTCAATCTGTGAGCGGAGAGAGGGCCACTTTTAGCGTGTCGGCAGCCTGACAGAGCAGCATTCCCGAGCATCACGACGTGCAGCGCGGGCGACAGGCGGGGTCCGGGCCGTAGCGACCAGGTACGGCAAGCGAGCAACATCGAGCCGATGAGTCTCGTGACCGCAACGCACCAGGCCCCTTGGTCACGCTTTCCGTGCTGCTGCACGGAGCGCGGGGTGAGGCGGATGACAGGCAGTTCGCGATCGGTCTTCTGCTGGTACTGGGCGAAGCGTGCTGACGCGTTGGCGATTCCGTGCCAGGCGCGGTCGCGTTCTTCGCCGTGGAGTTACTCGGCGGCGACGGGCATGGTCCGGCCGCCGAGGGTGACGGACGCCTCGTCGGGGTGGGCGGCGAGGTTGGAGTACCAGGCGGGGTTCTTCGCGGCTCCGTTGGCCGAGGCCACGATCAGCCAGTTGCCGTCTTCGCCGAGGAACCAGCACACCGGGGATTTCCGGAACTCGCCGCTCTTCTTGCCAACCGTGGTCAGTACGAGGGCGTCCAAGCCGCCGAGCATCTTCCCGCCGCCTTTGCGAACGATCTGGCGCATGGTCACCTTATTCAGCCAGCGAACTGCGGCTCCGGGCTGTCGTGCGCCGTACGTTCCGGGCCGAGTCGTGAAGCTCATAAATGTCTCCGCTTCCGGGGAAAGCATTGCCTGTTTTGGCAAATATAAGATTGCGCGCACAGGCAGTGCGGGCGCCTGTGTCGCGGCGGGCACCCGCAGTTTCCCCGCGCAGGGGGTCCGTCGGTGGTCCTGGCGGTCGCCGGTCGAGTCGTGTTGTCCCCGCGCAGGCGGGGTGATCCGCACACGTTTCAGGTGGTGGCCATGGCATTGCTGTGGTCACCGCGCAGGCGGGGGTGATCCGGTGTGCGAGATCGAGGACCGCGTACTCGAGCAGTCGTCCCGCGCAGGCGGGGGTGGTCCGGAGTTCGTCCAGCATTCCGGCCGTCCCGGGGAGTGGTCCCGCACTGGCGGGGGTGAGCCGTGTTCTACGCTGCCCGCATGATTGGTGCAGTCGTGGTCCCCGCGCACGCGAGGGTGGCCCAGTCTGCGGGTCCCGTTCAGAATCGACACCGACGGGGTCCCCGCGCACGCGGGGGTGGTTCGGCCGGAGTCTCTGCGGCGGCCGGTTCCCTGCCGTGGTCCCTGTGAAGGCTGCCCGGATGATTCGCGCAGTGGTCCTCGACGTCGGCGAGACCTTGATCCGGGACGACCGTGGCTGGGCAGCGTGGGCCGACTGGTTGGGGATTCCTCGGCACACCCTCTCGGCTCTGGTGGGCGCAGTCGTGGCGCAAGGGCGTGACAACGCGGAGGCGCTGCGACTCCTGCGGCCCGGAATCGATATCGCTGCCGAGCGCGCCGCCATGGAGGCCAATGGCGTATGCGAGCAGCTGAGCGAGTCCGATCTCTATCCAGATGTACGTCCAGCCCTCGCTGCCGTTCGCGAGACGGGCGTACGCGTCATCATCGCTGGCAACCAGACCGCGCGTACCGGCGCGTTGTTGCGGGACCTCGCGCTGCCGGTTGACGCGATCGCCACGTCGGGAGAGTGGGGCGTGGCCAAGCCGGATCCCGCCTTCTTCATCCACGCCCTTGAGCTGGCGGGAACGGCTCCCGGTGAGACCGTCTACGTAGGCGATCATCCCGCGAACGACACAGGCCCGGCGAAGGCCGCAGGCCTGCGTGCCGCACATCTGCGCCGTGGGCCCTGGGGGCATCTTTGGTCGGGCACGGCCGAGGCGGCTGCCGCTGACTGGCAGGTCGACTCGTTGCACGATCTCGTGCGAATCGCCGCAACCTGAGGCGAAGGGCCCGCTTTCAACGTGGTCGCTCAGTAACGTTCAGTGCGGACGCACCGAACGGAGTACGAGCATGCCCACCCAACTTGGGCGGCGCGTGGCCTATCAGCGCCGCATCGCGCGCATGACGCAGCAAGAACTGGCGGACGCAGCCGGGGTGCACGTGGGGACGCTGCGGAAAATCGAGCGAGGTGCCAGAGGCGCGAGCGACGACGTGGTCGAGTCCCTTGCCGCTGCTCTCGGCGTCGATCCCGCCCTCCTGCTGGGAAGCCGGGACCGAGCGGACGCTCGGGTGCACGCCGCCATGCCGACGCTATCGGCCGTCATCGCCGCGTACGACGGGCCCGACGACGGGCCGGTCCGGCCTCTGGGCGAGTTACGCGCATCAGTGGACGAGGCGGTGACCTGGCGCCTGGCTGCTCAGTACGTCCGTATCGCCCGCCGCTTACCCTCCCTCGTCGCTGAGTTGCTTCGCGGCTTCCACCTCGCGCGTCCCGGGGAGGAAGCCGAGACTGCGGGCCTCCTGGTCTCCGTCCTGCGGACCGCCGACGCCGTGGCCTACAAATACGGCGCCCGGGATTTGTCCGCCCGCCTGGTGGAACTGATGCGGTGGGCAGCGCCGCACGCCAGGGACCCATTGCTGGACGCGGCTGTCGCGTACGTCCGCACCGAGGTCTTCTTCGCCGCGCACGCGTATACCGCTGGTCTGCGCGCGCTTGAGGCCGCTGTGGACAAGGTTCCCGTTGGATGTACTGACGGAGCCCTCGCCGCTCGGGGCGCCCTCTCCATGCGGGCGGCCGTGATCGCAGGGCGCGCCGGTCTGGCAGAGGCCGCGAATCGACACCTCGCGGAGGCCCGACGCCTCGGGGACGCCGTACCGGAGAGCGTCTATCAGGGTACAGCGTTCGGACCGGTCAGCGTCCGCATTCACGAGGTGTCCGTCGCTGTCAGTCTCGGTGACGACCACGTGCGCCGAGCGCTCGATGCCGTCGGTGAATGGGCGCCGCCAGGGGACCTGCCTGCCGAGCGCCGGAGCGGGTTCTTCATCGAGAAGGCACGTGCCGAGTTGTGGTCCGGGCTCCCGCGCGATGCGTTCGAATCGCTGAAGGCTGCCCGCCGGATCTCGCCGCAGCACACCCGCGACCACCCGTGGGTGCGTGAGGACGCGGCGACGTTGCGCCGCCTGCGGCGTGCTGACGCCGACGACCTCAGCAATTTCGCCCAGTGGTGTCACGCGGGCGAGTGACCCTGACTGACCCTCTCTGGGTCACTCTCGGCTCTCGTGGCGGAGAACCATCTACCTGTCCATTCCGACCAGGCAGATGGGACGGCGATAGCCATGTCCAACGCAGACGGGTTCCCGCCGGGGAACAGCCCCGGATCGTGGGCGCCACCGAGCGGAACCGACGTGGTGTTAGTCGAAGTAGGCCCGCACTGGGACGCCGTTCGGGCGCCCTTCGACGTCGGTGAGAGCGCCCTGCGGCTGCTCGGCGGGGCAACCGGTGCCGTCATCGCCGACTACGGCCTCATGTACTGGCTCGTCCCCACGGGCAGTGCCCAGTGCTGGCGACGCCTGCAGAGGAACGTCAACGCCCTCGGCGCGGATGGCACCACCGTCACCTACGTCGGCGTCCCCCCGGCCACCCACACCACCGGGCCCCGCCTCCACTGGCGCATCCCGGTGGGCCCCGGGCGGTATCTCACCGACCCTCATCAGCTGCGCGAGGCGCTTGTCCGAGCGATCGCAGCCCAGCCCTCAAAGGAGGCAGCGACCCGATGACGTCCCAGGTCTGCGCCCGATGCGACAAGCCCACCAATGCCCCGGTCGTCGTGGCGATCAGGCACGGCGCAAGCGCGGGCGGCGGCGCGGTCTACGCCTGCCCCGGCAAGTGCGCCGACAGCTTCCCCCGCCAGCGCGACCCATTCGACCACGGCGCCGCGCCCACCCGGGACGCGGCCATCAGGCGCATCCCATGACTCACGCGACCGCCGCCCCGAACGTCGGCAAGGCTTGGCACGCGGCCCTCGACCATGCCGCAGGCTGCCCCGACTGCCGCGTCACGGCCGAGGGATGCGCAACCGGCCAAGCCCTGGCGGACACCTACCAACGGGCGCGCCGCGCCCACCACGCCGGAGATACGCAATAGCCGCCCAGCCAGCCGGACCGTACCGTCACGAGCACTCACCGTTGTCCAGGTCCCACGGACGCACTGCATGTTGCCGCCATGGCAGCAACAGTTGGCTCGTGCCCCTCGTACAGAGGTGCATCTGCCATCATGAGCGGGAGATGAAGGCACGCGGTCAAGAAGTTGCAAAGGGCTTCTGAATCCGCAGGTGGCGAAGTGGTCCCCGCGCAGGCGGGGGTGGTCCGACCGGGAGGCCGAACAGCTCGGGGTGCTCGGAGTGGTCCCCGCGCAGGCGGGGTCCGATGACAGGGCGGCCGAGCAGGGTCAGGGGTGGGTGGTCCCCCGCGCCGGCGGGGCGCAGACAGCGGGGGGCTTGGGGCTGTTCTACGCGCCTCGGATGATTCGCGCAGTGGTGCTCGACGCCGGCGAGACCTTGATCCGGGACGACCCGCGGCTGGGCGGCATGGGCCAACTGGCTGGGCGTTCCCGCCACACCCTCTCGGCCCTGGTCGGAGCGGTCGTGGTGCAGGGGCGCGACAACGCGGAGGCGCTGCGGCGGCGGTACCGAGGCCGACTGCCTTCCGACATCGCCTTCGACGGGCGCCTCTCAGTGGCCCGCATCGGACCCCAACGACCCCAGACACACAGTCAAGGCCGACAGTCCCGTCAGGACCGCTCATGGCTTTCCTCCGGCTGGCTGCGTTGGGCCGGTGTCACGGCGCGGCGTGCCTGTGCGTCGGCGCTTGTTTCCTCGCTGGCTGCCGGTCGCAGGCATTCGATGAGGTAGTCGCCGGTGTCGGGATCGAGGGTCACACCGTGGGTTTCGCTGCGGAATCCGGGGAAACGACGGTCGAAGGATTCGAGGGCGGTGAGGTAGCGCAGCAGCGGACCGTCGGGGGCGCCGACGCTCTCGCCGGGCATGAGGACGGGGATGCCGGGCGGGGTAACGGTGATCATGGCGGCGGCCACCTGGCCCGGCGCCTCGGTCAACCGTACGCGGTGGGTGCCGCCACGGATCAGGCGCTGATAGCACAGCTGCGGTGGAGCGACCGGTTCCGGCAGCTGCTGGAATGCAGTGTCCAGCAGGTCGACGAGGCGGACTGAGCGCAAGTGGTCGTGCATGTCCTGGCACAGCTCGCGCAGGGTTTGGCCGGCGTATCGCCTGGAGTGCTCGGCGACCAGGGTGGGCAGGACCCGGTCGAGGGGAGCGTCCTCGTCGTAGAGGGCCTTGAAGTCCATCAGGGCGTCGAGGAGAGTGCCCCATTTGCCCTTGGTGATGCCCATGGAGAACAGGACGAGCGTCGTATAGCTGTCGGTCTTTTCCACGACGATGTGGCGGGTGGCCAGGTACGCGGTGAGCACCCGTGCCGGGATGCCCCACTCGCCGGTCTCTCCTGTCGCGTCGATGCCCGGGCACGTCAAGGTGACTTTGATCGGGTCGAGCATGCAGTAACCATCGGTCAGCCCCGGGAAGCCGTGCCAGGCCGCGCCGGGTTCCAGGTGCCAGCAGGTTGGCTCGGTGCGCAGCAGGTCGGCCGGGGTCTCGTCGAACGAGAATTGGGTGCCGGTGCTCGGGTCGGTGACCGTCTCGGGTTGCCACACGCCGAAGAACCACGGCGGTCGGTCGCCGGCCTCCTCGATACGGCGCCGGATGCGGACCATCTCCTGACGGAAGCGGACCGCCTCGGTCACGGCCTCGTCGATCAGCCAGCGGCCCTGCGGCCCGTCCATCATCGCTGTCGCCACGTCCAGCGAGGCGATCATCGGGTAGAGCGGGGAGGTGGTGCCGTGCATCATCAGCGCCTCGTTGAACCGGTCGTGTTCGACGGGCGCCCTCGGGGCGGGCTTGACGTGGATCATGGCGCTCTGCGAGAGCGCGGCCAGCAGTTTGTGGGTGGACTGGGTCGCGAAGACCGTCGGCCGGTCCGGGCCGGGGAAGGTGTCCTCGTCCACCGACATGCCGTACCGGCCCGCGTAGAGCGGGTGGAAGCGGGCGTACGCGAACCAGGCCTCGTCGAAGTGCAGCCGGGGCGTGCTCGTGGCGAACGCCTGTGCCGCCGCCGGGGCGTCGTAACACAAGCCGTCATAGGTGGAGTTGGTGAAGACGGCGTACTGGGGGTGTGGCGACACGGCATCCTGGGTGAGCGGGTTCGCGGCGATCCGGGCCGCGACGGAGTCCGCGGCGAGCTCCGCCGGGGGCAGCGGCCCGGCCAGGCCGTAGCCGTTGCGGGTGGGGATCAGGTAGACCGGGCGGGCGCCGGAGACGACCAGCCCGTGCAGCACCGACTTGTGGCAGTTGCGGTCCACCAGCGCGATCTCGTCGCGGGTGATGCTGAAATGGCCGACCACGCGGTTGCAGGTGGAATCCCCGTGCAGCACGAAGTACGTGAGGCCGGCGCCGAAGACCCGGGCGGCGTTGCGCTCCGCCTCGCCGATCGGGCCGGTGTGCTCGAACAGTGAGCCCAGCTCCCCCACGGAGATCGACAGGTCGCTGCGCAACAGTCGTTCCCCGAAGTAGTCGTGGAAGGCCCGGCCCGCGGGCGACTTCAGCAAGGCGACACCGCCGGAGTGGGCCGGGGTGTGCCAGGAGTACTCGTGCGCGTCGTCGAAGCGGCGCAGGGCCCGGAAGAAGGGCGGCAGGACGGCTTCTTGGTAGGTGCGCGCGGCGGTGGTGATCCGGCCCGCGATGAACCCGGGAGTGTCCTCCAGCGGCCACACATAGCCCACGACCGACTCCGACACCCACAGCGGCAGGTCTCGTACGCCGTCGCCGGTCATGACCAGGAAGACCGGCAGGTTTTGGAACCGCCGGCCGATGGAGCGCAGCACCGCGGCGCCCCCGGGCTCGCCGTCCGCGCACTCTGGGCCCGGAAGTTCCCAGGCGACCAGTGCCGCGGTCAGCCCCGCCTCCGTCCGCAGCACCGCCTCGGCGTCCGCGGTACCTACCGCCCACCGGACGTCGAACCCCCGCTTCTCGATCGCCTCACCGATGCGCACCAACTGCTCAGCACCGGCACCGCCATCGTGTGAACGTTCCCGTACCGCGACCAAAACCCTGCTGTCCGCCATGAGACCCCTCCCGGCGGCCGACGCCGCCCCGCCCAGTCTCCGAACGGACCGGCTGAACCCGCAGCCTCACAGCCGTAAACCACCCGCAAGACGGAACCACGGCAGCTTCCGCTGACCAAACACGGCCGGCCCTGGAAGACGCTCTCCCAGGTCGAGCTCGCCACCGCCGAGTGGATCGACTGGTACTGCCACCGCAGACTCCCGCCCACGACCAGCACGAGCACCTCGAAGCACCGCCACGCCCGCCCCGCCGACCAGCACGTTCGAAGATGGCGAAGGCTCAGTGGACGAGGCGGTGACCTGGCGCCTGGCTGCCCAGTACGTCCGCACCGAGCTTCGCCGCGCGGTCTGGCTTTCGCCGCGCGGCCTGGCTTTCGCCGCGCGGTATGGCTGAGGACGCGGCGACGTTGCGCCGTCTGCGGCGCGCACGGCGGCCTGCCCAGCCGGGACGTGTCCGTCAGGCGCACCCCATGCCCCCCATGATCCGGTGGCCGGTCCGGGGTCAGCGCGAACGGTCCGCTTCGGTGGGTCGGGCGGAGGTGTTCGTGGGGGCGGTGGGGTGCGTGGGGGTGTTCGGGGCTACCGCGCCGGGGCGGGCGGCCAGGAGGCCGCATAGCAGTTCGGGTACCACCAGCAGGAGCAGCAGGCCTATCGATGCCTCCCAGCCGCCGGTGGCGCTGTGCAGTACGCCGAAGGTCAGCGGGCCGGACGCGGCGAGGAGGTAGCCGCCGGACTGGGCCATGCCCGAGAGGCGGGCCGTGATCGCGGCGGTGGGTGAGCGCAGGTTGAGGAGGGTGAGGGCGATCGGGAACGCGCTGCCGGTGGCGACGCCGAAGATCGCGACCCAGACCCATCCGGCCTGCGGAGCCAGGAGCAGGCCGCCGAGTCCGGTCACCATCAGGGCGATGACCCCGAGGACGAGTGGCCGTTGGTCGTGCAGGCGGGCGGCGACGACCGGGACGACGAAGCCGAGGGGAATGCCGATGATGATGACGACCGCGTTCATCATCCCGGCGGTGGCGGGCGTGAACCCGTGGTCGCGCATGATCTGGGGGAGCCACGCCGTCAGCGTGTAGAACATCAGCGACGTCATGCCCATGAAGACCGTGATGGACCACGCGAGGGGCGAGCGCAGGAGGGTGCCCTCCTCCGGGCGGGCGGGCGGACGTTCCGGGGGGTGCTTTCGTCCGCGGAGGGCGAGCGGGCACCACACCAGGGCAGCGATCAGGGAGGGGGCAGCCCAGACGGCCAGGGCGAGCCGCCAGCCGCCCAGGTGGGCCAGGGGGACGGCCAGGCCCGCCGCGGCGGCGCCGCTGACCGACATCAGCATCATCGCCAGGCCGGTGAGCGGTCCCACGCGGTGGGGGAACGCGCGCTTGATGACCGCGGGCACCAGTACGTTGCCCGTGGCTATCCCGGCTCCGGCCAGCACGGTGCCGGTGAACAGCGCCGCCTGGGCGGGGACCACGCGCAGCAGCAGGCCGATGGTGATCACCAAGAGCGCCGCGGTGATCGCCGCCTCGGTGCCGATACGGCGGGCGAGCGCGGGGGTGAGCGCGGAGAAGATGCCCAGGCACAGCTCCGGCAGGGTGGCGAGCACCCCCGCCTCGACGCCGGTGAGGCCGAATTGATCCTGGAGTTCGCTCAAGGCCGGGGGGACGCCGGTGATGGCCGCCCGCAGGTTGAGGGTCAGCAGCACCAGGCCGATGAGGGACCAGAGGGCCAGGAAGCGGGGGATGCGAGGGAAGTGGGGCGGGGACGTCATCGCGGCTAGCGGCCGCAGCTTGGGCAGTGGAGGTCGTGGCCGCCCGCGGCGAGCCCCTTGCCGCGGGCGCCGTAGGGAATGAGGGCCATCTGCAGCCGCCCGCAGTCGCAGCGGCTCCAGATCACGACGCCCTCGCTGGTGGTGTGCCGGGAAACGATGGTGTGTGTGTTGGTGCGCATGACAGCAGGATGAGCCCGGACGACCGTTGCGGTCTATTGCACATTTTGCTGGTGGTGTGTGCAAGATAGTTTCATGATTGACCTGCGTCGGCTCCACATGCTCCGCATGGTGCACCAGCAGGGCACGGTCACCGCGGCCGCCGAGGCCCTGCACCTCACCCCGTCGGCGGTCTCTCACCACATGCGCGAACTCGCCCGCGAGCTGAGGGTTCCGCTCATGGAACCGCAGGGCCGGGGCGTCCGGCTGACCCCGGCCGCGCTTCTGCTCATCGATCACGCCGACGCGCTGCTGGCCCGGTGGGAGGAGGCGCAGGCGGAGCTGGAGTCCTACCGGGCGGGCATGACCGGGCCACTGCGCATCGCGGGCTTCACCACCGCGATCAGCGGCCTGGTCGCGCCCGCCGCCGGGCGGTTGCGGCAGAGCCATCCCGACCTCCTGGTGCGGGTGCACGAGTGCGACTCCGTGGAGAGCATGGACCTGCTGGTGGCGGGCGAGGTGGATCTCGCGGTCGTGGAGCCCATCGAGGGCGGGCCGCAGCCGGATGACACGCGGTTCGAGCAGAGCCCCCTGCTGGAGGAGCCGTATCTCCTGCTGGTGCCCGCCGACCACCCGCTGGCGCGGGCCGGGTCGGTGCGCCTGGAGGACGCGGCGGCCGAGGACTGGATCGTCTCCGACCCGGGCGCCTGCGACCACGCCCAGCGGGTGCGGGTGCTGTGCGCGGCGGCCGGGTTCTCGCCGCGGATCGTGCACGCCGCCGCCCACTGGCCGGCGATCTGGTCGCTGGTCGGGAACGGGCTGGGCGTCTCGCTGATCCCACGGCTGGCCGAGGGCCCGGCGGGCCAGGCGGTGGCGCGGGTGCCGGTGTCGAGCGAGAACATGCCGACGCGGCGGATCCTCACCTGTCTGCGCCGGGGCAGCCGTCGGAGCCCGCTCATCGACCTCGGGATGCGGGCGCTGGAAGAGGCGGCGCGCGACCACCAGAGCACGGGCGACTGGCTCCGGTCCGCCTGAGGGTCCGCCTGAAGGGCCGCCTGACGGTTCGCCGGGCGCGCCGGTGGGTCATGCGGGGGACGCCCCCGGTGTCGTAGCGGCGTGGTTCACTTCCCACGGACACTCAACAGACGAAGGGGTCGCCGTGGCGCACGAGATCGATCCGTCCTTCCTCGCGCTGCCGCTGCGCGCGCTCGCCGACGCGGCGCTCGCGCGGGCGCGGGCGTTGGGGGCCGAGCATGCGGACTTCCGGTTCGAGCGGGTACGGAGCGCCTCATGGCGGCTGCGGGACGCACGGGTCGCGGGGTCGTCCGACATCACGGACCTCGGGTATGCGGTGCGGGTGGTGCACGGGGGCAGTTGGGGATTCGCGTCCGGGGTCGACCTGTCGATGGACGCGGCGGCGCGGGTGGCCTCGCAGGCGGTGGCGATGGCGAAGCTGTCGGCCAAGGTGATCGAGGCGGCGGGGTCGGACGAGAAGGTCGAGCTGGCGGATGAGCCGGTGCATGCGGACCGGACGTGGGTGTCGTCGTACGAGGTCGATCCGTTCGAGGTGCCGGACACGGAGAAGACGGGGCTGCTGGCCGAGTGGAGTGGGCGGCTGCTGGCGGCGGACGGGGTGGCACATGCGGACGCGTCGCTGCTGACCGTCCATGAGAACAAGTTCTACGCGGATACGGCGGGCACCACGACCACCCAGCAGCGGGTGCGGCTGCATCCGCAGCTGACCGCGGTGGCGGTGGATCCGGTGAGCGGGGAGTTCGACTCGATGCGGACCCTGGCCCCGCCGGTCGGCCGCGGCTGGGAGTACCTGACCGGGACCAACAGGTGGGACTGGGACGCGGAGCTGGCCGAGCTGCCCGCGCTGCTGGCGGAGAAGATGGCGGCGCCGTCGGTCGAGGCGGGCGCGTACGACCTGGTGATCGACCCGTCCAACCTGTGGCTGACGATCCATGAGTCGATCGGGCACGCGACCGAGCTGGACCGGGCGCTGGGGTACGAGGCGGCGTACGCGGGGACGTCGTTCGCGACCTTCGACCAGCTGGGCAGCCTGCGCTACGGCTCGAAGATCATGAACGTCACCGGTGACCGGACCGCCGAGCACGGACTGGCCACGATCGGGTACGACGACGAGGGCGTGGCCGCGCAGTCCTGGGACCTGGTGAAGGACGGCAGGCTGGTGGGGTATCAGCTGGATCGCCGGATCGCCCGGCTGACCGGTTTCCAGCGGTCCAACGGGTGCGCTTACGCCGATTCGCCGGGGCATGTGCCGGTGCAGCGGATGGCCAATGTGTCGCTGCGGCCCGACCCCGGGGGGCCTTCGACGGAGGCGCTGATCGGGGACGTTGAGAACGGGCTCTATCTGGTCGGCGATCGCTCATGGTCGATCGATATGCAGCGCTATAACTTCCAGTTCACGGCGCAGCGGGCGTATCGGATTCGGAACGGGGTGCTGGCCGGGCAGGTGCGGGACTTCGCCTACCAGGCGAGCACCACCGACTTCTGGGGCTCGATGTCGGCCGTCGGCGGCCCTCAGACGTACGTCCTGGGCGGCGCCTTCAACTGCGGCAAGGCCCAGCCCGGCCAGGTCGCGTCCGTATCGCACGGCTGCCCGTCCGCGCTCTTCCGCGGCGTGAACATCCTCAACACCACCCAGGAGGCGGGAGCATGAGCGTGAAGCCGCACGAGATCGTGGAGCGCACCCTGGAGCTGTCCCGCGCGGACGGCTGTGTGGTGATCGCGAACGAGACGTCGACCGCCAATCTGCGCTGGGCGGGCAACGCGCTGACCACCAACGGTGTCACCCGCGGCCGCACCCTGACCGTGGTGGCCACCGTGGACGGCGCGGAAGGCACCGCCTCCGGGGTGGTGTCCCGGTCGGCCGTGACCGCCGAGGAGCTGGAGCCGCTGGTACGGGCCGCCGAGGCGGCCGCGCGGGACGCGGGACCGGCCGAGGACGCCCAGCCGCTGGTCGAGGCGGGGCCCGTCTCCCCCGGCTTCACCGACTCCCCCGCCGAGACCTCCTCGGAGGTGTTCGCGGCGTTCGCCCCGGCGCTCGGCGAGGCGTTCGCCGCCGCCCGGGCGGGCGGCCGGGAGCTGTACGGGTTCGCCAGCCATGAGGTGATCTCCAGCTATCTGGGCACCTCCAGCGGGCTGCGGCTGCGCCATGACCAGCCGAGCGGCACGCTGGAGCTGAACGCCAAGTCGCCGGACATGACGCGCTCGGCCTGGGCCGGGCGGGCGACCCGCGACTTCCGGGACGTCGACCCGGCCGCGATCGACGCGGAGCTGGCCCAGCGGCTGCGCTGGGCCGAGCGGAAGGTCGAGCTTCCGGCGGGCCGCTACGAGACGCTGCTGCCCCCGACCGCCGTCGCCGACCTGCTGATCTACCAGCTGTGGTCCGCCTCGGCGCGGGACGCGGCCGAGGGCCGTACGGTCTTCAGCAAGCCGGGCGGCGGCACCCGGGTCGGCGACACGCTGTCCAAGCTGCCGCTGACGCTGCGCAGCGACCCGCACGCGCCGGGTCTTGAGGCGGCGCCGTTCGTGATCGCGCACTCCTCCGGGGACGACGCGTCGGTGTTCGACAACGGGCTGCCGCTGCCCGCGACCGACTGGATCCGGGACGGGGTGCTGAAGCACCTGGTCACCACCCGGCACTCGGCGGAGCTGACCGGACTGCCGCTGGCCCCGGGGATCGACAACCTGATCCTGGACGCGGGCGGCACCCGCTCGCTGGAGGAGATGGTCGCCTCGACCGAGCGGGGCCTGCTGCTGACCTGCCTCTGGTACATCCGCGAGGTCGACCCGGCCACCCTGCTGCTGACCGGGCTCACCAGGGACGGGGTGTATCTGGTGGAGGGCGGCGAGGTCGTCGGCGAGGTCAACAACTTCCGCTTCAACGAGTCGCCGGTGAGCCTGCTGTCCCGCGCCACCGAGGCGGGGCGCACCGAGCCGACCCTGCCGCGCGAGTGGGGCGACTACTTCACCCGTGCCGCGATGCCCGCGCTGCGCGTCCCGGACTTCAACATGAGTTCGGTCAGCAAGGGGGTGTGAGTGAGGGGGTGTGAGTGAGGCCGGACGATATTGCGTCCGGCCGCAGGGGACCGGCGAATAGACTGGTCCCCGCCCATCCGTCCGCTCCCCACTCTCACCAGGAACCCCATGACACGCCTCGGCGCATCCGTCGCCCGCGCCCGCGAGCTGCTCGACCAGGACCTCTCCTCCGACAAGACCGTCGAGCAACTGCTCGCCGAGACGTCCGCCCGGCGCTCCCTCGATCTGAGCGATCTGTCGGCCCAGGAGCAGGCCGAACTGATCGCCTCCCGTACCGTCGAGGTCCTGCCGGGGGTCAAGGAGCTGGCCGAGCGGATCGAGGAGCGGCGGGCTGCGGGCAAGGGCCTCGCGATCAAGCTGGGCATCGACCCGACGGCCGCCGATGTGCACCTCGGCCACACCGTGCCGATGATCGTCCTCAACCGCTTCCAGCGGATGGGGCACGACGTCACCCTGCTGATCGGTGACTTCACGGCCAAGATCGGCGACCCGTCGGGGCGTACGGCCGAGCGCCCGCCGCTCACCGACGACGACATCGCCCGGAACCTCGCGGGCTACCAGCAGCAGGTCCGGCCGTTCTTCGACTTCGAGAAGGTCAGCTTCCGGCAGAACAGCGAGTGGCTGGCGCCGTACACCTTCCCGGAGCTGCTGGGGCTGCTCGCCCAGGTGCCGGTCTCCCAGCTGCTACAGCGCGAGGACTTCCGCAACCGGCTGGCCGCGGGGTCCGGGCTGACCATGTCCGAGCTGCTGTACCCGATCGCGCAGGGTCTGGACTCGGTGGCGCTGGAGAGCGACGTGGAGCTGGGCGGCGCCGATCAGCTGCTCAACCTGCAGATGGGCCGCAAGCTGATGGAGCTGCGCGGCCAGCAGCCGCAGCTGGTCGTCACCATGCCGCTGATCGAGGGCACGGACGGCACCGGCGCGAAGATGTCCAAGTCCAAGGGCAACTACGTGGCGCTCAGCGCGACCGCCGAGGATGTCTTCGGCAAGATCATGTCGATCCCGGACCGGCTGATGAAGCCGTACCTGGAGGCATGGACGGAGTGGACGGACGCGGAGATCGCCGCCGCGACCACCCGGCTGGAGACCAAGTCGCTGCACCCGATGGACCTCAAGAAGGTGCTGGCGGGCGAGGTCGTGGCGGCGCTGTACGGCATCGAGGCGGCGATGGCGGCGCGCGCGGGCTTCATCGCGCAGTTCTCCAAGAAGAGCTTCACCGACGTCGGGACGCTTCCGGTGGTCGACGCCGCGGAGCACGGCGGCGAGACCATCGCGACCGTGCTGAGCAAGGTCCTGGAGTTCCAGCCGAGCGCGTCGGCGGCCCGCCGGGTCGCCAAGCAGAACGGTCTGCGGCTGGTCGTCGAGGCCGAGGACGGTCAGAAGGCGATCGTGCTCGCCGAGGCCCAGGCGGTACGGCCGCTGGCCGAGGTGGTCGCGGAGGTGCTGGCGGACGCCGGGCTCACCGCGCCCTCCGGCGGGGTCTACCTCAAGGCCGGACGGAAGATCGCCCAGCTCCAGGGCGTGTGACCAGGGAGCCGGTGAGCCAGGAGCGGCGGCCGGTGCGCTTCCACCACGCGCGCCGACCGCCGCGGCTCAGGCCCGCTCTCTCCTGCCGCCGTGGCGGATCGTCTGCCACAGCGGGGTGCCGAGGGCGACGATCACGATGGCCCCGGCCAGCTGCAGCAGATGCCGGATCCAGTCGAATCCGCCGGTGTGCCTGACCCCGATCCACCCGGCCACCGCGTTGCCGATGATGGCCCCGAGGATGCCGTAAATGCAGGTCAGCCACAGCGGGATGTCTTGCTTGCCCGGCAGGATCGCTCTGGCGATCACACCGAGAATGATTCCTACGACGATCGCCCACAGCCAGTTCATGTCGCCTCCTGACGCGGCGGGGGATGCGCGTTTCCTCCCAGTGTTCGACCGTTTTCGGTACGGCGCATGTCGAAGCGTCCCGTACGCGCCCTGCCGTACCGGGCTCGCCACCCGTCGGGGTGCCCCGGTCTCGAACCGTATGGGGGCGCGGCGTAACGTTGAGTACGTATCGAAGCGGGGGTACCTGCTCGGGGACCAGGTGGTGGAACGTGATGCGGAAGCACAGTGAGGCCGAGGTCTTCCGGATCACCGGGGCCCGCCAGGGGCTGGCCGATGATGTGCGCGGCCGACAGCGGCGCTATGTGATCTCGATGTCGGTGCGGACGGTGGCGGTCGTGCTCGCGGCCGTGCTGTGGAATGTCGAGCGCCATGTGGCCATCGTTGCCCTGGTGCTGGGTGTGCTCCTGCCCTATGTCGCGGTCGTGATCGCGAACGCGGGCCGGGAGAACGCCACTTCGCTTCCCTCGACCTTCATCCCGACTCCCTTGCGACCGATGCTGGGCTCCGGCCGGGACGAGGCGCCCTCGGACGCGGAACCGCATTCCGCGCCGCGAACGGAGCCGGATTCGGGGGCGCATTCGGAGGCACATTCGGGGACGGCGGAATCTGTCCCGGAAGATGCCGCACATACCAGCGAGGATGGACGCGGCGGATACGGCTGACCTGCCGCGTTTCCGTAAGCTCAGGAAAACCTCAGATCAATCGTGCAGTTCCGGTGCACCGCGCCCTATCCCTCGTGACATACTTCGTACGCGCTCCGCATCCCCCGTCGGAGCGACGGACCGACGCCGGGCGGCTCCCCCCGTGGCTGCCCGGCGTCGTCATGTCCGCGCCGGTTTCCGTAGCATCTGCGGTGTGAACATCCTCAACGCCGCCACCGAGACCGAGACCGACACCCCGATCTGCTCCGCCAAGGGCTGCCGCGCCACCGCCGTCTGGGTGCTGGCCTGGAACAACCCCAAGTTGCACACCCCGGAGCGGCGGAAGACCTGGCTGGCGTGCGAGGAGCACCGCGAGCACCTGTCGAAGTTCCTGGGGATGCGCGGCTTCCTCAAGGACGTCGTGACCCTGGAGGACTGGTCAGCCACCGATCGCTGACATCGGGCGGTCCGGCTGCAGGAACGACGGGTCGTCCAGCCCGGACCCCGCCTTCTTGCCCCACATCGCCAGCCGCCACAGCCGGGCGATCTCCTCGTCCGGTGCGCCGGAGCGCAGCGCGCCCCGCAGATCGGACTCCTCGCGCGCGAACAGGCAGGTCCGCACCTGTCCGTCGGCGGTGAGCCGGGTGCGGTCGCAGGCGCGGCAGAAGGGGCGGGTGACGGAGGCGATGACGCCGACCCGGGCCGGGCCGCCGTCGACCAGCCAGCGCTCGGCGGGGGCGGAGCCGCGCTCGTCGTCGCCCTCGGCGGTGAGAGTGAAGCGGGTGCGCAGGCTCTCCAGGATGTCCCCGGCGGTGATCATGCCCTCGCGCTGCCAGCCGTGCTGGGCGTCGAGCGGCATCTGCTCGATGAAGCGCAGTTCGTAGCCGTTGTCCAGGGCCCAGGCGAGCAGATCGGGGGCCTCGCCGTCGTTGAGCCCCGGCATCAGCACGGCGTTGACCTTGACCGGGGTGAGCCCGGCGGAGTGCGCGGCGGCGAGGCCGCGCAGCACGTCGCCGTGGCGCTTGCGCCGGGTCATGGTCTGGAAGACGTCGGGGCTCAGGGTGTCCAGCGAGACGTTGACCCGGTCGAGACCGGCGTCGCGCAGGGCCACGGCGGTGCGCTCCAGGCCGATGCCGTTGGTGGTCAGCGACATCTCGGGGCGCGGCGTGAGCGCGGCGCAGCGCTCGACGATGGAGACGAGCCCGGGACGCAGCAGCGGCTCACCGCCGGTGAAGCGGACCTCGGTGACGCCCAGCTCGGTGACGGCGATCCGGATCAGCCGGACGATCTCGTCGTCGGTGAGCAGATCCGGCTTGGCGAGCCATTGAAGCCCCTCTTCCGGCATGCAGTAGGTACACCGCAGGTTGCACCTGTCGGTCAGGGAGACACGCAGGTCGGTAGCGGTCCGACCATAGGTGTCGGTCAGCATGTCGGCGGCCCCTCACGGTTCGCTTGCGTGCGCTGAGGTCAATTGTCCCGCAGCGTACGTCAAAGCAGTGACATCGAGGGGCCGCCGGGGGTGCGGACGGCGTCAGTGGGCGCCGTGTCCGGTGAGCGAGCGCACCTCCAGTTCGGCGTATTTGCCCTTGTCCGGCTCCTCCTTGGAGACGAGGGTGCCCAGCCAGCCGAGCAGGAAGCCCAGCGGGATGGAGATCAGGCCGGGGTTCTCCAGCGGGAACCAGTGGAAGTCGACGTCCGGGAACATCGAGGTCGGCTTTCCGGAGACGACGGGCGAGAAGAGCACCAGGAAGACGGAGGAGATGAGTCCGCCGTAGATCGACCAGAGGGCGCCCTGGGTAGTGAAACGTTTCCAGAACAGGCTGTACAGGATGGTCGGCAGATTGGCGGAGGCCGCGACCGCGAAGGCGAGGGCGACGAGTCCGGCCACGTTGAGATCTCGGGCGAAGACCCCGAGGACGACGGCGACGGTGCCGATGCCGACGGTGGCCCAGCGGGCGGCCCGGATCTCCTCCTGCTGCGTCGCCTGGCCCTTGCGGATCACGTTGGCGTACAGGTCGTGGGCGAAGGACGACGAGGAGGCGAGGGTGAGCCCGGCGACGACGGCGAGGATCGTCGCGAACGCCACCGCGGAGATCACCGCGAGCAGGATCGCGCCCCCGGTGGAGTCCGCGCCGCCGCCGATCTCCTCGGCGAGCAGGGGCGCCGCGGTGTTGCCGGACTTGTTGGACGCGATGATCGCGTCCCGGTCCAGCAGGGCCGCCGCGCCGAAGCCGAGCGCGATCGTCATCAGGTAGAAGCCGCCGATGATGCCGATCGCCCAGTTGACCGACTTACGGGCGGCCTGGGCGGTGGGCACGGTGTAGAAGCGGATGAGGATGTGCGGCAGTCCGGCGGTGCCGAGCACCAGCGCGATACCGAGCGAGAGGAAGTCGAGCTTGGAGGTGGCGTTGACGCCGTACTTGAGGCCGGGCTCCAGGAACGAGCTGCCCATACCGCTGTTCTTGGCGGCCTCACCGAGCAGCGCCGAGACGTTGAAGTCGAACTTGAGCAGCACCAGGAAGGTGATCAGCAGTGTGCCCGCGATGAGCAGGACGGCCTTGACCATCTGCACCCAGGTGGTGCCCTTCATGCCGCCGATGGTGACGTAGAGCATCATCACCACGCCGACCAGTACGACGATGAGGATCTTCCCGGCCTCGCTGGTGATGCCGAGCAGCAGCGAGACGAGGACGCCCGCGCCCGCCATCTGGGCCAGCAGGTAGAAGATCGACACGACGATGGTGGAGACGCCCGCGGCGGTGCGCACCGGACGCTGGCGCATCCGGTAGGCGAGCACGTCGCCCATCGTGTAGCGGCCGGAGTTGCGCAGCGGTTCGGCGACCAGGAGCAGGGCGACCAGCCAGGCGACGAGGAAGCCGATGGAGTACAGGAAGCCGTCGTAACCGGAGAGCGCGATGGCCCCGGCGATGCCGAGGAAGGACGCGGCGGACATGTAGTCGCCGGAGATCGCGAGCCCGTTCTGGAAGCCGGAGAACTGTCGGCCACCGGCGTAGAAGTCGTTGGCGTCCTTGGTCTGGCGGCCCGCCCAGACGGTGATCGCCAGGGTCGCCACGACGAAGAGCGAGAAGAGCGTGATGATCAGCGGCCGGTTGTCCGAAGCGCTCTCGGCCGCGAGCAGCTGGATGCTCATGCCGTGCCCCTTTCAATCGCTTCTCCGCCCACGCGGCGCAGAGGCGCGGCATTGCGTGTCGTCTGCGGCCCGGCGGCCGCGCGTGCGTCGCTCATGAGGTGTCCCCCAGACGGGCCTTGATGGCCTCCGCGCGCGGGTCGAGCTTGGCGGCGGCGTGCCGGGAGTACCACCAGGCGATCAGGAAGGTGGTCAGGAACTGGGCGAGGCCGAACACCAGCGCGACGTTGATGTTGCCGACGACCTTGGTGCCCATGAAGCCGCCCGCGTAGTTGGACAGCAGGACGTAGAGCAGGTACCAGCTGACGAACGCTATGGTCAGCGGGAAGGCGAACGAGCGGTGTGCGGTGCGCAGTTCGCCGAACTCGGGGCTCGCCTGCACCTCGTCGTACGGGGGGCGTTGGTGCTGCCGCTGATCGTCGGGACGATCGCTGGCCGGTGCGGTATCCACGGTCTCTCCTGGTGAGTGGGTCTGACGGTGCGTACGGCGGTGCGAGGGTGATCCGGATCACGCATCGTAAGGGCGGTAGCGAAGTGAGCGACAGGGTCTGGTGGTTGAAAGACGGAGAGAGATTCGCTGATGCGTTTGGATCCGGGCGCTGTGGCGGGTTTTCTTCCGGAATGTATTGATACTCGGCGATGATCAGCGATAGCTTCGCTCGTCATGTACCCGCCCACGCGCATCCGCGCTGCGGCGGTCGCTACGGATGAGGTGGAGACCCCATGGCTCAGCTGAGATCGGATGCTCCCAGACCCGGGACGAGTTCCACTGCGCGAATGAAGTCTTCCGGATCGCGGGGGCTGACGCCGCGCGCCGTCGCCATACCCGCCGCCCTGGCGCTCACCGGCGCGCTGGCGTTCCTGCCGACCTCGGCGGGCGCCACCGGGCAGGACAACCACCAGCCCGCCGCCCCGGCCGCGACGACCGCCGACGGCCCGTCGCTCAGCTACGTCGTCAACGTCCGCCCGGGCCACCGCGACAGCTCGCGGATCGAGAAGGCCATCAAGCGGGCCGGTGGCACGGTGGTCATCTCGTACGACCGGATCGGCGTCATCGTCGCCCACTCGGCCAACCCGGATTTCGCCAAGACCCTCCGTACGGTCCGCGGCGTCGCCTCCGCCGGTGCCACCCGCACCGCGCCGCTGCCCGCCCAGTCCACCGGCGACGTCGGCACCCCGAAGCTGCTCAGCGAGAAGGAGCGCAAGGCGGTCGCGGCCAGCGCCAAGGCCGGTCAGGACCCGCTGGAGCCGCTGCAGTGGGACCTGCCCGCCATCAAGGCGGACAAGGCCCATGAGAAGACCCTCGGCAGCCGCAAGGTGACGGTCGCGGTCATCGACACCGGCGTGGACGACACCCACCCGGACCTCGCGCCCAACTTCGACCGCAAGGCCTCGGCCAACTGCGTGTCGGGCAAGGCGGACACCACCGAGGGGTCCTGGCGGCCGAGCGCCGAGGAGAGCCCGCACGGTACGCACGTCGCGGGTGAGATCGCCGCCGCGAAGAACGGCGTCGGCGTCACCGGGGTCGCCCCGGGCGTCAAGGTGTCCGGCATCAAGGTGTCGACGACCGCCGGGTTCTTCTACACCGAGGCCGTCGTCTGCGGCTTCATGTGGGCGGCCGAACGCGGTGTCGACGTCACCAACAACAGCTATTACACCGACCCGTGGTACTTCAACTGCACCGGTGACCCGGACCAGAAGGCCCTGGTCGAGGCGGTGCGCCGGGCCTCGTCGTACGCCGAGCGCAAGGGCGTGGTCAACGTCGCTGCGGCGGGCAACGAGAACTATGACCTCACCTCCGACTCGATCACCGACACCTCCAGCCCGAACGACACCACCCCCGGTGAGCGGGTCATAGACCCCAGCACCTGCCTGGACATCCCGACCCAGCTGCCGGGCGTCGTCACCACCGCCTCGACCGGCGCCAAGGGGATGAAGTCCTCGTTCTCCAACCACGGGCTCGGGATCATCGACGTCGCGGCCCCCGGCGGCGACAGCACGGTCTACCAGAAGCCCGCGCCCCCGGCCCAGGACGGCCGGATCTACAACACCCTCCCGGGCGGCAAGTACGGCTACATGGCGGGCACCTCGATGGCCTCCCCGCACGCGGCGGGCGTCGCGGCGCTCATCAAGAGCACCCACCCGAAGGCCTCCGCCGCCATGGTGAAGGCCCTCCTCAAGGCCGGGGCCGACGACACCGCCTGCCCGACGTCGTACGACATCGACGGCGACGGCAAGATCGACGCGGTGTGCGAGGGCGGCAAGAACAACAACGGCTTCTACGGAGCCGGAATCGTGGACGCCCTGGACGCGGTCAAGAAGTGACCCGCTGACAGGATGTACGGGCCGCCGGGCAGCGCTTCCGCCCGGCGGCCCGTCACGTGTTCCCGGGAAGTCGCGAGAGGATCCGCCACCGTGCGCCACGACGACTCCTGGGGCCCGCTGCCGCCACGGCCGCTCACCCCGCTGGTGTTCCGGTTCGTTCTGAGCGTGCTGATCCTGCCGCTGTGGTGGCTGCTGCTGGCGGTGCTCTTCCTGGCCCTCCTCGCGTTCGCCCTGGTGGCCGACATCTTCGCTCTGGTCCCCGGGTTCGAGAAGGGGTTCGGCAAGCAGATCGACCGCTCCCGCGCGGCGCTGGAGCTGTGGCCCGCCTGGTCCGTGACCTGGCCGGAGCTGCGGCACGAGGGGGACGCGGACTACTACCGGGCGCGGGCGGAGGAGAAGGTCGCCGGTCTGACCGACCAGCAGCTGGCCGCCCGGGAGGCCGGGAAGCCGCCGCCGCCCGGCCCGTACGACATCCCGGTGCGCGACTACCGCGCCGTGGGCGCGGGTCATGTCGTCGAGGTGGCACGGGCCCGGGGCTGGGACCTGAGCCACGACCTGCCCTCCGACCCGGCCCGGATCGTCCGGCTCAGGCGGCTGCCGGAAGCGGCCTGAGCGGCGCCTCGCGGGCGGTCGCGTGCAGCAGTCCCGTGGTCAGCAGGAACTGCGCGGCGAGATAGGTGGCCATGATCCAGAACTGCGGTACGGGCGGCCGCGGCCAGTCCGCGAGACCGGCCGCGATCAGGCCGTCGGACAGCAGGAACAGCGCCCCGCCGAGCCCGGCCCCGTGGACTGGGCCCGCCCGCAGCGCGCCCAGCGCCATCGCCGTCAGCAGCAGGCTGTACGCGGCGACCGGCACGCGCAGCGCGGCGTCGAGCCCGGGCCACAGCGCGGCCGTGCTGCCGAGCCACACCGCGGCGTAACCGCACGCCACCCAGGGCACCGTACGGCGCGACCCGGACCGCGCGAACAGGGTGAGGTAGCAGAGGTGTCCGGCCGCGAAGCAGCCCATTCCGGCCAGGAAGGCGGTCTCGCCGCCGAGTTGCAGCAGGACGTCCCCGCCGCAGCCGCACAGCAGGGCGGCGACCAGCGGGCGCGGCCCGCCGCGCAGAGCCGCGTACGCCGCGAGGACCGGCATCAGGGCGGGCTTCGTCAGATGGACGAGCGTGGTGGCGTCCGCGAGCAGCGCGCCCAGGTGCACGGCGGCCAGCAGCACGATGAGCCCGCCCAGGGCGCGCGGCGCGCTCATACGGCACGCTCCGGTGCCCGCTCCGGCGCGTGAGGCGCGTCGGGCGCGTGAGGCGCGGCAGGCGCGTCGGGCGCGTGAGGCGCGTCGGGCGCGTGAGGCGCGCCAGGCGCGTCGGGCGGCGGCGCGGGCGCCCAGCCCGGGCCGCCGAAGACCCGCCCTGCGCGCTCGCGCCAGTCGCGGGCGGCCGCGACGTCCCGGGCGATGGCCGCGTACTCATGGGTGGCCACGCGCAGCGGGTTGTAGGTGTCGATGTTCTTGGTGAGCCCGAAGACCGGGCGCTGGACCTCCGGGACGAACGACCGGAAGAGCCGGTCCCAGACGATGAGGATCCCGCCGAAGTTGCGGTCCAGATAGCCCCCTTGGGAGGCGTGGTGGACGCGGTGGTGCGACGGCGTGTTGAAGACGAACTCGATCGGGCGCGGCAGGGTGCCGATCCGCTCGGTGTGGATCCAGAACTGATAGACGAGGTTCACCGACGAGCAGAACGCGACCGCCGCCGGATGCACCCCGAGCGCGATCATCGGTACGTAGAACGGCCACACCGTCCAGGTGGTCCACGGCTGCCGCAGCGCGGTGGTGAAGTTGAACTTGCGGCTGGAGTGGTGCACCACATGACAGGCCCACAGGACGCGGATCACATGGTGCCCGCGGTGCGACCAGTAGTAGAAGAAGTCCTGCGCGAGCAGCATCAGCGGCAGCGTCCACCACTCCACCGGGACGCGCAGCGGGGTGAGTTCGTACACGGCGGAGTAGACCGCCACGATCGGGATCTTCCACACCAGGTCGAAGACGAGGCTGCCGAGCCCCATGGTGACGCTGGTCGCGGCGTCCTTGGCCGCGTATCCCTCGGCGTCCTCATCGGGGTGCAGGCGGTAACTCACCATCTCCACGACGGTGAGCAGCACGAAAGCGGGTATCGACCACAGCACGGCGTTGGGCAAATGCGGCATACCGGCAACATAGAGCCGCTTTCGCCCCACCGCCAGAGGTAGTTACCAACAAGTATGCTAGACACGTTGTCAACAACGAGCCGCGATCGGAACGCTGACGGCACGTACCCGGCGGTCCGCGGTGTCCGAGCGGGCCCGTATCCTCATGGACCATGCTCGAAGACCCCACGGCAGCCGTCCCGCGAACCGCGTCAACACCCTCGTGGCCGGAGGCCTATCCGCAGGGGTACGCGGTGGTCGACGTGGAGACCACCGGTCTCGCCCGCGACGACCGGATCGTCTCCGCGGCGGTCTACCAGCTCGACGCCCGGGGCGCGGTGCAGGACACCTGGTACACGCTGGTCAACCCGCAGCGCGATCCGGGACCCGTATGGATCCACGGCCTCACCCGGGAGACGCTGAAGGACGCCCCGCTCTTCCCGGACATCGCCGCCGCGTTCTCCGAGCGCCTCGCCGGGCGCGTCCTGGTCGCGCACAACGCCGCCTTCGACTGGTCGATGATCGCCCGCGAGTTCGCCCGGTCGAAGACCGAGGCGCCGGTGCGTCAGCGGCTGTGCACCATCGCCCTCTCCAAGGAGCTGCGGCTTCCGCTGGCCAACCACAAGCTGGAGACCCTGGCCGCGCACTACGGCGTCGTCCAGGAGCGGGCCCACCACGCGCTGGACGACGCGCGCGTGCTCGCCGAGACGTTCCGGCCGAGCCTCCGGCGGGCCGCCGAGGCCGGGCTGCGGCTGCCCCTGCTGGCCTGTCAGCCGCTCACCGAATGGTCGGACCCGCCGGCCCGCTCGGTCGGCCCCCAGCGCTCGTACCGGCAGCAGAGCTGGCGCCCCAGCCGTAAGCGCCCCGCCTGCCCCTACCCCAACCCGGGGCGCTACCAGCCGGGCGGGCTGCTGACCCAGGGCATGCGGGTGGCGTTCTCCGGGGACACCTCGGTCGACCGGGAGCTGCTGGAGGACCGGGCCGTCGAGGCCGGGCTGCACGTGGCGACCAGCGTGTCCCGGCTCACCAGCCTGCTGGTCACCAACGATCCGGACGCGGCCACCTCCAAGACGGCCAAGGCCCGCTCCTTCGGGACGCCCATCGTCGACGAGGCCGCCTTCACCCACCTCCTGCTCGACGTCACCCCTGCCGAGCCGACAATCAGGTGAAGTACGCGCGACGCGCCCGCCCGCCGCTCGCCCGGCACCGTCCGGGCCCGCACGCTGAGGCGCATGGCACGCTGTGAGGTCTGCGGAAACGACTACACCATGACGTTCGAGGTGCACGCCCAAGGGCAGGTGCACGTCTTCGACTGCTTCTCCTGCGCCATCCACCGTATGGCGCCCATCTGCGAGCACTGCCGATGCCAGATCATCGGCCAGGGGGTGGAGGTGGACGGCCATTACTACTGCGGCGCCCACTGCTCCCGCGCGGAAGGGAAGGAGGGCATCGTCGACCACGTATGAGCCCGGGCCGGATGCGTGGATTGTCGTCCGGTGCCCCCCACGGCCGGGGGACAATCCACGCCGAGTAGTGTCAAGGACGTGTACCGCTTCCTGTTGACCCGACAGTGGGTGATCCTCACCCTGATCGGGCTCGCGCTGATCCCCACCATGATCAGACTGGGCTTCTGGCAGCTGCACCGCCACGAGGCCAAGGTCGCGCAGAACCAGCTGATCGGGAACAACCTCGGCGCCCCCGCCGTGCCGGTCGACCAGCTCACCGCCCCCGGCCGCACCGTCCCCCGCGACGACACCTTCCGTACGGTGACCGCCACCGGGACGTACGACACGGCCCACGAGGTCGTCGTCCGCCAGCGCACCGGCTCCGACGAGCAGAGCATCGGCTACTTCGTCCTCACCCCGCTGATCGAGGGCAAGCGGGCCGTCCTCGTCAACCGGGGCTGGATCCCCGCCGGGGCCGACCTCACCAAGTTCCCCGAGGTCCCGGCCGCCCCCCGGGGCAAGGTCACCGTCACCGGCCGCCTCAAGGCCGACGAGACCAGCGCGGGCAGCGGCATCAAGGACAAGTCGGGGCTGCCGCCGCGCCAGGTCATGCTGATCAACAGCGAGCAGCAGGCCAAGGCGCTCGGGCGCCCCCTCCAGGGCGGCTACATCGAGCTGACCTCGTCCTCCCCCAAGGGCGGCAAGCAGCCCGACCCGGTGCCGGAGCCGGAGCACGACGACATCGGCCCGCACATGGCGTACGCCGTCCAGTGGTGGCTGTTCACCGCCGGAGTGCCCGTCGGCTGGTTCGTCCTGGCCCGCCGGGAGCGCCGCGACCAGGCGGCCGAGGCCGCCAAGGCCGCCGACGCCTCCGCCGGGACGGCCGAGCCGAAGACTCCCGCCGCGGCCAATGCGGAGTAGCCTTCCCGCTCCCCGGGAAGATGCTCCGACGTGCCACAGGACATCGACGACTACGCACTCATCGGGGACCACCAGACGGTGGCCCTGATCAGCCGCGAGGGCTCGGTCGACTGGCTGTGCCTGCCCCGCTTCGACTCCGCCGCCTGCTTCGCCGCCCTCCTCGGCGACGAGGACAACGGCCACTGGCGGCTCGCTCCCAAGGGCGCCGGGGTCTGCACCCGCCGCGCCTACCTCGAGGACTCCCTCGTCCTGGAGACCATCTGGGAGACCGGCTCCGGCACCGTCAAGGTCATCGACTTCATGCCGCAGCGCGACCGCGCGCCCGACCTCATCCGCATCGTCGAGGGCGTCTCCGGCAGCGTCGAGATGGCGGGCGTCCTGCGGCTGCGCTTCGACTACGGGCGCGTCATCCCCTGGGTGCGGCGCACCGACGGCCACCGCATCGCCGTCGCCGGGCCCGACTCCGTATGGCTGCGCTCCGAACCCGAGGTGCACACCTACGGCAAGGACTTCAGCACCCGCTCCGAGTTCACCGTCTCCGCCGGTGACCGGGTCGCCTTCGTCCTCACCTGGCACCCCTCCCACGAGCCCCGGCCCCGCCTCGTCGACCCGTACGAGGCCCTGCGCTCCAGCCTGCACGACTGGCGCGCCTGGGCCGCCCGCTGCCGCTACCAGGGCCCCTACCGGGACGCCGTCGTACGCTCCCTCATCACCCTCAAGGCGCTCACCTACGCGCCCACCGGCGGCATCGTCGCCGCCCCCACCACCTCGCTGCCCGAACGGCTCGGCGGGGTGCGCAACTGGGACTACCGCTACTGCTGGCTGCGCGATTCCACGCTCACCCTGAACGCCCTCCTCTCCGCCGGATACCGCGAAGAGGCCGCCGACTGGCGCGACTGGCTGCTCCGCGCGATCGCCGGGGACCCCGCCGAACTCCAGATCATGTACGGGCTCGGCGGCGAGCGGCGCCTTCCCGAGCTGGAGCTGCCGTGGCTGGAGGGCTACGGCCACTCCGTCCCCGTCCGCGTCGGCAACGACGCCGTCAATCAGCGCCAGCTCGACGTCTACGGCGAGGTCCTCGACACGTTCCACCTCGCCCGTACCCATGGCATGGCGCCCCAGCCGCAGGCCTGGAAGATCCAGAGCGCCCTGATGGACTTCCTCGAATCCGCCTGGCAGGACCCCGACGAGGGCCTGTGGGAGGTCCGCGGGCCCCGCCGTCACTTCGTCCACTCCAAGGTCATGGCCTGGGTCGCCGCCGACCGAGCCGTCCGCACCACCGAAGCCCACCCCGAGCTGAAGGGCGACGCTGACCGGTGGCGGGCCATGCGGGAGGCGGTCCACCGCGAGGTCTGCGAGAAGGGCTACGACGCCTCCCGCAACACCTTCACCCAGTCCTACGGCTCCACCGCGCTCGACGCCGCCACCCTGCTCATCCCCCGCGTCGGCTTCCTGCCGCCCGACGACCCCCGCGTCGTCGGCACCATCGACGCCGTGCGAAGCGAGCTGAGCCACGACGGCATCATCCGCCGCTACTCGACCGACGAGACCGCCGACGGGCTCCCCGGCTCCGAGGGCGCCTTCCTCGCCTGCTCCTTCTGGCTCGCCGACGCCCTCCATCTCACCGGCCGCCGCCGGGAGGCCTCCGCCTTGTTCGAGCGGCTCCTCGCCCTGCGCAACGACGTCGGCCTCCTCGCCGAGGAGTACGACCCCGGGGCCGACCGGCTGCTCGGCAACTTCCCGCAGGCTTTCAGCCACATCGGCTTGGTGGGGACCGCCCTCACCCTCGCGGACCATTCCGAGGCAGACTGACCCCATGGATCTTGGACTGAAAGACCGCGTGTACATCGTCACCGGAGCCACCCGCGGGCTGGGCCGTGCCGCCGCGGCGGAGCTGGTCGCCGACGGCGCCAAGGCCGTCATCACGGGCCGCGACGCCGAGACCGCGGCCGCGGCCGCCGCCGGTCTGGGCCCGGATGTCGTCGGCGTCGCCGCCGACAACGCCGACCCCGACGCCGCCGAACGCCTCATCGCCACCGCCCGCGAGCGGTTCGGGCGCTTCGACGGCATCCTCATCAGCGTCGGCGGGCCGCCCGCCGGGCCCACCGCCGACATCACCGACGCCCAGTGGCAGACCGCCTTCGACTCGGTCTTCCTCGGTGCCGTACGGCTCGCCCGGGCCGCCGCCGCCGAGCTGACCCCCGGCGGTGTGATCGGCTTCGTCCTCTCCGGCTCCGTCCACGAGCCGGTCCCCGGCCTCACCGTCTCCAACGGCCTCCGGCCGGGGCTCGCGGGCTTCGCCAAGAACCTCTCGCTGGAGCTGGGCCCGCGCGGCGTCCGCGTCGTGGGTCTCCTCCCGGCGCGCATCGACACCGACCGGGTGCGTGAGCTGGACGGGCTCTCCGGGGACGCGGATGCCGCGCGGGAGCGCAACAGTGCGGCGATTCCGCTGCGGCGGTATGGCGCTCCCGAGGAGTTCGGCAAGGCCGCCGCGTTTCTCCTGTCCCCCGCGGCCTCCTATCTCACCGGGCTGATGCTTCCGGTGGACGGGGGCGCGCTCCACGGCTGGTGACGCCGGGGGCCTTCCCCACCCCGCCCCTTCCCGATACCGGGGCTCCGCCCCGGACCCCGGTGGGGGCTCCGCCCCAGACCCCGCTCCTCAAGCGCCGGAGGGGCTGGGTTTTGCACTAACGGGCTCGCTCCGCTCCGTGGTGATCGCCTCTCAGGCGGACCTCCGTCGGGAGGCGGTCCAGGCCCGCTGAGGTGCGGGCTTGGGTCAGCGTCTCCGACTCCAGGCGGCGTAGCGTCGCGGCCGGTTCCGCCCCTGGGTCGAGGCGCAGGCCTACCCGGGCCCGGGGCGCGGCACGGCGGCCGTGGAGGTGGATGTGGGCGTGGGAGACGCCGGACAGGGACTCCGCGTCGGCCCGCAGGGCGGCTTCCAGGGCGCGGCCGCGCAGCCAGGCGCCGGTCCCGTCGTCCAGGGGGACGAGGATGTCGTGCAGCCTGCGCCGCCGCAGTTGGGCCAGGGCCCACCACAGGGCGAGCAGGGCCAGCACGCTCAGTGCCGCGATGAGGCCGGGCCACCACCAGCCCTCGTCGCGCCAGCGCACCCGGTCCGCGTGGGAAAGCAGGACGGCGTGGGGGGTGCGGCGTCCGGCGAGCAGGGCCGCCGCACCCGCGCCCATCAGGGCGAGGCCCAGCAGGCCCAGCAGCACCCGGTTCGCGATGCTCATGGCGTCCGATCACCTCGCCGGTCGTCGGACGTGGACGGACAGCCCCGGCCGTCGGGCGAGGCCGAGTTGCCGGATGCCGTCCTGGAGGACGGTGAGGAGATCCGCCCGTACCTCGTCGAGGTCGCGGAAGTGCGCCTGGGCGCGGGCCCTGATGCGGCGGCGGCCGACATCGACGCGTACGGCCCGTACGCCGGGCACGGCCATCGCCCGGTCGCGCAGCACCAGACCGGCGGCGGAACGGTCGATTCCGGCCCGGGTGACGCCACCGTTTCCGTTCATCGGCAGGAGGCTACGCAGGCCCGGGGTCACGGCCAGCGCCACCATCCACAGTCCGATCACGACCAGCGCCACCGCGATCCCCACGATCCAGCCGTCGTGCAGCGGGCGGGAGGCGAGCTGGTCGGCGAGCCAGTGGCGCCACTCCATCACGGGGTGGCCGGTGCGTTCGGAGACGATGTCGTACAGGAGCAGTCCGAGCGCGCCGAACAGCACGAGGGCGGTCAGTCCGGCCGGTACGCGCCGGGCGGACCAGAAGCGGCCCAAGCCGTTCATCGGACTTTCCCCCGGTCGAGCTGCGGTGAGCGCAGCCGTTCCACGGTCACCGCCACGTCCGGCACCTCCATGCCCGTCAGTTCACCGACCCGGGTCGCCACATGGCGCCGTACCGCCCCGCACTGCGCGCCGATGTCGGACGGGTAGCCCAGCTCGATGGCGACCCGTACGCGCGCGGCGCCCGCGCGGACCGCGACGGCGGCGTGCGGGAGCCCGCCGCCGAGCGCTTCCCGCGCCGCCCATGAGGCGATCTTCGCGACGGCGCGGTCCGCGATCCTCGTCGCGCCCCGCTCCCCCGGCTCGCGTGCCCCCACCGGTTCACCGCCGCCGTTCGCCACGGTCGCGGGACCGGAAGAAGTCGCCCGCTTCCAGGTCACCGTCCAGGAACCGGCCCGCGACGAACCCGACGGCGCCCAACGCCGCCACCAGCAGAAAGGCTCCGAAGCCACCGAAGTATCCGGCGAAGCCCAGCGCCATCCCCGCGATCATCCCGATCACGGCCATGCTCATCGTGTGCTCCCCTGCTGGAGCGCACCGGAGCGGTTGCTCATTGCAGCCTGGGCTCCGGCGCTTCCTCTTCCTCGTCCGGCAACTTCACATCGCTGACCGCGATGTTGACCTCGACCACCTCAAGGCTGGTCATCCGCTCGACCGCGGTGATCACGTTCTCCCGTACGGCCCGGGCGACGTCGGCGATCGAGACGCCGTAGTCCACCACGATCTCCAGGTCGAGGGCCGTCTGCACCTCGCCCACCTCGGCCTTCACCCCGCGGGCGACCGATCGGCCGCCGCCGGGCACCCGGTCGCGGACGACCCCGAAGGTGCGGGCGATGTTGCCGCCCATGGCCTGGACACCGACCACATCGCGGGCGGCCATCCCGGCGATCTTCTCGACCACGCCGTCGGCGATGGTGGTACGCCCGCGGGCTCCCGGGTCGATGCTGCGTCCGAGCGTCTTCGGCGTAGCGGCGGACGGCTCCGTGGCGGGTGCCTGGGGCCGGTTCCGTGGCGCGGTCTCGGACATCACCAATCGCCCCTTTCCTCAGCATTTGCCCTACTTGCCACTCTAATGGTGATTAGCTGGAAAGGCTCCAGTTATGCATCATTCAGGGACTCACTCCGAAGAGGTGGCGCCGTGGTCACGGACCGGCTCGCACAGGCCGTACGGGAACAACTGCGGCTCGGCCGCCTCCTCCCCCTGGGCGGGCCGGAGGACGGCGCCTGGCTGACCGAGCGCGCGGCGGACGCCGTGCTGCGCCGGGCGGCGGACACCGTGCCCGGCGTACGGCTCGGCGCGCTCCGGATCGCCCTGGCCGACCCGGAGGCCGCCGCGCCGCCCTCGGTTCCGGCCCCGCCGAGCGCGCTGCCGCCGGGGCCGCTGCGGGTCTGGGCGGAGTGCGCGGCGACGGCGGACCGGCCGCTGCCGGAGGCGGCGGACCGGCTGCGCGAGGCCCTGCTGAGCGCGGCTGCGGACCGGCTCGGGCTGGCGGTCGGCGCGGTGGACCTGCGGGTGGCGGACGTCCTGGACGAGGTCCCGGAGGTCCAGGCCCCGCCCACCGAGCAGCCACCGGCCGGGGAGCGGCCACCGGCCGGGGAGCGGGCGGGCGCCGGCTCGGGCATCGCCGACGCGGTCACCGCCGTGCCCGGCGTGGCCCGGCTCGCCCCGGTGCTGGGCCGTGGGGCGGTACGGATCGAGGGCGCCCACGTCCGTATCGAACTGGCCGTCGCCCCGGGCCACCGCGCCCTGGACGTGGCCCGCGCGGTCCGCGCGGCGGTCGCGGCCACCGCGCCGCCCCCGGCGACGGTGGCCGTCCTCGTCACCGCCGTGGACGGCGGCGGCTGACCCTCACCAGTGGTAGCGGTGCACCGCCTGGGCGACGCAGCACGGCTTGTCGCCGCCGTCCTGCTCCACCACCAGGTCGATGACGGCCTGGGCGCCGCCGTCCCCGAGTTCGTCGACGGAGACGAGCGTCGCCCCGGCCCTGATGGTGGCGCCGACCGGCACCGGCGCCGGGAAGCGCACCTTGTTGAGGCCGTAGTTGACGGCCATCCGGACGCCGCCCAGCTCCAGGATCTCGCCCCACAGCGGGATCAGCAGGGACAGGGTGAGATAGCCGTGGGCGATGGTGCCGCCGAAGGGGCCGTCCTTGGCGCGCTCGGGGTCGACGTGGATCCACTGGTGGTCACCGGTGGCGTCGGCGAAGGTGTCGACCCGGTTCTGCTCGATCCGGTGCCACCGGCTGTGGCCGAGGTGCTGTCCGGTCAGCTGCTTCAGCTCGTCGAAGCTGTTCACGGTCGTGGGCATGCGGGGTCTCCAGTCATGGCGTGCGTATCGTCAGCGCAGGGCGGATTTGCGGATCTTTCCGCTGGCGGTGCGCGGCAGCGCGGTCCGGAACTCGACCGCCTTGGGCACCTTGTACTTCGCGAGGCGGCCCGCGAGGTGGTCGAGCAGGCATTGCGGATCGGTGGCGGCTCCCGCCCGGAGGACGACGACGGCCTTGCCGACCTCGCCCCACCGGGCGTCGGGCATGCCGATCACGGCGCATTCGACGACGTCGGGGTGGTCGTACAGCGCGTTCTCGACCTCGGCCGGATAGACGTTCTCGCCGCCCGAGATGATCATGTCCTTGACGCGGTCCACGATGGAGACGTAGCCGTCCTCGTCCCGCACCCCCACATCCCCGGAGCGGAACCACCCGCCCTCCAGGAGCGCGTCCGCGGTCGCGTCCGGCAGGCCGTAGTAGCCGCGCATGACGTGGGGGCCGTGCACCAGGATCTCGCCGGGCTCGCCGGGGCCCGCCTCCATCAGGTCCGAGCGGACCAGCCGGACGTCGGTGAAGAAGTGCGGCACGCCCGCGGAGCCCGCCTTGAGCGCGCTCATCTCACGGTCGAGCAGCAGCGTCCCGGGGGACGCCTCGGTCATGCCGTAGCCCTGGATGAAGGAGAGCCCGCGCCGCAGGTAGGTGTCGATCAGCGCCTTGGGGACGGGCGAGCCGCCGCACATCAGGGTGCGGACGGACGACAGGTCGGCGCTCTCCCAGCGCGGCGACTCCGCGACCGCCGCGAACATGGTGGGGACGCCGAACAGGCAGGTCACGCCCTGACCCTCGATCAGGTCGAGCATCCGTTCCGCGTCGAAGCCGGGCTCGATCACGACGCGCCCGCCCTTGAGCAGGGTCGGCAGACAGGTCATGTTGAGCGCGGCGGTGTGGAAGAGCGGCGCGGTGACGAGGGTGATCTCGTCCGAGGCCAGATCGGTGTCGACCAGGACGTTGAGGCTGTTCCAGGTGATGTTGGCGTGGCTGAGGACGGCACCCTTGGGCTGGCCCGTCGTACCGGACGTATACATGATCATGCACGGGTCGTCGGCGGCCATGACCTCGTCCGCCCGGTCCTCTCCGGGCCCGTCCAGCAGATCGCCGACCGCCACCGCGAGGCCCGCGCCCGCCTCCCCGGCGATTTCCGCGCAGCGCGGATCGTGGAGGAGCAGCCGCGCGCCGGAGTCGTTCAGCATGTAGGCCAGTTCGGGCGCGGCGAGCCGGGTGTTGAGCGGGACGAAGACCGCGCCCACCGCGCAGGTGGCGAAGAGCGCGTGGAGGAACGCGGGGTGGTTGGGGCCGAGGTAGGCGACGCGGTCGCCGCGCCCGATGCCGCGCGCCCGCAGCGCCCGGGCGTACCGGGTGACGGTCTCGTCCAGCTCCCGGTAGGTCTGGGTGTCGTCCCCGTGGACGACCGCGATCCGCCCGGGGGTCTTACGGGCCCGCCTGCGCGGCCACGATCCGATGCCCTCTCCGGCGCCCGGGCCGATGCCTTGCTCCAGCATCTCCGCTCACTCCTTCGTGAGACCGAGCAGCCGCGCCGCGTTGTCCTTGAGGATCAGCGGCCGAACCTCGGGCTTGATCTCGAGTTTGTCGAAGTCGGCCAGCCAGCGGTCCGGGTCGATCACCGGATAGTCGGAGCCGAACAGGACCTTGTGCTTGAGCAGCGAATTCGCGTAGCGGACCAGCTGCGGCGGAAAGTACTTCGGCGACCAGCCGGACAGGTCGATGTAGACGTTCGGCTTGTGCGTGGCGACGGCCAGCGCCTCGTCCTGCCAGGGGAACGACGGATGGGCCAGGATGATCGGCAGCTCCGGGAAGTCCACTGCGACGTCGTCGACGTCCATCGGGTTGGAGTACTTCAGCCGGATCCCGCCGCCCCCGGGCACGCCCGCGCCGATCCCGGTCTGCCCGGTGTGGAAGAGCGCGGGCACCCGAAGCTCCTCGATGGCCTCGTACAGCGGGTAGAACCGCTGGTCGTTCGGGTGGAACGCCTGGAGGGACGGGTGGAACTTGAAGCCGCGCACCCCGTGGTCCTCGACCAGCCGCCGCACCGCCCGCACCGCCGCCCGGCCCTTCCACGGGTCGACGCTGGCGAACGGGATGAGGACGTCGGCGTGCTCGGCGCAGGAGGCGGCGACCTCCTCGTTGCTGATCGGCGGATGGCCGGTGGCGGTCTCCGCGTCGACCGTGAAGACGACGGCGGCGATGCGGCGTTCGCGGTAGTGGGCGGCCAGCTCCGGGATGGTGGGCTGCCGGGCGCCATGGGTCTTGAAGTACGCGGCCGAGGCCTCGGCCAGCTCGCCGCTGAGCGAGGCGTGGCCGTCCGCCGAGACCTCGGCGTGGGTGTGGACGTCGATGGCGACGAGGTCGTCGGGGTTCACCGCCTGTCCCCCTCCCCGCTGCTCGGATCGACAGGGGCGGGGATGCCCACCCCCTCCGGGCGCCGCCCCAGCGACGTGCCCCAGACGCCCGCGATGGCGTCCGCGTCCCAGCCGCCCTCTCGGTAGACCGCCGCCTGCTCCTCGGGGTGGGTCCACAGGGTCAGCCGGTCGCCGCCGACACCGATGGCCTGCCCGGTGATGCCGTCGGCGGCGTCCGAAGCGAGGAAGACCACGAGCCCTGCGACGTCGTCGGCGGTGCCGAAGCCCTCGCCCTGCCGCAGCCAGGCGGGCAGCGGTTCGCCGCGCTCCTCGTACGCCTCGACGTGCGGCGCGAACGCGGGGATGGTCGCGGTCATGGCGGTCGCGGCGACGGGGATCACCGCGTTGACGCCGATACCGGCCTTGGCGCACTCCATCGACCAGGTGCGGGCCATGCCGACGATGCCCGCCTTGGCGGCGGAGTAGTTGGTCTGGCCGAAGTTGCCGCGCTGTCCGGCGGGCGAGCCGATGAGGATCAGGCGGCCGCCCCCGCCGCGCTCGCGCATGTGCCGGACGGCGGCGCGGGCGCAGGTGAAGGTGCCCTTGAGATGGACGCCGAGGACCGCGTCGAAGTCCTCGTCGGTCATCTTCCACAGCACCCGGTCGCGCAGGATGCCCGCGTTGGTGACGAGGACGTCCAGCCGTCCGAACGCCTCGACCGCGCGGTCCACGAGCGCGTCGGCGACCTCGCTGGTGCCGATCGCGCCGGGCGCGGCGACCGCCGTACCGCCCTCGTCGGTGATGACCTTGACCGCCTGTTCGGCGGTGGCCGCGTCGGCGTCGTTGACGACCACGCCGGCCCCCGCCCGGGCCAGGGCACGGGCGTACGCGAGGCCGAGGCCGCGCCCCGCGCCGGTGACCACGGCGGTCTTCCCCGTCAGCTCCATGGGCTTCGGTTCCTTCCGGTGTCGGAGTATCATCAGGATCCCTGATGGTGAGTGGAGCACTCCGGGAGGTCGGGTGTCAATGGGCGGTCCCCTTGACCGGTCCGTCGGTCAGCCCGGCCCGCCGGTCGGGCAAGATGGCCGAATGACCACTTCCGAGCAGTCCGACACGGCGCAGCTGGACCAGGTCGGCACGCTCTACCTGGTGAAACGGCTGGAACAGGCGATACGGGCCCATCTGGACGCGCTGCTGCGCCCCCTCGGCCTGACCACGCTGCAGTACACGGCGCTGACCGTCCTGGAGCGCCGGGACGGGCTGTCGTCGGCCCAGCTCGCCCGGCGCTCGTTCGTCAAGCCGCAGACCATGCACGAGATGGTCCAGACGCTGGAGGAGCGGGGGTTCATCGAGCGCCGCCGGGATCCGGCCAACCGCCGGGTGCTGCTCATCAGCCTCAGCGACCGGGGGCGCGAGGCGCTGCGGAGCTACGACGAGCAGGTGCGGCTGCTGGAGGAGCGGATGCTCGGCGGGCTGACCGGGGATCAGCGCGGGGAGCTGCGCCACGCGCTCATCGACTGCACCCGGGCGATGTCGGCCGCGCCGCCACGGGCGGAGGGGGACGCGGCGGCGCCGTAGGGCTGCCGTCAACGGCCCCCGCGACGTCATCGGCCCTGGAACGCCTGACGGGCCGCCCGCAGCTCCTCCACGGTGCGGGCCAGCTCGGTGACGCACTCGGTCAGCCCGGCCGTCTCCTCCGCACTGCCTCCGCCCGCGCGCAGCACCCCCGCGGTCCGGGCAAGCTGTTCGGACACCCGCTCCAGCCGCTCGTCCGAGGGGTCCGGTTCCCCGGCCAGCTGCCTGCGCAGCTGCTCGGCCTGGGCGGCGAGCTGGAGGTTCTTGCGGTGCAGGTCCAGAAAGACGTTGACCTTGGTCCGCAGCAGCCAGGGGTCGATGGGTTTGGTGAGGAAGTCGGCGGCGCCGATGGCATAGCCCCGGTAGGGGTAGTCCGAGTCGGCGTCGGTACCGGTCAGCAGGATGATCGGGACGTCCTTGGTCTGGTCGAGACGCTTCATGTTGGAGGCGGTCTCGAAGCCGTCCATCCCCGGCATCAGGACGTCGAGCAGCACGACGGCGAAGTCCTGCCGGAGCATCGCCTTCAGCGCCTCCTCGCCGGAGTGGGCGCGGACGAGACGCTGATCGAGCGGGCCCAGCACGGCTTCCAGCGCGATCAGGTTCTCTTCCATGTCGTCGACGATCAGTATTCCGGCCCGGTCGGGGGCGGCGGCGCTCATGACTCCCCCCGCCGTTGCCTCGGCGGGCGCGTCTCCGCGTCCGGTCCTGGCTCGTCCCCGGGTTCTTCACCGCCGGTGTCCTCGTCGCCGTCCCCGACCGGATCAGCCGCCGCCACCGCCTCCGCCGACTCGCCTGCCTCCACCGGCTCCGACGGCTCCGACTGGCAGCCCGCCGGGTCGAGCAGATCGCAGACCGTGGACATCAGCCGGTCGACGTCCACCGGCTTGGGGACGTAGCCGTTGGCGCCGCTTTCGAGGGCCTTCTCGCGGTCGCCGGGCATGGCCTTGGCGGTCAGGGCGATGATCGGCAGATCGGCGAGCCGGGGCGTGCCGCGGATGGCCCGGATCGTCTCGTAGCCGTCCATCTCCGGCATCATCACGTCCATCAGCACCAGGGATACGTCCGGGTTGCGGTGCAGGACGTCCAGCCCCTCGCGGCCGTTCTCGGCGTACTTCACGGTCATGCCGACCCGGCCCAGCACATGGGTGAGCGCGAAGACGTTGCGGATGTCGTCGTCGACGATGAGGATGCGACGGCCGGTCAGCACCCGGCCGGGGCGGCCGCGCTGCCACTGCTGGAGCCGGGGGGCGTCCGGCGGCGCCTCGTCCCCGTGGCCGTCGCGGTCCTGCGGGGCCAGCAGGTTCTCCAGCGAGCCGCGGTCTCCGGCCACGCCGCTCTGGTCGCTGAACACCCCGCTGGGCGCGTGGTCGGCGGTGTCCGGAAGCGATTCGTTCGTGGCGGGCAGCGCCGCCGGGACGGTGGCCCCGGTGGCCCGGGGGTCCGAGACATCGGGGGGCGGGACGACTCCGGCGTAGTGCGCGGGGACGTAGAACGTGAAGCAGGAGCCGACGCCCTGCTCGCTCTCGGCGATGATCCGGCCGCCCAGCATTCCGGCGATCTCCCGGCTGATGGACAGGCCGAGGCCGGTGCCGCCGTATTTGCGGCTGGTGGTGCCGTCGGACTGCTGGAACGCCTCGAAGATCACGGGCAGCTTCTCGGGCGCGATGCCGATGCCGGTGTCCTTGACGGAGAAGGCGACGACCGCGTCCGCGTCGCGCAGCGTCTCCTCCTGGAACTCCGCACCGACCGCCCGCTCCACCCGCAGCTTCACCCCGCCCGAGGAGGTGAACTTCAGGGCGTTGGACAGCAGATTGCGCAGGATCTGCTGGATCCGCTGCTCGTCGGAGTACAGCTCGCGCGGTACGTCCTCGCCCACGGCGATCTCGAACGACAGCCCGCGGTCGATGGCGAGCGGCCGGAACGTGGCGTGCACGTAGTCGAGCAGCTTCATCAGCGGCAGCTTCTTCGGACGGACGTCCATCCGCCCGGCCTCGATCTTCGACAGGTCGAGGATGTCGTTGATCAGCTGGAGCAGGTCGGAGCCGGAGCGGTGGATCGTGGTGGCGAACTGCACCTCCTGGGAGGACAGCCGCTGGTCGGCGTTGTCGGCGAGCAGCCGGGCCAGGATCAGCAGGGAGTTGAGCGGGGTGCGCAGCTCGTGCGACATGTTGGCCAGGAACTCGGACTTGTACTGCGAGGCCGTGGCCAGCAGCGCGGCCTTCTCCTCCAGCTCCGCGTTGGAGCGCTGCAGCTCGTTGGAGCGCTGTCGCAGCTCGGTGGTGAGCCGCTGCGATTCGGACAGCAGCGACTCGGTGCGGGCGTTGGCGATGATGGTGTTGATCGAGACGCCGATGGTGTTGACGAACTGGTCGATGAAGGCGAGGTGGACCTCGCTGAACCGGCTGAAGGAGGCCAGTTCGATGACGCCGAGCACCAGGTCCTCGTAGAGGATCGGCAGGATGACGACGCTGGTGGGAAGCGCGGCGCCGAGCCCGGAGTTGATGGTGATGTAGTCGGGCGGGACGTTGTTGATCAGAATCCGCTTCTTCTCCTGGGCGGCCTGGGTGACCAGTCCGCGGCCTCCGGCGCCGCTGGCCGGAAGCGGGACGTCGCCCTGCTCGGTGCCGTATCCGGCGATCAGTTTCATGCCCTCGGCCGGTCCGGCACCTGGCTGCCCGAGGAAGAACGCTCCGAACTGGGCGTTCACCAGCGGGGCCAGCTCGCGCAGGATCAGGTCGGCGACCTCGACCAGATCGCGGTGGCCCTGCATCAGGGAGGCGATACGGGCCAGGTTGGATTCCAGCCAGTCCTTGGCGCGGGTGGTCTCGCGCAGGTTGGCCACCATGAGGTTGACATTGTTCTTCAGCTCGGCGACCTCGCCCTGCGCCTCGACCGAGATGGACCCGGACATATCGCCCTTGGCGACGGCTGAGGCGACCTCGGCGATGGCGCGCACCTGGGTGGTGAGGTTGAGGGCGAGGTCGTTGACGCTGGTGGTCAGCCGCTTCCAGGTGCCGTAGACGCCCTCGACCCGGGCCTGGCCGCCGAGCTGGCCCTCGCTGCCGACCTCGCGGGCGACGCGGGTGACCTCGGAGGAGAACGAGGAGAGCGTGTCGACCATCGTGTTGATGGTCGTCTTCAGCTCCAGGATCTCGCCGCGCGCGTCCACGTCGATCTTCTTGGACAGATCGCCCTGGGCGACCGCGGTGGCCACCTGGGCGATGTTGCGGACCTGGCTGGTCAGGTTGGACGCCATGAAGTTGACGTTGTCCGTCAGGTCCTTCCACACCCCGGACACGCCCTGGACCTCGGCCCGGCCGCCGAGCTGGCCCTCGGTACCGACCTCGCGGGCCACCCGGGTCACCTCGTCGGCGAACGCCCGGAGCTGCTGGACCATGGTGTTGACGGTCTCCTTGACCTCCAGGATCTCGCCCCGGGCGTCCACGGTGATCTGCTTGGACAGATCGCCGTCGGCGACCGCCGTGGTCACCTGGGCGATGTTGCGGACCTGGCTGGTCAGGTTGAGCGCCATGAAGTTGACGTTCTCGGTGAGGTCCTTCCACACCCCGGACACGCCACGGACCTGCGCCTGGCCGCCAAGGTTTCCCTCGGTGCCGACCTCGCGGGCCACCCGGGTCACCTCGTCCGCGAAGGACGACAGCCGGTCCACCATCGTGTTGATCGTCGACTTCAGCTCCAGGATCTCGCCCTTGGCCTCCACACCGATCGTCTTGCTGAGGTCTCCCTCGGCGACGGCGGTGGCGACCTGGGCGATGTTGCGGACCTGGGAGGTCAGGTTGTCGGCCATGAAGTTGACGTTCTGGGTGAGGTCCTTCCACACCCCGGAGACGCCACGGACCTGAGCCCGGCCGCCGAGCCGCCCCTCGGTACCCACCTCGCTGGCCACCCGGGTCACCTCGTCCGCGAACGCGGACAGCTGGTCGACCATGGTGTTGACGGTGTTCTTGAGCTGGAGGATCTCACCCCGGGCATCGACGGTGATCTTCTGCGAGAGGTCGCCGGTGGCGACCGCCGTGGTCACCTGGGCGATGTTGCGGACCTGGCTGGTCAGGTTGGACGCCATGAAGTTGACGTTGTCCGTCAGGTCCTTCCACACCCCGGACACGCCCCGCACCTGGGCCCGGCCGCCGAGTTCGCCCTCGGTGCCGACCTCGCGGGCCACCCGGGTCACCTCGTCCGCGAACGCGCGGAGCTGGTCGACCATGGTGTTCACGGTCAGCTTCAGCTCCAGCAGCTCACCGGTGGCCTCGACGGTCACCTGCTGGGTGAGGTCGCCGCGGGCCACGGCCGTGGTCACCACGGCGATGTCGCGGACCTGGCTGGTCAGCCGGGCGGCCATGGTGTTGACGGCCTCGGTCACCTCACGCCAGTCCCCGGACAGCCCCTGGACCTTGGCCCGGCCGCCGAGCCGTCCCTCAGTGCCGACCTCGCGGGCCACCCGGGTCAGCTCGCCGGTGAACAGGGAGAGCTGGTCGACCGTGCGGTTGACGCCGCGGGCCAGTCGCCGCAGGTCGCCGCGGAGCTGGCGGTTGCCGTCGTGCAGATCGACCCGCCGGGTCAGATCGCCCTCGGCGATGGCGTCCAGGACCCGGGTGGCGTTGGACACCGGCCCGGTCAGCGCGTCCACCAGCTGATTGGCGTCGTCCACGCTGGTCGTCCACGCGCCCTGGCCGGGACTCGCGCTGATCCGCTCGTCGAGGCGCCCCTGGCGCACCACCTCGCGGCGGACCCGCTGCAGCTCCGAGGCCAGGTGGGCGTTGCGCGCCACCAGCTGGTTGAACGCTCCGGCCATTTCGCCGAGCATGCCCTCGCCCGTGCCGTCCATACGTACGGTGAAGTCGCCGTCACACAAGGCGTTCATCGCCGCCAGCAGCGACCTCAGCTCGGCGGTGCACTCCGCGGAATTCGGGTCGCGTGCCATGGCGCCGCCCCTTTAAAAGATCATTAGATATCCCTACGTCTGTCATAATATGGCACCTAGATGGCCCAATCCGCCCGAATTGCCCTGGGAGCCGCACGTGGGGGCTTTGCTTCCTCTCTCGCGCGAGTCCGTAGCCCGGACGACGCTGCCCGGAAGCGTGCGCGCGCCAGGGGCCGCGCGCACCTTCGTCCGCACCACGCTCGCGGGACAGACCGCGAAAGAAATTCTCGGACCGGACGCGATCGTCTCCCGGACCACCGAGGACGCCGTCCTGCTGGTGTCCGAACTCGTCACCAACGCCGTCCTGCACGCGGGCACCCGGGTCGAGGTCACCTGCCGCCTCCGGGCCGGGAACGGACCGGCGGGCTCCGGCGAGCCCCCCTCCGACGCCCCCGGCGACACCTCCGACGAGCCGCCGGACCGCCCGGGCATCGTCATCGAGGTCGCCGATCTGCACCCCGCCAGCGTGGTGCTGGGCGGGCCCGACACCCAGCGCCACGGCCGGGGCCGCGGCCTCCAGCTGATCGGCGCGATCGCGGAGTCCTGGGGCGTGACGTACCACCGCACCCGCAAGTCCGTGTGGTTCCGCCTGGGCACCGAGGCGGCGGCCCAGGTCGACTCCGTACCCGCCGAGGAGTCCGGCCGCGCGCCGCCCGCCCGCTCGCCCCGCACCCCCGCCCCGCCGCGCACGCGCCGCGACCGGACCGCCGAATGGGTCGACCGTGGCGGGCCGTCGTTCCTCGCCGAGGCCAGCGAGCTGCTCACCGGACAGCTGGACGAGAACATGGTCGCCGCCCTCGCCGGGCAGCTGCTGGTGCCCCGGCTGGCCGACTGGTGCGCGGTGTGGCTGAACACCGAGGGCGGGCGGCCGGAGCTGCGCCGGGTCTGGCACAACGACGAGCGCCGCATCGAGGCGCTCCGCGCCACGCTGGAGAGCGATCCCCCGCCGGCCGGACTCGACGCCCCCGGCGCCCCCTGGACCTGGCCCGCGGCCGCCGACCCCGCCGGTACGGGCGGCTCCGCGCTGGCCTTCCCGCTCATCGCCCGCGGCCGCGGCTACGGGGTGCTCCTGCTCGGCCGGGCCGGGATCGCGCAGATCCCGGAGGGCGTGGTGCGGCTCTCCGATGACGTGGCGCGGCGGATCGCCCAGGCCGTGGCCACCGCCCGGCAGTACACCCAGCAGGCCACCATCAGCCGGGCGCTGCAGCGCCGCCAGCTGCCGGTCTCGCTGGCCCACATCCCGGGCGTGGACACCGCGATCGTCTACGAGCCGCACGGCGAGGGCCAGACGGTCGGCGGCGACTTCTACGACCTGTTCCCGATGGGCGGCCGCCGCTGGTGCTTCCTGCTCGGCGACGTCTGCGGCAGCGACCCTGAGGCGATGTCGGTCACCGGCCTGGCCCGCCATCTGGTGCGGTTGCTGGCCCGCGAGGGACATGGCGTGGAATCGGTGCTCACCCGGCTCAACCAGGCCCTGGTGGAGGAGGAGGCGGAGGCCGCGGCCCTCGGCGGCGATCAGGCCCGGTCGCGTTTCCTCAGCCTGCTCTACGGGGAGCTGGAGCCGGACCCCGACTCGGGTGGCACGCACTGCGTCCTGGCCAGCGCCGGGCATCCGCTGCCGCTGCGACTGAGCACCGACGGCACGGTGGCGCCCGCGGCGCTGCCGCAGATGCTGCTGGGCATCGACGACGAACCCGACTTCCACGCCGACTCCCTGGACCTGGCGCCGGGCGAGACGCTGCTGTGCGTGACGGACGGGGTGACCGAGCGGCGGGACGGCAACCGGCAGCTGGACGACGACGACGGCCTGGCCGACATCCTGCGCGGCTGTGCCGGGCTCGGCGCCAAGGCCATCGCGGAGCGGGTGCGGCTGGCCGCCCATGACTTCGGCACCGAGCCGATCGACGACGATCTCGCGGTGCTGGTGCTGGAGGCGGTGCCCACGTCGGCGCAGGAGCTGATGCGGGCGCCGTGAGGCCCGGGGGCGCGATTCCCGGCGAGCGCAAAGTTCTTGAAATGTGTACGTCCCGGGACCTTGTCGCACCCATTCCCGAGGAGCATTATCAGGATTCCTGAGCATTGAGGAGTCCGCGATGAGCCTGCTCTCCACCGCCGACTGGGCGGACAGGATCTTCACCGGCGGCTGGGCACGCCCGGCCCGGCCCGGCACCATCGACATCACCGAGCCCGCGACCGGGCAGCACCTCGGCTCCGTCGGCCGGGCCACCGAGGCGGACGTCGCCCCCGCGGCCCGTACGGCGGTGGCCACGGGGCGTGCCTGGGCCGCGGCCCCCTTCCCCGAGCGGGCCGCGGCCCTGCGGCGCGCGGCCGACACGTTCCGCCGTCACGCCGACGAGATCGCCGAATGGATCGTGCGGGAGGCCGGATCGTCACGGGCGAAGGCCGCGCTGGAGGTGGCGGTCGCCGCCGCCGAGTGCGAGGAGGCCGCCGCGCTGCCCGCGGCGCCCACCGGCGAGCTGCTGCCCTCGGCGCAGCCGCGGCTGAGCATGGCGCGCCGGATCCCCGTCGGGGTGGTCGGCGTGATCTCACCGTTCAACTTCCCGCTGATCCTGTCCATCCGCTCGATCGCCCCGGCGCTCGCGCTCGGCAACGCCGTCCTCCTCAAGCCCGATCCGCGCACCCCGGTCTCCGGCGGGGTGGTGCTCGCCCGCGTCTTCGAGGAGGCCGGGCTGCCCGCGGGGCTGCTGCAGTGCCTGCCCGGCGGCGCGGACGTCGGCGCGGCGATCGTCCGCGACCCGGCGGTGCGGGTCGTGTCCTTCACGGGCTCCACCGCCGCGGGCCGCGCGGTGGGGGCGCTGGCCTCCGAGCATCTGACCCGGGCCCATCTGGAGCTGGGCGGCAACAGCGCCCTGATCGTGCGGGAGGACGCCGACGTCGAGGCCGCCGCGTCCTGCGGGGCCTGGGGGAACTTCCTCCATCAGGGGCAGATCTGCATGGCCGTCGGCCGCCATCTGGTCCACGCGTCGCGGTACGAGGAGTACGTCGGTCTGCTCGCCAAGAAGGCCGAGCAGCTCACCGTGGGCGACCCGTTCCGCGACGAGGTCGCCCTCGGTCCGCTCATCGACGACCGACAGCTCGGCCATGTCGTGGACCTCGTCGAGCGCAGCGTGGCCGCGGGCGCCCGGGTGGTCACCGGCGGCACCCACCGAGGGCGGTTCTACCGGCCCACGGTGCTGGCCGACTGCGGCCCGTCCGTGCCCGCGTGGGAGGAGGAGGTGTTCGGCCCGGTGGCGTGCGTACGCCCGTACCGTGACGACGACGAGGCCGCGACGCTCGCCGCCGACTCCCCGTACGGCCTGAGCCTGGGCATCCTCACCGCCGATACGGCGCGCGGGCTGGCGCTGGCCGAGCGGATTCCCAGCGGAATGGTCCACATCAACGACCAGACGGTCAACGACGATCCGAACGCGCCCTTCGGCGGTCTTGCCGCGTCCGGCTTCGGCCGGGTGGGCGGCGCCCGGGCCAATCTCGACGCCTTCACCGAGACGCAGTGGCTGACCCTGCGCGGCGACACCGCGCGCTACCCGTTCTGAGCCCATCCGATCCACGGAGTTTCCACGATGACCGAAGCCCTCGCCGCCGTGGTGAACAAGCCCGGCGCCCCCTTCTCCCTGGAGAGGATCACCCTGGACGAGCCCCGGCCGGACGAGGTCGTGGTCCGGCTGGCCGCCGCCGGGGTCTGCCACACCGATCTGACCGTGCGCGACGGCCGGCTGCCCTTCCCGCTCCCCGGCGTCCTCGGCCACGAGGGCGCGGGCGTGGTGGAGCGGGTCGGGTCCTGGGTCAGCCGGGTGCGGCCCGGTGACCACGTCGTCCTGACGTTCACCTCCTGCGGCGCGTGTGGCACCTGCCGCGGCGGTCATCCCGCCTACTGCGCCTCCTGGCTGCCGCTCAACCTCCTCGGCGGCACCCGCGGCGACGGCACGACGACCCTGCGTTCCGCCTCCGGGAGCGGCGGCCTTGGCGGGCACTTCTTCGGCCAGTCGTCCTTCGCGACCCACGCGCTGGTGGACGAGCGCAGCGTGGTCCGGGCCCCGGCGGACCTGCCGCTGACCACGCTCGCCCCCTTCGGCTGCGGCATCCAGACCGGGGTCGGCGCCGTCCTGAACGTCCTGCGGCCCCGGCCCGGCAGCACGATCGGCGTCTTCGGCACCGGTGCGGTCGGACTCGCCGCCCTGATGGCCGCCGTGCTCGGCCCGGTCCGGCAGGTGATCGCCGTCGACCGGCTCGCCCCGCGGCTGGCGCTGGCCCGGAAGCTGGGTGCGACGGCGGTCGTCAACGCCGCCGAGGAGGACCCCGCGGCGGCCCTCGTCGAGCTGACGGACGGCCTCGGCCTGGACTGCGCCCTGGAGACCACGGGCAACCCCGGTGTCCTCCGCACGGCGATCGACGCGCTCGCGCCCCGGGGCGAGGTCGCGGTCATCGGGGCGCCGCCCATGGGCACGGAGGTCGAGGTCGACGTCAACGGTCTGCTGCCGGGCCGCCGCATCACCGGCGTCACGCTCGGCGACAGCGAACCGGAGCAGCTGATCCCGCTGATGGTGAACCTCCATCAGCGGGGACGGCTGCCCGTGGACCAGCTGATCCGCACCTATCCGTTCGCCCGGATCGAGGAGGCGGCGGCGGACATGACGGCGGGCACCACGATCAAGCCGGTACTGACCTTCGACGGTGGCTGACTAATCCGCCAGACCGGCGAGGTCGCGGATGCGGCGGGCCTGGGCCGCGCGCTCGGCGGTGCGCTGCTCGTCGTACGTACGGTCCGCCGCGCCCCGCAGCAGCGCCTTGGTCTCGACCACCGCGTCACGCGGGGCGGCGAGCAGGGCGGCGGCCAGGTCCTGGACCGCGCCGTCCAGTTCGGCGGCGGGCACCACGAGGTTGGCGAGGCCGGTGCGCTCGGCCTCCTCGGCGTGGACGGAGCGGCCGGTCGCGCAGATCTCCAGCGCCCGGGCGTACCCCACGAGCCCGACCAGCGGATGGGTGCCGGTCAGGTCGGGCACCAGCCCGAGGCTGGTCTCGCGCATCGCGAACTGCGCGTCCTCCGCGCACACCCGCAGGTCACAGGCGAGGGCGAGCTGGAAGCCCGCCCCGATCGCATGGCCCCGCACCGCGGCGATGGAGACGATGTCGTTGCGCCGCCACCAGGTGAACGCGTCCTGGTACGCGGCGATGATCGCGTCCAGCTCGGCGTCCGAGCTGCGGGCCATCTCCGGGAACGACGGCTCGCCCTCGAACCCCTCGGGGGTGAAGGCCTGCCGGTCGAGACCGGCCGAGAAGGACACGCCCTCGGCGCGCAGCACGACGACCCGCACACTGCCGGGCAGCAGCGACCCCGCCTCGGCCAGCGCCCTCCACAGCGCGGGCGACTGGGCGTTGCGCTTGGCCGGATTGGTCAGGGTCACCGTGGCGACCGCGTCATCAACGGTGAGCTGAACGCCGTCCTTGTCGAGCAGGGTCACAGGAAGCCTCCGGCAATCGCAGTCAGTACAAGTGACTGCACAGTAACCACCCGGTCGAACGGACGATCAACCGGGTGGCACTGTCCACACCTGCTGCCGGTGACGAACCTCCGACGCGAGACGCGCGATCAGGCCGATGCGGCCTTCTTGCCTCGCGTCGCGCCACCGCGACCACGTAGGGACACTCCTGATTCGCTGAGCATCCGGTGGACGAATCCGTAGGAACGGCCGGTCTCCTCGGCCAGCGCCCGGATGCTCGCCCCGGAGTCGTACTTCTTCTTCAGGTCTGCCGCGAGCTTTTCGCGCGCGGCGCCGGTCACCCGGCTGCCCTTCTTCAGAGTCTCGGCCACCCGTGCCTCCTCATGGGAAGTGCGCTCTGTGACTCTCATGATCACCCCTAGGCGCCTTCCTGGCCACCCATTCGGCAAGACCTGTGGAGGAAGGATCCCGGGAAATGGCGCCTCACGAGCCTTCGGAATCCAGGATTCCGGCGGCCTCCGCCCTGTCACTCTTTGTTGATCGCCGAGGAAAGGGCAGGTCAGGACCTGTGCACAAGAGGATCGACGGAGAGCGACCGGCGCGCGGCACGTGCCGTGCGCCGGTCGTGGGCGGCACGCCGCGATACCAGCCGTTCTCACTCAGATGACGGATCACGCCTAGGCCAAATGATCTACGGGACGTGGATCAACGGCTCAGACAGGAGCAATCGGGCCGGACGTCCTCGGGTCAGGCCAGCGCGACCAGGTCCGCGTACTCCGCGCCCCACAGGTCCTCGATCCCGTCCGGCAGCAGAATGATCCGCTCCGGCTGGAGCGCGTCCACCGCGCCCTCGTCGTGGGTCACCAGGACCACCGCGCCGGTGAAGGTGCGCAGCGCGCCGAGGATCTCCTCGCGGCTGGCCGGGTCGAGGTTGTTGGTGGGCTCGTCCAGCAGCAGGACGTTGGCCGAGGAGACGACCAGGGTGGCCAGCGCGAGCCGGGTCTTCTCACCGCCGGAGAGCACTCCGGCGGGCTTGTCCACGTCGTCGCCGGAGAACAGGAACGAGCCGAGCGTCTTGCGGATCTCGACCAGGTCGAGGTCCGGGGCGGCCGAGCGCATGTTCTCCAGGACCGTGCGGTCCGGGTCGAGCGTCTCGTGCTCCTGCGCGTAGTAGCCGAGCTTCAGCCCGTGGCCGGGCTGGACCTCGCCGGTGTCCGGCTTCTCGACCCCGGCCAGCAGCCGCAGCAGGGTGGTCTTGCCCGCGCCGTTGAGGCCCAGGATGACAACCCGGGATCCCTTGTCGACCGCCAGGTCGACATCGGTGAAGATCTCCAGGGAGCCGTACGACTTCGACAGGCCCTCGGCGGTCAGCGGGGTCTTGCCGCACGGGGCCGGGTCCGGGAAGCGCAGCTTGGCGACCTTGTCGGACTGCCGCACCGCGTCCAGGCCGGACAGCAGCTTGTCGGCGCGCCGGGCCATGTTCTGCGCGGCGACCGTCTTGGTGGCCTTGGCGCGCATCTTGTCGGCCTGCGAGTTGAGCGCGGCGGCCTTCTTCTCGGCGTTGGCGCGCTCGCGCTTGCGGCGCTTCTCGTCGGCCTCGCGCTGGGCCTGGTAGAGCTTCCAGCCCATGTTGTAGATGTCGATCTGGGAGCGGTTGGCGTCCAGGTAGAAGACCTTGTTGACGACCGTCTCGACCAGGTCGACGTCATGGGAGATGACGATGAAGCCGCCGCTGTAGGTCTTCAGGTAGTCCCGCAGCCAGATGATGGAGTCGGCGTCGAGGTGGTTCGTCGGCTCGTCGAGCAGCAGGATGTCGGAGTCCGAGAACAGGATCCGGGCCAGCTCGACGCGGCGCCGCTGACCACCGGAGAGGGTGTGCAGCGGCTGGCCGAGCACCCGGTCCGGCAGGCCCAGGCTGGCCGCGATGGTCGCGGCCTCCGCCTCGGCCGCGTAGCCGCCCTTGGTCAGGAACTCCGTCTCCAGGCGCTCGTACTTCTTCATCGCGCGCTCACGGGTGGCGCCCTGGCCGTTGGCCATGCGGTCCTCGTTCTCGCGCATCTTGCGCAGCACGGAGTCGAGGTCGCGGGCGGAGAGGATGCGGTCGCGCGCGAGGACGTCGAGGTCGCCGGTGCGCGGGTCCTGCGGCAGATAGCCGACCTGGCCGGAACGGGTGATGGAACCCCCGGCCGGGGTGCCCTCGCCCGCCAGGCACTTGGTGAGCGTGGTCTTCCCGGCGCCATTGCGGCCGACGAGACCGATGCGGTCACCCTTGGCGATACGGAACGAGGCGGACTCGATCAGGACACGGGCGCCGGCACGCAGCTCGACGCCGGATGCGGTGATCACGGGGAATTACTCCTGGGCAGATGGACGGCGGACGGGACAGACCAGCGGGCGGGGCCGACGCCGTCTAATGCACGAGGAGAATTGCCATGCGGCCAGTTTAGCGGGGCGGGCAACCGGTTTTTCCCTGGGGTCCGCAGGCCTCCCCTGTCCCGCGGACGCCACCTCTCAGCGTTCAGGTCAGTGATCAGGTCAGTGATCAGACGCCGCCCGTGTGGACCTGGAAGGCCGCCCGGCGCACCGCCTTGGCGAGGGCCGGGTCGGGGTGCGCGGCGGCCAGCGCCACCAGCACCTGCACCGTACGGGGGTGGCCGACGGCCCGTACCTCCGCCAGCAGCGCGGGCACCGTGCCCTGCACCGCGGACTCCAGATGGCGCACCAGCAGCGGGCTCTCGCCGTGGTCGGAGATGGCCGCGGCGGTGTCCACCCACAGCCAGGTGGCCTCCTCGCGGGTGAGCACGTCCAGCGCGTCCTCGGGGTCGGCGCCCTCGTGCTCGGCGAGCCACAGCAGCGCGTACGGCCGCAGGCACGATTCGTCCACGACGGCCCGCACCGCGGGCTCGGCGGGCGCCCCGGCGACCCGCAGCGCCTCGAACGCGAGCCCGCGCAGCAGGGCGTCGTCGCCGCGCGCGGCGTCCAGCAGTTCGGTGATGGCGCTGCCCACCGGGCGCGCGGCGAGCCAGGCCCGGTACTCGGCGCGGGCGGGTCCGGGGGTGAGGCCCGCGCAGCCGCGCAGCATGTCGGCGGCGGGGTGCTCGATGTTCCCGGCGGGGCTCTGGGCGGCCACGCAGATCTGCTCCAGCTTGACCCACACCGCCCAGTTGCCGAGCGCGGTGAGGACGGCGTCGCCTTCGAGGACGGTGAGCGCCCCGACCGAGGCGAGGGCGTCCAGGGCCCAGCCGAGCAGGGCTTCCAGCGCGTCGTCGTCGTCGACGGCCTCCGCCCGGTCCCCGGGATCCGGGGTCTCGGTGGGGTCGGCGTCCTCCGGCGCGGCCACCCCGTACGGCACCTCGCAGCGCTCGGTGCGCAGCTCGGCGACCCGCTTGCGCAGCATGTCCAGCAGCGTGGAGATCTGCACCGGGCCCGCGGACAGCTGGAGCAGCGGAAGCAGCTGCGGTACGGCCTCGATCACCTCGGCGACGGCCGCGGGCTCGGCGGTGTCCGGGGCGGGGCTGGCCAGCGACCAGGCGTCGAGCAGGGCGACCCAGCCGCGCAGCACCGCGCTGTCGTCGCGGTCCCAGGCCTGGAGCCGCCAGCCGGGGCGGGCGGTGCCGCCGTGCAGATCGACGAGTCCGACGAGCCGGGCCCGGTCCCAGTCGGTCCGCACCTCCTCGGCGCTGCGCCCGAGCGCGGCGGCGGCGCGGGCGGCGGCCTCGTCGGTGAGGACCCCGAGGGAGTCGTCCTCGGCGGCGGCCCAGCGGGCCACCTCCACGGCCCCGACCAGCCCCGCACGGGCCTGCCGGGCCAGCTCCGGGCGGGGCGGCGTGCCCTCGGGCGGGCGTGGCGCCGGCCGGGAGCGGTTCGGCGCGGGCCGCGGGGCGGTGGCCATCGGCCGCTGGCGGACGAGTCGGAGCCGGGAGTCGCGCGGAGTACGGGACGTCACAGAAGCAGTCTCGCCGTTGACGGCCCGAAAGCCCAATCGGCACCCGTCCGGCGGTCGCCCGGGCGGGATTCCCACGGCTAGCCGTGGGCCCTGGAGCCCCTAGATGAGCGGGGTGAGGAAGCGGCGCAGGGCCTCCTCGTACCCGCGCGGGTCGGCGTTCCACATGGCGGCGTGCGGGGCGTGTCGCACCGGGTGAAGCGTCACCAGCTCGGGCCGGGCGGCGGCGAATTCACGCGACGCGTCCCAGGGCGCGAGGGTGTCGCCGGGGCCGTGCACGATGAGCGTGGGCACCCGCAGGCTCTCGGGGTCGGCCGCCTCCGCGAGCTTGCTGTCGTGGAGCCCGGTGCGCCCTTCCGCGGCCCGTACGGCGAGCGGGAGCAGGACGGCGGGGGTGCGGCGCGCCGCCGCGAGGGCACGCAGGGTGGCCCGCCAGTCGAGCACCGGGGAGTCCAGGACGATGCCGCTGAGCCGGTGCCGCAGTGCGGAGTTGGCGGCCGCGTGCAGGGCCATGGAGGCGCCGGTGGACCAGCCGTGCAGGACGACGCTCTCCGCCCCGTAGCGGACCGCGTAGCGGATGGCGGCGTCGAGGTCGCGCCACTCCGTCTCGCCGAGGTGGCCGATGCCGTCGGGCGGGCGCGGGGCGCCGGGGTCGCCGCGGTACGCGAGGTCGAGCACCGGGATCCGCAGCCGGTGCAGCAGCGGCATGACGACCATGGGGTGTTCGCGGGTGGTACCGAGGCCATGGGTGGTGATCACCCAGGTGGTGCGCTCGCCGGGCAGGAACCAGGCGGGCAGCGGCCCGAGTTCGCCGGGGACGTCGACATCGGCGTGCTCGATGCCGAGCGCGTCCCGCGGGTTGCCGAGGTACACCTGCGGGGTGAGCCGCACCCGGGTGCCCGCGTCGAGGGTGCCGTGGGTGACCCGCTCCAGGCGGCGTACGACGCAGTCGGCGGGGTGCGCGACGTCCTCGTCCACCGCCCCGACGACGGCGTGGCACCCGCGGCCGACCACGCCGTAGGTACCGGGGCGCAGCGAGGCGAGCGAACGGGTGAGGGTGATCCGGCCGTCGCCGGTGGCGTGCACGGTGAGCGGCGGCTCGTTCGGCAGCGGCCGGTCGGGCGCCGGTTTCAGCGCAGCGTCGGTGACGTACCGGCCCGCCGCCACCGCGGCCGCGCCGACACCCAGCAGAGTGGTGGCGGCAGCGACCGCCGTTGTCCGCACACGCATCCCTCCCAGTGTGGGCGGGGAGCGGCGGACCGGCCAGTGGGATGGGCTGTTTCGGGCCCCTGTCGCCGGACGGTGTCTGCGCTACCGCTGGGCGGTGTCCCCGGTGGGCTGCTGGCCGTAGCCGCTGAGCTTGGCCGCCGCGCGCTCCAGCTCGGCGGGTGGGATGAGGGTCGGGGTGCGGCCGGGAATGGCGGCCGCGGCCAGCCAGACCTGGCACATCCACTCCAGCTGGGCGGTGCGGTCGTACGCCTGGTCGAGCGTCGCTCCGTAGACGACCGTGCCGTGGTTGCGCAGCAGACAGCCGGAGCGGTCGCGCAGCGCGTGCAGCATGGTTTCGGCCAATTCATCGGTGCCGTAGAGCGCGTAGTCGGCGACCCGGACCGGTCCGCCGAGGGCGGCGGCCATGTAGTGGATCGCGGGCAGTTCATCGACGAGCGTGGAGACCGCTGTGGCGTGAACGGCATGGGTGTGGACGATGGCCGAGGCCTCGTCCGTGTGACGGTAGACGGCGAGGTGCATGGGCAGCTCACTGGTGGGCGCGAGTGTGCCCAGCACCTGTCGGCCATCGAGGTCGACGCCGACCGCGTCACGCGGGCCGAGCCGGTCGTACGGGACGCCGCTCGGGGTCACCAGGACGGTGTCGCCGACCCGCGCCGAGACGTTGCCCGAGGTGCCGACGACGAGTCCGTCGGCGGTGGTTCTGCGGGCCGTCCGCACTACATGCGTCCATGCCTGCCGCAGGGGCTGGGTCAGCCTCGGCTGTGGCCGTCGCGCCGATCGCGGCTCCGTCACGGGCCCTCACCTCCGGGCGCGATCCTTCCATAGGAACACCACTCCGGGTGGACTACAGGAGGTTGATGTATGGACTTCAAATTCCGTGTGGCACACGGGAGTACGGTCGAAAACCAGCCGTTCTCACGCCCCCGCGTTCGCGTCACCGTGAAGCCCGCCTCAGTTCATCTCCCGTTCACCCAGTTTCCCTACGTTCACCGTGCACTGACCGCCCTCCGAACTGATTGACCGGGTGTATGGAACACATCACGCTTCTCATCGGGATCGTGATCATCACGGCCTTGGTGTTCGACTTCACGAACGGCTTCCACGACACGGCCAACGCCATGGCCACCACCATCTCCACGGGAGCCCTCGGCCCCCGGGTCGCGGTGGCGATGTCGGCGGTCCTCAACCTCGTCGGCGCCTTCCTCTCCGTGGAGGTCGCCAAGACCATCTCCGGCGGAATCATCGACGAGGGCTCGGGAATCCAGCCCGAAGTGATCTTCGCGGGGCTGGTCGGCGCGATCCTCTGGAACCTGGTGACCTGGCTGGCCGGTCTCCCGTCCAGCTCCTCGCACGCCCTCTTCGGCGGCCTCATCGGCGCCACCGTGGTCTCCGTCGGTATGGACGGGGTCAACGGCGACGCGGTCGTCATGAAGGTCCTCATCCCGGCCCTGGCCGCGCCGGTCGTGGCGGGCATCGCCACGGTGGTCGCCACCCGGCTCACCTACCGGCTGGCCAACAACCGGGCCGAGGAGGACACCGCGAAGGGCTACCGCGCCGGGCAGATCGCCTCGGCCGCCCTGGTCTCCCTGGCCCACGGCACCAACGACGCGCAGAAGACGATGGGCGTCATCACCCTCGCGCTGGTCACCGGCGGCGTCATCGCACCGGACTCCGACCCGCCCATGTGGGTGATCGTCTCCGCCGGTCTCGCGATCGCGCTCGGCACCTACCTGGGTGGCTGGCGCATCATCCGCACCATGGGCAAGGGCATCACCGACATCCAGCCGCCGCAGGGCTTCGCCGCCCAAACCGGCGCCGCGACCGTCATCCTGGCCTCCTCCCACATCGGCTTCGCGCTGTCGACCACGCAGGTCTGCTCGGGCGCCGTGATGGGCGCGGGCGTCGGCCGCAAGGGTGGCGTGGTGCGCTGGTCCACCGCGGGCCGCATGGTCGTCGCGTGGGCGCTGACCCTTCCGGCCGCCGGTCTGGTGGCCGCAGCCGCGGCGCTGCTGGCCGACCAGGGCAGCTGGGGCGTCACCGCGGTCGCCGTCCTCGCGGTGCTGGGCTGCGGTGTCATCTGGGCGCTCTCGCGCCGCAAGCCGGTGGACGCCAGCAACGTCAACGAGCCGGGTGCGGAGTCCACCGAGCGGGTCGGCGTCGTCACCGCCGCCGTGCGGTCGGTGGCCCCGCCGCCCGCCGGAAAGACCGCCTCCGCCGCCTCCGCCACGTCCGCCACGTCCGCCGGGACGACCGGGTCGGCCGGGTCGGCCGGATCCGGCACCGACGGCGACGCTTCGTCCGAATCCGCACCCACCCCCGCCACCGCGGGAACCGGTTCCACCAGCTGACAGGGAGCACACGCAATGGACATCGACTGGGCGGCCCTCGGCCAGGTCTTCAGCATCAGCCTCGCGGTGACGGTCGGCGTCGTAGGGGTCTTCACCCTGGGCATCATCGGCACCTCCCGTACGGCCCAGCCGCAGCCCCAGGCGGCCGCGGGCGGCGCGTCCCCGGTTGCGCGCACCGGCGCGTACGCCTGTTTCGCGGTGTGCGCCGCGGTGGTGGCGTACGGCATCTATCTGATCGTGGCCTGAGGCCACGGAAGGCCGCGGGGCGGTGGGTGCCGATCGGCGCCCACCGCCCCGCGGTCGTTGCCGCGTGTGCGCCTGTGGGTCTCCGCACACTCTGGCATCGCAGGTCAAATGCGAGTTGACGGCCATTCGCACCCCATGGTGGACTTCCCGAGCCAAACGGCGGCAGGAGAGGAAGCCGGTGAGAATCCGGCGCGGTCCCGCCACTGTCACCGGGGAGCGCTCTCCCTCACCGCAAGGGGTCACGGCCGTCCGTCACGGAGGAGGGCTGGAAGACCGGGAGAGCCGCGGATCCGGGAGCCAGGAGACTTTCACCGCCGGTCACGTCGAGCCAGGGCGCGGACCCTGAGTGAGGACATACCGCCATGCCCGGCATCGCCACGCCGTCAGCTCCATCTGTCCATATGCTCGGCGGCGGTCCCCGCCGCAGAGGCGTGACGGCGGTCTGAAGGATGCGTGCCGACCACGCCTCGTACGCGTGCGGCGCCGCACTCGGCTTCCTCCTCGATCTCGCCGCGGGCGATCCGCGCCGCGGCCATCCGGTGGCCGCGTTCGGGCGCACCGCCGCGGCCGTCGAGCGGCGGCTGTGGCGTGACCACCGCGGTTCCGGGGCGCTGCACACCGCGCTGTGCGCGGGCGGCGCGGCCGCCGGTGCCGCGCTGCTGGCCCGTACCGTACGCACCCTCGTAAGGCCGCGCCGTACAGCCGATGTCGCGCTGACCGCCGCCGCCACCTGGTCCGTGCTGGGCGGCACCTCGCTGGTGCGGGAGGCCCGGGCCATCGGTGACGCGCTGGCCGCCGGGGACGCCGACGCCGCGCGGGAGCGGCTGCCGCATCTGTGCGGACGGGATCCGCAGGCGCTGGACGAGCAGCAGATCGCCCGGGCGGTCGTCGAGTCGGTGGCCGAGAACACCTCGGACGCGGTGGTGGGCGCGCTGGTGTGGGGGGCCGTGGCCGGAGTGCCGGGGCTCGTCGGCTTCCGCGCCGTCAACACACTGGACGCCATGGTGGGCCACAGGTCGGCCCGCTACCGCCGGTTCGGCTGGGCGTCCGCCCGGCTGGACGACGCCGCGGGCTGGCCGGGCGCCCGTCTCACGGCCGCCCTGGTCACTGTGGCCGGATCCGATCCGCGTGGCGCGTGGCGCGCCTGGCGCGAGGACGGCGGACGCCACCCGAGCCCCAACGCGGGCCCGGTGGAGGCGGCGTTCGCGGGCGCGCTGGGCGTCCGGCTGGGCGGCACGCTGGCGTACGGGGGCCGGGTCGAGCACCGGCCCGTACTGAATCCGGGCGGCCGTCCCGTGACGGCGGCCGACATCCCGCGGGCGATCAGCCTCTCGCGGCGGGTGGCGGCGCTCGCTCTGCTCATCACCGCCGCGGGCCGGTCCGCGGTCGGCCAGGAAAGGGTGAATCGATGACCCTGGGAGGCGGACTGCTCGTCGCGGGGACGACCTCGGACGCCGGTAAGAGCGTCGTCACGGCGGGCATATGCCGCTGGCTGGCGCGCAAAGGGCTCCGGGTCGCCCCGTTCAAGGCGCAGAACATGTCGCTCAACTCCTTCGTCACCCGCGACGGCGCCGAGATCGGGCGGGCCCAGGCCATGCAGGCGGCCGCCGCGCGCGCCGAACCGAGCGCCCTGATGAACCCGGTCCTGCTGAAGCCGGGCAGCGACCGCAGCAGCCAGGTGGTGCTGCTCGGCAAGCCCGTCGGGGAGATGAGCGCGCGTGGCTACCATTCCGAGCGGCGGCGCGAAGGGCTGCTGGAGACCGTCACCGAGTGCCTGAGCGAGCTGCGGCGCACCCATGACGCGGTGATCTGCGAGGGCGCGGGCAGCCCGGCCGAGATCAATCTGCGCCGTACCGACATCGTCAACCTGGGCCTGGCCCGCTCCGCCGGACTGCCGGTCGTCGTGGTCGGGGACATCGACCGCGGCGGCGTCTTCGCGTCCTTCTTCGGTACGACCGCGCTGCTGTCCCGCGAGGACCAGCGGCATATCGCCGCCTATGTGGTGAACAAGTTCCGCGGCGATGTGAGCCTGCTGGAACCCGGTCTGGACATGCTGCGCGACCTCACCGGGCGGCCGACCGTCGGCGTGCTGCCGTACGCGCACGGCCTCGGCATCGACGAGGAGGACGGGCTGCGCGTCTCGCTGCGCGGCACGGTGCGCGAGAGCGTCGTCGCACCGCCGCACGGCGCGGACGTGCTGCGGGTCGCGGTGGCGGCCGTCCCGCTGATGTCCAACTTCACCGACGTGGACGCGCTGGCCGCCGAGCCGGGCGTGATCGTGCGCTTCGTGGACCGCCCGGAGGAGCTGGCCGACGCCGACCTGGTTGTGCTGCCGGGCACCCGGGGCACCGTGAAGGCACTGGAGTGGCTGCGGACGCGCGGTCTCGCCGACGCGATCGCCCGGCGGGCCGCGGAGGGGCGGCCGGTGCTCGGCATCTGCGGCGGCTTCCAGGCGCTCGGCTCCGCGATCGAGGACGAGGTCGAGTCGAAGGCCGGGACGGTCGCGGGCCTCGGGCTGCTGCCCGTACGGGTCCGTTTCGCCACGGGGAAGACCCTGGCCCGGCCGGTGGGCGAGGCGCTGGGCGAACGGGTGGAGGGCTACGAGATCCATCACGGGGTCGCCGAGCTGCTCGACGGCGGCGACGAACCCTTCCTGGACGGCTGCCGGGTGGGCTCGGTATGGGGCACGCACTGGCACGGCTCGCTGGAGAGCGACGGCTTCCGCCGGGCCTTCCTGCGGCGGGTCGCTCAGGCGTCGGGCCGGGCGTTCGTACCCGCGCCGGACACCCGCTTCGCGGAGCTGCGCGAGGAGCAGCTGGACCGGCTGGGCGATCTGATCGAGGAGCACGCGGATACGGACGCGCTGCTGAGGCTCATCGAGGGCGGCGTACCGGACGGGCTGCCCTTCGTGCCGCCCGGGGCGCCGGGAGGGACAGATTGAGCACACCGGAACGACCGGGACGACCGGAACGACCGGCATCACCGGCACGCGACCGCGCACGCACCGTAGGAGGTACCCGAGCATGACCACCACTGCCTACCCGTTCACCGCGGTCGTCGGAATGGACGACATGCGGCTCGCCCTGCTCCTCAACGCCGTCTCACCCGCCGTGGGCGGTGTGCTGGTGCGCGGTGAGAAGGGCACGGCCAAGTCGACGGCCGTGCGCGCGCTGTCCACGCTGCTGCCGCCGGTCGACGTCGTCCCCGGGTGCCGCTTCTCGTGCGATCCGGCCGCGCCCGACCCGGACTGCCCGGACGGACCGCACGAGACCGCCACCGGGGACGCGCGCGCCGCGCGGATGGTGGAGCTGCCGGTCGGCGCCTCCGAGGACCGTCTCGTCGGGTCGCTGGACATCGAGCGGGCGCTGTCGGACGGGGTCAAGGCGTTCGAGCCGGGGCTGCTCGCCGACGCGCACCGCGGGGTGCTGTACGTCGACGAGGTCAACCTGCTGCATGACCACCTGATCGACCTCCTGCTCGACGCGGCCGCCATGGGCGCCTCCTATGTGGAGCGCGAGGGCGTCTCCGTACGGCACGCCGCGCGCTTCCTTCTGGTGGGCACCATGAACCCGGAGGAGGGTGAGCTGCGGCCGCAGCTGCTGGACCGCTTCGGGCTCACCGTCGAGGTCACGGCGTCGCGGGACACCGAGGAGCGGGTCGAGGTGGTGCGCCGCAGGCTGGCGTACGACGAGGACCCGGCCGGGTTCGCGGCGCGCTGGGCGCGCGAGGAGGGCGAGCTGCGGGACCGCATAGCCGCGGCGCGTGCCCTGCTGCCCGCCGTCCGGCTGGGCGACCGCGCGCTGCGGCAGATCGCGGCGGTGTGCGCGGCGTTCGAGGTGGACGGGATGCGCGCGGACATCGTGACGGCGCGTACGGCGACGGCGCTGGCCGCCTGGGCGGGCCGGACGGACGTACGGACCGAGGACGTGCGGCAGGCGGCGCTGCTGTCGCTCCCCCACCGGCGGCGGCGGGCGCCGTTCGACGCGCCGGGGCTGGACGAGGACAAGCTGGACGAGGTGCTGCGGCAGTTCGAGGACGAGGAGCCGGAGCCCGAGCCGGAGGCCTCTGAGCCTGATGAGGGCCCCGATGACGACCCCGACGGGCCGGGCGGACCCGGCGGCGGTTCCGGCGGCGGAGACGGCCCGGACGGGCCCGGCGGCGGCCGTCCGCAGGACGGCGGGCAGGAGCAGGCGCCGCCGCCCGGCGCGCCGGAGCCGTCCATCCCCGAGCAGCGGTCGGCCGAACCCGAGGCGGCCGGAGCCGACGCCGAGCCCTCCGCGTCCGAGGAGGGCGGCGGGGCCGGTGGTGGCGGCGCCGAGCGGGCGGCCGTGGGCGCCGCGGAACCGTTCCGGACCCGGCGGCTGGACGTACCGGGGCTCGGTGAGGGCGCCGCGGGACGGCGGTCGCGCGCCCGCACCGCGCACGGCCGCACCGCCGGTGCGCGCCGCCCCCAGGGGACGCTGACATCGCTTCATCTGACGGCGACGGTACGGGCCGCCGCCCCGCATCAGCACAGCCGCGGGCGGCGCGGCCCGGGGCTGCTGGTGCGCCGGGACGATCTGCGGGAGGCGGTGCGGGAGGGCCGGGAAGGCAATCTCGTGCTGTTCGTCGTGGACGCGTCGGGGTCGATGGCCGCCCGTAAGCGCATGGGCGCGATCAAGGGCGCGGTGCTGTCGCTGCTGCTGGACGCCTACCAGCGGCGGGACAAGGTCGGTCTGATCACCTTCCGGGGGACGGGCGCGGACGTGGCACTGCCGCCCACCTCGTCGGTGGACGCGGCCGCCGCCCGGCTGGAACAGCTGCCGACCGGCGGCCGCACCCCGCTCGCGGCGGGGCTGCTGAAGGCCCGCGAGGTGTTGCGGGTGGAGCGGCTGCGGGACCCCTCGCGCCGTCCGCTGCTGGTCGTGGTGACCGACGGGCGGGCCACCGAATCGAAGAAGGCCGGGGTGTCCGACGGGTCCACGCCGGTGGAGCGGGCCGGACGCGCGGCGCGGCTGCTCGCGGGCGACGGGGTCGCCTCGGTGGTCGTCGACTGCGAGTCGGGGCCGGTGCGGCTGGGCCTGGCGGGGGTGCTCGCCCGCGATCTGCGGGGCACCCCGGTCACCCTCGACGAACTGCGCGCGGACAGCGTGACGGCGCTGGTCCGCGATGTACGGACGGTACAAACCACACGAAGGGCAGCCTGATGCCGCAAGGACAACCGACCGTCGTCCCCGACGACGGGCTGACCACCCGCCAGCGCCGCAACCGGCCGCTCGTGCTCGTGCACACGGGCGTGGGGAAGGGAAAGTCGACGGCCGCGTTCGGCCTGGCGCTGCGGGCGTGGAACCAAAACTGGCCGGTCGGTGTATTCCAATTTGTAAAGTCCGCGAAATGGCGGGTCGGCGAGGAGCGTGCGCTGCGGGTCCTCGGCGACTCGGGCGAAGGGGGGACCGTCGCATGGCACAAGATGGGCGAGGGCTGGTCGTGGGTCCAGCGCGACATGGCTTCCAGCGAGGAGGCCGCACGCGAGGGCTGGGAGCAGGTCAAGCGCGATCTCGCGGCGGAGACATACCGGCTCTATGTGCTGGACGAGTTCGCGTACCCCATGCACTGGGGCTGGGTGGATCCTGAGGAAGTGGTGTCGGTCCTGCGCGATCGGCCGGGCACGCAGCACGTCGTCATCACGGGGCGTAACGCGCCGGCGCCGCTGGTGGACTTCGCCGACCTGGTTACCGACATGTCCAAGGTCAAGCACCCGATGGACGCCGGTCAGAAGGGCCAGCGAGGCATCGAGTGGTGAGGGTTCCCCGGCTGGTCGTCGCCGCGCCCGCCTCCGGCAGCGGCAAGACGACCGTCACCGCGGGGCTGATGGCCGCCTTCGCGGAGCGCGGTCTGGATGTGTCCCCGCACAAGGTGGGCCCGGACTACATCGATCCTGGCTATCACGCGCTGGCCGTCTCGTCCGCCGGTGGCGGCCGGGCGGCTGGGGGCGGGGCCGGGCGGCCGGGCCGGAATCTGGACGCCTATCTGTGCGGTCCGGACCGGATCGCCCCGCTGTTCCTGCATGGGGCGGCGGGCTGCGATCTGGCCTTGGTCGAGGGCGTGATGGGGCTGTTCGACGGGGCAGCCGGGCAGGGCGAGCTGGCGTCGACGGCCCAGGTGGCCAAGGTGCTGCGGGCGCCGGTGGTGCTGGTGGTGGACGCGTCCTCGCAGTCGCGTTCGGTGGCGGCGCTGGTGCATGGCTTCGCCTCCTGGGACCCGGAGGTGCGGGTCGCGGGGGTGATTCTCAACAAGGTCGCGTCCGACCGGCACGAGGCGATGCTGAGGGAGGCGCTGGAAGGGGCCGGGGTGCCGGTGCTCGGCGCGCTGCGCCGGATGCGCGAGGTCGGGACGCCGAGCCGCCACCTCGGTCTGGTGCCGGTGGCCGAGCGGCGCTCGGAGGCGACGGATTCGGTGGCGGCGCTGGCCGCATGGGTGCGGGAGGGGTGCGACCTCGACGGGCTGATGGCGCTGGCGGGCAGCGCGCCTCCCCTGTCCGGACCGGTGTGGGATCCGGTGGCGGAGCTGGGCCCGGCGGCGGTGGCCGCGGCGGAGGGACCACGGGCGCAGGGCCTGCGCGCGCGGGGACCGCGGCCGGTGGTCGCCGTGGCGGGCGGGGCCGCGTTCACCTTCTCCTACGCGGAGCACACCGAGCTGCTCACCGCCGCGGGGGCGGAGGTCGTGCCGTTCGACCCGTTGCGGGACGAGCGCCTCCCCGCCGGGACCGGCGGGCTGGTGATCGGTGGTGGCTTCCCGGAGGTGTACGCGCCGGAGCTGTCCGCGAACGAGCCGTTGCGCGCCGAGGTCGCCAGACTGGCGGCGACCGGTGCGCCCATCGCCGCCGAGTGCGCCGGGCTGCTGTATCTGGCGCGCTCGCTGGACGGCCGCCCGATGTGCGGAGTGGTGGACGCCGAGGCGCATATGTCGGATCGCCTGACGCTGGGCTACCGTGAGGCCGTGGCCATTTCCGACACATCCCTCGCCGCCGCGGGGACCCGGGTGCGCGGCCATGAGTTCCACCGCACCACCGTCGAACCGGGCGCGGGCCACACGCCCGCCTGGGGGCTCGTCCATCCGCAGCGCCGCGCCGAAGGGTTCGCCCCGGGCACCGTGCATGCCTCGTATCTGCATGTGCACTGGGCCGCGGTGCCCAGTGTGGCGTCCCGGTTCGTCGCCGGATGTGTGCCCGCCGCCGGGTGACGGAGCCGGTGACCTGACGTGGACCATCCACAGGGGCCAGATCTGGTCGTCGGCGTCGGCGCGGGGCGGGGGGTGTCCGTGGGCGAGGTGACCTCTCTCGTGGCCGCGGCCCTCGCCGGGGCGGGCCTCGCGCCCGGCGCCGTCGCCGAGTTGGCGACAGTCGAGGCCAAGGCCGGGGAGCCCGGGCTGATGGCCGCGGCCGAGCGATTCGGTGTGCCGCTGCATGGGTACGGAGCGGAGATGCTGGCCGCCGTCGAGGTCCCGAACCCGTCCATGGCGGCGCTCACCGCCATGGGGACGCCCGGAGTCGCCGAGGCGGCCGCGCTGCTGGCCGCCGGGCCGGGGGCCGAACTGCTCGTCCCCAAGCGGGTGTCGGAGCCGGGCGGTGGCAGGCAGTCGAGGGCGACCTGCGCGATCGCCCGCCGTATCACCCGCCGTGGTCCGCAGGACGGCCGAAGACCTGCCGTGGCGTGTCCCGACGGAGCTCAGTAACGTCTCGGAGCACGACAGCGCTTCCCACCGTGAGACCCGCTTCACCTGCACCAAGGAGACCTCGTGACGACCCCGCCCGCGCTGCTCATCGCAGGCATCGGCACCCGAGACGAGAGGCGCGCCGCCGCCTTCCAGGACTTCGTGAGGGAGTTGGGCGCGCAGCACCCGGATCTGTCCGTGGCGGGCGGCCTCACCGGGCCGGGCGCGCCCCCGCTGTCCGACGCGGTGGCACAACTCGTCGGAGAGGGGGTGTCCCGTTCCGTCGTCGTGCCCCTCAGTCTGATCCCGGTGGAACATCCGAGAGACGGGGTCACCGCCGCGCTGGCCCAGGAAGCGGAGCGGCACGCGGACGCCTCGTTCGTCTTCGGCCGCCCGCTGGGGCCGGACCCCCGGCTGCTGCGGGTGCTGGAGCGGCGGCTGGACGAGGCGCTGGGCGGCGGTCGGCGCTCCCCCTCGGACCGGGCGCAGACGACGGTGCTGCTGGTGGGCGACGGGTCGCCGCTGCCGGAGGGCAACGCCGAGGTGCACCGGGCTGCCCGGCTGCTGTGGGAGGGGCGCGGTTTCGCGGGCGTCGAGACGGCCTTCGCCTCGCTCGCCGCGCCGGATGTGCCCTCGGGCCTCGACCGCTGTGTGCGGCTCGGGGCGCGGCGGATCGTCGTGCTGCCGTATTTCCTGTTCGGCGGGGACGCGCTGGAGCGGGTGCGACAGCAGGCGGAGGGCTGGGCGCTCGCCTATCCGGAGGCCGAGGTGGTGTCCGCCGATGTCATCGGCCCGACCGTGGAGTTGGCCGAGCTGGTCCTGGAGCGCTACGAGGAGGCGGCCGGGTTGCCCGAGCGGGAGCGGATCGACCCGGAGGCGCACGCCCACTCCCATCCGGACCTCCACGCCGATGTCCGCTGACCTGCCCGCCGGCGGGGCGGCCCCTGGGTTCGACCTGCGGCACCACGGAGACGCGGAGGTGCGGGGCGCCGACGCCGGGCTGACGGATCTCGCGGTCAACGTGCGGGCCGGTACGCCGCCGCGCTGGCTCAAGGACCGTATCGCCGCGTCCCTCGACGGGCTGGCCGCCTACCCGGACGGGCGGGCGGCGCGCGCCGCGGTGGCCGCCTGCCATGGGGTGCCCGAGGAGCGGGTGCTGCTGACGGCGGGGGCCGCGGAGGCGTTCGTGCTGATCGCCCGCGCCCTTCCGGCCCGGCGCCCGGTGGTGGTGCATCCGCAGTTCACCGAACCGGAGGCCGCGTTGCGGGACGCCGGGCACCCGGTGGAGCGGGTGCTGCTCGACGAGCGGGACGGCTTCCGGCTGGACCCGGCGGCGGTGCCGGACGCCGCCGATCTGGTGGTCGTCGGCAACCCCACCAACCCCACCTCCGTACTGCACCCGGCCGCCGCGCTCGCCGGACTGGCCCGGCCCGGGCGGACGCTGGTGGTGGACGAGGCGTTCATGGACGCCGTGCCGGGGGAGCCCGCGTCGCTCGCCTCCCGCACCGATGTGCCGGGGCTGGTGGTGCTGCGCAGCCTCACCAAGACCTGGGGGCTCGCCGGGCTGCGCGTCGGCTACGTGCTGGCGGACCCGGAGATCATCGCCGGGCTGGAGCGGGTGCGGCCGCTGTGGCCGGTGTCCTCCCCCGCCCTGGTGGCGGCGGAGGCGTGCTGCGAGCCCGCCGCGCTGGCCGAGGCGGCGCGGGCCGCCGAGCGGACCGCAGCCGACCGCGCCTATCTGACCGGCCGCCTGGGCGAGTTCGCCGAGGCCGGGCTGCGGGTGTGCGGTCCGGCGGCCGGTCCGTTCCTGCTATTCCGGCTGCCGGACGCGGCGGCGATACGGGCCCGCCTGCGCGAACTCGGCTTCGCGGTGCGCCGCGGCGACACGTTCCCGGGCCTGGGCCCGGACTGGCTGCGGCTGGCCGTCCGCGACCGCGAGACGACCGACCGCTTCGCGATCGCCCTGGCCAAGGCCCTGCACGACGTCTGAAGGACGCCTGAACGGCGCCTGAGCGGCGAAGGCTCGGGGCCTGCCCGGGCGATGGGAGACGCACCGGGCAGGCCCAGGGTGGGTCGTGCCTGATCGGCACGTCACCCCCTACGCCGGTGCCGGGGTCGGGGTGGGTCGACCGCCGGCACCGGCCGCTGGGTGGGGTCGTGCCTACGCATCACCGCGCGTTCCGGAGGCCCGTCGGCGGCGGGCCATGAACACCGCGCCGCCGCCCGCGGCGAGCAGCACGGCGCCGCCTGCCACCAGGAACGGGGTGGCCGAGCTGCCGCCGGTCTCGGCGAGGTGCTCCGGCTTGGGCTCCGGCTTGGTCTGGTTGACGACCTCCGGCTCCTCCTCCTTGGCCGGGGCGCCGGGCGCCTGGCAGGTGGCGTGGGCCAGGGTGACCTGGCCCTGGACCTCGGAGACGTTGAGCTTGAGCGGGTTCACCGAGACCTTCAGCGAGAGGGCGGTGGCCGCCGCGGTGCGCGAGGTGGTCGCGGTGCGCGACAGATCCAGGTTCACCTGGCCGAGCGAGGGCACGTCGACCTTGGTCGAGCCGCCCGCGGTCAGGGTGACCTTCTTGCCGAGCACGCTGACCGTGCCGAGCAGGTTGGAGTCGGCGGTCGGCTTCTTCCCGGCCGCGCACACGGCCTTCGAGGTGACCTGCTCCACCGTGATGAGCGGCACGCCGAGCAGCCCCGGCACGTTCACCTTGGCGTTGACGAGGTTGGAGTAGCCCTCGGACCGGGACTTGTCCGTGGCGGCGCGGGCCGTGGCCACATCGGCGCGCAGCACGCTGAAGGGACGGTCGCCGTTGACCCCGGCGACCGTCGCGCTGAGGGCGGTCTTGCTGGCGGTCTTGGGCGCCTGCACTTCGTTAAGCGAGGTCACCAGCGGTGCGGTGACGGTCTTGTTGAGGAGCGAGACGCTCAGGTCGGTACGGAGCACGGCCGCGCTCGCCTTACCGGCGGCGATGGTGTGACCGGTCCGGGCGTGCGCCGTGCCCGCGGGCAGGACACCCAGGACGGAGACGGCGGTGGCTGCGGAGACGGCCGCCAGACGGCGGGCGGGCATGCCGAAGAAGGTATTGCGTGAAAAGGACACGTGAGTTGACCCCCACAGGAGACATGGAGCCGCCGGCACCTGCCGCGGGGGACTCCACGGGCGCCGACGGCCTCGACCACGCCATATTTGCGCACCGAGGGTAAACAGGCAGACACATGAAGTCCGTTCATCCCAAAGGGTGTTGTTCGCCGAAGCGTTCGACCTCGGAGTACTCCCAAGGGGGTGTCTTGCCGATCAGGCCGGATCAGCGAGCGGCGTCTGGTGCGGTGCATCGCAAGCCGCGTGAGGAGAGCGCGGCGGCGCTGCGTGCGACGAGCGCGGGGCCGCGAGGTGCCGTGCCAGGCTTCGGGAGCCCGGCATGATCGGCAAGACACCCCCTAGCCCCGCTCAGAACACCCGGCCCCGCAGCACCACCCGGCGCGGCGCCGTCAGCACCCGTACGTCCTCCCGCGGATCGGCGTCGTACACCACCAAGTCGGCGGGGGCGCCCTCGGTGATCCCCGGCCGCCCGAGCCAGGCCCGCGCGCCCCAGGTGGCGGCCGACAGCGCGTCGCGCACCGGGATGCCCGCCGTGACCAGTTCGGCGACCTCCTGGCCGACCAGCCCGTGCGCGAGCGAACCGCCCGCGTCGGTGCCGGTGTAGACGGGGATGCCCGCGTCCCACGCGGCGCGCACCGTGTCGTAGCGCCGCGCGTGCAGCCGCCGCATGTGGTCGGCCCAGCGCGGGAACTTGGCCTCGCCGCCCTCCGCGAGCCGCGGGAAGGTGGCGATGTTGACGAGGGTCGGCACGATGGCGACACCCCGCTCGGCGAACAGCGGGATGGTGTCCTCGGTCAGCCCGGTCGCGTGCTCGATACAGTCGATCCCGGCCTCGACCAGCGGGGCCAGGGTCTCTTCGGCGAAGCAGTGCGCGGTGACCCGCGCCCCGAGCCGGTGTGCCTCGGCGATGGCCGCCTCGACCGCCCCGCGCGGCCAGCAGGCGGAGAGGTCGCCGCTGTCCCGGTCGATCCAGTCGCCGACGAGCTTGACCCAGCCGTCGCCGCGACGCGCCTCCGCCGCCACGTAGGCGACCAGGTCCTCCGGTTCGATCTCGTGCGCGTAGTTGCGGATGTAGCGCTTGGTGCGGGCGATGTGGCGGCCCGCCCGGATGATGCGGGGCAGGTCCTCGCGGTCGTCGACCCAGCGGGTGTCGGACGGCGATCCGGCGTCGCGCAGCAGGAGCGCCCCGGCGTCGCGTTCGGTGAGTGCCTGCTTCTCGCTCGTCGCGTCGTCCACCGCGCCATGGGCGTCCAGGCCGACGTGGCAGTGGGCGTCGACCAGCCCCGGCAGGACCCAGCCGTCCAGCCGCGTGACGTCCCGGATCCCGGCCGGGCGGTCGAAGGTGATCTTTCCGTCGACCACCCACAGTTCGTCCCGGACGCCACCGGCGTCCCCGTCCTCCGGGCCGACCAGGATCCGCCCCGTGATGTGCAGCACCGCGCTCTCCCTCATGTCACGCACTGTACGAGACGGGGCCAGGGCGCTGACCGGCCAATTCCCGGGCGGCGGAAGGGGACCACTCGTACAACACGGGGAGCGCTGCTACGCTCACGCAACCCACCGGACGAGGGACAGTGAGGAGGCCCGCGTGAGCGCTCCTACCGATGGCCCGACACCCGCGGCTGACTTACAGAAGACCGACTTACGCACGGCCGGCTTACCGGCCGCCGACGCGCAGGCGGAGTTCCGGGAGTTCTTCGAGCGGCACCACGCCGAGCTGGCCCGCCTCGCCCACCTGCTGCTGGGCAGTTCCGACGGGGCGGACGACCTGGCGGCCGACGCGCTGGTCGCGGTCTGGCACCGGTGGGACCGGGTGCGGGTCGCCGAGCATCCGGCCGCGTACGCCCGGGGCGTGGTCGCCAACCTGGCCCGGTCCCGGATCCGCAGCCTGGTGCGCGAGCGGCGGCGGGTGGCGCTGTTCTCGTCGGAGCGCTCGGACCGGGTGGACGACCCGGATGTGTCCGCGGTGGTGGATGTGCAGGCCGCGCTGGTGAGGCTGCCGTTCCGGAAGCGGGCGTGCGTGGTGCTGCGGCACGCCTTCGACCTCTCGGAGCGGGACACGGCCCGCACCCTCGGCATCTCGGTGGGCACGGTCAAGAGCCAGACCTCCCGTGGCATCGCCGAGCTGGAGCGGCTGCTCGGCCCGCCGGACGACGACATCGAGCGGCCCGCGGCGGGAACGCGGCCCCAGCCGCAGCCGCAGGCCCCGGCGCAGCAGTCCCGGGCACAGCCGTCGGCGCAGGAGACGGTACGGGGGCTCCGCCCCGGCCGTGTGGGCCACGCCGGGCACCCAGGAGGGAACGGTTGATGACCGACCATCGCGACGGCCGGCGCGATGTCGCGGCCGAACTGCGCGAGGCCGCCGACGCGCACCAGCCGGACCGGGCCCGGATGCTGGCCCGGGTCACCGCGGGCATGGCGGACGGTGAGCGGCGGCAGGTCCGCCGGGTCCCCGCCCGGCAGTGGACCCGGGTGGTGGGCCCGGCCGCGGGACTGGCCGCGGCGGTCGCCGCCGCCGGGATCGCGGTGGTGACGACCGACACCGCCGACGGGCCGCAGACGGTACGGACGTCGAGCGAACCGGCCGCGCCGCCCGCGGGCGAGGGCGGCGGCACGACGGGACGGCCGGGCGGCGGCACGGGGGACGAGGCTGGTCGGCACACGCCGAGCGCCTTTCCCACTACGGTCGGTCCAAACCATCTCGCCGGTCCGGCGGTGCGCTCGCGGGGGGCGATCAACCCCAATTCCAACCCGTACTGGGCGCAGAGTGACATCACGTTCACCAACAGCAAGCCACTGACGTCGCTGACCGTGGAGCTGCGGGTCGCCGAGAACGGCGGGGTGCGCACCACCGGCTCCTGGAGCACGCTGCCCACGGGGGACCTGGCCGTCTCGGTACGCTCCGAGGGCGGGGTGCTGGTCTACCGCTGGACGCTCCGGAAGGGGGCCACGGTGCCGAGCGGCCGCCATGTCTTCGCGGGGCAGTACAACCACGCCGAGGGCGGCCGGGACGCGGGGCGGGACGGTTACTCCGCCTCCGGCAACGGCCCCTCCGGCGCATTCGCCGTCCGCGGCGACTTTCGGGGCTGAGTTCCGTGCGAGAAGCCCGGCGGAATGAATTCCGGAAGACCGGAAGACAAATTCAGAGCGTTTTTCAGATAGATCTTCCTATCTCGTCTTCCCCCTCCCCCCGGCTCTAAACGCACTTTTTTTAGTGGCCCACGACACGGTAATTCGGCTCCATCACGACCCCGTTACGCATATGTGACACACTCCACACGCTGACCGTTTCGACCCAGTAACTCCCCCACAAATTACCGCTTTTCAACGATCTGCCGCGCGTACGTGCGCCCGCGCCTGTTACCACACCGACCCCCCTCTACGTAACCCCTCTCCTCGATGCATTTTTAGATCCTGCTGGGTAAATTGAATTCGCATGACCGCCGCACAAGCAGACCGAGTAGGCGCCCGTAGCGAATTTGATTTGCCAGAGGGGCTGTCCCTCGACACACCACACGTCGAGGACGGAGCCGCGATCTGGCGAATCGCCCGCGACTCCAAGACTCTGGACCTCAACTCCTCCTACAGCTACCTCCTGTGGTGCCGCGACTTCGCCGCCACCTCCGTGGTGGCGCGCGACGCCGAGGGCGGACCGGTCGGCTTCATCACCGGCTACATCCGCCCCGAGCGGCCCGAGACCCTGGTCGTCTGGCAGGTCGCCGTCGACCAGGCGTGGCGCGGCCGCGGACTGGCCGCCACACTGCTGGACGGGCTGACCGCGCGCGTCACCGCGACGGGCGTCCGGGGTATCGAGACCACGATCACCCCGGACAACACCGCGTCGAACCGGCTGTTCACGTCCTTCGCCGAGCGGCACGGCGCGCCCGTCGAGCACGAGGTGCTCTTCGACGGCGGCCTGTTCCCCGACGGAGGGCACGAGCCCGAGGTGCTCTACCGCATCGGCCCGCTCGCGGACCGCGGCTGAGCCCCGGACACCTGAGGTCATCGCCGACATCCCCGATTTCCCGCCCCCGAATTACCCGTACCCCCCGAGGGCGCATGCCCTCACCCCCTCACCCCTCGCACTCATCTCCCAGGAGAATGCTGTGACCATCACCCCGCCCGCCCTGAGCGTCTTCGAGGCCCTGGAGTCGGAGGTGCGCAGCTACTGCCGCGGTTGGCCTGCTGTCTTCGACCGCGCGCAGGGCAGCCACATGTACGACGAGGACGGCCATACCTACCTCGACTTCTTCGCCGGTGCCGGATCACTCAACTACGGCCACAACAACCCGGTGCTGAAACGGGCGCTGATCGACTACATCGAGCGTGACGGCGTCACGCACGGTCTCGACATGTCGACCACCGCCAAGCGCGCGTTCCTGGAGTCGTTCCAGAACAACATCCTGCGCCCGCGTGACCTGCCCTACAAGGTCATGTTCCCCGGCCCCACGGGCACCAACGCGGTCGAGGCCGCGCTGAAGCTGGCCCGTAAGGTCAAGGGGCGCGAGTCGATCGTCTCGTTCACCAACGCCTTCCACGGGATGTCGCTGGGCTCGCTCGCCGTCACCGGCAACGCCTTCAAGCGCGCCGGCGCCGGTATCCCGCTGGTGCACGGCACCCCGATGCCGTTCGACAACTACTTCGACGGCACGGTCGAGGACTTCCTGTGGTTCGAGCGGCTGCTCGAGGACCAGGGTTCCGGCCTCAACAAGCCCGCCGCCGTGATCGTCGAGACGGTCCAGGGCGAGGGCGGCATCAACGTCGCGCGTCCCGAGTGGCTGCGCGCCCTGTCCGAGCTGTGCGAGCGCCAGGACATGCTGCTGATCGTCGACGACATCCAGATGGGCTGCGGCCGCACGGGTGCCTTCTTCTCCTTCGAGGAGTCGGGCATCACGCCGGACATCGTCACGGTCTCCAAGTCGATCAGCGGTTACGGCCTGCCGCTGGCGCTCACCCTCTTCAAGCCCGAGCTGGACATCTGGGAGCCTGGGGAGCACAACGGAACGTTCCGCGGCAACAACCCCGCGTTCGTGACCGCCGCCGCGACCCTGGACACCTACTGGGCCGACGGCCAGATGGAGAAGCAGACGCTGGCCCGCGGTGAGCAGGTCGAGCAGGGACTGCGCGCCATCTGCGAGGAGAACTCCGGCGTCAGCCACCGCGGCCGCGGTCTGGTGTGGGGCATGGAGTTCGAGGACAAGCCGCGCGCCTCGGCCGTCTGCAAGCGCGCCTTCGAGCTCGGCCTGCTGATCGAGACCTCCGGTCCGGAGAGCGAGGTCGTCAAGCTGCTGCCGGCGCTGACGATGACTCCGGACGAGCTGGACGAGGGTCTGCGGATCCTCGCCCGGGCGGTCCGCGAGACCGCCTGAACACCCTCAGTAACGCAACTGCAGAAAGGTAGCGACTCACCGTGATCGTCCGATCCTTCAAGGACATCGAGGGCACCGAGAGGCATGTAAAGGCCAAGTCGGGCACGTGGGAGAGCAAGCGGATCGTGCTCGCGAAGGAGCGGGTCGGCTTCTCCCTGCACGAGACCACGCTCTACGCGGGCACCGAGACGTCCATGTGGTACGCCAACCACATCGAGGCGGTCCTCTGCGTCGAGGGCGAGGCCGAGCTCACCAACGACGAGAACGGTGAGAAGCACATCATCACGCCCGGCACCATGTATCTGCTGGACGGCCACGAGAAGCACACCATGCGCATCAAAAAGGACTTCCGTTGCGTTTGTGTCTTCAACCCGCCGATCACCGGACGGGAGGACCATGATGAGAATGGGGTATACCCCCTGATCACCGAGACCGAGGAGGCATGATCCGATGACCACGGTCACTGACCTGTACCCGACCCGCGGTCCCATCGAGGTGGCCACGCCCCGCGTGGACCCCGTCGTGTGGTCCGACCCCGGGGCCGAGGGTCCGATGCAACCGTCCGAGCTGAGCGATTTCGATCGCGACGGCTTTCTGGCGATCGACCAGCTGATCACTCCGGACGAGGTCGCGGTCTACCGCGCCGAGCTGGACCGGCTGATCGTCGACCCGGACGTGCGCGCCGACGAGCGCTCGATCATCGAGCCGAAGTCGCAGGACGTACGGTCGGTGTTCGAGGTGCACCGGATCAGCGAGGTCTTCGCCAACCTGGTGCGCGACCCGCGAGTGGTGGGTCGCGCCCGGCAGATCCTCGGTTCGGACGTCTACGTCCACCAGAGCCGGATCAACGTCAAGCCGGGTTTCGGGGCCTCGGGCTTTTACTGGCACTCGGACTTCGAGACCTGGCACGCCGAGGACGGGCTGCCGAACATGCGGACCGTGTCGGTCTCGGTCGCCCTGACCGAGAACTTCGACACCAACGGCGGCCTCATGATCATGCCGGGGTCGCACCGTACGTTCCTCGGCTGCGCGGGCCAGACCCCGAAGGACCACTACAAGAAGTCGCTGCAGATGCAGGACGCCGGCATTCCGTCGGACGAGGCGCTGTCCGGCTTCGCCGACAAGCACGGCATCAAGCTGTTCACCGGCAAGGCCGGTTCGGCGACGTGGTTCGACTGCAACTGCATGCACGGCTCGGGCGACAACATCACGCCCTACTCGCGCAGCAACGTCTTCATCGTGTTCAACAGCGTGGAGAACACGGCGGTGGAGCCGTTCGCGGCGCCGGTACGGCGGCCGGAGCACATCGGGGCTCGGGACTTCACCCCGGTGACGTGAGCCACCGGTCCCCGTGACCGTGGATGGCCAGGGGGAGGGCGTGTGCGCCCTCCCCCTGGCCATCTGCGTTGTGCGGAGCCATCCGCGGCCATCCCCGGCGTGCGGGGCCCCGGCGTGCGGGGCCCCGGCGTGCGGGTCAGCCGCGCTGTTCCCGGATGCCGTTCACCCGGCGGGGCAGCCCGAGCGGGTTCTCGTCGCGCAGCTCCGGCGGGAGCAGCGCGGGCGGGGTGTCCTGGTAGCTGACCGGCCGCAGCCAGCGCTCGATGGCGGTGCCGCCGACCGAGGTGGAGGTGGAGGTGGTCGCCGGGTACGGACCGCCGTGGTGCTGGGCGGGGGCGACGGCGACACCGGTCGGCCAGCCGTTGACCAGGACCCGGCCCGCGAGCGGGGTCAGCTCGGCGATCAGCTCACCGGCCCGGCCCTCGGTGCCCTCGGCCTCGGCGGCGGAGATCTGGACGGTGGCGGTCAGGTTGCCCTGGAGGCGTCCGAGGACGGCGGTGACCTCGGCGTCGCTCTCGTACCGGGCGACGATGGTCACCGGGCCGAAGCACTCCTCCAGCAGCACATCGTGCGGGCCCTGCTCGGCGAGGCGCCGGGCCGGGACGGTGAGGAAGCCGGGGCTGACGCTGTGCTCGCCGCCGGAGCCCGGGGTCACCGGGGCGTCGACGTCCGCCAGCTCGGCGCGCTCCTTGACGCCCGCGACGAAGCTGTCCCGCATGCGGTGGTCGAGCAGCACCCCGGCGTCGGTGTTGCTGACGGCCTCGGTGAGCGACTTCACCAGCGCGTCCCCGGCCGCGCCCGCGGGCGCCAGCACGAAGCCGGGCTTGGTGCAGAACTGGCCCACGCCCAGCGTCATCGAACCGCCGAGCCCGGAGCCGATCTGCTCGCCACGCTCGGCGGCGGCCGCCTCGGTGACCACGACCGGGTTGAGGCTGCCCAGCTCGCCGTGGAAGGGGATCGGCACCGGCCGGGCGGCCGCGGCGTCGTACAGGGCGCGGCCGCCGCGGATCGAGCCGGTGAAGCCCGCGGCGGCGACCAGCGGGTGCTTGATGAGGTCGATCCCCGCGTCGAAACCGTGCACCACGGAGATCACGTCGGCGGGCAGCCCGACCTGCTCGGCGGCCCGGCGCAGCGCGGAGGCGGCCACCTCGGAGGTCGCGGGGTGGTCGGGGTGCGCCTTGACGACGACCGGGCAGCCCGCGGCGAGCGCGCTCGCGGTGTCGCCGCCGGGCACGGAGAAGGCCAGCGGGAAGTTGCTGGCGGCGTAGACGGCGACGACGCCGATCGGCAGCTTGTAGCGGCGCAGATCGGGCCACGGCGGGGTCTGGGTGGCGTCGGCGTGGTCGACGTGGACGTCGAGGAAGGCACCCTCGTCCACGATGGTCGCGAAGGACCGGAGCTGATAGCTGGTACGGGCCAGCTCGCCGGTGAGCCGGGCCGGGCCGAGCGCGGTCTCCGCGTCGGCGGCCTCGACCAGCGTGTCGCGGGCCTCGTCGAGCAGATCGGCGGCGGTGCGCAGGAAAGCGGCGCGCACCGTACGGTCGGCGAGGGAGCCGCGTGCGGCGTCGGCCGCCCGCACCACCTTGTCGATCTCCTCAGCCGTGGCTTCGACCGCTACCTGCTCACGCTGCTTTCCGGTTCGGGGGTCGACGCTCCACACTGGTGCTGACACCGCGGATTCCTCCTGCTGTGTTACCGCTGCTTGCGTCCCGCACATCGACTGTTGTTCGATATGCTGAACGCTGTCCCGGTTGATGAATTCCATCGGGACTCTATGGCTGGTCGAACAGAGGGGTCAAGGCGATGACAGCTGCCGAGACGGGCGGGGCCCAGGTCAAGTCGGCGGTCCGCACGGTCGAACTGCTGGAGTTCTTCGCCGGCCGGCCCGGGATGCACAGTCTGGCATCCGTGCAGGAGGCCGTGGGCTACCCCAAGTCGAGCCTGTACATGCTGCTGCGCACCCTGGTCGAGCTGGGCTGGGTGGAGACGGACGCGACCGGCACCCGATACGGCATCGGGGTGCGGGCGCTGCTCGTCGGCACGTCGTACATCGACGGCGACGAGGTCGTGGCCGCCGCCCGCCCCTCCCTGGACCGGCTCTCGGACGACACCACCGAGACCATCCACCTCGCGCGGCTCGACGGCACCAACGTGGTGTACCTCGCCACCCGCCAGTCCCAGCACTATCTGCGCCCCTTCACCCGCGTCGGCCGCCGCCTCCCGGCCCACTCCACCTCGCTGGGCAAGGCGCTGCTGGCCACGTACACCGACGAGCAGGTGCGCAAGCTGCTGCCGGAGACGCTGAGCCCGCTCACCGAACACACGCTGACCGACCGCGAGAAGCTGATCGAGGAGCTGCACGTCATCCGCGAGCAGGGGTACGCGGTGGACCGCGAGGAGAACACCCTGGGCCTGCGCTGCTTCGGCATCGCCATCCCCTACCGCACCCCCTCCCGGGACGCCATCAGCTGCTCGGTGCCGGTGGCCCGGCTCACCGCGGCCCATGAGCAGATGATCAAGGACGCGCTGTTCGACGCCCGCGACCGCCTCACCCTCGCCACCCGCCGCCTCTGACGCTCTGGCCTTTCCGGTCTTCCGGCCTGGGGATGACGGCCGTCTCCGCCGCACGGCGGGGGCGGATCACCGGACAGGACCTCGGCGGGCCCCCGCCGGGCGACGCTCTGCCGCCGGTCGTCTCCCGCGAGGCGTACCGCATCGTGCAGGAGGGGCTGAGCAACGCCCTGCGCCACGCCGGACCGGTGCCGGTGCGGGTACGGGTGCGGATGACCAGATGCGGCGGCGAGTTGGAGATCAGGATGGAGAACCCGGTGAGCGCCCCTGCGCATCGTGCTGGCCGACGACGAGCGCTTGGTCCGCACATCGACGGCATCCGGGCCACCGAGCAGATCCTGCGGACCGTACCGGAGCCGCCGCGGATCATCGTGGTGACCACCTTCGAGAACGACGCGTACGTGTACGACGCGCTGCGCGACCGGCTCTCCGAGCGGGAGGCGGAGGTGCTGCGCCTGATGGCCACCGGCCTGTCCCACGCCGAGATCGCCGACCGGCTGACCGTGGGCCCGGCGACCGTCAAGACCCACGTGGCGGCGGTCCTCGGCAAGCTCGGCGTCCGGGACCGCACCCAGGCGGTGATCGCGGCCTACGAATGCGGTTTCGTCACCCCGGGCTGATCCAGGGCTGATCCAGGGCTGACATCCGGCGCCCGAAGTGGTCTTCTGTGGCCACTGCCGAGAGTGGCCACTGCCGAGAGAGGAGACCGCCATGGAGTACGCACGACTGGGCATGTCGGGGATCAAGGTGTCGCGGATCTGCCTGGGCATGATGAGCTACGGCGACCCCTCGTACCGGGCATGGCAGCTGGACCTCGACGCGTCCCGGCCGATCGTGCGGCGGGCGGTGGAGAGCGGGGTGACGTTCTTCGACACCGCCGACATGTACGCGGTCGGCCGGAGCGAGGAGATCACCGGCGAACTGCTGGCCGAGTGCTTTCCGCACCGCGACGACTACGTGCTGGCCACCAAGGTCTACAACCCGATGGGCCCGGGCCCCAACGACCGCGGCCTCTCCCGCAAGCACATCCTGGCCGGGATCGACGCCTCGCTGCGGCGGCTGGGCACCGACCATGTGGACCTGTACCAGATCCACCGCTACGACCACGAGACGCCGATCGAGGAGACGATGGAGGCACTGCACGACGTGGTGCGCGCCGGAAAGGCCCGCTATATCGGCGCGTCCTCGATGTACGCGTGGCAGTTCGCGAAGGCCCAGCACACGGCGGATACGCATGGCTGGACGCGGTTCGTCTCCATGCAGAACCACTACAACCTGCTGTACCGGGAGGAAGAGCGCGAGATGAACCCGCTCTGCCTCGACCAGGGCGTCGGTGTCATCCCGTGGAGCCCGCTCGCCCGCGGCCTGCTGGCCGGTACCCGCGACCGCGACCGCACCGGCCCCACGACCCGCGCTGCCAACGACCCCCTGGTCGAGCGGTGGTACGCGGACGCTGACTTCGACATCGTCGACGTGGTGCGCGAGGTCGCCGCGGAACGCGGCGTCTCCCCCGCCCAGATTGCCCTGGCCTGGCTCCTCAGCCGCCCGGCCGTGACGGCCCCCGTCGTCGGCGCCACGAAGTCGTCCCACCTGGACGACGCGGTGGCGGCGGTGGACCTGACCCTCACGGAAGACGAGATCACCCGCCTGGAATCCCCCTACCGCCCCCGCCCCATCCAGGGCCACCAATAGCCCCACGACCTTGGGCTCCGCCCCGGTGCCCCCGGCCCGCCGCCCCTCCGGGGTCGGGCCGGGGCGGGGCTCGCGCGGTGCGCGGGGTTAGTCCATCGTCGAGCCGACTTCCGTGCTTCCGGCGACCACCAGGAAACTGGTGACGGGCAGCGAGCCGTCCTGGCGGCGGGACTCGTACGCGGTTCCCGGTTCGGTCGTCACGAAGGGCGGGGTGATCGAGGCGTCCGGTTTCCAGTTGTTGCCCCGGGAGACCCCCAGCTCCCCGGTGTCGGCCTGGCCCCGGCCGTTGGCGACGGCGAGGTTCTGCTGCAGCAGGACGCGGGAGTCGGGGAAGGAGTAGCCCTGGCCCTCGTTGGCGTAGGCGGTGGTGCGCAGCAGCCGGAGGGCGCCGGTGTTGCCGCCCGCGGCGAAGCCGTTCTTGGAGTTGTTCCAGGCGGCGGACGCCCGCACGACATGGGCGGGGGCGGGCGCCGCCGCGGTGTCCGCGCCGAGCTGGAAGCCACTGCCATCGCCCTCGAAGTCGCGGATGCCCCAGCGGTTGACGCCGTTGCCCCAGGCCCAGGAGTGGTCGATGGCGACGGGGCTGGCCCACATCCACAGGTCGAGGCCGTCGTCGCTGTTGTCGAAGAGGCGCGACCCGGTGACGACGTTGCCGGAGCCGGAGCCATGGGTGATCGCGAGGCCGTCGGCCCTCTTGCCGCCGGTGGCGTCGTCGTGGTTGCCGTAGGAGTCCAGGTTCCGGATGAGGTTGTCGTCGGTGTCGTCGCCGCGGAGGGTGACCCCGGTGTCGCCGTTGCCGCGCGCCGTGAGGTTGTTGAAGACGCCGTGCGAGCAGGAGGTGCAGACCAGGCCGCCGCCGGGGGCGTTGCGCAGTTCGAGACCGGAGACGGTCCAGTAGTCGGCGCTGAGGGAGAGCAGGGAGGCGCCGCCGCGGAGCCGGGAGCCGTCGACCCTGACCTTCTCGCCCTGGTACGGCCGCAGGTGGACGCGGTCCCCCTCGGTGCCACTGACGGAGCTGCGCAGGGTCCGGGCCGGGTAGTACGTACCGCCACGGACCTCGATCGTGGTGCCGGGCTTCGCCACGGCGAAGGCCTTCTCCAGCGTGCGGTACGGAGATGCCAGCGTGCCCGTCTGGCTGTCGCTGCCGCCGGGCGCCACGTAGACGGCGGTCGGGACGGCGCTCGCGCCCTCCGGGGAGGCGGTCAGGTACACCCCGGCAACAGCCGACGCCATGATCACGGCGCCGCCGAGGGACAGCGTGCGGTCCTTGCGACGGCGATGGCGACCGCGGCTTCGCCTCACTCTCATGGCAACTCCTGTTCTGCGTCGAGAGAGCGGGCCGTGGGATCCTGAACGACCCGCTCCATGGCGTAGTTGCCGCCGATCCAGATTAGGTTGCCGCCGTCTCAAGGATTCTCAGATTACGGAATCGCGATCGTCCAGCGATAGACCATGACAACTCTTGATCATTCTGCGACCAGCATTGCTCGGTCGTCCAATTGAAGTTGACTCAAGGCGTCAGGGATGTGTGAGGGGTGCGGGAGAGGTGAAGGGGAGGCCAGGCGGGGCCAGTTGACACCAGGCCTCCCCCCGTTCGAGGGCCCGCCGGGCGTCAGAGGCGGCCCGCGCCCGCGTCCTTGCCGACGATGCCGGGCACCGCGCGCGGTGCGTCGACGCGCGGACGAAGTGTCGGGGTCCAGCCCGCGTCGCCGCCCAGCTGCTCATCGGGGACGCCCGCGTTGTGGAGGGCGAGGAGGTCGGCGGCCTTGCCGCCGAGGTGGTTGTTCTTGGCGGTCAGCGCCGTGCCCTTCCACTTCTTGATGATCGTCGCGGGGTCGACGGAGGAGGGCACCGTGAAGGCGTTGGCCTCGGCGTAGAGCTGGGACTCGACGCCGACGCCCCAGCTGTACGCGTAGCCGCTTCGGGGCGCCACGAAGTGGTTGTTGTACGCGTCGACCTTGCCGAACCGCACCCGCGGCGCGCGCTCCACGATGTTCTTGAAGAGGTTGTGGTGAAGGGTGACGCGGAGCTTGCCGCGGTCCGTGGCGCCCGCGCTGTCGCTGTTGCCGATCATCAGCGTCTTGTCGTGGTCGGCGAACACGTTCCAGGAGGCGGTGACGAGGTCGGCGCCGCGCACCACGTCCAGTTCGCCGTCGTGCTGCTGGTAGAGGCGGCCGAAGTAGCTGGGCTGGGCGCTGTCGGGGCGGCGGCCGTCGGTGAACGTGTTGTGGTCGACCCAGACGTGGGTGGCGCCGTACACCACCAGGTTGTCGTACTCGGAGTTCCAATTGCCGTCGTCACCGTCGGTGGGGTCCCAGGCGGGGAAGCAGTCGAAGGCGTCCTCGAAGGTGAGGTTGCGGACGATGACGTTGTCCACGCCCCGGATCTGCAGGCTCGCCCCCAGCAGCCGGGCGTTCCGGCCGACGCCGAGGAGGGTGGTGTTGGAGCCCACCTTCAGCTCGACGCGCTCGTACTGCCGGGCGGCGGACGCGGCGCGGGCGTCCTCCTGGGGGCCGGACGGCGCGGTCTTGCCCCAGGTGGCGGGGTCGTACGCCGCCAGGTACGCGTCCAGGGAGTAGCCATCGGTCGCGTAGTCGGCGCAGGACAGCGGCTTTCCGGCGGCGTCGGTGTTGGCGTCGATCGTTCCCTTGACGTAGATCAGCCGCGGGGTCGCGTCGCCGTCGCCGAGGGCCTTCACCAGCTCGGCCCGGTTGGTGACCGTGAAAGTGTGCGCCTTGTCGGCCTTGGCGCCGCCGGTGGTGCCGCCGTCGGCGGAGGCCCAGCCGTCACCGACCGGGAGGGCGCCCCGGGCGGCCTGTGTGGCCTGGGCGTCCTGGGCGGCGGCCGAGGGGCCCTGGGCCACGCCGAGGGCGAGTGCGGCACAGCCGAGCACGGCGGCCATGCGGGCATGACGTCTGAACATGACGGCTCCTGTGAACAAGGAAGGGAAAGGGAAGGGGTGAAGGGAACTACCAGCTGATCCAGCTGTCCGGGATCGCGGTGTCCAGCCGCCGCATGTCGCGCGGCCGCAGCACCCGCCGGGCCGCCAGCTCCCGCGCGACGAGCCGGGCCACCTCGATCGCGCCGTGCGGCTGGAAGTGGGTGTTGTCCTGGCGCCCGGCCGGGTAGTTGGGCGACTCCCCCGGCTCCAGCCAGTTGAAGTAGCCCTGGGTGGCCTCCGGCCCGATCCGCTGCCACAGCGCGATGCTGGATGCCTGGATGTCGAGCAGCGGCACGCCCTCGACGCGGGCGAGGCGGCGTACGGCGTCGGGGTACGCGCCGTGCGTGGGCAGGGCGTTGCCCGCCGCGTCGAACTTACGGCGCTCCACGGAGGTCAGCAGCACGGGGCGCGCGCCGCGCTCGCGCGCGCCGTCGAGGTAGCGCCGCAGGTACTGCGGATACGTGGTCTGCGGATCGGTACCGCGCGCCGGGTCCTCGGTCTTCTCGTCGTTGTGGCCGAACTGGACGAGGAGGAGGTCGCCGGGGCGGAGGGCGGCCAGGATGGGCGCGAGCCGCCCCTCGTCGTAGAAGCTCTTGGAACTGCGGCCGTTGACGGCGTGGTTGGCGACCGTGAAGCGGTCGTCCGCCAGGAAGAACGGCAGGGCCATGCCCCAGCCGGTCTCGGGCGCGGCGGTGGGCTGCTTGGTCGCGGCGGTGGAGTCGCCCGCGAGGTAGACGGTGATGCGGGAGCGGGGGCGGGAGTGCGCCTGGGCCGTGCCGGTGGCGGCGAGGGTGAGGGGCAGTGCGGCGAGGGAGGCGGCCGCGTGTCTTCGGGTCAGGGACATGGGCTCGGTGGATGCCTTTCGCAAGGGGCGTACGGGGCGGCCGCCGGTGCGGTGCGGCCGCCCCGTACGCCGGTTCAGGGGCCGGACCGCCGCTACTGGTGGTCCTTCCATTCGGCCTGTGCCGCGTTCAGCTCCTTCGCGACCTTGTCGCAGAAGGCCTTGGCGGTCATCTGGCCGAGCAGCACCTTCTGGAAGCTGGGCTCGTTCTCGGCCTTGCTGATGTTGTTCCAGTCCGGGAGGTAGTACGGCAGCTGGACGACCTTGGTCTGCGGGTCGTTCAGCGACTCCAGCGCGGCCTTGGTCGGCGGGGCCTTGCTGATCCAGGCGTCATCGGCGGCGCCGATGTTGGCGGGGATCGCGCCGACGTCCTCGTTCCAGAGGCTGTTCATCTCCGGGGAGGCCGCGAACTCGATGAACTTCCAGGCGGCCGCCTTGTTCTTGCTCGCCTTGAAGAGGCCGAGGCCGTCGACCGGGTTGGAGACGATCGTGCGGGCCGATCCGGCCTGGGACGGGGGCAGCGGTATGCCCGCGATCTTGTCCTTGCCGAGCTGCTTCACGTGGTCGACGTAGGAGCCGAGGTTGTGCTGCAGCATGCCGATGTCGCCCTGGTCGAACTGGGCGACCATCTTGGCGAAGTCGTTGTTCAAGTCGGCGGCGGGGGTGACCTTCTTGAAGAGGGCGATGTACTTCTCCAGCGCCGCGACGTTCTTGGGGTCGTTGAGGGTCGTCTTGTCGCCGTCCCAGAACGAGGAGATGCCGGACTGGGCGTACATCATGTCCAGCGCCTGGGCGACCGAGCCCGCGCCGCCGCGCAGGGTGAAGCCGAACTTGTTCTTGCCCTTGTCGGTCAGCTGGTCGGCGGCCTTGTAGAAGGCGTCCCAGGTCGTCGGGGCGGGCAGCTGCGCCGTCTTGAACAGGTCGGTGCGGTACCAGAGGGTGCCCTGGTTGGCGGAGGTCGGGACGGAGAACAGCTCCTTCTCGTCGCCTCCGGCCGCGCGGACGCTCTCCACCATGTTCTTGATCAGCTTGCCCTTGAGGGAGCTGTCCTCGATGCGGTCGGTGACCGGGTCCAGGGCGCCCTGGGCGGCGAGGTTCGCCAGGTACGCGGTGCCGACGCCGCCGACGTCGGGGAGGCTGTCCCCGCCGCTCGAGATAGCCGTGTCGTACTTCGACTGCACGTTGGTGATCGGGATCGGGACGTACTTGACCTTGATGTTCGGGTTCTTGTCCTCGAACTTGGCGATGATCTTCTTCCAGACCTTCGTCCGGGGGCCGCCGTTGTTGTCCCAGAACGTGATCGTGCCCTTGCCGGAGCCCTCCTCGCCGGTGGACGATCCGTCGTCGCCGCAGGCGGTGGCGGTGAGGGCGAGGGTGAGGACGGCGGCGACGGCCGCGGCGGTGCGAGTGGCTGTGGCTCTGCTCATGAAGCGCATCTCCTGGTGTGGTGTTGGGGTGCCCAGCCGTCCGCCCCGGCGAGGTAGTCGGCGACCTCGTGGTCCGCGGCGTCGGCCTCGTCCATCTGCGGCCGTGTCGCGGCGGGGTCCGGCCCCGCCGCGCCCGGTCCGGTGTTGCGGTACTCGGTGAAGCGGGCCTCCTGCCACGGGAATCCGCTCATGTCCGTCCAGGGGGCGGACTTGACCGCGGCGGGGAGGTACGTGTCGCGGATGAGCACCTGGGCGATCGCGTCCGGCTCCCCGCCGGGGTGCCACGGGCGCCCGAGGTGGAAGGTCTGATCGGGCGCGTCGCTGAGGATGCGGCTGCGGGTGATCAGGAAGCCGTACGGGTTGTTCTTCCAGGTGCTCGCGGCGGTGATGTAGCCGTTGTTGGTGTCGCTGCCGCGGGTGAGGGCCTTGATGGTGGAGCGCTCGATGACGGTGGTGGCGCGGCCGTAGATGAAGTCGACGTCGCCCTCGATGTACGCGTCGCGGATGTACACCCGGCTGTTCGTCGTCAGCTTCGGGCTCTCCGTCATGAGGGTGTCCTGATTGCCCAGGAAGGCCGTGTCCCGGAAGACGATCCGGTCGCCGGTCGTCTTCATGGCCAGCGCCTGTTCGCCCTTGAGGTCGTGAGCCGCCTCGTCGAAGTCGTTGACGAAGGTGAGGCGGCGGGCCGTGACGTCGCTCGCCGCGATGAGCACGGTGGCGCTGCCGGTGGATCCGCCGTACTCGGCGGGGGTGTCGTGGACGATGGTCGTGTCCGCGCGGTGCCGACCCGTGCCGAGGAGGGTGAGGTGGGGTTTGTCGGCGGGGATGCGGACCTGTTCGCGGTAGGTGCCGGGGGCGATGGCGAGGGTGACGGGCTTGTCGTTGCCGGACGGTACGGCGTCGATGGCGGCCTGGACGGTACGGAAGTCCCCGGTGCCGTCGGCGGCGACGCGCAGGGTTTGCCGGTGTGCGCTTGCGTTCGCGCTGGGCGCGCCGCCGAGGACCACGAGAAGGGTGGCCGCCAGGGTGAGCGCCATCGTGGCCGGTGTACGCGACCGACCCGCGGGCTGGTGGCCGCCGGTATGAGCGCCGTCGTGCCCCCGGTGCGTGGCCCGGTGCGGGCCGGGTTGTGCCCACCCGTTCCGCCCCGCAGAACGCCTGCCCACAACCTTGGCAGGCCCCGGCCCCAGCCCGCCCCGGGGCGCATCCCCGTGAGCACCTGGGGACGCGGTTCCGGCACGGCCCGGGGCGCAGGCGTGAGCGGGGTCCGGGGCGCGGCCCCGTGTAGAGTCCGCCGGGTGGGCCGGGGGCTGGGGCGCAGCACCGTGGGGGTCCGGGGCGGAGTCCCGAGGGGGGGCCGGGGGCGTAGCCCCGGCGGGGGACGGGGCGCAGCCCCGTGGGGGGCTGGGGGCGTAGCCCCCGGTTTCGGGAAGGGGCGGGGTGGGGGACATCTCCATCACTCCTGGCCAGGCGTCGCGTGGAAGTCGGTGAAGGCCGCGTGGCCCGAGGCGCCTTGGCCTGGTGGGGCCGTGGCGAAGAGGGCCAGGTGGGCGGCCACCCAGCGCCAGGGGGTGGCCGCGAAGACCGGGCCCGACGGGCGGAAGCCGTCGCCGGTGTCGGCGGAGAAGCGGCAGCGGGCGCCCGGCGACACCTCGACGCGGAGGCGGGCCCAGCCCGCCGGGGCCGGGCGGGGGTGTTCCGCGTCGCGCTCACGCTCGGCGGTGACGCTGGCGAAGCGGTGGACCAGGCGGACGCCGTCCGCCGCCCGCTCCAGGCCGATCCAGCCGAACGCGTCGCCCAGCACCGCCAGCCCGGCCCGGGCACCCACGGCCTCGCTCGTCAGGGCCAGGTCGACCGTGGTCGTGAAGGATTCGGCGGGGAGTCGTTGCACCAGGACGTTCGGCAACCCCCGCAGGTCGTCCACCGCTTCGTGGCGGTGGCAGGTGAGCCACAGGCCGGGGCCGTCGTGGGCCGTCGTCCAGCCCGGCGCCGGGTTGGCGGTCCAGGACCACTGGGGGCCGTACCGGCCATGGGGGAAGGTGTCGTCGACGGCCGGGGCACACGGCTCGGCGGCCGTGCCCTTCGGCTTGCGGTACCAGGACACCGGCTCGCCCTCGTCGCCGACCACCGGCCAGCCCGCGTCGTCCCACCCCATCGGCTGAAGGTGCACCACCCGCCCGTACGCCCCGCGCTGCTGGAAGTGCAGGAACCAGTCCTCGCCCGCCGGGGTGTCGACCCAGGCGCCCTGGTGCGGGCCGTTGACGTCGGTGCGGCCCTGGGCCAGGACCGTCCGCTCCTCGTACGGGCCGAAGAAGTCCCGCGCGCGGAACGCGCCCTGCCAGCCGGTCTCGACCCCACCCGCCGGGGCGAAGATCCAGAACCAGCCGTCGCGCCGGTAGAGCTTGGGGCCCTCCAGGGTGAACCACCCGGGGATGGCGTCGCCGTCGACGATGATCCGGCCCTCGTCGAGGAGTTCCCGCCCGTCCGGGCTCATGCGGTGCCCGGTGAGCCGGTTGTTGACGCCGGAGCGGGACTTGGCCCAGGCGTGGACGAGGAAGGCGTTGCCGTGTTCGTCCCACAGCGGGCAGGGGTCGATCAGCCCCTTGCCCGGCTTGATCAGGTGCGGGGCGCTCCACGGGCCGCGCGGGTCGCGGGCGTTGACCTGGTAGACACCCGCATCCGGATCGCCCCAGAAGATCCAGAAGCGGCCGTCGTGGTGGCGGATGCTGGGCGCCCAGACGCCGCAGTCGTGACGCGGGAGGGCGAAGGCGTCGGCGGGTTCGAGCCGGTCCAGGGCGTGGCCGAGGATGCGCCAGTTGACGAGGTCCCGGGAGTGCAGGATCGGGAGCCCGGGGGCGCGTCCGAAGCTGGAGGCGGTGAGGTAGTAGTCGTCGCCGACGCGCACGACGTCCGGGTCGGACCAGTCGGCGTTGAGGATGGGGTTGCGGTACGTACCGTCCCCGAGGTCGGCCCGCCACAGCGGCCCGCCCGTACCCCCGCTCATACGGCGGCCCCCTTGTCCGACAGCTGTCCCGCGATCCGCGCCGCCTCGTCCCGCTCCAGACAGCCGTCCGCGACCGCGGTGACGACGCGCCGCGTCACGGTGTCGGCGGGGGCGATCGTCAGGGGACGTTCGGGGGCGGCGAGGGCGGAGCCGACCCCGGGGTGGTCACCGGTGCGGACGTACCAGGGCGCGGACCGGGTCTCGCCGGTCGCCCCGGCGAAGACCAGCGTCCAGTCCTCGGCGGCGAGCGCCACCCAGTCCGCGGGCCGCCCGTGCACGGCGGCCTCGCCCTCGCGGCCCGCGCTGAAGGCCCGCGGCGGCTGCGGTCGGCGCGGCGCGCTCCAGAAGAAGCCGCCGCCGGACGCGGTGACGTCCTGCCCGGTCACATTGGTGAGCGCCGTGGTGAAGTCCAGCGCCCAGCACTCCGCCGACAGCGGCCGCACCGCGACCGTGCGCCGCTCCAGCAGGAGTTGCCGTCCGCCCGCGCTCCAGGCCAGCTCCTCCACGAAGCCGTCCGGGTCCCGCAGCAGCCAGCCCAGATGGCGCTGGCTGCCGTAGGTGGTGACGGGGCTCGGTCCGCCCCCGAAGTTCCGCCCGGCGATGTCCGGTACGGCCATGGACACACCCAGCTGGGCGGCGGGGTGGCTCCCGGTGCGCAGATCGGTGACCGTGATGCCGCCGAGGGTCCGTACCGGGTGCAGATACGGACGCGGGGCGAGCGTCCCGGCGAGCTGCGGCCGGTGGACGTACGTACCGACGGGCCGGTTCTCGTGGCGCAGCACGGTGCAGGGGGGACGGTTGGTGAAGGGTGCGTTCATGGGTGCGTTCATGGGTGCGTTCATGGGTGCGGGACCTCCGCGGGGGGTGCGGCCCAGGGGGCGCGCAGTTCGGAGTACAGAGCGAGGCGCTCGGCCCCGGCGGCGACCAGCTGGTCGATGCCGGTGACGACGCGCCGCTTCGCGGCCGAGGAGGCGCCCGCACCGGGTTCGGTGCGCCAGGCGTCCACGGGCAGCGGGACCGGTGCGGGGGCGGTACGGACCGCCTCGACGACGCGCATGAACGCGCCGGTGCGGTCCGGGGGGACGAGCAGTTCGGTGCCGTCGCGCACATGGGCCGCCAGGTTCGCCAGCAGGTCGGTGCGCTCGTAGAGGGTGGTCTCGGGGGGCGCTCCCGCGCACTCGACCCGGACCCGGTCCTGCTTGTACCAGAAGGTGATACGGCCCTGTTCGCCGTGGACGACGACGTACGGCTCGCCGGGCTCCTCCGCGCACAGGGTGACGGCGGCGGTGATCGTCGTACCCCAGCAGGTCCGCACCCGCAGGCAGGAGGTGTCGTCGGCCTCGATGTCGTTGGCCCGGTACAGCTCCAGTTCCAGGGCGGTGATGTCCTCGGCGCGGTCGGCGCCGTCGATACGCAGGGCGGTGGCGACGGCGTGGGCGAGGGGGTTGGTGAGGACGCCGTCGATGACGTCACGGCCGTCCAGGGTGCGGTGCCCGGCCCAGGGGGCGCGCGTGTAGTACGTCTCGTCGCGCGACCAGGCCCCGGCGGCGCCGATGCCCCGTACGGTCCCGATGGCGCCGTCGGCGATCAGCTTCCGGATGGCGGGCACGGCGTGGGAGCCGAGGGACTGGAAGCCGATCTGGCACGCGGCGCCGCGCTCCGCGAGCCCGTCGCGCAGCTGGGTGAACTCGGCGTACGAGGGCGTGGGCGGCTTCTCCAGCAGTACGTGCGCCCCCTGCTCGGCGGCGGTGAGGGCGAGGTCGGCGTGGGTGTGGATCGGGGTGCAGATGACGGCGATCCGGGCGCCGGTACGGGCCACCAGCGCACCGAGGTCCCCGGACTGCTCGGGCCCGGAACCGGATGCGGAACCGGCCCCGGGCGCGCCGAAGCCGTCGCCCAGCTCCTCGGCGTCGAGCGGCCGGAGTTCGCACACCCCGGCCAGCCGCACCAGCCCCTCCCCCGCCAGCCGCCGGATGTTCTCCAGGTGCCAGCGGCCGTGTCCCCGCGCGCCCGCGAGAACGACGGGCACGGGTGCGTCCCCCTGGTGCGTCGTGCGCATGCTCGGACCTCCTTGTCCTCTCGTCCGCTTGTCCGCTTGTCCGCTTGTCCGTGTAAACAGTGACCGGGGGTCAGCCCTTGACGGCGCCCGCGCTGAAGCCGGTGATCAGCCACTTCTGGATGAAGGCGAAGACGATGACCACCGGCACCGCCGCGATCACCCCGCCCGCCGCGAGGGCCCCCAGGTCGACGCTGTCGGCACCGATGAGGGTGTTGAGGCCGACCGGGATGGTCTGTGTGTCCTGCGAGCTGAGGAACATCAGCGCGAACAGGAAGTGGTTCCAGCTGTGGACGAAGGCGAAGGAGCCGACCGCGATCAGCCCCGGCCGCAGCAGCGGCAGCACCACCGCTCCGAAGGCCCGCAACCGCCCGCAGCCGTCCACCCAGGCCTGTTCCTCCAGGGAGACCGGCACGTTCCTGATGAAGCCGCTGATCAGGATGATGGACAGGGGCAGTTGGAAGACGGTCTCCGCGATGATCACGCTCCCCAGCGAGTTGATCATCTGGAGGTTCTTGAAGATCTCGAAGAGCGGTACCAGCATCAGCGCGCCCGGGATGAACTGCGAGGCGAGCAGGGCCAGCATGAAGCCCTTCTTGATGCGGAAGTCGAAGCGGGCGAGCGCGTAGCCGCCCGCGAGCGCGACCACCGTCGTCATCAGCAGCGAAGCGACGCCGACGATCATGCTGTTCTGGAAGAAGGTCCCGAAGGCGCGCTCGTTCCAGACCTTCGCGAAGTGCTCCCCGGTGACCGGCCACGGCACCAGCGAGGTGGAACCCGCCGGGCGGAGCGCGAAGAGCAGCATCCAGTAGAAGGGGATGAGGGTGAACAGCAGATACAGGCCCAGCGGCGCGTAGATCTGCCAGCGCGGTACGCCGTCGTCGATCGAGCGGCCGCGCCGCTTGCCGGGGGCGGCGGGCGAGGCGGGGGCTGCGGGGGCGGCCTCGGACCGGTGGTCCTGTTCCGCGAGTGCGGCCTTCACTTGGTGTCGCCTCCGAACTTGCTCAGGCGCAGATAGAGAATCGAACAGAAGAGGAGGATCACGAAGGCGACCGTGGTCAGCGCGGAGGCGTAGCCGAAGTCATGGCCGTTGATCCCGGTGTTGGCGACGTACAGCGGCAGCGTGGTGGTCTGCCCGGCGGGTCCGCCGCCGGTGAGGGTGTAGAGCAGGTCGACGTTGTTGAACTCCCACACCCCGCGCAGCAGGGTCGACAGCACGATGGCGTCCTTCAGGTGCGGCAGCGTGATGTGGAAGAACTGCCGGGCCCGCCCGGCGCCGTCGACCGAGGCCGCCTCGTAGAGGTCCTTGGAGATGGACTGGAGGTCGGCGAGGATGAGGATGGCGAAGAAGGGGACGCCGCGCCAGAGTTCGGCGAGGACGGCGGCCCAGAACACGGTGCCGGTGTCCGAGAGCACGGAGGTGCCGTACGTACCGATCCCGGCGTCCGCGAGATAGCGGCTGACGCCGGTCGACGGGTTGTAGAGCAGCATCCAGATGGTGGTGGTCAGCACCCCGGAGACGGCCCACGGCGAGAAGACCAGGGCGCGGGCGATGCCGCGTCCGATGAAGGTCTGGTTGACCAGCAGGGCCAGCGCGACGCCGAGGACGAGCTGCAGCAGCACCTCGGTGACGACCCATTTGCCGCTGAACGCCAGCGCGTCCCAGAACTGCGGGTCGTCGGTGAAGATGCGGGTGAAGTTGTCGAAGCCCGCGTAGCCGTTCCGCCAGGGCTTGGTGACGTTGTAGTTCTGCAGGCTGTAGTAGAGGACGCTGAGCATCGGATAGGCGATGAAGCCCAGCATCAGCAGCCCGGCGGGGGCGATCAGCAGGTACGGGAGGCGGCGTGGTGTCGCTCCCGTACGTTTCGCCACGGCGTTGGCCATGACTGCTTCTCCGTTCTCAGGGGGAAGCGCTTACTGCGGTGAGTCACCGGCCAGGAAGCGCTTTCCGTACGTTGTTCGAGATACCGTGCAAAATTTTTTGCGGGGTCTGGCCCTCAGCCCGCGTACGGTTCCGGCACCGCGCCGTCCCGGGCCAGGAAGCGGAAGTCGCAGCCGGTGTCGGCCTGGGTCATCTGCTCCTGGTAGAGCGCCCCGTAGCCGCGTTCGTAGCGGGGCGGCGGGGCCGTCCAGGCCGCCCGGCGCCGCTCCAGCTCGGCGTCGTCCACCTCCAGCCGCAGCACCCGCGCCGCCACGTCGAGCGTGATCAGGTCGCCGTCGCGGACGAGGGCGAGCGGTCCGCCGATGTACGACTCGGGCGCGATGTGCAGCGCGCAGGCGCCGTAACTGGTGCCGCTCATCCGGGCGTCGGAGATCCGCACCATGTCCCGCACCCCCTTCTTCAGCAGGTGGTCGGGGATCGGCAGCATGCCGTACTCGGGCATGCCGGGCCCGCCGAGCGGACCGGCGTTGCGCAGCACCAGCACGGTGTCCTCGGTGATGCCGAGGGCGGGGTCGTTGATGGTGGCCTGCATCGTCTTGTAGTCGTCGAAGACGACGGCGGGCCCGGTGTGCTTGAGCAGGTGCTGATCGGCGGCGATGTGCTTGATGACCGCGCCGTCCGGGCACAGGTTGCCGCGCAGCACCGCCACTCCGCCCTCCTCGGCGAGGGGATTGTCGCGCGGCCGGATGACGTCCGGGTGGTGCACGAGGGCGCCGTCGAGCTGTTCGCGCAGGGTGGTGTGGGCGGCGGTGGGCCGGTCCAGATGCAGCCGGTCGGTGAGCCGGGAGAGGAACCCGGGCAGTCCCCCGGCGAAGTGGAAGTCCTCCATCAGGTACCGGCCGCCGGGGCGGAGGTTGGCGAGGACGGGCACGGTACGGGCGATCCGGTCGAAGTCGTCGAGCGTGAGCCGCACCCCCGAGCGCCCGGCCATGGCGATCAGGTGGATGACGGCGTTGGTGGAGCCGCCGAGCGCGAGCACGGTGGTGACCGCGTCCTCGTACGCGTCCCGGGTGAGGATCTCGGAGAGCCGCAGGTCCTGCCAGACCAGCTCGACGACACGCATCCCGGAGGCCGCGGCCATCCGCTCGTGCCCGGAGTCGACGGCCGGGATGGACGAGGCGCCCGGCAGGGTCACGCCCAGCACCTCGGCGGCGGCCGTCAGCGTGGACGCGGTGCCCATGGTCATGCAGTGGCCGGGCGAGCGGGCGATGCCGCGCTCCAGTTCGGCGATCTCGCAGTCGCCGATGAGCCCGGCGCGCTTGTCGTCCCAGTACTTCCACATGTCGGTGCCCGAGCCCAGCACCTCGTTGCGCCAGTGCCCCGGCAGCATCGGCCCTGCGGGCACGAAGACGGTCGGCAGATCGGCGGTGGCGGCGCCCATGAGCAGCGCCGGGGTGGACTTGTCGCAGCCGCCGAGCAGCACGGCGCCGTCCACCGGGTACGAGCGCAGCAGCTCCTCGGTCTCCATGGACAGCAGATTCCGGTACAGCATCGGAGTCGGCTTCTGGAAGGTCTCGGAGAGGGTGGAGACCGGGAATTCGAGCGGGAATCCGCCCGCCTGCCAGACCCCGCGCTTGACCGCCTGGGCGCGGTCGCGCAGGTGGACGTGGCAGGGGTTGATGTCGCTCCAGGTGTTGAGGATCGCGATGACCGGCTTGCCGAGGTGTTCCTCGGGGAGGTAGCCGAGCTGGCGGGTGCGGGCCCGGTGGCTGAAGGTGCGTAACCCCTCGGTGCCGTACCACTGGTGGCTGCGCAGCTCCTCGGGTCTTCTGCGCGGGCGGCTCGCGGCACCGCCCGTACCTCCGCTCACCGCGCCGGCGCCGCTCATAGCGCCCATCCCTCTATCAGCGCGGCCACCTCGGCACGCTGCGGCTCCGGCAGCAGGCGGCTCGGCGGGCGGACGTCGCGGCGGCACAGGCCGAGCGCGGCCAGCGCCTCCTTCACCACGGTCACGTTGTTGGCCGACTGCCGGGCGGCCCGCAGATCCTCGAACGGCCGGATCTGCTCCCACACCTTCATCGCGGCCGCGTAGTCCCCGGCACGCAGCGCGCCCAGCATGTCCAGCGAGAGCTTCGGGGCGACGTTGACCAGGCCGGAGGTGAAGCCGGTGGCGCCGACGGACCAGTACGAGGGCGCGTACAGCTCGGCGAGCCCGGCCACCCATACGAACCTGTCGAGCCCCGCGTCCCGGGCGAACGCCGCGAAGCGGGCCGCGTCCGGGACCGCGTACTTCACCCCGATCACGTTCGGGCACGCCTCGCCGAGACCGGCCAGCGCCTCGCCCTCGATCAGCGGGTTGCGCAGATACGGCACCACGCCCAGCTCCGGGACCGCCTCGGCGATCTCGCGGTGGTAGTCGACCCAGCCGTCCTGTGACACGTACGGATGCACCGGCTGGTGCACCATCACCATCTGCGCCCCGGTCTCGCGGGCGTGCCGCGCGGCGTCCACCGCCGTCGCCACGTCCTGCCCGACCCCCACCAGCACGGCGGCCCGGCCGGCCGCCTCCTCGACGCTCAGCTCGGTGCACAGCCGCCGCTCTTCCAGGGTGAGGGCGTAGAACTCCCCGGTGTTGCCGTTCGGGGTGACGGCCCGTACGCCGCCGTCGAGAAGCCTGCGCAGCAGGACGCGGTAGGTGGTCCGGTCGACGGCGCCGGTGGCGTCGTACGGGGTCACCGGGATCGCCACGACGTCCGCGAGCGCGGTTCTCAGCGGTGTGAAGTCCATGCGGACCCTCTCTAGTGTGTGTCCGGGTCGGGGAAGGCCCGCTGGACGAAGGACGAGATGTGGTGGTGCAGCGCGCGGGCGGCGCCGTCGGCGTCCCCGTCGTGCGCGCGGGCCAGGATCTCCCGGTGCTCCCGCGCCTCCCGCTCCCAGGACGGCACCGCCTGCCAGGCGACGGCCGACACCAGCGCCGCCTGGTCGCGCAGTTCGTCGAGCATCCGGGTCAGCAGCGGGTTGCCGCAGGGGAGGTAGAGCGAGCGGTGGAAGTCCCGGTTGGCCAGCGACCGGTCGGCCTGATCGGCCGCCGCGTCCGACCGTTCCAGCGCGGCCCCCGCCGCCGCCAGGCTCGCCCGCGCGGTGACGGTCCGCCGCAGCGCCTCGGGCTCCAGCAGCAGCCGTACGTCGTATACGGCGCGCGCCATGGCCGTGTCGACGGTCCGCACCGTCGCGCCCTTGTACGCGCTCATCACCACGAGCCCCCGGCCCGCCAGGGTCTTCAGCGCCTCCCGCACCGGCGTCTTCGACACCCCGAACTGGGCCGCCAGCTCGGTCTCCACGAGCGGCTGCCCCGGTTGCAGCCGTCCCGTGAGGATGGCGTGCTTGACCGCTTCCAGCACGTACTGAGTACGGGACGGAATCGGGCTGGGGGCGATGTCCATGGGGGCTCTCAGATCTCACGTATCGCGTCTCATATATGACGTACGAAGTACGACGCGATGAAGTTAGGGCGGCTCCACGGATTCGTCAACGGTCCTGACGAAACTTCAACTTTTCGCGCGAGTAACGCGTTTGGCATGCTGGCTGGCATGACGACGGGCATGATGGCGGGCTCTTCCACGACGCGGCTGATCCTGCTGCGTGGCAACTCCGCGTCCGGCAAATCCTCCGTCGCCGCCGAACTGCGCGCCCGCTACGGGCGGGGCCTCGCCCTGGTCGCCCAGGACACGCTGCGCCGCGACGTGCTGCGCGAGCGGGACGTCCCGGACGGCGCGAACATCGGGCTCATCGACACCGTCGCGCGCTACGCCCTCGACCACGGCTACCACGTGGTGGTCGAGGGCATCCTGCACGCGGCCCGCTACGCCCCGATGCTCGATGCCCTGCGCCAGGACCACCGGGGCGCGACCCACGCGTACTACCTCGACGTCCCGTTCGCCGAAACGGTGCGCCGCCACGCCACGAAGCCGCTGGCGGCCAAGTTCGGCGAGGCGGAGCTGCGCCGCTGGTACCGCCCGCTGGACCTGCTGCCGGACGGCAGCGAAACCGTCATCCCCGCGACGAGCGGCCTTGACGACACCGTGGCCCGCGTCCTGCGGGACGCGGGCCTGGAGCCGAGCTAGGCGCTAAGCGCTAAGCGCTAAGCGCTAAGCGCTAGGACAGTGTGTCGGCCACTACCGACGCCGTCTCCGCGATCAGCTTGTCGTCGTGCTCGTCGTCCTTCCCGGAGCGGTTCGTCAGGACCGCCATGACGAGGGGCGCGGCGCCGGGGCGCCACACCACGGCGATGTCGTTGCGGGCGGCGTAGAAGAAGCCGCTCCCCGTCTTGTCACCGACCACCCAGCCCTTCGGCACCCCGGCCCTGATGAGGGCGTCCCCGGTGGTGTTGGTCTTCAGCCACGTCGTCAGCTGGGCGCGTTCGGGCTTGGGGAGGACGTCTCCGAGGGCGAAGGCGCGCAGGTCCTTGGCCAGCGCACGCGGCGTGGTGGTGTCCCGCGTCTCGCCCGGAACCCACTTGCTCAGCTCGGGCTCGACGCGCTCCAGCCGGGTGACGTCGTCGCCCACCTTCCTGATCTCGCGTTCGAGCCCCTTGGGCCCGCCGAGCGCGTCGAACATCAGGTTGGCCGCGGTGTTGTCGCTGTAGCGGACGGCGGCGTCGCACAGCTCGCGCAGGGTCATCCCGGTGTCGACGTGCTTCTTGGTGATGGGCGAGTTGTCGATCAGGTCGTCACGGGAGTACGTGATCACCTTGTTCATCTGGCTCGGGGAGTGGGTGCGCAGCACGGCCCCGGCGGCGAGCGCCTTGAACGTGGAGTGGAACCCGAAGCGCTCACCGTCCCGGTAGGCCACCTCGCGTCCGGTGCCGGTGTCGAGGGCGTAGAGGCCGAGCCGTGCGTCGAACTTCCGCTCCAGGGCCTTCAGTTCGGCGGTGTACGGCGTGCTGTGCGCGATCGGCGTCGAGGCGGCGGCGGGCGCGGGGTCGTTCCTGCCGCAGGCCACGACCGGGACGAGGAGCAGCGCGGCGAACGCGCCGAGCGCGGCGCGGCGGGCACGGGTGAACTGCATGGGCAACCTCCAAGACGGCCCCTGGGCAAGGGAAGCCAGGGGTGTGGGTGTCATGAGTGCGTGAATGCTTGAGTGCGGGAACACCTTCACCGCCGGGCACTCATGCGGTCCAATACGCTCACGCGCCGCTTCATGCGGATTCGGCATAGCCGAGCTGGCATAGAGTGGCGATTCATGGATCTTGTCGGGGCATGCCGTGCGTTCGTCAGCGTGAGCGAATGCGGCAGTTTCACCGTCGGAGCGGCCGCCGCCCGGATGTCCCAGTCGGTGGCCAGCCGTCGCGTCGCCGCCCTGGAGGAACGCTTCGGTGAGCCGCTGTTCGAGCGCACGTCGCGGCGGCCCGTCCTCACCCCGTTCGGCCGGGACATGCTGCCGACGGCCCGGCAGCTCGTCCAGGCGGCGGACGTGCTGCTGCACGAGGCCGAAGCCGTCAAGCGCAAGCCGTGGCGGCTCGCGGTGCCCGGCATCTGCTCCACGGCCGGTCTCGCCCGCCTCGTCGCCGAGGCCCGGGGGCTCGGCGTCACCCTGGATCTCCGGGTCGCGGCACCGGCGCGGCGCGGCGAACTCCTCCATGCCGAACAGGTGCGCGCGGCCCTGCTCGCGGTGGTGCCGGACGACGCGGCGTGGTCCGTGCCGCTCGGACTCGCCGGTGCCGTCGATCCCGGTGTGCGGCGCGTCTACCTGGAGACACTGCGGGTCGGACGGGCCTCCTCCGGCCCGGCCCGGCGCGTCTGGATCCAGCCGGAGGACGACGTGCCGCACATCCGCGATCCGCTGGCCCGGCTGCGCGACGCGGTCGGCCTGCGGCCCGCTCAGCTCGTCACCGCGACCGACCTGACCACGGCCGTGGCGGAGGCCCTCCGCACGCGGGACGTCCTGCTCTGCTCCCCCGCCCAGGCCGCCGAACTCGACCTGCACTGGCGGCCCGTGGGCGAGCTGGCCCTCAGCCGGGGGTACGCGCTCGCCGTCGCGGAGGGCAGTCCACAGCACATGGAAACGCGCCTGGGCGGGGCCATAGCCCGCTGCCTGGGTGCCGGAAGCGCAGGAAGCGCCGGAACGGAAGCTGGATCGTGAACAACACCGAAGCCCTGCTCCACGACATGCGGCGGCAGCTGCACGACGGCGGCCTGCGCGGCTGCCTGCTCGTACGGGACCTGCACACGGGCGAGGAGCTGGGGATCGACCCGGACACCCAGTTGCCGTCGGCCTCGCTGGTCAAGGTCCCGCTCGCGCTGGCCACGGCGGAACGCATCCGGCGGGGCGAGCTGGACGGGTCGACGCTGCTCGACGTCCACCCCGGGCGGATCACCACGCCCGGCCCCACCGGGCTGAGCCGTTTCCGCCACCCCGCGCGGGTGGCGATCGACGACCTGCTCTACCTGAGCACCTGTCTGAGCGACGGAACGGCCGCGGACGCGCTGTTCGCCCTGACCCCGCCCGCTCGGGTCGCCGATCTGTTGCACGAGTTCGGTCTGCGGGACATCACCGTCCGCCACACGATGGGTGAGCTGTCCGACACCCCCGTGGAACGCTTCGACGCCACCCAGGTCGATCTGGCCCACGCCCTCGCCATCGGCGCCGGTACGGGCGGCCGCGGACACCGAGTACCGCAGCTCGACACGACCCGCGCCAACACGGGCAGCGCGCGCTCGTACGTCGACCTGCTCCAGGCCTTGTGGACCCCGTCGAAGATTCACCCCGAGGTGGCGGAGCGGGTGCGGGCGCTCATGGCCCACAACGTCCTCCGTCACCGCCTCGCGCCGGACTTCAGCTCGGACGCCACGAGGTGGTCGTCCAAGACCGGCACCCTGCTGAACCTCCGCCACGAGGTGGGCGTGGTCGAGCACGCCGACGGCCAGACCTTCGCCATCGCGGCCCTGACGGAGTCCGAGGTCCCGGCCTCGATCCAACCCGGAGCGGAAGCGCTGATGTCCCAGGTGGCCCGAACCCTACGCGACCACTTACGCCAGCTCTGACGGTTCGCGTGCGTGTGCGGGTCCGTGGTCGGGTCGCACCCACCCGTTCTGCCCGGGGAACGATTGCCCACAACCGTGCCCTCCCGACCACCCGAGGAGCAGAGCCCACGCCCAATCCCCTCCGACGCGTGAGGAGCCGGCCCGGGCGGAGCCCCAGCGGGGGTGCGGGGGCGGAGATGCCCCACCCCCAGCCCCGCCGGCGTTTGAGGAGCGGGGGTGCGGGGGGCGGAGCCCCCGGAAGGGGGTCTGGGCCGGAGCCCCAGTGGGGGCCGGGGCGGAGCCCCGGGTTCGGGTAGGGGCGGGGTGGGGGAAACGCCCCCGGCCTAGATCACCCGAAACAGATCCGCCGCCGCATGCACATCCCCAAGGTCCTCGACAGAGCGAAGGTTGTCGCACAACGCCTCCAGAACCGACCCCGCCTCAACGACCCGCGGCACCCCCACCGCCACCCCGAACACCCGAAACCCCAACACCCCCTTGGCGGCATTCCAGCCCCGCATCCACTCCTCCGAGACCCCACACTCATCATCGGTGATCATCACAATGTCCCCCCGTCTGCGCGCGGCATCGTTGAACTCCTCCCCCAGCAGCTCACCAGCCACCGACAGCGGCGCCTGATAACTCGTACCGCCCCCCAGAAAGGTCTCGGCGAAGTCGAGCACCCGGTCGACCCGGTCGATCCCCGCAGCCTTCCCAGCGGCCGCCGGAAAGCGAAAGACCCGGATCTTGTCGGCGGCGGAGAACAAGATCCCCACGAAGTCACGCCCCGCCGCACGGGCCTGATCCAGCAGCGCCAGGGCGCACGCCTTGGCCCACGCCTCCCGCGTCACCCCACCCGGCCCGGCCTCGTACATGGAGTGCGAGGTGTCGACGCACGCGATGATGGCCCCCTGCCCGGTGGTCTGCTCGCCCTGGCTGTCGTACAGCATCAGCTCCCCGGCGGCGTAGCGCGCGGCGAACACCGCGCGCAGCTCCGGCAGGCCGAGGTTGGCCAGCTCGGAGGGGATGACGCGGGAGAGGTCGTCGCCGAGCGTGACGCCGACCAGCTCCCCGGCGGCGTTCTCCACCTTGCGGGCGCGCTCGCCGTCGGCCATCTGCCGGAAGCGGCCGATCAGTTCGGCCCACTGTGCGAGTCGGCTGGTCCGCAGCCGCTCGGCGAGCCGGGCGCGCTGCTCGAACGGCAGCCGTTCCAGCTCACCACCGCCAACCCCCCACGCCCGCATCAGCGCGGTCTCCTCCCGGGCGGCCTCGGCGGCCCGCGCCGCCGCGTTCCTCGCGGCGGCGCGGAGGCCGGGGGCCGCCGCCGCGAGGGCCTGCGCGGCACCCTCGGCGGCCCGCCGCGCGGCACCCTCCGCCGCCTCTGCGGCCTCAATCGCCCGGCCCACCGCATCGGCGGCAGGCCCCGGCACAGCACCGTCCTCCCCGTCCCCCTCCCCGGCCCCGTCCACGGCTCGCTGAAGCGCCTCCCCCACCGCGACCGCCGCGCCGTCAGCCTCCCGCTGCGCCCGCCCCGCCCGCTCCCCCCGCTCCTGAGCCCCCCGGGACCGCTCCAGCATCCCCCGCAGCGCGCCGGCCTGGGCGAGTACGGCCATGGCGGCGGCGTACGGGTCACCGGCCGTCTCCCGGCGCAGCTCGGCGAACTCCCGTGACTCCACCAGCGCGGTGATGATCTGGTGGTTCACCAGCCGCGAGGGGTCCATCTCCGCCAGCTCCCGCACCCGCGGGGCGACCTTGTACGCGGCGAGGAACGCATCGGCCACCAGGTCGGTGGCGTACGCGTACGCGTAGCGCGCGCTCAGCTCCTCCGCCACCTCCCGCAGCCCGGCCGACTGCTCGTACGTATCGCGCCACGTGACGCGGTCGAACCGGTCCGCGACCACCGCCGCGGTGTGCCGCCGGGGCACGGCGGCGGACCGGGCCAGCCACTTCCCGCCCCGGCTTGCCAGCTCGTCGAGGGTGCTCACAGCTGGGCCTGCACCATGTTCGCGTCCATGCCCAGAGCCTCGGTGAGCACGCGGGCACGGACGGCGCGCTGACGCCCCGTCACGCGGTCGATCGCGGCGGTGGAACGGCCCGCGCTCGCCGCGTCCTGGCGCAGCTTCTCCAGCCGCTTGCCCGTCATGGCGAGCTGGTTGTGGGCCTTCTTGATGACCCACTCGCTCAGCGCCTCACGCGACCGCCCGGCCATGGCGTCGAGCTGCGCCTCCACCTCCTCGATGGCATCGGCCAGGTCGAGCGCCTCCTTGGCGTCGGGGTTGACCAGGTGCAGCACCTCGCGCTCGACGGTCGGGCGCTGCGCGGGCGAGTCCCACAGCACATGGGTCAGCACCGACAGATCGGCCTCGCCGACCTCCGCGCGGCCGTCGAGGTACGCGGACGCCTGCAGCAGCCCCACCGCCTGCCGCCAGCGGCGGTCGGAGGCGACGAGTTCCTTGCGCCGCAGGGCGGCCCGCAGCGTACACACCGCGTCCACGATCTCGTCGGGGACCTCCACCGCCGGAACGGCCTCGCCCACGGCGTGCTGCAACGCGGCCAGCTCCACCGTCGTCCGCTCCGGCGCCGCCGGACGGCTGACGGCGGACCGCACGAGCGCGGCGAAGTTGGACGGGTCCGCCAGGTACCCGACCTCGATCCGCACCAGCAGCCGGTCGTAGATCGCGGCCGTATCCTCCCCGCTGGGCAGCTCGTTGCTGGCCGTAATGGCCCCGATCAGCGGGCACCGGATCGGCTCGCCGCCGCTCTCGGGGTGGTAGATCCGCTCGTTGAGGAAGCCCAGCGTCTCGTTCAGCGCCGCCGTGGAGCACTTGAAGATCTCGTCGATGAACGCGACATGCGCGGTCGTGGCGCGGCCGTCGTACACCTGCCGGTACTCGCCCCGGGCCAGCGCGGCCACGTCGATGGGACCGAACATCCTGGTCGGCGCGGTGAACTTGGACAGCAGGATCTCCCAGTACGCCGCCCCCTCGACCCGCCCCGTCAGCTCCCGCGCCATCTCGGACTTCGCCGTCCCCGGCGGCCCGAGCACCAGTGAGTGCTGCCCGGCCAGCAACGTCACGATCAGCGTCCGCACCACGTCGTCCCGCTCGTAGAACCGCTCCGCCAGCTCATCACCGATCGCCCGCAGCCGCTTGGCCGTGTCCTGCGCGTCCATACTCAACTCCTCGCCCACGGCGCCCCCTTGGACTGACGCCCTTCGCCCTGAACCTACGACGGCGGACCTTTACCGCTGATCCGGGGCACCGTACGGTCGGGTCCATGGACTGGTTGGGGCCGGTGAACACGCTGATGGGTGCGGGGATCGGAGTCGGAGCGACTCTCCTCGCCGACCGCCTTCGCTGGCGCCGGGAACGCGAAGCGCTCCGCCAGGACACGCGTCGGCAGGCGTACGCGTCGTTCATGGCCGCCCTCTCGGAGGCGTACACGCGCCTGCACGTGATCGCCCGCGGGGGAGGCCCGGCGGACGAAGCGGGACGGGCGGCCCACGAGGCGTTCGCGTCCAGCAAGGCGTATCCGCTGCGCTACGAGCTGGCGCTGATCGCTCCGTGGGAGGTGATGGAGCCGACCAACCAGGCCTTCTGGAAGGTCCGCGACCTCCGAGACCTGGTGGCGACCGGCGCCACCGCCGAAGACCCCGCCTTCGGCCAGTACATCCGCGCCTACCTGGCGGCGGCCGAGGCCGCCCAAACGGCCATGCGCCAGGACCTCGGCACGTCCTGGCCCCAACGGGACACGCCCCCGCACACCACCTGAGGCGCCACTTCCGGCGCCACGGAAAATCGCTCGGCGGCAGACGAAGGCACGAGGCACAGTGTCCCCATGAGCGGAAGAGGGCTGGAGCCGGACGGGACGATCGCGCGTGAAGGTGCGCTGAACCGCGTGCCTGAAGCCTTCGCCCCCGTCATCGATGCCGCCCGCGCCCAGATCACCGCATTGTTCGACAGCACCCGGCTGCACAGCGCCTATCTCTACGGCAGCATCCCCCGCGGCGCCGCCGTTCCGGGTGTATCCGACCTTGACCTGCTTCTCGCTCTCCATCACGAGCCCACGGAGACAGACCGATCGGACGCCAAGACGATCGAGGCCGCTCTCGATCATTCCTTCGTCCAGATCAACGGCGTCGGGATCCTTCTGTCCAGCGCGCGCGAGCTGCTCAGTGAACGCGAACGTCATGACGGCGGTTTCTTTGTCGCTTGCCTGTGCACGCCACTGCTGGGCAGCGACCTCGCCGAACAGCTCCCCCGCTACCGCCCCACAGCCCTGCTCGCCCGCGAGACGAACGGTGACCTCGGGCTGGCCCTCCCCCGCTGGCGCGAGCGAGCCGCTGAGGCAGCGACGGACGCGGACCGCAAGGCCCTCAGCCGCCTCGCCGCGCGCAAGGTCGTGCGCACCGGCTTCACCCTGATCATGCCTCGCTGGGGCGGCTGGACCAGCGACCTCGCCGAGTCCGCCGAACTCTTCGGTCGTTACTACCCCGAGCGCGCCGAGCAGATGCGCGTGGCCGCGGCCACGGGCCGCGCCCCCTCCGCGGATCCGGCGGTACTCGGCATGCTCATCGACGACCTGGGGCCGTGGCTCGCGGCCGAATACACGGCCGTGCACGGTGACAGAGCACCCCGCCCCTGAACGGGCAGTGAACGGGCTGACGACAGGAGCCGCACTTGGTGACCGGGAGGACGGCGGATCCCCGCCCCGCTATCGATGCCGCGCTGGCCAGACGGCTGGTCGACGCGCAGTTCCCGCAGTGGGCCGGGGCTGCCTCTCACGCTGTTCGACCCCGCTGGCTCGGATCATGTGATCTACCGGCTGGGCGAGAACAGGGCGTCAGCGCCCAGTCCCCGGGCCCTTGACGGAGGGTCCGCTCGGTCCGGACATCCACAAACCGCGGTAGTCCCTGGGCGATACGCCATACGCCGCGCGGAAGGCGCGGGTGAAGTTGGCGGCGCTGGTAAAGCCCCAGCGGGTGGCGATGGTGTGGATGGGGACGGCGCACAGCGCGGGGTCGGAGAGGTTGTTGCGGGCGTGTTCCAGGCGTTGCTGGCGGATCCAGGCGGTGACGGTGGTGCCTTGGCCCTGGAAGAGGCGGTGCAGGTAGCTGCGGGAGATGGAGTGGGCGGAGGCGATGACACCGGGAGTGAGTTCAGGGTCGTGCACATGCTGCTGGATGAACGCCTGGATGCGTGAAGTCAGGGCCTGTCGGTGGGTCTCGGGCGAAAGGGCGCGGTCGGCGTCCAGTTCGTGGGCGAGCAGCGCGGCCAGCAGGTCGGCCACGGCTCTCCCGATCCGGGGCCCGTCAGCTTGCCGGTAGGTGCTCGCGTCCGCGGCGATGCGGCCGACCGTGTGGGCGAGCAGAGCGCCCATGCCCTCGCGGGCGGAGATGCGGCAGTGGGCCAGCGCGTTCACCCGGTGTGAGGGGAAGGGCATCAGCGCCTTCGGTACCAGGATCGCAGTCCCCCGGTACGCGCTGTGACCGGGTTCGGCGGTCATGCGATTGGTCCCGGGGATCGAGGTGTCCTGGATGACCACCTCCTGCGCGGTGTGGCTGCTCTCGTGGTCGGACCACATGACGTCCAGCCTCCCGCTCTGGGGAAACGCCACCTGGTACAGCTCCGGATCGCATTGCCGGACCATGCTCGGTGGCCGGTGCCAGCGCATCGACGGCATGCGCAGCCTGATCAGCTGGACGGGGCCCAGAGAAAGGGCGCGCGCGGACACTTGGAGCGCGGCGGTGTCGTCGATGGAGACGCCCGCCGGCAGCACCTGCGAAACGTGCTGCGGCCAACAGTCGACGCGGTCCGCCGGTCCCGGGTCTTCGCTCCCGAACATGGTCTCGTGCAAGGCTTCCTCCGCTCTCCGTTCCTGTCACCAGTGGACCAGAGAGCCATCATCAGCCGATGAACGCGCTGGTGTCGCAGGAAAGAGAGCCAGCTCACCCCAGGTGGGTCAGGGCCTTGCGGACCTCCGCCAGATCCCCGTCCGACGCCAACCCCGCATGGTAGAGGCGGATTTCGTCGGCGCCCAGTTCGGCCGCGTGCACAGCGTCGTCCACGAGCGAGGACGGCCGGCCCCCCATCCCCGCCACCACCGTGAAGTTCGCGGCGAGCACCGTCCCCTCCCGCCGGTGCGGGACGAACGGCGGGAGCACCGCGGAGCGGGCGGCCGCGTCACCCGTGCAGGGCAGCACGACCCCGTCCGCGTGCGCGAGGACGTCCGCCGGGTCGACGCCCACGTTGGCGCCCACCCGCCGCCGGTCAGGCAGCGCGTGCAGCAGCACCTGGAAACCGGGGCCAGGCGCCGCGGACCGCACCGCGGACACCGCGTCCCGCTGCAGCCCGCTCGCCACCCCGTCCCGCCACGCGGCGAAGACCTTGGCGGCGTCCGCGTCCAGCGCCCCAGGAGCGGCGGCGCCGGACCACACCGGGTCCAGCGCCCGCCGCACGGCGCCCCGCAGCTCCTCCGCGGAAGCTCCCAGCCCCTCGTACCCCGCACAACAGCACTCGCAGAAGCACAGCGACATCAGGTACTGCGCCTCCTCCCCCAGCCCCACGCCACCGATCTTGTCGTGGGCGTGCAGATGGGCGAGCCCGTACCAACCGCACGACTCCAGCTCGACCCCGGAAGTCCCCGGCCGCACCGACGCCTCGACCGCCAGGTCGACCAGATACTCGCGCACCTCGGGCCGCCCGACGCACGGCGCCCACGGGTAGCGGTCCCCGTACGCATTCCGCACGGAGGTGCCGGGATGCTCGTCCCCCAGCCGGGAGTTATGGGCCAGCACGACCCACGCGTGCACCTCCAGCCCGGCCCCGGTCAGAGCGTCCGCCGCCTCCCCGAAAGGATCGGAACCGGCCACCCACGTCTGCTCGTACGGCCGCAGCGCGCGCCCGGCCCACCGCTCCGCGTCCACCGGATACAGCACCGCCGCATGCCGCGCCGTCACGATCCGGTGGTGGGGGTGCCGGGGGGTGAGGGCGCGCGTCGAGTGGTAGGCGGAGGCCAGGGTGACCTGCCGTACGCCCAGGTCGGCGATGCGTGCCGCCGCGTCCGGATCCCCGACCACATCCCACGGGTACACAAAGGCGGAGGCCTTCATCGCGCGCCGCCCTCCCCCACCAGTTCCATGCCCCGCTCGATCAGTTCGGCCAGCTCCTTGACGTGCGCCGCGCTCGGCTCGCTCAGCGGCGGCCGCACCTCGCCCACGTCCAGCCCGCGCATCCGCACGCCCGCCTTGACCAGCGATACGGCGTATCCGCGCCCCTGGTTGCGCAGTTCGACGAGCGGCCGGTAGAAGCCGTCCAGCAGCCGGTTGACGACATCGTCGTCGCCCGCCATCAACGCCCGGTGGAACGCCAGCGCGACCTCCGGCACGAAGCAGAAGACGGCGGACGAGTACAGCGTGACCCCGATCCCCCGGTACGCCAGCCCGGTCAGCTCGGCGGTGGGCAGCCCGTTGAAGTAACGGAACCCCTCCACCCCCGCCTCCCGCACCGCGCTCACGATGCGCTGCATCAGGTCCAGGTCGCCGAGCCCGTCCTTCAGCCCGATGATCCCCGGCACCCGCGCGAGCCGCGCCACGGTCTGCGGCGCGAAGACGGCGTTGTCGCGCTGGTAGACGATGATGTCCAGATCGGTGGCCCCGGCCAGCGCGGTGTAGTGCCGGACCAGCCCCTCCTGATCCGCGACCACCAGATACGGCGGCATGGCGAGCAGCCCGTCCGCGCCCGCCCGCTCCGCGAGCTTGGCGTAGTGCACGGCGAGCGCCGTCCCGTATCCGGCGCCCGCGACGACCGGCACCCGCACCCCACCGGCGGCCTCGACCGCCGCGGCCTCTTCCACCGCCACGGTGACGCAGTCGTGGAACTCCTCGGGGGTCAGCGCGTGGAACTCCCCCGTCCCGCAGCAGGCGAAGACGGCCCCGGCGCCCGCCTCGATGCCACGGCGCACATGGGTGCGGTAGACCTCGAGGTCGAGGGCGCCATCGGGCCCATAGGCGGTCACGGGGAAGAACAGCAGTCCGTCAAGGCGCTCGGCGAACGATGCCGAGGCTGAGGGGGCTGTGGTCACGGGCTCTCCCTGTCGCGTGCACGTCTCTGATCGGCATCTATATTCATGAACGCGGACACCGTATGGCAGCCGTCGCGTACGGGTCAAGGGGCGGCGCGCGCATCGATCACCCTTGACGCCTCCCCCCGCAATCCCTACGTTGTCCATGCATCTGAACAAGGTGCACATATACGCCCGGCGTCCGTGTACATACCGTCCGGAGGAGATCCGCCCATGTCCGCGCCCGCTCCCCGCACCATCCTCCTCACCGGCGCCGCCGGCGGCATGGGCACCCTGATGCGCGAACTGCTGCCCGCGTACGGCTACGAGCTGCGCCTGTTCGACGTCATCCCCATCCCCGACGCCCCGGACGCGATCATCGCCGATCTCGCCGACGAGGACGCGCTGCGCCGGGCCGTGGAGGGCGTCGACGCGATCATCCACCTCGCGGGCATCTCCCTGGAAGCCTCGTTCGAGAAGATCCTCGCGGCGAATATCCAGGGCACGTACAACCTCTACGAGGCGGCCCGCGCGGCGGGCGTCCGCCGGATCGTCTTCGCGTCCAGCAACCACGCGGTGGGCTTCACGCCCCGCCCGTCCGGCGACGACGCCCCGCTGATCCCGATCGACACCCCGCGCCGCCCGGACACCTACTACGGCATCTCCAAGTCCTTCGGCGAGGACCTGGGCTCGTACTACTGGGACAAGTACGGCATCGAGTCCGTCGCCATCCGCATCGGCTCCTGCTTCCCCGAGCCGACGAACGTCCGGATGCTGTCCATCTGGATGAGCCCGGCCGACGGCGCCCGCCTCCTGCACGCCGCGCTCACCGCCGCGGACGTCGGCTACACCGTCGTGTACGGCAGCTCGGACAACACCCGCCTGTGGTGGGACCTGTCCTCCGCCCGGGCGCTGGGCTACGAACCGCAGGACGACTCGGAGCCGTACGCCGCGAAGCTCATCGCCGCGCAGGGCGAACTGGACCCGGGCAACCCCGACCACGCCAACCTGGGCGGAGCGTTCTGCACCAACCCGCCCATCTGGCCCCGCTGACCCCGCACCCGCCGATCTGGCCGCGCTGACCCCCTCTGCGCGGCCGTCAGGGGCCACCGCGCGCGTTGAGCCGGGCGGCCTGGCGCGTCAGATGGTCGCGCTCGGCGAGGTTGGACGCCTTCTGGGCCGCCTCGGCGTACAGCCGTGCCGCCGTCGCCAGGTCGCCGTCGCGCTCGTGGAGGTACGCCGCCACCGCGGCGTGGCGGGGCAGGGAGTCGTCCAGCGCCGCGAGCGCCGCCAGGCCCGCGCGCGGTCCGTCGGCCTCGCCCACGGCCACCGCGCGGTTGAGCCGGACGACCGGACTGTCGGTCAGCCGCGCCAGTTCGTCGTACCACTCCACGATCTGTACCCAGTCCGTCTCCCCGGCGGTGGGCGCGTCGGCGTGGAGTGCCGCGATGGCGGCCTGGGCCTGGAACTCGCCCAGCCGGTCACGGGCGAGCGCCGCCTGAAGGATCTCGACGCCCTCGGCGATCGCCGTGGTGTCCCACCGGCCGCGGTCCTGCTCGGCGAGCGGCACCAGGCCGCCGTCCGGCGCGGTCCGGGCGGCGCGCCGGGCGTGGTGGAGCAGCATGAGGGCGAGCAGCCCCGCCACCTCGGGGTGGTCGATCGCGGCCGCGAGCTGCCGGGTGAGCCGGATGGCCTCGACGGCGAGGTCGACGTCGCCCGAGTAGCCCTCGTTGAAGACCAGGTAGAGAACGCGCAGCACGGTGGCGACGTCGCCGGGCTGGTCGAACCGTATGCCCGAGACGGTGCGCTTGGCCCGGCTGATGCGCTGCGCCATGGTCGCCTCGGGCACCAGATAGGCCTGGGCGATCTGGCGGGTGGTGAGGCCGCCGACGGCGCGCAGGGTGAGCGCGACCGCCGACGAGGGCGTCAGCGACGGATGGGCGCACAGGAAGTAGAGCTGGAGCGTGTCGTCCACCGTGGGCGCGGGCCCGGGTTCCGGCTCCTCGTCGACGCGGTCCTCCCGGCGGCGCCGTGCGACGTCCGCCCGGGTCGCGTCGAGGAACCGGCGCCAGGCCACGGTGACCAGCCAGCCCTTCGGGTCCCTCGGCATATCGCCCGGCCAGCTACGGACCGCCTCGACCAGCGCGTCCTGCACGGCGTCCTCGGCCGCCGCGAAGTCGGCTCCGCGGCGGACGAGGATGGCGAGCACGCTCGGGGTGAGGCTCCGGAGCAGGGCCTCGTCCATGGATGGGGTCACCGATGAGGTCACTCCGTGATGGTGGGCGGCGCGGCCAGGAACGGGCGCAGTTCCAGCCACTCGTGGATCGGCTTCCCGTCCGCGCCGGGCGCGGCCGACAGTTCCCCGGCCAGCTCGACGGCGCGCTCGTAGCTGTCGACGTCGATCACCATCCAGCCCGCGATGAGGTCCTTGGTCTCGGCGAACGGGCCGTCGGTGACCGGCGGGCGCCCCTCGCCGTCGTACCGGACCCACGTCCCCTCGGGGGCGAGCGCCTGACCGTCGACGAACTCGCCGGTCTTCTCCAGCCGGGCCGCGAAGTCGTTCATGTACTGCACGTGGGCCGTGATCTCTTCCGGCTTCCACTGGTCCATGGGCACGTCGTTGACCGCTGCCGGGGCGCCTCGGTAGTGCTTGAGCAGCAAGTACTTGGCCATCGTGGTTCTCCTCAGGTACCGGTGCGACCCATTGTCGTCGCGTTCATAGCAGGGACGGAGCCGGTTCCGGGTTCTCGACATCGCCGCCCGAAGCCGTCCGAAGTTTTTTCGCCCGCGTCGTGCGGCGAGCCGGATCGGCCATTCGGCCGATCCGCCGCACGACGGACATCACATCGCCTCGGCGCGCGGAGAACGCGCTTGACCTTGACACCGTGACAAGGACTTCACTGTGGCCCGAGGAGGTGGTCCCCATGGCCATGCCGAAAGAGGACACGAACACGAACACGACGCGCGCGCTCCAGGGGCTGGAGCACGACGACGCGTCCGTCCGGCTGCGGGCGGCGCTGGCGGTCGGCTCGGCCCCGGACCCGCGGTTCATCGGCACGCTCATCGAACGATGCGCGATCGAGCCCGAGTTCTCCGTGCGCGAGATGCTGACGTGGGCCCTCACCCGCCACTCGGCGGCCATGACGGTCCCCGGGCTCATCGGGGAACTCCGTTCGGAGCACGCGCAGGCGCGCAGCCAGGCGCTGCACACGCTGTCCAAGATCGGGGATCGGCAGGCCTGGCCGTCGATCACACGGGCGCTGCTGACCGACGCCGACGACGAGGTGGCGCGGAGCGCCTGGCGCGCGGCGGTGGTGCTCGTACCCGAAGGTGAGGAACCCGCGCTGGCCTCGGTGTTGGCGACCCAGCTCGGGCGCGGCGAGCATGAGACGCGGCTGAGCCTCAGCCGGGCGCTGATCGCGCTCGGCGAGGTGATCATGCCGGTCCTGCTCCCCGCGATGAAGGATCCCGACCCCCTGGTACGTGCGCACGCGCTCGCCACGGAACGGCTGTCGCGCGACCCGGACGCCGGATTCGAGTTCGCGATCGAGGAGGCGAAGCGCATCGTGGCTCTTGGCACAACCGGCCAGGAGGGGTGAGGGGCAGTGTTGATCGGTGAGGTGGCCCGGCGGTCCGGGGTCAGCGCCCGCATGCTCAGGCATTACGACGCGCTCGGCCTGGTGCGGCCGACGGGCCGTACCGAGGCCGGGTACCGCGAGTACTCCGGCGACGACATCCGGCGCATCTTCCACATCGAGAGCCTGCGGTCCCTGGGGCTGTCGCTGCGTGACGTCAGCCGCGCGCTCGATGATCCCGGCTTCGCGCCCTCGGAGCTGGTCGACGACCTCATCCGCCAGACGCGGGAACGCCTCGCGGCGGAGACGGAGCTGCTCACGCGCCTCCGCCGGATCGGTGCCGCGGAACCCACCGGCTGGGAGGACGTCCTGCAGACCGTCGCGCTCCTCCAGGCCTTGCGGTCACAGAGCGCCGGGACGCGCCAGCGCGCGGCCTTGTCCTCGGTCGAAGAGGTGCCGGTGGAAGCACTGGTCGAGGCGGCGCTGAGCGAGACGGACCCGAGCGTCGCCGGAGCTCTTCGATGGGCTCTGGCGCGACGGGGCGACGCCGGATTGGCGCTGCTGGCGGAGGGCCTTGGCTCACCACTGGCCGAGGTGCGGAAACGTGCCGTCCAGGCCATCGCCGAGATGCAGGACGATGAGCCGGCCGGGGAGTCGGCCGGTGAATCGACGGCGCTGCTGCGGGACGCCCTCGCCCATCCCGACCTCGTGGTCCGCCGGTATGCGGCCCTGGCGCTCGGGCCGCGTGGCGCGGCCGACGCGGTCCCGACGCTCATCGACATGATCGTCGAGGGGACGAACGACGTCGACGCGGCCGACGCGCTGGGCGCGCTGGCGAGTGATCCCGTGGTGGCGGACCGGATCGCCACCGGGCTCGTCGACCGCCTCGCCCACGCCACCGTCGCGTCATCCGCACGCCGACGGCTGACCCAGGCGCTCGCGGACGTCCCGGGCGCCACGACGTCACGTGCCCTCGCGCAGCTGTCCCATGACGAGGACCGGGCCGTCGCGCTGACAGCGGCGTACCTGCTCGGGACCCGCTGACGCTCAGGCGGTGGCCCGGGGTTGTTCCGGGCTGAGGTACCGCACGGCGGTCTGGTCGGTGTGGGGGGTGAGCAGCCCGCACAGCTCCTCGGCGGCGGCCTTGAGGAGGTGGCCGTCACGGTCGCCGTGGACGGTTTCGAGGGCGAAGACGACGCGTACGGAGTCCTCGGTGACGCGGGTGCGGTGGGCGTCGCGGTGGTTCCAGTGGCGGGTCAGGACGCCGGTGGTGTCCGCGTAGATGATCTCGCCGGGCTTGGGGTGCTCGACGGTGTCGGGCTCACCGAGCGGGGTGAACGACTCGGTGCCGTCCGCGTACCGGATGTCGATGTCCCCGGTGACGTGGTCCAGGTCGAAGGCTCCGGCAGGCAGTCCGTGGTGGACCGAGACGGCGTTGTAGGAGTCGACGGCCGGGTTGATACGCGGCAGGGTCCCCTTCTTGGCCATGCGGCGGCCGAGCGCGTCGACGCTGGGGCGGATGCGGCGGGGGTTGGTGCCGAAGGAGCGGTAGGCGGTGTGCCATGCCTCGATGCGCGGGTCGGTCTCGTCGGCGGGCTGCCAGGTGCCGTCGGCGAGCCGCTGTTCCAAGGCGTCCAGGGCGGCGGCGGTGCCGGGCCAGGGTTCGCGGCCGCGCGTGCCGGTGGCGGTGACCAGGGCGATGAGGGTGTCGGGGAAGGCGTCCGCGACGGCGGGGGTGAGGTGGAAGACGGTCATGGGTGGCTCCGTAAGTGACGTACGAGGGGGCGCTGTGGCGGATCAGGTCAGGGCGAGGAGGCTGACGGCCACGGCGGCGGTGCCCAGGCCGACGAGCTGCCCTCGGTGGACGCGTTCGGCGAGGACCCCGCGCGCGAGCAGGACCGTACCGGCTGGGTAGAGGGCGGTGATCACGGCGACGACGGCGAGGTCGCCGCTGCGGGAGGCGAGCAGGAAGAGGAGGTTCGCCAAGGAGTCGAGCACGCCCGCGGCCGCCGACATCCCGTACGCGGGCCGCTCGGGGCCCAGCCTGCGGCGCAGCAGCCCGGCCGCGGCCAGGGTGACGGTCGAGGCGACCGCGCGGCCCACGATCAGCGGGGCCACGCCGCTGTCGGACGGCGCCTGGTGGAGGCAGACCAGCTGGAGCGCGATGGCGGCGCCCGCGCCGAAGGCCAGCAGCAGGGCGTTACGGGAGGGGCGCGCCGCGCCCGCGCCGTGTCCGGCGCTGACCAGGACCACCGCCACCAGGGCGAGCGGCAGGCCCACCAGCCCGGCGGCGGCCAGCCGCTCGCCCTGCAGCAGGCCCACGGTGACCGGCAGCGCGGCGGACACCAGCGCGGTCACGGGCGACAGCACGTTCATCGGGCCGATCGCCAGGGTGCGGTAGAGCAGGGCGAACGCGGCGGCCGAGGCGACGCCCGACGCGGCGCCCCAGCCGAGGGTCGCGGAGCTGAACGAGGCGCCGAGCACCGGCCAGAGCAGCAGCTCGACCGCGAGGCTCGCCGGGGCCGCGACCAGCACGGTGCGCAGTACGTGGGCTTTACGGGCGCCGAGGCCGCCGAGGAAATCGGCGCATCCGTAGGCGAGTGAGCTGCCCAGGGCCAGCAGCAGAGCGAACACAGCACATCCCTTACCATTCAATGAAACGACCAGACCGTACATTGGATCGACCGACCTGGTCAATCAAACGACCGCACAGCACATTCCAATGGTCCGAGGATGGGTGAGCAGATGGTGGAGACGGCCGAGGCCCTGCGGACGGTCGCGCACAACGTCCGGGCGGCCCGCACCCGCGCGGGGCTGTCCCTGGAGGAGCTGAGCCGCCGCGCCCAGGTCAGCAAGGGCGCCCTGGTGGGGCTGGAGAAGGCCCAGGGCAACCCGAACCTGGCCACCCTTGTCCGGCTGGCCGACACCCTCGGCATCTCGGTGTCCGACCTGATGCAGGGGCCGCCCGAGGGCCGCGTCCGCGTCGTGGCGGCGGACGCCGTGGCTCCGCTGTGGACCGGCGAGGGGGGCGGCGAGGCCCGGCTCATGCTGACGACCTCGGGCCCGTCCCCCGTCGAGGTCTGGCGCTGGCGGCTGGCACCGGGCGAGGACTACCCCAGCCACCCCCACCAGGCCGGGGTCGTGGAGACGGTCAGCGTCACCTCCGGCCGGATGACCCTGGTCGTCGACGGCACCGAGCACCCCGTCGAGGCCGGGGAGACCGCCACGTTCGACGGCGACGCCCCGCACACGTATCGCGGCGCGGGCACCGAAATCTGCACCCTGATCATGACGGTCCACCTGCCGCCCGGCTGAGCGGTCGTCGTTCGCCTGGCCGAGGGCGAGGCCGGGACGGCACTCCACTCGACGGCAACGAGCAGGACTCCGTTAGGTGTGTGCGGGGTGCCGTCTGGTACGGCCGGTGGGCAGGGGTCGGTGGCAGGCGGTGCAGGTGCCCTACACAGACCTAACGGAGTCCTACCAGGGGCCGTTCACCGTACGGCCGTGATCGTGGCGGGCATCGGGCCCTCCGGGCGGACCGTGATCCCGAAGACGGTCGACGTCGGGATGGCGTGGAACGAGGGCACGAAGGCGGGCAGCAGGAGCCCCAGCAGCGCCGTCATCTCCCGCATCGCGAACTGCGCCCCCAGGCATGCCCGGGCCCCGAGCCCGAAGGGGTAGTACGCGCCGTGCCGGGCGGAGCCCCGGCCGTCGTCCGCGAAGCGCGAGGGGTCGAACCGCTCGGGCTCGGGCCACAGCACCGGGTCACGGTGGGTGAGGTACGGGCAGACGAAGAGGTCGGTGCCCGCCTCGACCCGGTATCCGCCGAGGGTGTCGTCCTCGGCGGCATGGCGCGGCATCAGCCAGGCCGACGGATAGAGCCGCAGGGTCTCGGAGGCGAGGGCCCGGAGGGCGTTCTCGCGCTCGGGTGAGCCCTCGGGGCCCGCGTCCAGGGCCCGGCGGCGGGCCTCGGGGTGGCGGTCGAGCAGCAGGTACAGCCAGGCCAGCGTGGTGGCCGTGGTCTCGTGCCCGGCGGTCAGCAGCGTGACCAGCTCGTCGCGGATGAGCTGGTCCGTGTATTCGGGCCGGGTCTCCCCCGCCTCCACCAGGACGCGCAGCAGACCGGGGCCGTCCGGTCCCGCCTCTCCCCGGCGAGCGGCCGCGATCGCCTGGTGGGCGACGGCGTCGATCCGCGCGAGATCCGCCGCCACGGTGGCCCGCAGCTCGTCCAGGTCAGCCGACGCGGAAGGGGTCGTCGGGAGGGCGGCCCCGACCGCCTCGACGGCGGCGAGTTCGCGGTTGGTTTCCGCGTCGAGAGGGTGCCCGGTGAGGGACCGCCAGATGGTGTCGAGGGCGAAGAAGCGCATGTCCTCGCGGACGTCGGTCGGTGTGCCGTTACGGGCGGCAGCGGCCCAGCGGTCGGCGGCGCGGCGCGCGGCGGCGTCGATGCGCTGCTCGTAGCGGCGGATGCCCGCACCGGTGAACTGGGCTTGCAGCAGACGGCGTTGGCGCTTCCACGGCTCGCCGCTGGCCGAGAGCACCCCGCCCCCGACCAGCACGCGCGCCCGGTGGGAGCGCTTGACGTAGCGGTCGGGGTGCAGGGCGAGGACGTGCCGCACCGCGTCCGGGTCGGTGACCAGCACCGTGGGGCGCGGGCCGAGCGGTACGGCGCTGACCCCGCCGAGTTCGCGCGCCTCGGTCAGCAGGTCGACCACCGCCCCAGAGGAGGCCTTCCACCGCTTGACGGCGGCCGGGTCGAGTAACGGAACGGGGACGCCCTGCGGGGACGTGGTGGCCAATGCGCTCTCCTGCTCACTCGATGGACGCACGGAACAACGACGCTCGGGACAGCAACGCTCGGGACAGCAACGCTCGGGACAACGCCCCGTACGGTACGCCGTGTCAGGCAGCGCGCGCCGCCGCGAGGTCCGCCGCCAACCGCTCCTCGACCGGGACGCTCGGGTCCGAGTACTGCCCAGACAGACAGACGGGCCCCGCGTAGCCCAGCTCCGCCAACTGCGCCATGATGAGGGACCAGTTGGACAGGCCCTCCCCTCCCGGCACGAACCACGGCTTCCAGTTCCCGCCGACCGATCCGGTCACAGGATCACTCGCGACGTAGATGGCGTTCTCCGACTGGAACGCGACCAGCACCATCATCAGCACTTCGGTCGGGCCGCCGAGCGGCTCAATATGACCCAGCCCCCGCTGACCCGGCAGATCCAGGCCCTGGAACGGTCCCTGGACGTCGTCCTCTTCGAGCGCACCGGCCGCGGCGCCCGCATCACCGCGGCGGGCACGGTCCTCCTCGAACACTGCCGACGGGTCCTCGCCCTGCTGGACGCCGCCCCGGTCGCCACCCGCCATGCCGCCGAGGGCCGCACCGGCACCCTGCGCCTCGGCTTCACCGCGATCGGCGCGTACGCGATCCTCGCCGACGTCCTCGACCTGGTGAAACGCCGCATCCCCAACGTCGCGGTCGAGCTGTCCGAGCTGGTCAGCCCGGAGCAGTTCACCGCGCTCGGCGACCTGCGGTCGCGCTGGCCGAGGGCACCGCGCCCGTCCTCCTCTCGGAGGTGACCAGCAACTACATCGGCTACAGCCCCGAAGGCTCGCGCTATCTGCACGACATCTGTGCCGCCATGATCGGCGTGGACCACTACGCGGTCAGCCAGCTGACCTCCCAGGTGCCGACGATGCTCGCCCTGGTCCGGGCGGGCCTGGGGTGCGCGCTGATCCCGCGTTCGATCATGGCCATGGGCGTGCACGGCGTCCGCTACCGCGAACTGGCCGCCGCCGACGCCCACTCCGTCACCCTGCACGCCTGCTGGAGCCCGGACAGCCCCAACCCGGCCCTCCACCGCCTGACCGACGCCCTCACCCGCGAGCGGCCGTCAACAACCAGTTCCGGCCGGGACATCGCAAGGTAGTCTCGCCATCGATCAATGTTTCGTGGCTTGGAGGAAGTACCCATGACGAAGACCCCGTTCGTTGCCATGTCCGCCGCTACGGCGTCACTGGGGACCGCGCTCGGTTTCCTCGCGTTCCAGCTGCGCACAGCGGGCTACGAGCAGTACGTCGAATCCGTCGCCACCTTCAGTGTCCTGATGTACATCACCGCGGCTCTGGTTGTGGTGACGTGGGTCCGTGACGGTCGGCCGCACACGAACTGACGCTGCTTCGCACACGATGGTGACGGCGTGTCGGCCGGCGAAGCCCCGGTCCCCGGTCAGCCGAGGGTCCCGGCCCATTCCTCGACGGTCGTCACCTCGGCCTGGCGCGGGAACACCTTCTCGGTGAGCACCCGGTGGACCTCGTCGTCGCTGTCGGCGCAGCCGTCGGCCAGCACGGTGAGCCGGTAGTCGAGGTCGGCGGCCTGGCGCAGCGTGGACAGCACGACGCCGCTGGTGGCGACGCCGGTCAGGACGAGATCGGTGATGCCCTGGGCCCGCAGGACCATCTCCAGGTCGCTCCCGGCGAAGGCGCTGATCCGCTTCTTCGTGATCACGATCTCGCCGGACCGGGGCTCGACATCCGGGTGGATGGCCGCGCCCGGGTCCTGGGGTGTGAAGACTCCCTCGGGCAGCGCGCCGAATGTCTTGTTCCGGCCGGACACCTCGGGGTGCCCGGACCGGAAACCGACCACCACATGCAGCACCGGGATCCCGGCGTTACGGGCCGCCTCCACCGCCTGAGTCAGTCGCGGCAGGTAATCGGGGGTGGCGATGCGGTCCACGATGCCGTTCTGGATGTCCATCGCGAGCAGAGCGGTGTTCGACACGGTGATCAAGCCTTTCAGTGCTGAGAAGAAGCCGAGCCGACGCGGCTCAGCGAGCGGTCCGCGACCGTGATCGCCAGGAACAGACCGGCGACGGCGAGCATGAACCACGCCAGCCCGTGGAGCCCGCCGGTGTCCGCGCGGGCGCCGAAGAAGACGCCGTTGGCGCCTGAGGCAACCATCGCGCCGAGGTAGAGGAAGGTACGCAGCAGCCCCGCCGAGGACCCCATCCGCTCCGGGTCGGCCTGGTGGTACACCGCGTTCTGCAGGGCCAGGTTGTTCAGCCCCTGCGGTACGCCCGCGACGACCGCGACGACGACCAGCAGCCACACCGGGCTGTCCGGCCGCAGCGTCAGCACCAGCAGACATACGGCGATCTGCCCGATCGCGCCCACCAGCAGCTTGCCGCGCACCTGGGCCCGCCGCCCGGTGGCCGTGGATACCGCGATCCCCGCCAGGAACAGCGGCAGTTGCGCGAGGCCCGCCTGCGTGGCGGACAGCCCCCGCCCCTCCTGGAGCCACTGGGTGTACCCGTACAGCAGGACGTACGACACGATGGCGACCAGGAGCATACGTGCGTACGTGAGCAGCAGCGGAACGTTCCCGCCGAGCACCCGCAGATCGATGAACGGCTCCGCCACCCGCAGCTCCCGCACCGCGAACCCGGCCGCCGCCACCGCCATCAGCACCGGCAGGTACCAGCGGTCGGCCCCCGGCTCCATCAGGAACAGCAGCAGCGAGACGAGCATCGCGGCGAACAGTGCCATCCCGGGCAGGTCCAGCCCGGCAGACCCCTCGCGCTCCCGGCGCGGGTGGGTCTTCGGCAGCCGGAGGAAGCCGAGGATCAGACCGGCGGCGGCCAGCGGGAGGTTGACGGCGAACGTCGTACGCCAGCCGCCCAGCCCGATCAGCACCCCGCCCAGCGACGGACCGATGACCGCCACGGTCTGATTGGCGATGGAAAGCGCGGTCAGCACCCCGGCCGGGCTCTCGTGGCCCGTACGCCGGGCCTCGCTGCGGATCAGGTACATCGACGCCGGATACCCCGCGCAGGTCCCGAAGCCGAGCACCACCCGCGCGACGATCAGCGTCGCCAGGTTCGGGGCCAGCAGGCCGATCAGTCCCGACAGTCCCGTCAGCGCGGACCCGAGCAGGAACAGGCGGCGCGGCCCGTACAGGTCGATGAGCCGTCCCACCACCGGCTGGCCTATCGCCGTCGCCAGGTAGAGCGCCGAGACCAGCCAGGCCGTCTGCGACGGCGGAGCCCCGAAGGCCGCGCCGATCGGCACCAACGACACCGAGACGATGGAGGAGTTGACCGGGTTGAGGATCGACCCCAGCATCATCGGCGCGAGCAGCCTGCGGTCGAACCCGCCGCGCGTCTGGGGCTTGGCAGTGCGTCGTATCAGCCGTGTGATCATGCGTCGCTGAGCCGGTCGAGCAGGGCCAGCGAACTGATGATGGCCTGTCGCTCGTCCTCGGTGAAGCCGGATTCCAGGGCCTGGGACAGCCATTCCTCGCCCGCCCGGCGCTTGTCCTCCAGGAAGGCGTGTCCCGCCTCGCTCACCGAGATCAACTGCCGCCGCCGGTCATCCGGATCCGGCCGTCGCTCGATGAGACCGCGCTCATCGAGCGCGCCGAGCGTCATCGCCATGGACTGCGGCCGTACGCGCTCGGCGGCGGCCAGCGCACTGGCCGAGGACGGCCCGTCCTTGCTGAGCCTGCTGAGCACGGCCGTCTGCGTCGGGGTGAGCCCTTCCGTGTCGTACGACTCCCGCAGCCGCCGCCGCAGACGGCCGACGACGACACGGATCTCGTGCGCGGCGCGCACGGAGGACGCGGACATGCCGGGTTGGGGGGTCTCAGCCATACCCCCACCGTAAATTTCTTCAGGCCAGCCTGTCCAGTATGGACTGAACAGACTGGCCTGTCATTCGCGCTTCTCCGGCCGGCCAGGGGATCAGCCTGCGCGGCAGAGCGCGTCCTTTTGGGGCATCGTGCCCTCGACGAGGTAGCGCGTGGTGGTGTTCAGCGCGCAGGCGTTGTCGCCGAGGACGTAGGCACCGTGCCCGGTGTCGTCGACGCTGAGCAGCCGGGACCGGTCGGCGAACTTCCGGCGCAGCATCTTCCCGCCGTCGTGCGGTGTCGCCGGGTCGCGCAGGTTCTGGACGAGCAGCATGTTCCGGGGTCCGTCGTCGTTGACCGCGACCGGCGGCTCGGCCGGGGCGTACGGCCAGAAGGCGCAGGGCGTGACGTTCGCGGCGGCGGCGCCGAACAGCGGGTAGCGCGCGCGATCCTTGGCGACGCCCCTCCGATAGGTGTCGACGTCCTTGGGCCACTCGACGTCGTTGCAGGTCACGGCGGCGAACACCGCCAAGGGGTTGTCGATCGAGGACGACATCTTGGACGCCTGCGGGCGGCGAGCAGCCGCGTCGCCGCCGCCCGCCAGCGCCTGCCACTGCTGCGCCAGCTTGGGGTACTGCAACTTCTTGTAGAGGAGGCCGAAGGTGTACTGCCGCAACAGGTTGCCGTCGAAGCCTGCCACCGGGGCCTTGTCGAGCCGCTCGGCGAGGGCGAAGTAGGTCGCGCGGACCTGCTCGGGAGTGCGGCCCAGGCCGTAGCTGTCGTGCCGGGCCGCCGCCCACGTCGCGAAGTCGGGGAACGCCTGTTCCATCCCGAGGGCGAAGCGGCGCATGCCGTCGCGGTCGAGGTGGGTGTCGCCGATGTTGCTGTCGAGCACGATCCGGTCGGAGCGCTCGGGGAACATCGACGCGTAGGCGGCCCCGAGTGCCGTGCCGTAGGAGTAGCCCAGGTAGCTGGTCTTCTCCTCGCCGAGCGCGGCCCGGACACGGTCCAGGTCGCGGGCGGTGTTCGCCGTGGTCAGGTGGCGTAACACCCCGTCGCGGTCATGGCGCTGGCACTGCTCGGCCGCCGCCTTGGCGACTTTCGCCTGTGCGGTGACCGCCGCGTCGTCGCCCGCGTAGGGAGGAATGTTGGTGGCGTACGGGCCGTCCTCCGTGAACCCGCACGCGACCGGCGCCGAGTGCCCGACGCCGCGCGTGTCCATGCCGATCAGGTCGTAGCGGTCAAGGACATCGGCGGGTATGCCCCGGGCCGCCAGCAGCGCGGGCTGCGCCAGTCCGGACCCGCCGGGGCCGCCCGGATTGAGCATGAGCGTGCCGCGCCGCTTGTCCGGTTTCGTGCTGGCCAGCCGGGAGATCATGACATCGATCCGGGCGGCCCCGGGGTCGGCGTAGTCCACCGGCACGGGCACGGTGGCGCACTGCAACGTGGTCGGAGCCGCCTCCTCCACGACGTCCTCGGGGCAGGTGCCCCACCGCACCTGCGGCGCTCGCGGCTCGTCCGCGACGGCTGGCACCGCCACCAGCGAGCCGCTGAGGCCGAGGACGACCGCCAGGGCCGAGGTCCGGCCGATACTGCGTTGTCGTTTCATGTCCAGTCTCCGAAAACCCGTCGGGTGGCTGTGGTCGCCGCCCATCGCACTCCGTGCCCTTGGGGCACGGTCAACACCGTCTCGCCGGTGGGCGGAGAGCCTTGACCATGCCCCGAGGGCACGGTCTTGAATGGATCGGGCAGGAAGGGGCCTCCCGATGGCATGGAGCACACGTCAGCTGGCCGACCTCGCGGGCACGACGCTGAAAACCGTCCGGCACTATCACGAGATCGGCTTGCTGGACGAGCCGGACCGAGCGGCCAACGGCTACAAGCGGTACGGCGTCCAGCACTTGGTCCGCCTGCTGCGCATCCGCAGGCTGGTCGACCTCGGCTTACCGCTGTCGGACATCCCCTCGGTCGAGGCCGCCGACGAGGGGGCCGAGGAGACCCTGCGCGTCCTGGACGCGGAACTCGCGGCGAGCATCGATCGCCAGCAGCGGATGCGACGGGAACTGGCGGCGATCCTGGACAACCAGGCCTCGATCGACCTTCCGGCGGACTTCCAGGCGCTCGCCGACGACCTGCCGGAGGCGCAACGCTCCCTCCTGCTGGCGTACTCCAGCTTTCTCAACGCCTCGGCGATGTCCGCGCTCCGGGAGCAGCTCTCAGCGCCCCGCAGCGATATCGCCGCGCAGTTCGAGGCCCTGCCCGCCGACGCGCCGGAGGAGGTGCGGCGGCACATCGCGCGACGCCTCGCGCCCGAAGTCCGCGCACAGCAGGAGGACCACCCGATCCTGCGTGACCTGACAGCCTCCTCCCGCCGGGGAGCGGCGATCACCCAGTCGGTTGTCGCGCAGGCATTGACCGAGTTCTACAACGAGGCCCACCTCGACGTCCTGCGACGCGTGCACGCGTTGCTCGCGGAGGACGACACCCCCGGGACGTGACGGCGCCGCGACAGCGGTCAGCGCCGCCGGGGCCACAGGTGCACGACGACGGCCGCCGCCGCGCACGCGGCGATCGCGAGCGCCATCGGCAGCGCCGCCCCGTTCCCGCCGAGCCCCGCCAGCGGCGCGGCGACCCCGCCCAGCGCGAACTGCAACAGCCCCAGCAGCGCGGACGCGGTCCCGGCCGCCTCCGGGTGCCCGGACATCGACAGCGCCGTGGAGTTCGGCATGATCAGCCCGATGCTGGCCACCAGCGCGAACAGCGACACCAGCACGGCGGCCACGCCGAGCCCGGCGAGTACGGACAGCAGCAGCGCGCCGCCACCCGCCGCGCACAGCGCGAGCCCGGACCGGAGCAGGGCGTGGGGCGTGCGGGTGCGCAGCAGCCGGGCGTTGCCCTGGCCGAGCAGCATGATGCCGAGCGCGTTGGACGCGAAGACGATGCTGAACTGCTGCGGGTCCAGACCGTACGTCTTCTGCAGCACGAACGAGGACGCCGAGATGTACGAGAACATCGCGGCGAACGCGAACCCGCCCGCGAGCGCGGGCCGCACGAAGTCCGCATCACGCAGCAGCGAGCCGAAGCTACGGACCGTCTGCCCCAGCCCGCCCGCGTGCCGCCGCTCGGACGGCAGGGTCTCCCCCACGACGATCACGGTGGCCGCGAGCAGCAGCGCGCCCGCGACGGCCAGGACGAGGAAGATCCCGCGCCAGGACGTGAACCGCAGCAGCTGCCCGCCAATGACGGGCGCGAGGATCGGCGCCAGGCCGTTGACCAGCATCAGGAGGGAGAAGAACCGCGCGGCGGCGGTCCCCTCGTACAGGTCGCGGACGATGGCCCGGCTGATCACGATCCCCGCCGCGCCCGCCAGCCCCTGAAGGGCGCGCAGCCCGGTCAGCGCGGTGACGTTCGGCGCGAACGCGCACAGCACGGACGCCACCATGTACCCGACGAGGCCGATGAGGAGCGGCACCCTCCGCCCAAACCGGTCGCTGAGCGGCCCGGCGATCAGCTGTCCGACTGCCAGCCCGATCAGGCAGCTGGTCAGGGTCAGCTGTACGCCCGCGTCGGGGACGCCGAAGTCCCCCGCGAGAGCGGGCAGCGCGGGCAGATACATGTCCAGCGACAGCGGCCCGAACGCCGAGAGCGCGCCCAGGACGACGAGCAGCCGCAGCGCGCGGCGGGGCGGGGCCTGTATCGGAGCGGTGGCAGCGGTGGCGGTGTCCATGAGCAGCAGCGTACCGATATCACTGACTGCTCAGCAATTGAGAAGTCAGTGACTTACGCGGCACTAGACTGCCCTCATGGGTATGGGGACCGACTCGGAGAAGCGCACGGCCGCGCAGGCGGCCAGCGGGCCACTGGTCCACGAGTTCGGCCTGCTGCTGAAGGCGGCGACCCACCTTGAGCGGCGCATCAACGCCGCCATGCGGGCGGAGACCGGGATCGGCCACGTCATGTTCGAGGTGCTGCTGCGGCTGTGCCGGGACCCGGAGGAACAGGTCTCCCAGCGCACCCTGGCCGAGGACGTCATCCTGACCAGCGGCGGGGTCACGCGCCTGGTCGACCGCATGGAGACGGCGGGCCTCGTACGCCGCGTACCGTCGCCCGACGACCGCCGGGTGACGCTGGTCGAGGCGACGGCGGAGGGCGAGCGGACGTTCGTGCACGCGGTGGAGGTCCACGCCCGCATCGTGGAGCGCTACTTCGTCGCCCCCGTGGCGCCCGGCGACCGCCGTCGCTTGGCGGCGTCGCTCGAACGGATCGCCACGGCGCTCCGGGACGACGATCCAGCCTGTCCAGAAGCCTGAACAGGCTGGACGGTCGGGTCAGTTGTTCGCGGCGAACCCCACGAACGCGTCCCACGCGGCAGCCGGGACCGTAAGGACCGGCCCGGTGATGTCCTTGCTGTCACGGACGTGGATGGCGTCGGGACATGCGGCCACCTCGACGCATTCGCCGCCCTCAGCGCCGCTGTAGCTGCTCTTGAACCAGACCAACTCGCCTATGTCCTTTGTCATAGCTCTTCCAGCACCTTCTCAATAAAGATCGACGACTCCCGTGGATTGAGAGCCTGGGCCCGGATGATCCCATGCCGGGCAGCGATGGCGTGGACCTCATCTCGGTCAGTGAGCAGAGTGCCAGCCCCTTGGTTTTCGTGATATGCGATCTGTTGGCCCCCCTTCGGCACCATCAAGGTGAAGGGGCCATCGACACCGGCGTTGTCCTCCCGATCCATGGGCATCACCTGGATCTCGACGTTGCGCTTCTCCCCGACGAGGAGTAGATGCTCCAACTGCCCGCGCAGAACCTGCTTCCCGCCATACGGCTTCCGCAGCACAGCCTCTTCGATAACGAATCCCAGGATGGGCGCAGGCCAGGCGTTGAAGATCTCCTGGCGATCCAGTCGTGCAGCGACGCGCTGCGCGACGGTTTCCTCGTCTAGCAGCGGTCGACCCATCGAGAACACCGCGTGTGCGTAGTCCTTAGTCTGAAGCAGCCCAGGCACCGCCTGGGTAGCGTAGATCTGTAGCTCAACCGCTTCCGCTTCAATCTCCGCCGCATCGCGGAAGAACGCCGGGTAGCGGGCCAGCGCGGCCTCTTCCTTCATCGCCTTGAGGAGACCCCCGGCACCCAGAACCTCATCCGCCTTGTCGATCAGGTCCGGCTTCGGGATACGGCGCCCGCACTCCACCGACGCGATCTGATCCGCGCTGTACCCGACGCGCACCCCCAGCTCCGCCTGCGTGAGCCCCGCTCGTTCCCGCAACAGCTTCAGCTGCCTGCCGAACCCCCTCAGGAACGCTGACGTCTCGTCCGTACCTGCCATGGGTCACCACCCCTGCCTCCGCGCCCTCGCGTGTCCGACAGACACTGTCCGTACAGGCGCGCTTACTGGTCAGGCTAGGCACACGACCACCACCCTCATTGCCATGACGACCGAAAATCCCCCCTCACGGGGTACGACCGAGGGCCAGCTCCCCTCCGTACCCGGCGAGTTCGCCATGCGCTTCACCTCGACACCGCGCGGTGCGCGGCTCGCGCGGCGTCTCGTATCGCACCGGCTGGCCGCGTGGGGGTATCCGTACGATTCCAGCCCCAACGAGATCACCACGCTCATCGCCAGCGAGCTGTGCGCCAATGCGGTGCGTCACGGGCGCGTTCCCGGGCGGGACTTCCACGTACGCCTGACCGCGCCGCTGGACGACTCCGGCCCGATCCGTATCGAGGTGTCGGACACCCGTGGCGAGCGGCAACCCGCGCTCACCACGGCGACACCGGAGGCGGAAACCGGGCGCGGCCTGTTCCTCGTATCGCAGTTCGCGGAGCGGTGGGCGGTTGGGCCACGGCCCAACGGTGGGCCCGGGAAGACCGTTTGGGCGGAGATCGCAACAAAATACGGGTCCTCCACGCCTATCGTTGGCGTCCATGGAACAGCGGATGCAAGCCGCCCTCCGCGTGGAGATCAGCGCGGAGGCGGATGATGGGGATCTCGCGATCCACGACCTGTACCGGTGGCTGCGGCAGGACACGGACGTCCGGGCGCATGCCGATCTGAACATGCTCCCGACCCACCCACACGGGAAGCTGGGGATCATCGACCTGGTGGTCACCCAGGGGCTCGGCGCCCTGAACCTGGGGCTGTCGTACGCCGCGTGGCGCGCCGCGCGCCCGTCCGCCCCCGCCGTCGTCATCAGCGCCAACGGCCGATCGATAACGGTGCGCGGGGAGTGCGACGCGGAGACGGTGCGCCGCTTCGTGGAGGCGATGGAGTCCGCGTCCGCCCCAGCGGCGGACGCGGACAGCTGACCGCTCATGCCCGCGTGGCGACTCCGTCAGCCGCTGCGTCCGACCGCCTTGACTGAACCGCGGGCCCAGCCCGCGACAATCGCGCCGATCACGACGGCGAAACCGTAGACGGTGATGCTGGCTGCGAAGCCGCCTGGCAGCCAGCCGAGCAGACCGGCGTTGTCGTGGTCGACGAGCTGGCGAATGGCCCCCTGCACCCCGAGGGCGAAGAGAACCACACCGAGGCCCTGAAAGATGTCGTACTTCATGTGATGCCCTCCGAATCCCAGAAACGTGCACCCCGGGGCCGCCGCCGGGACGGTTACAATGCACTTGCACTGTAATGGAGCAGGAACCCGTTTGCAATGCAGATGCATGGCAAACGGTGGGCAAGGAGTCGCCGTGCCGAAGATCGTGGATCACGAGGAACGCAGGAAGCGCCTGGTCGAGGCCGTCTGGGCCCTGGCGGTCCGTGGTGGCATTGAGCAGGTGACGCTGCGCAAGGTAGCCGACGAAGCAGGCGTCTCCATGGGGCAGGTGCAGCACTACTACTCCTCGATGCAGGACCTGATCCGCGACGCGCTCGACCGGGCCGTCCGAGCCGTGAACACCAACATCGAGACCGCCGTCAGGGCAGTCGGCGCGACGAGCCCGGAAGCCATCCTCCGCGCCTGCCTCCACGCCTTGATCAGCCCTGACGAGGAGAGCACGCGGCTCATGCGGTTCTCCCTCGCGGCGGCGGGGCGGGCCGTCTCCGACCCGACGATGGCCAGGGTCCTGGCTCCAGGCGACGACGAACTGCTCTCCCTCACCGCCGGACTCATCGCCGCGGCCCGGCAGGAACGAGGCGGCGAGCCTCGTCATGAAGAACGCGTCGACGCCGACATCTGCTGGTCACTCGCCACGAGTCTCGGAGTGGATGTCGCCCTTGGGTATCGCTCACCGGACGCCGCCGGACGCATGCTCGACTACCACATCGACCAGATCTTGGGACCGGCACAGCGCGCGGCAAAGACCTGAAGAAGGCCGATCAGCTCGCCCTCGGTGCGGATGCCCCAGCTCCACCGCGCTCGCGGGGTCTGGGCGGCCCGGGCGAGGGCCGTGCGGATCTTCTTGAACGCCCTGGCGTGTTCGACCTCCGCGCTCGTCACCCCTCCCAACCTGGAAACGGCAGCGCCGAGCAACGCTGGTCCCAGTGACGCCTTTTCTCGTGAACATCCACGAGTCCGCACGGTGTTACAGGGCAATCAGACCGGCCGTCGTCTCCTTGAAGCCGCAGGCATCGAAGTAGAACTCCGCCGTCCCAGACCACGTTGACGAAGCCGACCAGCACGCTGTCTTCCCAGGTGCAGACCCAGCCGAGACTGTGGCGCTCAAGTCGTTCTCGCCAGTCGGTCCCAGCGACCGGGTGGCCGAAGCCGTTGGCGTGCAGTGTGCTGAGGGCTGCGTTGTCGAAGTCGCCCCGCCACTCGTACTTGGTCGTCACTCCTCGATCGACTCATCAGGCCCCCTTGGAATCGATCATCTGGGGAACCGGGAGGCGCTCTACCGGCGGACCGCCGAGATCAGTCCGCCGGGCCGCTCCTCGCGCCGCGGCGGGGTGCTGATCGGGCGGCCGTAGGCGGCAGCGCGCTCGCGAAGGGTGTGGCTGTCGGCCTCCCAGCCGTGCCCGGCCAGCCAGCCAACCGGGTCGTCGGGCATCTCCGAGACCCACATGGACGCCGCCGATCCCGGCACGGCGTCCGCGCCGAAGCGCTCGATCACGCCGCGCGAGCCCAACGTCAGCCCCATCCGACTGCCCGCCGCCGACTGTGTGCTGATCCGGGCCAGCAGTAGCTCCACCGCATCCTCGGGCAGATAGATCAGTAGTCCTTCGGCGATCCACGGGGTCGGCACGGCCGGGTCGTGCCCCGCGGCGGCCAGCGCGCCTGGCCAGTCCTCACGCAGATCCACCGCGACGGTGATCCGCTCGCAGCGCGCGACGACCCCCTCGCGGCGCAGCACCGAAGCCTTGAAGTCCAGTGGGGCGGCGGTGTCGACCTCGAACAGCCGGGTGCCCTCGGGCCAGTCCATCCGGAAGGCCCGGCTGTCCATGCCGGCGCCGAGCAGCACGACCTGCCGGACCCCGGACGCGGAGGCCTGCCGCAACAGGTCGTCGAGGAACTTCGTCCTGATGACGATGGAGAACGACACGGCCAGCCGGCGGCGTCGCGCGGCCTCGTCATCGGGCAGCGGTGGCGAGGACGGCCACAGGCCGCCGGCGGCGGCGAAGGCCTGTGCCAGTGGGTCGCGGAACAGCGCGTTCTCCCGCTCGGTCTCCAGCGCCCGCACCCTGGCCACCCCCACCGCCGTGGCCCATACCCCCGACGGCTGCTCCCGCTCCTGCTCATCAGTCACCGCGCCAGCCTAGATCGATTCCTGGGGGCCTGATGAGTGGAGCTAGCTTCAGGCGCGGCCAGCCGGTGATGCGCGCACTGACCGCCAAACGCTGCCGACACCGGACGGGGCGGACCCTGGCGGTTCAGGCCGGTGGCGCGGCGGCGGTCAGGAAGCCGCGGATGTACCCGGCCACGGTGTCCAGGTGGCTTTCGAGCAGGAAGTGTCCGCCCCCGGGAACGAGGTGGATCTCCGCGTCCGGCAGGTCCCTGGCGAAGGCGCGTGCCCCGTCCGGGCCGAAGATCTCGTCGCCCGCGCCCCAGACCGCGAGGAGCGGGACCCGGCGCTCCCGGAAGTAGGTGTGGACCTGGGGGTAGAGGGGCGGATTGGTGGCGTAGTCGCGGAACAGGGCGAGCTGGACGAGGTCGTTACCCGGCCGGTTGACCTCGCGGTGGTCGGCGGCCCAGGTGTCGGGGTCGACCAGCTCGGGCCGGTCCACTCCGTGCACGTACTGCCAGCGGATGGCGTCGAGCGAGAGGGCGGCGCGGACGGCGGGTTCGGTCCCGGGGCCCGGGTTCTCGGCGTAGGCCCATACCGGCTTCCAGAAATCCGGTACGAAGCCGTCCTCGTAGGCGTTGCCGTTCTGCGTGATCACGGCGGTGATCGCGTCCGGGGTGCGGAGGGCGAGGCGCCAGCCGATGGGTGCGCCGTAGTCCTGGACGTACACGGCGTAGCGGGTGACGCCGAGCTGGGACAGCAGGGCCTCGGTGATGTCGGTCAGGGAGTCGAAGGTGTAGGTGAACGCGTCCACGGGCGGGGCGTCGGAGTTGCCGAAGCCCAGGTGGTCGGGGGCGATGACGTGGAAGCGGTCGGCCAGCGCCGGGATGAGATGGCGGAACATGCGGGAGCTGGTCGGGAACCCATGCAGGAGGACGAGCGTGGGCGCCTCGCGGGGCCCCGCCTCGCGATAGAAGACGCGGTGTCCCCGGACGGTCGCGTACTGGTGGCGGATCTCAACCATGACTAACCCCTTCGAGGTCTTTTGGTGGTTACCCTCGCGTCCAGTAGACCGCTCCTGGAGTAACCTGTCAAACCACTTGATGGAGTTAGCGGGGAAGGTGGGATCCGTGCCGTGCTGGACGACGAAGCGCTCATGGAGGCGCTGAACAGCACCCCTGTCGTGGAGGGCCGACGCCAGGACCTGTGGCGTGACGACGATGAGGTGGAGCGGTGGGCGCGGGGCCACGGGGGCGTCGGCGGCGACGAGGAGCGCCGGTGGCTGCGCACCGCCCGGGACGCGCTCCAGGCGGTGGAGTCGGACCCGTCGGGGGCGGGGGCGGCGGCCTCGGCGTCCGCGTCGACCTCGGCCTCGGCGGAGGCCCGTCTGCGCCGGGTGCTCGCGGGCGTCCGTAAGGTCCCGCGGCCCAGCGCGTCGGGCGTCGAGTGGCACGTGGAGGTGGCGCCGGAGCGCAGGCTCGCCGTGGAACTCGTCCTCGCGTGGGCGGACGTCAAAGAGCGGCTGCCCGGCCGTCTGCGGCCGTGCGGGAACCCCGAATGCCGCCTCTTCCTCCTGGACCGCAGCCGTGCGAACACCGCGCGGTGGTGCTCGATGAAGACCTGCGGAAACCGGCTCAAAGCCCGCCGTCACCAGGCGCGGACGCGGGAGACCCCGGCCTGACGCGGGAACGGCGGGCTGTGCGGGCCGCGCCCTATCCGGCCGTCTTGCAGGCGGGGTGACCCCAGCCGTCGGGGTTCTTCGTGATGGACTCGCCCTTCGCGTACGGCTGACCGCAGCGGCAGCGGCCGGGGAACTTCGCCTTGATCGAACCGCCGCCCGAGCGGGCGGTCTTCGTCCGTCCCTTGGCGCTCGCCTGGCCACGGCCCGCCGAGCGCGAAGCCGTCTGCGGCTCCGGCGGCGGCAGGGCGGAGCCGAGCGAGGTCCCGGCGGCCTCCTGCGTACGGGCCGTATGGCTGGCGGCCCGGTCCGCGGCCGCGTTGTACGGGTCGCCGTCGACCTGGTGGGCGGGGACGTAGACGAAATCGACGGTGCGGCCCGTCAGCAGCTCGTCGATACGCATCACGAGACCCTGGTTGGCCACCGGTGAGCCCGAAGCCGTCTTCCACCCCTTCCGCCGCCACCCCGGCAGCCACGTGGTGACCGCCTTCATGGCGTACTGCGAGTCCATCCGCACCTGCAGCGGCACGGCCGGGTCGGTGGCCTCCAACAGCTTCTGCAGCGCGGTCAGTTCCGCCACGTTGTTCGTCGCAGCGCCGAGCGGCCCGGCCTCCCAGCGCCCCACCTCGCCACTCGCGTCCGCGATGGCCCACGCCCAGGCCGCGGGCCCGGGATTCCCTTTGGACGCGCCGTCACACGCGGCGATGATCTGTTCATCCATACCCCGATCCTGCCAGGGCTCCCCGGTCACCCCCGCATCCGCTGGACAGCGCCTGCATCCGCACCTAACCGAGTGCCGGAGGGTGCTCGGCTGGACGGCGTCCCCAGGCCGAGATCAGCGGCGCGAGTGTCAGGTCGAGTTCACCCGCGTCGATGGCGGCCAGGTGCGCGTCGATCTCGGCGTCGTCGGCCAGGCCGGCCGCGAGCAGCTCGCCGCGCACGTGCCGGATGGTCGCCGCCTCCAGCCGGTCGCAGGCCAGCCCGCCGACCGGGAAAGAGCCCGCCGCGGCGACATCCACCAAGCCGGCCTCACGCAATGCCCGCGGCAGTGTCCGGCCGTAGCGCAGGTCCGCGCCGCGGCGCGCCAGCAGCTCACGGACCGCGTCGCGCAACCGGTTGGCCCGCCGCTGCGCAGGGCCGCTGTCGTCCAGGCATGCCAGCGGCTGCAGAGCGGTATCGGCGTCCTCGACCAGCAGCCAGCCGCCGGGCCGTAGCGCTGCCGCCATCGTGGCCAACGCGCGAGCCCGGTCGGGTACATGGACCAGCACGAGCCGGGCGTGCACCAGATCGAACGTCCCCGGCTCCGGGGGCGGATCAGCGGCGACGTCGTGCTGGCGCACCTCGTACCCGTCGCCTGCCTTCAGCCACGACGGGTCGATGTCCGTGGTCAGCACGTGCCCGGTCGGACCGACGGCCGCCGCGAGCGCCTCCGGGACACTGGGGCCACCGGCCCCCACTTCCCAGCAGCGTGAGCCGGCCCTGACCCCCAGTCGATCGAAGTGCCCGCGCGTCACACCGTCGAACAGCTCGGCCAGCCAAACGAATCGCTCGCCCGCCTCGGCGCGCGCGTTGTCCAGCAGGTACCCGCGGGCGGGAGCGGACTCTCCACCGAGCGAGGTAGTCCCGCCTATCGGATCCGGTCGGCTACCGACGTGCGGCGGGCGGGGCGAAGAGGTCATGCCTACATGGTCAACTTTCCCGGGCCACCAGCGCCACGTACCGGACGCCTTCGATCACGACGTTTTCCGGCCGGTAGTCACCCCTGGTGGACCCCGGCCCGCTCCAGGGCGCGCCGCGCCTGGCGGCGGGCCGCGTCGACGGGGTCGGGGATGACCGACAGGCCGTACAGCACGGTGGCGCCCTCGTGGAGCAGGAGCAGTTCGTCGGCCAGGGCGTCGGGGTCACGGGCGCCCGCGTCCTCGGACAGGGCGCGCAGATAGCCGCGCAGCCAGCGCTTCTGGTCACCGACCACCTGGCGGGCCGGATGGCCGTCGTCGGGCAGCTCGGCGGCGGCGTTGACGAAGCCGCAGCCGCGCGGGTTCTCGCGGCGCATCCAGACGGCGAGGGCGTCGAACGTGGCGAGGACGCGGCCCGGCGGGTCCTGCCGGGGGGACGCGTCGACTTCGGCGGTCAGCCAGGCCCGCCACCGCTCGTCGCGCTCGCGCAGATACGCGGCGACCAGCGCCTCCTTGCTGCCGAAGCGCTCGTACAGCGTCTTCTTGGTGACTCCGGCGCGCTTGGCGATCAGATCCACGCCGACCGCGTTGATCCCCTGCCCGTAGAACAGCTCGCTCGCGGCGTCCAGGACGCGGCGGGCGGCGGGGGTGAGCGTCTCCATGGGCGTGATCCCTCCCGACGTGACGACGAGACTTGACGGGTATACCGATCTGTTTAGTCTAGTACGTGAGCGACTAAACAGATCGGTATACCCGGCAGTCCGGGGAGGAGACTCATGCCCGTCACCGCGATCACGTCCGTCGGCCTCGTCGTGATGTGGAGTTCCGGCTTCATCGGCGCCGAACTCGGCACCCGCGAGGCCCCCGCCGACACGCTGCTGATGTGGCGCTTCGTCGCGGCGGCCGGGCTGCTGGGGGGCGGCTGGCTGCTCTTCCGGCGGCGCAGGATTCCGCTGCGCGCGGTGGCCGAGCAGACCGTCATCGGCGCGCTGTCGCAAGCGCTCTATCTGGGCGGGATCGTGTGGGCGGTCGGGCTCGGCGTACCGTCCGGGACCGCCGCGCTGATCGCCGCCCTGCAGCCACTGGCCGCCGGTGCGCTGTCCGGGCGGCTGCTCGGGGAGAGGGTGAGTGCCCGGCAGTGGGCCGGGCTCGCGATCGGGCTGGGCGGGGTCGCCCTCGTCGTACAGGGCGACCTGTACGGGACGTCGGCCGTGACGCCCTGGGCGTACGGGCTCCCGTTCGCGGCCATGGCGGCGCTGCTCGCGGCGAGCTTCCTGGAGCGCCGGGCGCGGGCGCCGCTCGCGCCGATGGACGCGATACCGCTGCACTGCGTCGTGAGCGCGGTGCTCTTCGCCGGGGTCGCCCTGACCGGCGGCCACGCGGCGCCGCCGTCCGGCGGGGGCTTCTGGTTCGCCGTGGCGTGGACCATCGTGCTCTCCACGGTGGGCGGTTACGGCTTCTACTGGCTGAGCGTGCGGCACAGCGGCGTCACCCGCACCTCCGCGCTGATGTACCTCACGCCGCCGACGACGTCGGTGTGGGCGTACGCGATGTTCGGCGAGACGCCGGGGGTGCTGGCGCTGGTGGGGATGGCGGTGTGCGTGCTGGGCGTGGCGGCGGCGAACGGGGCGCGGCGCCCGGCCAAAGCCCAGCGGATCGCGGGCGGTGCGGCCGCTCACGCCGACGCGGCGGGTGACGAGGTCAGCGACGAAGTCAGCAGCACTGCCAGGTGAACATGGCCCGGTCGAAACGGCCCGCGGCGAGATCCTCGGGGCGGATCAGCCAGTACAGGGCGCCGTCGTCGCCCCACATCAGGTCCGCGTCCTCGTCGGAGTCGAACTGGGCCAGCAGCACCCAGCGCCGCGCCTCCTCCTCGATCCGGGGGTCCTCCCACGCCACGCCGCCGCCCAGCGCACCGTGCGCCACCACGGTCTCCACGGCGCCCTGGACCGACTGCGCGTGGCCGCCGATCTGATGCGCGGTGCCGCTCTCGTACTCCCACAGAGCCCTCTCGAACGCGTCCGGAAGCTCGACGCCGCCGAGGACGGGAGAGTCGGTGTCGGGGGCGCTCGGTCCTATGCGCGCGGTCAGCGGCACCGCCGGATACGGGGTGAGCCCGGCCGGGGCGGGGCATTCGGGCGCGGTCGCCTCCGTGGCGGGCGGCAGATGGAGCACGCGGGCTCCGGCCCAGGTGGCGGGGTCGGCGGTGTCGACCAGGGCGTCGTCGTCCTCGTCGCCGTAGTAGAAGAAGGCCAACCGCCCCTCCGTGGGCAGCGGTACGTCCAACTCGCCCGTGGGCAGCGCGGCGCAGTCGACCGCCGCCACGAACCGCAGCGGGCCCTTGCCCTCCCACACCGGCCACGCCACGTCGTCGGGCAGCAGGGGCAGACCGCCGAGCTGCCCGACGACCGGATCGCCCGGCTCCGCCGCCCGGAGGTGGGCGGCGGGGCGCAGCAGGGCGGTCCAGCGGCGGGCCTCGTCGGCCGGGAGGTGGGCGTGAGCGAGGGCGTGCAGCGCGTTCGTCATACGGATCATCATCACGGGCCCCACCGACACCGGCCTCACGGCGCTCGCGGCGACAGCGCCACCGACGGCGGCACCGGTAGCGACGAAGGACGGCGCGACAGACTGTCAGGTGGGGGCGCTGCCTGCGCCGCCCCCCCACCTGTGTCCCGGGGTCAGGGCTTGACGAGGACCTTGAGGCTCTTGCGGTCGGCCATGTCCCGGTATCCGGCGGGAACGCCGTTGAGGCTGGTGGTGGCGTCGAAGACCTTGCCGGGCTCGATGGTGCCGTCGAGGATGTCGGGCATCAACTCCTCGATGTAGGCGCGAACCGGAGCCGGTCCGCCGGCGAGCCGGATGTTGTGGCGGAAGAGACTGCCGAAGCCGATCGGTGCCTCCTCGTACTGGGGCACGCCGACGCGGCTGATGACGCCGCCCGGTCGGACGACGCCGGTGGCCTGTTCGTAGGCGGGCATGTTGCCGACGGCTTCCAGGACCACGTGGGTGCCGTGCCCGGTGGTGAGTTCGCGGACCGCTTCGATCCCTTCTTCGCCGCGAGTGGAGACGACGTCGGTGGCGCCGAACTCGCGGCCGAGGTCGGTGCGGGCCTGGTGGCGCCCCATGAGGATGATCTGCTCGGCGCCGAGCCGCTTGGCCGACAGGACGGCCAGCAGGCCGACGGCGCCGTCACCGATCACGGTGACGCTGGTGCGCTGGTTGACGCCGCCTGCCACGGCGGCGTGGTGGCCGGTGCCGAAGACGTCCGAGAGGGTCAGCAGGGACGGGATGAGGGCGGAGTCGGCGGCGACGGGGAGCTTGACGAGGGTGCCGTCGGCGAGGGGGACGCGGACCGCTTCGGCCTGACCGCCCTCCTCGGCTTCGCCGTCCCAGAAGTTGGCCTGGGCGTGGGCGCAGGAGGTGTGCAGGCCCTCGCGGCAGAATTCGCAGGTGTTGTCGGATATGGCGAAGGGTGCGACGACCAGGTCGCCAGGCTTGACGGTGGTCACCTCCGGGCCGGTGTCCTCGACGATGCCGATGAACTCGTGGCCCATCCTCGCGGGCCCGTCTTCCGGCTTGTGCGAGCCGTAGGGCCACAGGTCGCTGCCGCAGACGCAGGCGGCGGTGATACGGACCAGGGCGTCGGTGGGGTGCTTGATGACGGAGTCGGGGACGTTCTCGACGCGGACGTCGCCGGCGCCGTACAGGAGTGTTGCGCGCATCAGAGATGCTCCATTTCCAGGTAGTGCGTGAGTGTTGTGGTGTGGATCAGGTGTCCGTCGAGAGCAGGACCTTGCCGAGGGTCTGGCGGTCTTGCAGCAGGCGGTGTGCCTCGGCGGCGTCGGCCACCGCTGGCCGCACCGAAGACCCGTCCGACGAGCGCATCGATAACGTCCGGGGGCGCCCACGTCACCTCCTGCTCCCGTGACGACGGTGACCGCGTTGTCGAAGCGCGCCATTTCGTTCCGGGATGTGCGCTGCTGCGTCCCGTGTGGCGTCGGCGTCCGTGGTGGCCTAGACCGCTGCTGCGGAGCGGCGGCGCTGGAGGAGCGCCATGGCGGTGGTGGGGATCAGGGTGAGGGCGGCGATGGCGGTGCCGACCACGGCGGGGCCGGTGGTCCCCAGCGACGAGTCGAGGGTGAGCCCGGCGATCCAGGAGCCGATGGCGGTGCCGAAGTTGAACGCCGAGACGGTCAGGGCAGAGGCCAGGACGGGTGCCTGGTGTGCGAAGCGGACGGCCAGGGCCATCAGCACCGGGTTGGCGCCGAGACCGAAGAAGCCCAGCAGGGTGACCAGGATGATGGTGGGCACGGCGTAGCCGGCCAGCAGGGAGATCGCGAGGAGCAGGAGCGTGGCTCCCGCGGCGGCCACGACGGTCACCGTGTGCGGGCGGCGGTCGCCCAGACGGCCTCCGACGAGTGAGCCGGCCAGGGCGCCGAGGCCGAAACCGGCCAGGACCAGCGGTACGGTGCCGGACGCGACTCCCGACCGATCGGTCAGCAGGGGTGAGATGTAGGAGTACGCCGCCAGGACACCGCCGGTCGTGGTGGCGCAGGCCGCCAGCACCAGCCATACACGGCCGGAGCGCAGAGCGGTCAGCTCGGACCGGATCGACACCGCCTCCTGGTCGCCACCCTCGTGAGGGACGGTACGGGCGATCAGCACCACGGCCGTCGCGGCGAGGGCCGCCAGGGCCCAGAACGGTCCGCGCCAGCCCATGACCTGCCCGGCGAACGCGCCCACCGGGACGCCGACGACGTTCGCGAGCATGGCTCCGGCCCCGACCAGCCCCAGAGCGCGGAAGCTGGCGGCAGGGCCCGCGGCGCGTGCGGCGGCCACATTGGCCACGGCCCAGAAGGCACCGGTGGCAATGGCGGTCAGGAACCGTGCGGCCAGGACCAGGGTGAAGTTCGAGCTGAGGGCGACGATGACGTGACCGGCGGCGAAGATGCCCAGGGCGAGCATCAGCGTCAGCCGCTTGGGCAACCGCAGGGTCAGCATCGCCATCAGCGGGGCGCCGATGATCATCCCGACCGCGAAGACGGTGATCATGAGGCCGGTCTGGGCGACGCTGACCTGTAGGTCGCCCGCGATCTCGGGCAGCAGGCCGGCCGCGACGAACTCGGTGGTGCCCATCAGGAACGTGCCCAGCGCGAGCACGCAGACGACGAGGGGAAGCCTGGTGCGCGGTGCCTGGTGAGGCTGCTCGGTCCGTGCTTCGGCGGGGGCGTGGAGGGTCGCTCCTCGCGTACTCAAGGTTCATCTCCGAGGGGGTCGTGATTGGGGGTACGTCTCCCAGGGAAACGGTCGCCCCACCCTTGAGGAAGGTCGCGTTTATAGGGGGGACAAGCTCAACCTCCCTGTTCGCGAGCAGGTGGCTACCGTGGAACGCATGGATGACCGAAGCGACCACCGCACCGAGATCCGGGACTTTCTTGCCAGCCGCCGCGGCAAGATCACCCCGGAGCAGGCCGGGCTGCCCACCAGCGCCCGGCGCCGGGTGCCGGGGCTGCGGCGTGAAGAGGTCGCCGTGCTCGCCGGGGTGAGTACCGAGTGGTACACGCGCCTGGAGAAGGGCCACATCAGCGGCGTGTCCGAAGATGTCCTCGCCGCGGTCGCCCAGGCCCTGCAGCTGGACGAGGACGAACGCACCTACCTGTTCGACCTGGCCCGCGCCGCCCGGCCCGCCCGCCACACGCCATCCCGCCGCAAGGACGTCGAGGTCCCGCCCCGTGTCCAGTGGCTGATCGACTCCATGACGATGTCCTCCGCGTTCGTCCGCAACGGCCGTCAGGACGTCATCGCCCACAACACCCTGGCCCGGGCCCTGCACGCCCCCATGTTCGACAGCCCCACCACGGACAAACGAGGCCGCCCCAACATCGCCCGCTACATCTTCCTCGACCCCAGTGCCCAGGACTTCTTCGTCGACTGGGAGGCCGCCACCTCCGCCACCACGGCACTGCTGCGCGCAGAGGCCGGACGCGAACCGCACGACCGGGCCCTGCGCGAGCTGATAGGCGAACTGTCCACCGTCAGCCCCGACTTCCGCAGCCAGTGGGCCGCCCACGACGTCCGCATCCGCCACGACGGCACCAAACGGCTGCGGCACCCGGAGGTGGGCCTGCTCGAACTCGCCTACCAGTCCCTGGATCTGCCCATGTCCCACCGGGCCGTGCACGATCTGACCCTGTACATGGCCGAACCGGGCAGCACCTCCGAAGAGCGCCTCAAGCTCCTCGCCAGCCTGGCAGCCACCCCCTTCCCCACCCCCGCGTCCGAGCCGACCGACCACCTGCGCTGAAACGGTCTGCTCAAGGTGTAACCGCAGGCGGTGGGTGAGCCGCTGGCGCAGGGGGCAGGCGAAAATCCGGGCGCTTCCTCATCCGCGCACGCCTATGATCGGCCGCATGGCGACGCGGCTTGTGCAAATATCGATGAAGGCTCAAGACAACTCCGCTCTCGGGCGTTTCTGGGCGGAAGCGCTCGGCTGGGAGGTCACCGGCGACAAGGGCGATGAGACCAACATCGAACCCGGGGGCATCACCTATCCCGACCCCACGGCCCTCTGCATCGACGTCATTCGCGTCCCGGAACCCAAAACGGTGAAGAACCGCGTGCACGTCGACCTCGCCACCACCTCCGCGGCGCATCAGGCGGACCTGATCAGCCGTCTCCGGGAGCTGGGCGCGACGCCCGCCGACGTGGGCCAGGGCGACGTCCCGTGGACGGTCCTCGCCGACCCGGAGGGCAACGAGTTCTGCGTGCTGGAGCCCCGGGAGATCTACCGGGACACCGGGCCGATGGCCGCCGTGGTGGTCGATTGCGCGGATGCGCGGGCCATGGCCCGGTTCTGGAGCGAGGCGATGGACTGGACGGTGCACGAGGTGACCGACGATCGCGCGCTGCTGCGCTCCGCCCAGGGTGTCGGCCCGTATGTTGAGTTCTTCCGCTCGCCGGACGCGAAGACCGTGTGGAACCGCGTCCATTTCGACCTCCGGCCGTACCCCGGAGACGATCAGGCGGCCGAGGTGGCCCGGCTGCGGGCGCTCGGCGCCACCGACCTCGACATCGGCCAGGGCGACGACGTGTCGTGGACGGTCCTCGCCGACCCGGAGGGCAACGAGTTCTGCGTCCTCACTCCGCTCTGAGCTGGGTGAGTCGGCAGGTCAAGGAACCGTAAAAGGGGGACGTTCGTTACCCCGGACATGACCGCTATGACTCCCGGCTCGAACCTCCCCCTCACCGTCGCGCGCGTGGCGGTGGACGTCACCGCGCCCGTGCGGCTCGACGTGTCGGGCCTGCTCCTCACCGCAGACGGCAAGGTGCGCTCGGACGACGACTTCGTGTTCTACAACCAGCCGACCGGGCCCGGTGTGACCCACCGCGCCGGGGCCGGGGGCGGTGGTGACGCGATCACCGTGGACACCGCCGCCGTGCCCCCCGACATCGACAAGATCGTGGTGACCGCGAGCCTGGACGCCCCCGGCGCGACCTTCGCGGGCACCGAGCCGACGGCGACCGTGCGCGGGGCCGATGACGGCGCCGTGATCGCCACGTTCACCCCGCCGCAGCTGGGGGCGGAGACCGCGCTCGTGGTGGTCGAGGTGTACCGGCGGGGCGGGGGCTGGAAGGTGCGGGCGGTGGGTCAGGGCTATGCGAATGGGCTGGCGGGCATCGCGACGGACTTCGGCGTATCGGTAGAAGAGCCCGCCGCTCCGGCCGCCCCTGCTGCCGCCCCGGCCGCCCCGGCCGCTCCCCCGGTGACCCAGGCCGCTCCCCCCACCGGCCCGGCGGCCCAGGTCCCCCCGCCGCCCATGCCGACCACTCCCCCCTCCTCTCCGTCTTCCGGAAAGATCAACCTGGACAAGGGCCGGGTGAACCTCCAGAAGAACCAGACCGTGTCCCTGGTCAAGGGCGGCCGCCCGATGCTGTCGTCGGTGAAGATGGGCCTCGGCTGGGAGCCCGCCTTCCGCGGCGCGAACATCGACCTCGACGCCTCCGTGATCGCCTTCGGCGTCGACCGCAAGAAGATCGACGCGTGCTTCTTCGGCAAGCTGGCCATCCTCAACGGCGCGATCCAGCACTCCGGCGACAACCTCACCGGTGAGGGCGGCGGCGACGACGAGACCATCACCGTCCACCTGGGCGGCCTCCCCCCGGAGGTCACGGGCCTCGTCTTCACGGTCAACTCCTTCTCCGGCCAGAAGTTCACGGACGTGGCGAAGGCCTACTGCCGCCTGGTCGACGCCCAGACGAACGAGGAGCTGGTCCGCTTCGACATCACGCATGCCGAGCCGCGGACGGGCGTGATGATGGCGAAGCTGATTCGGCAGTTCTCGGGTGAGTGGGAGATGACGGCGATGGGCGAGTACGTCGACTCGCGCACGGTCCGAGGAATGGCCAAGCCTGCGGGCAAGGCCCTCTAACCCACCCGGACCCTCGCCCCCGGCACCAGTCGATATGCGGCTCCGCCGCATATCGACAGCTCAGCCGCGCTGGGCCTGGCGGGCGCGTTCGGCCATCATCGGGGTCAGGGAATCGAGCAGGTCGGAGTCGTCGATCTTGGCGATGACCGTGACCACCGTCCCGGTGCGCGCCATCGTGATGCTGACGTCCCTGTCCATGGTCAGCCCGCTGTCGCCGAACGATTCGGTTTGGGGCGAGGAATACGCCCGGCTCTCGTCACCGGCCTGTGGCATGGTCAGGGATTTCACCTCCGCGCTCCGCCGGGGCGCCATGGCCGCGTAGCCCGCGCGCGCCTTCTCGACGCTGGGGTAGGCGACGACGTGGAACTCGATCCCGCCGCCGTCACCCGGGATGTACTTGACCCAGCCTGTGAGGGTCGAACCGTCGCCCCGGGACGAGGCACCCACCCGGGGCGCGCTCGACTGCGTCCACCCCGACGGCAGGCTCGATCCGTCGGCGTCGGGAAGGACGCTCTCGACGGCCGCCGCGTCGGCCAGCGGCACCAGCTTCTCGGCCGCCGGGGTGACCGGGGCCTGGTCGCCGGGGGGCGGGGTGTCGTCGGGGCCCGGCCCCGGCGTCCGGGTGCCGGGCCCGGCGTCCCATCCGGCCCCCGGTCCCTGCTCCCAGGTCGTCGCCCCGGGGCCGTCATCCGCCGCGATCAGCCGCACCCCGCCGTACGCCGCGAAGGCCAGCAGCACGGCCAGCACCACCGACAGGCCGGTCAGCGCCGCGCGTCCGGAGGGGGTGTTGTTGAACGTCATCGGCCCCAGCGATATCTGGGTGCGGCGCACCCGGGCGCCGCCGTCGATCATCACGCTGCCGATGACCTGCCGGGGCCGGGGCGCCGCCTCCGGAGGCGGGCCCGCCAACGCCGCGTTGAGCCGGGCCGCGAACTCCGCGTCCGCCACCATGGCGGCCCGCACCGCGTCCCTGAGCCCCGCCGCGGCCTCCGGGTCCCGGGGCTCCTCGTCCACGGCTCGCAGCGCCGCCTGCCCCTCGTCCGACCCGCCGAGCCGCTCCCGGACCAGGGCGGAGACGGTCCGCCCGACCTCGGCCCCCACGGCCGTCACCGCCCCCGTCGCCAGATCCGTGACAATCCGCACGGCTGCCGTAACTACCGACTCCATGACGCCCCCCGGTTCCGTCATCCCCCAGTCCGCACTTCGGTTGTTCCCACTCCTGGGGCGGCGTACCGGGATGGCGGAAAAATTGGGACGCGCCCGGAAGCACTACCGGAGTACGGTCCCCGCCATGAATGAAGACGACAAGAAGGATGGCGACAAGGACGGCTACTTCGGAGGGCGCGTCGCGGCGACGTACGACGAGTCCGCGGCGGAGATGTTCGAGCCGGGCACCGTGGACCCGGTGGTCGACGTACTGGCGGAGCTGGCCGGAGACGGACGGGCGCTGGAGCTGGGCATCGGGACGGGCCGCATCGCGCTGCCGCTCGCGGAGCGCGGCGTACCGGTCCACGGCATCGACCTGTCCCGGGCGATGGTGGCCCGGCTGCGCGAGAAGCCGGGCGGGGACGCGATCGGCGTGACGATCGGCGACTTCGCCACCACCCGGGTCGACGGCACGTTCTCCGTCGCCTACCTCGTGTTCAACACGATCATGAATCTGACGACACAGGACGCCCAGGTGGCCTGCTTCCGCAACGTCGCGGACCACCTCGCCCCCGGCGGCCGCTTCGTCATCGAGGTGATGATCCCGGAGCTGCGGAAGCTGCCCCCGGGACAGCACATCGTGCCGTTCCGCGTCGGCGCCACGCGCTGGGGGTTCGACACGTACGAGTTCGCCACCCAGGAGATGAGTTCGCACCACCTGTTCCTCGCGGAAGACGGCCGGGCCACGTACACCCCGATGCCCTTCCGCTACGTCTGGCCCGCGGAGCTGGACCTGATGGCCCGGCTCGCCGGAATGCGGCTGCGCGACCGGTGGGAGGGCTGGGCCCGGGAGCCGTTCACGGACGACAGCCCCCGGCACGTCTCGGTGTGGGAGAAGGTGTCGGCCTACTGAGCCATCGACCGGCGGTCACTTGGGGGTTTTCCACAGCCGTACCGTGTGGGCCCTGGCGTCGTTGCCCGCGACGAGCCGCCCGTCCGGGCTGAAGGCCACGTCCTGGATCTCGTGGTCCCCCTGTGCGCCGACCGACAGGATGACGCGTGGTTTATGGCTCGCCACGTTCCACAGCAGCACCCCATTTTTGGCGGGGACGGCGAGCGTCTTGCCGTCCGGGCTGAACGCCAGGTGCTCGACCGTGCCCTGGTAGTAGTCGCTGAGGGTGGCTGTGCGGCGGCGGGTGGCCACGTCCCACAGCCGCACATCGCCGTCGGAGCTACCGGTGGCGAGTGTCTTGCCATCCGGACTGAACGCCACGCTCAAGACCCCTTGGGGGTGGGACAGGGTCGCGCGCGGATCGTCTTGGCCATACGGCTCCGGGTCGCGGCCCGCCACGTCCCACAGCAGCGCCGCGTGCTTCGGCGTGAGATTGCTGCCGGAGTCGTCGCCCGCGGCGGCCAGCGTCCGGCCGTCCGGGCTGAAGGCCACATCTTTGACTCGCGTGCCGGGGTCGAAGTAAGCGAGTGTCTCGTCCCCACGGCCGTTGGTGTCCCACAGGTCCACGGCCTTGCTCTCATCGCCGGTGGCGAACAGCTTGCCGTCCGGGCTGAAGGCCACGCTTTCGCCGCTGCCGTAGAGGAAGCGGATCTGCCGGTGCTCGGCCACGTCCCACAGGGTCACCCAGCCGGTCGAATTGGCGGCGGCGAGGACCTTGCCGCCACGGCTGAGCGCCACGTCGCGGATCTCGAACCCCTCATTGCCCGCGCCGTCGCGTTGGGTGAAGGTGGCTTTGGCTTTGCGGCTGGCGACATCCCACAGCCGCACCTTGCCCTCGTAGCTGCCGGTGGCGAGGGTCTTGCCATCCGGACTGAACGCCATGCCTCTGGCCGCCCCGGACTTCCCGGTGGGGCCGATGGAGGCCGTGGGCGCGAACGAGCGATAGGGGAGGCTGGGGCCGCGGTCGGGGGCGGAGTCGGGGAGGTAGACGGCGATCAGGATGATGGCGAGGACGAGGATCCCGACTCCGCTGAGCACGAGGGGAAACCCCGGGGCGGGGACGGCAAGGGGGTCCGGGACCGGCGGGTTCGGGTTCGGGTTCGCCGAGGTGTCCGCGCCCGACGGAGCCCCCCGTGCCGGGGCACCCGCGGCCGGAGCAGGTGGCGGTACGGGGGCGGCGGACTCCGAGCCGCGCGGCGACCGTGCGGTGCGTGTCTCGGCGTCGGGCGAGCCGGGGGCGCTGGGTGAGCCCGGGGCGCCGGGTGTCACCGGCCCGCCCCCTGACAGCGATACGGCGGTCCGCGTGTGGGCGTCGGCGATTCCCTCCGTCGACCTCCCGCGGCACAACTCGATGACCTCGGCCGGGGTGGGCCGCTCCTCCGGGTCCTTCTCCAGGCAGCGGGCAGCGACGGCCCGGACGGGCTCGGGGCAGCCGTCGAGGTCGGGAGCCTGTTCCAGGACGCGGTAGATCACGGCGTGGTCGGCGCCGCCGCCGAAGGGGAGCCGTCCGGTGGCGGCGAAGTGCGCGACGCCCCCGAGGGCGAACACATCACCGGCTTCGGCGACGCTCTGCCCCCTGATGTATTCGGGCGCCATGTAGGCAGGCGTTCCCGTACGCATTCCGGTGGCGGTCACGGACGTGACGTCCGCGGCCCGCGCGATGCCGAAGTCGATGACCTTGGGCCCGTCACCGGTGAGGATGATGTTGGACGGCTTGAGGTCGCGGTGGATCACACCGGCCGCGTGGATGGACTGCAGGGCTTCGGCCACCCTGGCGACCAGCCCCACCACCTCGTCGGCCGGCAACGGCTCACCCTCGGCCACCGCCTGCTGCAGGGACGGACCGGGAACGTAGGCCGTGGCCAGCCACGGTTCACCGGCCCGGAGATCCGCGTCGACCACCGGCACCGTGTAGAGGCCCTGCACCCGCCGGGCGGCGGCCACCTCCTGCTCGAACCGCTTGCGGAACGTCGCGTCGCCCGCGTACTCGCGGTGCACCACCTTGACCGCCAGCGCGCTTCCGGCGGGCGTACGGCCCAGATAGACGCGGCCCATCCCACCCGCGCCGAGAACCCCCTCCAGCCGGTACGGACCGACCTCGGCGGGATCACCCGGCCCCAGTGGGCGCGGTGGCGGCGGCGCCGTCGACCGGCCAAGTTGTCGGGACATGCCGACCTCACCCCCGTTGAACTGCCGCACATCGTGCGAGCGAGCGACAGCGTAAACGAACCCGGCACCCCCGGAAAGATCTCCCCGTTCTCCGGCCTAGGCGGACACCGGGCTCCCCACCGGATCGGTCAGGCCCGCCATCCGGGCCAGCCGCCGGTACGAGCCGAGGAGGGCGCCGCGGTCGTACGTACTCGTCGTGACCAGCACCTCGTCCGCGCCGCTGCGCCCGATCAGCTCGTCCAGGGCGGCGGCCACCTCGTCCTCGGTGCCATAGAGCTGGCCGCGCAGCCCCTCCTCGTAGAAGCCGCGCTCCTTCTCGGACATCTCCAGCGCGGCGATCTCCTCCGGCGGGGTGAGCGGGGGGAAGGTGCCACGGGTGCGGGAGTGGGCCATCGCCCAGGCCTCGGGGACGAGGAGGCGGCGCGCCTCCTCCGCCGTGTCGGCGACCGCCACGTTGCCCGAGACGACGACGTACGGCGCGGACGACCACGCGGAGGGCCGGAAGCCCGCCCGGTAGCGGTCGATCGCGCGCAGCATCCGGTCCCGGCCGCGCAGATCGCCGATGACCAGCCCCAGCCCCGCCTCGGCCGCCACGTCCGCGCCCGCTCCCGTCGCCAGGACGAAGGCGGGCAGGGTCAGACCCTCCGCCGGGTGGGCGTGGACCTGGGGGTACGCATGCTGCTCACCGGTGAACCAGCCCAGCAGCTCGGCCAGTTGCGCGCCGAAGTCCCGCGCGGCGTCCTTCTCGGCGCCGAGCGCCCGGCGGATGCCGTCGGTGAAGCCGACCGAGCGGCCGAGGCCCATGTCGATCCGGCCGGGGAAGAGGGAGGCCAGCACCCCGAACTGCTCGGCCACCACCAGCGGGCGGTGGTTCGGCAGCATCACGCCGCCCGTGCCGACCCGGATGCGGTCCGTCGCCGCAGCGACGGCGGCCGCCAGCACGGTGGGCGCCGATCCGGCGACGCCGGGGACGCTGTGGTGCTCCGAGACCCAGAAGCGGTGGAAGCCGAAAGCCTCGGCCTGCCGCGCGAACCGTACGGTGTCGCGCAGCGCCTCGGACCGCTCCCGCCCCTGCCGGGTGCGGGAGCGGTCCAGGATGGAGAAGGGGACGTTACGAAGCCGCGAGGTCACCTATGCGTCAACGCGACGCCCGGCTCGCGGGATTCCCCGTCCCAGCGTCTCGGCCTCCCGCGTCTCGGCGTCTCAGGCCTGACGGCGCCAGGGGCCGGTGATCGCCAGCATGATGCCCGGGACCTGGATGTTCGCGTACAGGGTCTGCCCGTCGGGCGAGAAGACCACGCCGGTGAACTCGCTGAACTCGGGCTCCTCCGCGGAGCCGATGTTCAGGTCGTTGCGCGCGATCGGGTACGTACGGCCGTCGTCCGTCGCCCCGAACAGGTGCTGGACGCCCTCGCCGTCCTCGGCGATCACCAGACCGCCGTACGGCGAGACGGTGATGTTGTCCGGGCCGTCGAACGCGCCGTCCTTCGACGGGTCCGGGTTGACGCCCAGCAGCACCTTGAGGGTGAGGGTGCGGCGCTTGGGGTCGTAGAACCAGACCTGGCCGTCGTGCTGGACCGGGCTCTCCTCACGGGCGTACGAGGAGACGATGTACGCGCCCCCGTCGGCCCACCACATGCCCTCCAGCTTGCGCGCCCGGGTGATCTGGCCGTCGGCGAACTGCTTGCGGACGGGGACGGACTTGGCGTCGCGGTCGAGCACCGGCTCCCAGTCCACGCCGTAGACCGTGCCGGTCTTGGTGGCGCGGGAGAGGTCGTCCACGAACTTGCCGCCGGAGTCGTAGCACCGGGGCGCCTGGAGCACGCCCGCGTCGTCCTTGAGGGTACGGAGCTGGCCGCGGCCGTGCTCGAAGCCGTGCGGCGGGACCCAGCGGTAGAGGAGGCCGTTCGGGCCGGAGGCGTCCTCGGTGAGGTAGAGGTGGCCGCGCTTGGGGTCGACGACGACGGCCTCGTGCGCGTACCGGCCCAGCGCCTTGATCGGCTTGGGGTTGCGGTTCGCCTTGCGGTCGTGCGGGTCGACCTCGAACACGTAGCCGTGGTCCTTGGTCATGCCGTTCTGGCCGGCCTTGTCCTCGTTCTCCTCGCAGGTCAGCCAGGTGCCCCACGGGGTGCGCCCGCCCGCGCAGTTGGTGGAGGTGCCCGCGATGCCCACCCACTCGGAGACGTGGTCGCCGTGCTTGGCGACCTCGACCACGGTGCAGCCGCCGGACGCCGCCGGGTCGTAGACCAGGCCGTCGATCAGCGGGACGGGGTGCGGCCAGTCCTTGCGGGGGCCCTTCAGCTCGTGGTTGTTGACGAGCAGCGTCGCGCCGCGGGGGCCCTCGAAGGTGGCGGTGCCGTCGTGGTTGGACGGGGTCGACTCGCCGGACTCCAGCGTCGTCTCACCGGTGCGGGTGATGATCCGGTAGGTGAAGCCCTCGGGCAGGGCGAGGATGCCCTTGGGGTCGGCGACGAGCGGGCCGTAACCGAGCTGGGCGCCGCCGCCTCCCTGCTCCGCGGCGGTACCGGCGGTCTCCGCCGCCAGGGCGCCGGGCGCGGTGCCGAGCACACCGGCGCTCCCGACCAGGGCGAACCCCGCCCCGGTGTACGCGGAGCGCTTCGCGAAGTCTCTTCGAGTGACGGCCATCTTCATCTCCTGAGCGGCAAGGGCCTGGCTGCGGACGCCATGCTGGGGACTGCGCGCATAGATTTTCGTCCTAGACCGAACAACAGTTGAACGGAATGAGACATCGACGGACCAAACGGGCCCGTCGATGTCGCGTTATCCGCTATCTGCCGGTCTGCCGGTCGTCACGCCCGGGAACAGGCCTTTATCCGCCGGTCGTCACGCCCGCGAGCGGGCCTTGAACGCGGCCTTCCGGGCCTCCTTCGCGGCCTTCTTGTCCGGATGCAGCCGCCCCATCGCCTCCAGCACGTCGGCCGTCGCCGGGTGGTCCACCTTCCAGGCCGACTCGAAGAAGCCGCCGGACTGGTCGACCAGCCCGCGCACCAGGTCCCGCAGCTCCTCGGAGTCGTCCTCCGTGGCGAGCTGCGCGGCCAGGGTGTCCACCGTCAGCCAGAAGACCATGGTCTCCGACGGCTCCGGGATGTCCTTCGCGCCGTGCTCGGCCAGCCAGACCCGGGCCAGCCCGCCCAGGTGGCGGTCGTCCAGCACCTCGCGCAGCGCGGGCTCGGCCGCGCCGCCGACCAGCGACAGCGTCTGCTGGCAGGTGAGGCGGCGCAGCGGGGCGTCCTCGTCGTCACCGCGGGCGGCGGCCAGGAGTTCCCGGGCGGCCTCTTCGGGCGCACGGCGGCCGAGCCACAGCTCGGCCTCGGCCTGGGCGGCGGACTCGGGGTGGCCGGGGAGGGTGTCCAGCAGGACGTCCGCGCCCTTGTCGGCCAGGTCGCCGACGACCGGGGCGTCGACGCCCGCGTCGAGCATGCGGGAGCGGACCGCGTAGACGCCGAGGGGGGTGAGGCGGACCATGCCGTAGCGGGACACGTCCTCCTCGTCGTCCTGCGGCGCCTGCTGCCGCGCCGGGTCGGACTCGTGGAGGCGGACCTCGCCGTCGACCTCCTCGATCAGCGCCTCGTCCACCGGCTGGTAGTCGATCAGACCGGTCGGGGCGAGCAGCCGGAACTGGTCGTCCAGCCGCACCATCGCCTCCGACACCTCTTCGAGGATGTCGTCGGTCGGCTCGTCCATGTCGTCGGGGACGACCATGGAGGCGACGAGCGCGGGCAGCGGCACCGAGCCGACGGCCGCCTCCTCGTCCATGGCGGTGAGCAGGTAGAGGTTGCCGAGGATCCCGTCCAGGAACTCGCCCTCCTCCTCCGGGTTCCAGTCGATCGAGTCGAGGTCGATCTCGCCGCCCTCGCTGATCTGGTCCACGATATCGGCGAGGTCGGGCGCCGCGGCGTCGGCGAGGACGGTCTCGAAGCCGTCGAGCCACAGGTCGAGGACGTCCTGCGGGCTGCCGCCGGTGATCAGCTCCAGCTCTTCGCCGCTGGTCGCGGTGGCGGTGGGCTCGCTTTCGCCGTCGGCCGCGGTGTCGTCGTCGTCCGCCGCGCGGTCGCTCTCCGCGGACTCCTGGATCGCCACCAGCCCGGTGTCGACGGCCAGCTGCCACGCCTGGGCGACGTGCTCGGCCCCGTCCTCGTCCGCCGCGAGGTCCAGCAGCTCTACCGCCGCCCGCAGATCGTCAGCCGACAGCACGCCCCCCGCCGCCACCGGCTTTCCGGGCTCGGCCCAGCGGGCGAGCCGCACCGCGCGGGCGAGGAGCGGCGCGGCGAGCGCGTCCCGGGCGAGTTCCGCGTCGGTGCGGAGCCGCACGGGCGGCATGGTGGGGCGGTCTCCTGGCATAAGCGGAAGTCTCCTCGGCGGATGGCGGTACGGAGGGTACGAGGCGCGCGGCCCGACCCCCCAGCGTAGACGGAACGCGGGGGCAGTTTCGTCCCGATGTGGCCGCCCGCCGTGTTCCCCCACGCGGTGACGCGTCTGTTCATCCGGAGGTCCGGGCCCGTACACCTGACCGGTCTTGACAACTGTCGTGCGGAGACAAGAGATTGACGCGCGTAGAGGCCACCTTGCCGCTCTGTTCACCCAGCTCTGTTCACCCAGCTCCGTTCAGCCAGCTCTGTTCACTCCGCACCGGAGGCCATCACCATGTCCCCACGCGCCCGGCGCACATCTGTCGCCGTCACCGTCACCGCTGTAGCGGCGGGCCTGCTCGTAGGCCCGTCGTCCGCGTTCGCCGCCCCGACCGTAGACGCGGCCCGCATCCACGACATCCAGGGCCACACCCGGATATCCCCGCTGGCCGGGAAGCAGGTGACCGACGTCCCCGGCACGGTCACGGCGGTGCGCTCCTTCGGCTCGTCGCGCGGCTTCTGGATCCAGGACCCCCGGCCGGACGCCGACCCGGCGACCAGCGAGGCGGTCTTCGTCTTCACCGGCTCGACCACGCCGTCCGTCGCGGTCGGGGACGCGGTGCTGGTCAGCGGGACGGTGAGCGAGTACTACCCGGGCGGCGCGGCGGCCGGTCTCCAGTCCCTGACCGAGATCTCCAAGGCGAGCTGGACGGTCCAGTCGGGCGGCAACACACTCCCCGCCGCCTACCGCCTGAACCCCTCCACCGTCCCCGACCGGTATGCCCCCGGCGGCTCTCTGGAGGGCCCGGAGCTGCGGCCGCGTTCGTACGCGCTGGACCGGTACGAGTCGCTGGAGGGCATGCGGGTGTCGGTCGCCGACGCGCCCGTGGTCGGCGCGACCACTACGCACAAGGAGCTGTGGGTCACCGCCGAACCGCGCCACAAGCGCACCGCGCGCGGCGGCGCCCTCTACGACACGTACCGCGACCCGAACGCGGGCCGTCTGAAAATAGCCTCCCTCCTCCCCTACGCCGAGCACCCCTTCCCGGCGGCCGACGTCGGCGACGAGCTGACCGGGACGACGGCCGGGCCGCTGGACTACGACAACTTCGGCGGCTACACGATCGCCGCCAACGCGCTCGGGACGCTGGAGGACCACGGGCTGAAGCGGGAGCGCACCCGCGAGCAGAAGTCCGGCGAGCTGTCGGTCGCGACCTACAACGTCGAGAACCTCTCCCCCAAGACCGCCCAGTCGAAGTTCGACCGCCTCGCGTCCGGCCTGGTCGACAACCTCGCCTCGCCCGACATCGTCGCCCTGGAGGAGGTCCAGGACGACAACGGCGCCACCAACGACGGCGTCGTGAGCGCCGACGCCACCCTGAAGAAGCTCACCGACGCCATAGCGTCCGCTGGCGGCCCCTCCTACTCATGGCGGCAGATCAACCCAGCGGACGACCAGGACGGCGGCGAGCCGGGCGGCAACATCCGGGTCGCCTTCCTCTACAACCCGAAGCGGGTCTCCTTCACCGACACCCCGGGCGGCGACGCGACGACGCCGGTCACGGTCGTGCGGAAGAACGGCAGGCCCGCCCTGTCGGCCTCCCCTGGCCGCATCGAACCCGGCAGCGAGGTCTGGAACGACAGCCGCAAGCCGCTGGTCGGCCAGTTCGCCTTCCGGGGCCGCCCGGTGTTCGTGGTCGCCAACCACTTCAACTCCAAGGGCGGCGACCAGGGCCTCGACGCCCGCGTCCAGCCGCCCGTCCGCTCCTCCGAAACCCAGCGCACGGGCCAGGCGGGGGCGGTCAACACCTTCGTCAAGTCCCTGCTGGCCGCCGACCCGAAGGCGGCGGTGGTCGTCGCGGGCGACCTCAACGACTACCAGTTCTCCCCCGCCCTCTCCGCCCTGACCAAGGGCGGCGTCCTGACCGACCTGGTGACGCGCCTCCCGCGCGATGAGCGCTACGGCTACGTCTACAACGGCAACTCCCAGGTCCTGGACCACATCCTCACCAGCCGCGCCCTGCGCGCCCCGGACTACGACATCGTCCACATCAACGCGGAATTCACCGACCAATCCAGCGACCACGACCCCCAGGTGGTCCGCGTCCGCCCCTGACCCGGCTGAGTCAATTGCCCCCACCCCGCCCCTTCCCGAAACCAGGGGGACACCCCGGCCCCCGGCGAACGCACCCCGCCCAGCCCAGCAACAGCCCCAGGACGGGCCCGAGGCCGCACGGGCGCACTCCGGCGCGGGCGCGCTGGTTCCCCCGCCCCGAGGCCCCCAACTCGGCCGGGACGCACCCAGCCGCGGGCCCGGGGGCCACGTATCCACTGGCCCCCGGCGAACGCACCCCGGTACAGGCGGGACTGGGCGGCGCCACAGGCCGCTTGGTGGGGGCCGGGGGTGTCCCCCGTTTCGGGAAGGGGCGGGGTGGGGGAAGGAAACCCCCGCCCCACGACGTAGCAGCTCTACACACCCACCCCAAGCAGATTTAAGTAGACCTACGACATCCGCCCGCACGACACTTCCGTCATGCCCAGATCCCATCTCGCCTGCGCCATGGTCACCCCCTTCACCCGGGACGGTGACCTCGACCTCACCGGCGCCCAGCGCCTCGCCGTCGCCCTCGTCGATGAGGGCGACTGCGACGGGCTCGTGCTGGGCGGGACCACCGGTGAGTCACCGACCACCACCGACGCCGAGAAGACGGCGGTCGTACGGGCCGTAGTCGAGGCCGTCGGGGGCCGGGCGCAGATCGTGGCGGGGGTGGGCAGCAACGACACCCGGCACGCCGTCGCGCTCGCGCAGGCCGCCGAAAAGGCGGGCGCCCACGAGCTGTTGGTGGTCACCCCGTACTACAGCCGCCCACCCCAGGAAGCCGTCGAGGCGCACTTCCGCACGGTCGCCGAAGCGGTCGGCATCCCGCTCATGCTGTACGACATCCCCGCCCGCACCGGCGTCGCGCTCTCGTACGACACCCTGTGCCGACTCGCGGAACACCCCCGCGTGAGCGGCGTGAAGGACTGCGCGTACGACCTCATGAAGTCGGCGCGGACGATGGCCGCCACCGGGCTCGCCTACTACTCCGGCTGCGACGAACTGAACCTGCCGCTCCGGGCCATCGGCGCGGCGGGATGCGTCAGTACGGTCGCGAACGTGGCGCCGCGCGCGGTGCGGGGCGTGCTGGAGGCGTACGACGCGGGCGACCCCGAAGAGGCCGCCCGCCGCCACCTGGCACTGACCCCGCTCATCGACGCGATGATGTCCCGCCTCCCCGGCGCGGTCACCGCCAAGGCACTCCTGAGCGCGCAAGGCCACCCGGGCGGCCCGGTGCGCCCGCCCCTGCTCAAGGCGGACGCGACCGTCACAACCGAACTGGCCGCCCTCCACGCGTCAGCGACCTGACCGCCCAACGGGCGTCCCCCGGGGTCGGGTAGGGGCGGGGTGGGGGAAACCCCGCCGCCGGGGTCAGTTGTGGGTGTGCAGGGCCTCGTTCAGGCCGCCCCAGGAGCCGGTGCGGGGGAGGACCTCGACCGCGCCGGACGTGGAGTTCCGGCGGAAGAGGAGGTTCGTCGCACCCGACAGCTCCAGCGCCTTGACGATCTTGCCGTCCGGCAGGGTCACCCGCGTGCCCGCCGTCACGTACAGGCCCGCCTCGACGACGCAGTCGTCACCGAGGGAGATACCGAGGCCCGCCTCGGCACCCAGCAGGCAGCGCTCGCCGATCGTGATCGTCTGCTTGCCGCCACCCGACAGCGTGCCCATGATCGACGCGCCGCCACCGATGTCGGAGCCGTCGCCGACGACGACGCCCGCGCTGATGCGGCCCTCGACCATGGACGTGCCCAGCGTGCCCGCGTTGAAGTTGACGAAGCCCTCGTGCATGACCGTCGTCCCGGCGGCCAGGTGCGCGCCGAGCCGTACGCGGTCGGCGTCACCGATACGGACACCGGACGGAACGACGTAGTCCGTCATCCGCGGGAACTTGTCGACGCTCGTCACCGACAGGTGCAGACCCTCGGCGCGGGCGGCGAGCCGGGCGCGCTCGACCTGGTCGGCGGCGACGGGACCGAGCGAGGTCCAGGCGATGTTGGCGAGCAGGCCGAACTGGCCGTCCAGGCTCAGGCCGTGCGGCTTGACCAGCCGGTGGCTCAGCAGGTGCAGCCGCAGGTACACGTCATGCGCGTCGATCGGCTTGTCGTCGATCGAGGCGATGACCGTGCGGACGGCGACGACCTCGACGCCGCGGCGCGGGTCCGGGCCGAGCGCCTTGACGGCGGTCTCACCGAGGAGCTGCGCGGTGCGCTCGGCGTCGAGCCGTTCGGTTCCGGCCGGGCCGGGCGCGTCGGCCAGCTCGGGGGCGGGGAACCAGGTGTCCAGAACGGTGCCGTCCTCGGTGAGGGTGGCGAGCCCGGCGGCGACGGCGCCGGTGGTGCGGGTGGTGGTGGCTGCATCGGTCATGGTCAGCACGCTAACCGGAGGCGGGCCCCGGAGGCTAACCGGTCTCAGCGGACAGACGCCGGGCGGCCGCGTGCCCGGCTGCGGGGGCGTGCCCGGGCTGCGGGGCGCGCCCGGGCTGCGGGGCCGCGCCCTGCCCGCCGGGCCCCGCGGTCAGGGGCGCCGGTCCTTGCCGTCGACCAGGGCCTGGTCGACCAGCGCGTGCACGCTGAGCACATCGCCCGCTTTCCAGCCGTCCCTGTCGTAGTCGTCCGGCTCGCCGTCGTGGCCCGCGATGCTCCGCTCCCCGAGCGGGGCGAAGGTCTCCGGGTCGTAGAGCAGCTGGAATTCCGAGAAGCCCCGCTTCCCCACGGTGCCCTGCCCGACCGCGACGGCCGTCCGCCCGAGGTTGTCCTTGATCTGCGCCGCCGCGATCCCCGGAATGGTCGCCATCGCCCGGAGGACCTCGGCCCGCCCCTCGGGGTCGGCCGGGAACGCCTGGCTCAACCCGCCGAGCAGCCGGAAGTCGTACTGCGCCGGGGACTCGGAACCCGGAGAGCCAGCTTCCAGCTCCCGGACCTTCTCCTTGACCCCCTCCGGGTCCCCGGGCAGCGCCCGCAGCAGGCGGTACTCCTTCCGCGCCGCGTACGACGGATCGTCGTACGGCTCCCAGGACTCGGACGTCCGCGGCTCCGTACCGCCCTCGACCCGACCCGCGTCCACGAACCTGGTGTAGACCCACTGACCGTCCCGGGGTGCGGGAGCGGGGGTCTGTTCGACGGTGTCGGCCGCCCGCCGCAGTACGGTCGCCGCGTCGCCGAGCCGCCTCGCGTCCTTGACGGTCCCCAGCTTCGCGGTGGTGCTGCCGGGCCGCACCGGGGGGTCCGTCGCCCGCGCCCCTACGGAGCCGCCGCCCAGGAGGCCGACGGCCGCCACCACGGTGGCGGTGACGGTCGCGGCGGCGCCGGCGGCCGCGAACCGCCAGTCCGCCCGGAAGCGGCGCCGTGGGGCCGCACCGGTGGCGGCGTCCCGGACCCTCGCCCGCCCGGCGGCGAGACGGGCCCGGTCGGGCCGGGGGGCGTCGGCGCGCAGTGCGCGCACCCGGGTCAGCTCCTGCCGCAGATCATCCATAAGCCGCAGATCATCCATAACTGGCCACCTCCGTGGCATCACTGACGACGGTGGGGTCGGCGCCGAGGGCGGAGCGCACCTTGCGGCGGGCGCGGTTGAGCCGGGATCGGACCGTCCCGACCGGGATGGAGAGCGCTTCGGCCACCTCCTGGTAGCTGAGGTCCGCCCAGGCGATGAGCAGCAGGACGTGCCGGTCGCGGGCGGACAGCCCGGCCAGCGCCGCGGCCAGCGGCCGCCGGGTGGCCTCTGCCGCGACCCGGCTGTCCGCGCGCTCGACCCAGGACTCGGCGACCGGGTCGATGCCGGTGCGGGCCAGCGCGCGCAGCGCCCGGACCTCGGCGCGCCGGTGCTTGCCGATGAGGTTGGCGGCGATGCCGTACAGCCAGGGTCGGGCGGTGCTCCGCCGCTGGTCGTAGCGGGCCCGGGCGCGGAAGGCGATCAGGAAGGTTTCGGCGGTGACGTCGTCCGCGGCACCGTCGCCGAGGCGCCGGGCCACATAGCGGTGGATGTCGGGGGCGTACCGGTCGTAGAGCGTCGCGAAGATCTCGGGCAGTTCCAGCGACTGGGCCACGACCGCCGCGTCATCGTCCGGCGCGGCGGGGTGGGGCGGCGGGACGGATCGCGGCGGTGGATCGGGATCGGTCACAGGCGCTCCGTATCCGTTGCGTCGTGGTGCGGCGGTCGGTGTGTCGCCCTCTGTTCCCCGGTGGACGCGAACGGGTTCACGCCCGGACCGGTGCACGCCCCCTCAGCCGGTGACCCGCGCGAACGCCGCCCGCGCCTCCTCCCGGTCGAACTCCCGCCCGGTCAGCAGGATCTGCAACAGCATCCCGTCGAACAGGGCGTTCAGGGCGCGCGCGATGCCCGCGTCGCCGGTGCGCCGCTCCAGCAGCGCGGCCATGCGGTCGAGGAACGCGGCGGCGATCGGCCGCACCGACGCGCGCCGCAGGGCGGCGAGATACAGCTCGTACTCCAGCTCCAGCCGCTTGCGGTCGCCCGTCAGCAGCTGCTCGATCAGCCACGCCAGCTGGTCCGCGAGGGGCGCCTCGGGGGGCGCGGTGCGCTCCCAGCGCTCCATGTCGGCCAGCCATTCGGCGTTGACCTGGTCGAGCGCGGCGACGAGCAGATCATCGAGGGTGGCGAAGTGGTACGTGGTCGAGCCGAGCGGAACGTCCGCGGCGGCGGCCACGGCGCGGTGGCTGAGCGCGCCCATGCCCCGCTCCCCCACCACCGCGATCGCGGCGTCGATGATCCGCTGCCGCCGCTCGGGGTCGTACCGGCGCCCCATCAGTGGGCCCCGCCGAGGTTGAGCACGACCACCCCGGCGATCACCAGCAGCACTCCGATCACCCTCGCCGCGGTCACCGCCTCCCCGAGGAACAGCATCCCGATCGCGGCGATGAGGGCGGTCCCGGCCCCGGCCCATATGGCGTACGCGGTGCCGACGGAGACCGTTTTGAGCGTCTGGGCGAGGAGCACGAAGGCGATTCCGTAGCCAAGGGCCGTCCCCAGCGAGGGCCAGAGCTTGCTGAAGCCGTCGCTGTACTTCATCGAGGTGGTCGCGAGGACCTCGGCCAGGATGGCTCCGGAGAGCATCATGTATCCCATGTGTACGAGTGTACGCAACGATGTGTACGACCGTACACAGCCAGAGACCGGAAACCGCGAAGCGGCCCCCGCGCATCGTGCGCGGGGGCCGCTTCGAAAAGCCCAGGACGTGCCGGGCGGAGACCTCAGACGTTGAAGCCGAGGGCCCTCAGCTGCTCACGGCCGTCGTCCGTGATCTTGTCCGGGCCCCACGGCGGCATCCAGACCCAGTTGATCCGCAGCTCCTTGACGATCCCGTCGGCCGCGGACTTCGCCTGGTCCTCGATGACGTCGGTCAGCGGACACGCCGCGGACGTGAGCGTCATGTCGATGGTGGCGATGTTGCTCTCGTCGACGTGAACGCCGTAGACGAGGCCGAGGTTGACCACGTCGATGCCCAGCTCGGGGTCGACCACGTCGTAGAGGGCCTCGCGGACCTCTTCCTCGCTCGCGGGCTTGGTGGTGGTTTCCACGTTCTCAGTCATGCGGTCTTCCCTTCAGCGCCGTCGCCCAGGGCCTGAGCGGTGGCGTCCTTCCATGCCATCCAGCTCAGCAGAGCGCACTTGACCCGGGCGGGGTACTTGGAGACACCGGCGAACGCGACCGCGTCCTCCAGCACCTCTTCCATCGTGTCGTCCGGCTCCAGCTGGCCCTTGGACTGCATCAGCTCCAAGAACGTCGCCTGGATCCTGCGAGCCTCGCCCAGCTCCTTGCCCACCAGCAGGTCGTTGAGCACGGACGCGCTGGCCTGGCTGATGGAACAGCCCTGCCCCTCGTAGCTCACGTCCTCGATCGTCTCGCCGTCAAGCCGCACCCGGAGGGTGATTTCGTCACCGCAGGTCGGATTGACGTGGTGTACCTCGGCGTCGCCGTCCCTGAGCCCCCGCCCGTGGGGGTGCTTGTAGTGGTCCAGGATGACGTCCTGGTACATCGAATCCAGCTTCACGTGGCATCCCCTAGCCGAAGAAGTTCCGTACGTGCTCCAACCCGTCGACCAAGGCATCCACCTCGGCCGGCGTGGAGTACAGATAGAACGACGCTCGCGTGGTCGCAGGAATTCCGTACCGCAGGCAGACCGGGCGCGCACAGTGGTGGCCGACCCGGACGGCGATGCCCTGCTCGTCGAGGACCTGGCCCACGTCGTGCGGGTGGATGTCGCCGAGCGTGAAGGAGATCGTGGCGCCGCGCTCCTCGGCCGTGGTGGGGCCGATGATGCGCAGGTCGGGCACCTCCAGGAGCCTGCCGACCGCGTACTCGGTCAGGGCGTGCTCATGGCGGTAGATGTTGTCCATGCCGATCGAGGACAGGTAGTCCACGGCCGCGCCGAGGCCGACGGCCTGGGCGATCGGGGGCGTACCGGCCTCGAACTTGTGCGGCGCCGGAGCATAGGTGGAGGAGTTCATCGAGACGGTCTCGATCATCTCGCCGCCACCGAGGAACGGAGGCAGGTCCTCCAGCAGCTCCTGACGGCCCCACAGCACACCGATGCCGGTCGGACCGCACATCTTGTGGCCGGTGAAGGCCACGAAGTCGGCCTGCAGCGCCTGCACGTCCAGCAGCATGTGCGGGGCGGCCTGGGAGGCGTCGATGACGACGAGCGCGCCGACGTCCTGCGCGCGGCGGACGATCGCCTCGACCGGGTTGTGCGTGCCCAGGATGTTGGAGACCAGCACGAAGGAGACGACCTTGGTCTTCTCCGTGATGACCTGCTCGATCTCGGACAGGTCGAGGCGGCCGTCCTCGGTGAGGCCGAACCACTTCAGCTTCGCGCCGGTGCGCTGCGAGAGCAGCTGCCACGGCACGATGTTGGAGTGGTGCTCCATCTCCGTGATGACGATCTCGGTTTCCTGGTCCACCCGGTAGGGCTCATCGGCCCAGCCGAGCATGTTGGCGACCAGGTTCAGCGACTCCGACGCGTTCTTGGTGAAGATCACCTCGTCGCGGCTGGGAGCGTTGATGAAGGTGGCGACCTTGTCGCGGGCGCCCTCGTACAGCGCCGTGGCCTCCTCCGCGAGCACATGGACGCCACGGTGCACATTGGCGTTGGAGCGCTCGTAATAGCTGTTCAGAGCGTCCAGGACCTGGCGCGGCTTCTGCGAGGTCGCCGCGTTGTCCAGGTATACGACCTTCTTGCCGTCGTGGACCGAGCGGTCCAGGATCGGGAAGTCCTTGCGGATCGCCTCGGTGTCGAGGAGGCCCGGCAGCTGTGTCACTCGGAGACGCCTCCCTTCACGTACTCCTCGTAGCCCTCTTCCTCCAGCTTGTCGGCCAGCTCCGGGCCGCCGGACTCGGCGATCCGGCCCGCGGCGAACACGTGGACGTGGTCGGGCTTGATGTAGCGCAGGATGCGGGTGTAGTGGGTGATCAGCAGGGTGCCGACCTGGCCCGACTCGCGGACGCGGTTGACGCCCTCGGAGACCACGCGCAGCGCGTCGACGTCGAGACCGGAGTCGGTCTCGTCGAGGATCGCGATGGCCGGCTTCAGCAGCTCCAGCTGAAGGATCTCGTGGCGCTTCTTCTCACCGCCGGAGAAGCCCTCGTTGACGTTCCGCTCGGCGAAGGACGGGTCGATCGAGAGGCGCTGCATGGCCTCCTTGACCTCCTTCACCCAGGTGCGCAGCTTCGGCGCCTCGCCGCGGATCGCGGTCGCGGAGGTGCGCAGGAAGTTGGAGACGGAGACGCCGGGCACCTCGACCGGGTACTGCATGGCGAGGAAGACACCGGCGCGGGCCCGCTCGTCGACGGACATCTCCAGCACGTTCTCGCCGTCGAGGGTGACGGTGCCGCCGGTGATCGTGTACTTCGGGTGACCGGCGAGCGAGTACGCCAGGGTGGACTTGCCGGAGCCGTTCGGGCCCATGATGGCGTGCGTCTCGCCCTGCTTCACGGTCAGGTCGACGCCGCGCAGAATCTCGCGGGGGCCGCCCTCGGCCTCGACGGAGACGTGCAGGTCGTGGATCTCAAGCGTTGCCATGGGTGCCTCAGGACTCCTGGGTGACGGAGACGAGCACGTCGTCCCCTTCGATCTTTACGGGGTATACGGGGACGGGGCGCGTCGCGGGAAGGCCGGACGGCTTGCCGGTGCGCAGGTCGAAGCTGGAGCCGTGCAGCCAGCACTCGATCTGGCAGTCCTCCACCTCGCCCTCGGACAGCGAGACGTTCGCGTGCGAGCAGATGTCGTTGACCGCGAACACCTCGCCCTCGGTGCGCACCAGCGCGACCGGCACGCCCTCCAGCTCGACGCGCTTGGGAGCGTCCTCTTCGAGTTCGGTCAGCGCGCACGCGCGCACGAACGCTCCGGTCATACGGACGCCTCCAGCTCGGCCTCGATCTTGGCGATCAGGCGCTCCTCCAGCTCGGGCAGCCCGATCTGCTGGACCAGTTCGGCGAAGAAGCCGCGGACGACCAGGCGACGGGCCTCGTCGGCCGGGATGCCGCGGGCCATCAGGTAGAACAGCTGCTCGTCCTCGAAGCGGCCGGTCGCGCTCGCGTGACCGGCGCCGACGATCTCACCGGTCTCGATCTCCAGGTTCGGCACCGAGTCGACGCGGGCGCCGTCGGTGAGGACCAGGTTCCGGTTCAGCTCGTAGGTGTCCGTGCCCTCGGCCGCGGCGCGGATCAGCACATCGCCGATCCAGACGGCGTGCGCGTCCTTGCCCTGCAGCGCGCCCTTGTAGGCCACGTTGCTGCGGCAGTGCGGGGTGTCGTGGTCGATGAAGAGGCGGTGCTCCTGGTGCTGGCCGTTGTCGGTGAAGTACACGCCGTACAGCTCGGCCTCACCGCCCGGGGCGCCGTAGACGACGCGCGGGTGCAGCCGCACCAGGTCGCCGCCGAAGGTGACGACCACGGACTTGAAGGTGGCGTCCCGGCCGACCAGCGCGGTGTGCTGGCCGACGTGGACGGCCGAGTCGTCCCAGTCCTGGACGGAGACGACGGTGAGCTTGGCGCCGTCGCCGATGAGGTACTCGACGTTGGCGGCGAGCGTGGCGTCACCGGTGTGGTCGATGACGACGACTGCCTCGGCGAAGGCGCCGATCTCGATCACCTGGTGACCGAAGGCGGTGCCGCCCTCACCGTGCACGGCGATCCGCACCGGCTCGGTCAGCACCTTCTCCTTGGGCACCGAGACGACCGAGGCCTTCTCGAAGGAGCTGTACGCCTGCGCCGCCACCCGGTCCACCGGCTTGCCGGCCTTGCCCAGGCGGGCGTCGTCACGGCCCACGGTCTCGACGGTGACGCCCTCGGGGGCGGCCACCTCGACCTTGACGCCGCCGTCGGCCACGGCGGTGCCGTCGTGGAGGCCGCGCAGCCGCTCCAGCGGCGTGAACCGCCAGTCCTCCTCGCGCCCGTGCGGCACGGGGAAGTCGGCCACGTCGTACGACGCGGGGGCGCTGACCCGCGCGTCGATGGGCTGCTGCCCCACCTGGATGACGCCGTCCGTGGTGGATCCGGCCGGAATGGTTTCAGCCATGGCTGTCGTACTGCTCGCTTTCTGCCTTCTGGGGCTTACACGGGGGTGCCCCGATGGCGGGGCGGGAAGGGCGGTGGCGTCAGCCGACCGATCCCTCCATCTGCAGCTCGATCAGCCGGTTGAGCTCCAGCGCGTACTCCATGGGCAGCTCGCGCGCGATCGGCTCGACGAAGCCGCGCACGATCATCGCCATGGCCTCGTCCTCGGACAGGCCGCGGCTCATGAGGTAGAAGAGCTGGTCATCGCTGACCTTCGAGACGGTCGCCTCGTGCCCCATGGACACGTCGTCCTCGCGGACGTCCACGTACGGGTAGGTGTCCGAGCGCGAGATGGTGTCGACCAGCAGGGCGTCGCACAGCACGTTGGACTTGGAGCCCTCCGCGCCCTCGCCGATCTCGATCAGACCGCGGTAGGAGGTGCGGCCACCGCCCCGGGCCACCGACTTGGAGACGATGTTCGAGGAGGTGCGGGGCGCCATGTGGACCATCTTGGCACCGGCGTCCTGGTGCTGGCCCTCGCCCGCGAAGGCGATGGACAGCGTCTCACCCTTGGCGTGCTCGCCCATCAGGTAGACGGCCGGGTACTTCATGGTCACCTTGGAGCCGAGGTTTCCGTCGACCCACTCCATGGTCGCGCCCTCGTAGGCCACGGCGCGCTTGGTGACCAGGTTGTACACGTTGTTCGACCAGTTCTGAATGGTCGTGTAGCGGCAGCGGCCGCCCTTCTTCACGATGATCTCGACGACCGCGGAGTGCAGCGAGTCCGACTTGTAGATCGGCGCGGTGCAGCCCTCGACGTAGTGGACGTAGGCGTCCTCGTCGACGATGATCAGCGTCCGCTCGAACTGGCCCATGTTCTCGGTGTTGATCCGGAAGTACGCCTGGAGCGGGATGTCCACGTGGACGCCCTTGGGCACGTAGATGAACGAGCCGCCGGACCACACCGCCGTGTTCAGCGAGGCGAACTTGTTGTCGCCCGCCGGGATCACCGTGCCGAAGTACTCCTTGAACAGCTCCGGGTGCTCCTTGAGCGCCGTGTCGGTGTCCAGGAAGAGAACGCCCTGCTCCTCCAGGTCCTCACGGATCTGGTGGTAGACGACCTCGGACTCGTACTGGGCCGCGACACCCGCGACGAGGCGCTGCTTCTCGGCCTCCGGGATGCCCAGCTTGTCGTACGTGTTCTTGATGTCCTCGGGCAGGTCCTCCCAGGAGGCGGCCTGCTGCTCGGTGGAGCGGACGAAGTACTTGATGTTGTCGAAGTCGATGCCCGACAGGTCCGAGCCCCAGGTGGGCATGGGCTTCTTGCCGAAGAGCTTCAGGCCCTTGAGGCGGAGCTTGAGCATCCACTCCGGCTCGGACTTCTTCGCCGAGATGTCGCGTACGACGTCCTCGGAGAGGCCGCGCTTGGCGGAGGCGCCGGCGACGTCGGAGTCGGCCCAGCCGTACTCGTAGTTGCCCAGACCCTCAAGCTCGGGGTGAGCGGTCTCCGTGGGGAGAGTCATTCGGGGTTCCTCCCGGCCGTGCTGGCAGATGCTGTGGTGGTCTTGGTGGTGCGGTGGTCGGTCTTCTCGACCGCGGTGTCGGTCTGTCCGGTCTTCGGGATGAACGTCGTGCACACCCCGTCGCCATGGGCGATGGTGGCCAGACGCTGGACATGAGTCCCGAGCAGCTGGGAGAAGACCTCGGTCTCCGCCTCACACAGCTGCGGATATCGCTCGGCTGCGTGGGCGACCGGGCAGTGGTGCTGGCAGAGCTGTTCGCCGACCGGCGCGCTGCGCGCCGTAGCAGCGTACCCGTCCGCGGAGAGTGCGCCCGCGAGGGCTTCGGTACGCCGCCCGGGGGCGGCGGCCTCGACGGCGCCGCGGTATCCATCGGCCTGGGCGGCGAGCCTGGCGCGGGCGAACGCCGCGACGGCGGCCCGGCCCTTCTCGCCGCCGCCCGCGCTCTGCTCGATCCAGCGCAGGGCGTCGACGGCGAGATCGTCATAGGCCTGGTCGAAGGCGTCACGGCCGCAGTCCGTCAGGGCGAACACCTTGGCCGGGCGGCCGCGCCGCCGCGCCCCGTACACCCTCTTCTCCCGGGGCTCGACGACGCCGTCGGCGACGAGGGTGTCGAGGTGACGGCGCACGGCCGCCTGGGTCAGTTCCAGCCGCAGCGCCAGCTCGGCGGCGGTGGACGGACCGTGGTCGAGGATGGAGCGGGCAACCCGGTTCCGGGTGCCGTGCTGCTGCTCCTCGGGAGCGGGCACGGCAGGCACGCCGGACCGCGCGGCCGCCTCGGCCGCGCGTCCCTGGGGAGCCTCGCTCGCGTATTTCACAACGCCATTGTTGCGTAATTCTTCCGCAAGGTACAAGCGAGAGCGGAGGGACCTTCCGGTGGGGTGCGTCACTTAGGTCTACCTAAGTGTGACCTGCGGAAACGCCGCTCCCGCCCTCGCCGCAAGGGCACTCGCCAGCTGGTCGCGAGGGGTGCGTTCCGGCCCTGCCGCCCACGGCCCCGCCCGCCGTTCGTACACTGCCGGACATGCGAGAAGAGCCCGCGGTCGACATCGTCGGCCTGGTCAAACGGTACGGCTCCAAGACCGCCGTCGACGGGCTCGACCTGTCCGTCGGCCGCGGCACCGTGAGCGCCGTCCTCGGACCCAACGGCGCCGGAAAGACCACCACCGTCGAGACCTGCGAGGGATATCGCCGCCCCGACGCCGGGACGGTGCGCGTGCTCGGCCTCGACCCGGTCGCGGACGCCGCGGCGCTGCGGCCGCGGGTGGGCGTCATGCTCCAGTCCGGAGGCGTTTATTCCGGCGCACGCGCAGAAGAGATGCTGCGCCACACCGCCACCCTCCACGCCCATCCCCTGGACGTCGCCGCGCTCATCGAGCGGCTCGGCCTCGGCTCCTGCGGCCGTACGGCCTACCGGCGGCTCTCCGGCGGACAGCAGCAGCGGCTCGCGCTCGCCATGGCCGTCGTCGGCCGCCCCGAACTGGTCTTCCTCGACGAGCCCACCGCCGGACTCGACCCGCAGGCCCGCCGCGCCACCTGGGACCTCGTCCGCGATCTACGCCGGGACGGCGTGACCGTCGTCCTGACCACGCACTACATGGACGAGGCCGAACAGCTCGCCGACCACGTCGCGATCATCGACGGCGGCAAGGTGATCGCCCAGGGCACCCCCGAGGAGCTGTGCCGCGGCGGCGCCGAGAACACCCTGCGCTTCACCGGCCGCCCCGCGCTCGACCTGGCCTCGCTGCTCAAGGCGCTGCCCGTCGACAGCACGGCCGCCGAGCTGGTCCCCGGCGGCTACCGGGTCACCGGCAAGGTCAACCCGCAGATGCTGGCCACCGTCACCTCCTGGTGCGCGCAGAACGGCGTGATGCCCGACCGCATCTCGGTCGAGCGGCACACCCTGGAGGACGTCTTCCTGGAGCTGACCGGTAAGGAGCTGCGCGCGTGACCGCCACAGGCACCTATCTCCCCGAGCCGGGGGCGGCACCGCTGCTCCGGATGATCCGCGCGCAGGCCGCGCTGGAGACCCGGATGCTGCTGCGCAACGGCGAACAGCTGCTGCTGACCGTCGTCATCCCGTCCCTCGTCCTGGTGCTCTTCAGCAGCGTGAACATCGTTGACACAGGCGCCACGGGCGCCACCGGCGGTTCCGGGGACGCCGTCGACTTCCTCGCGCCCGGTGTGCTGGCGCTCGCCGTGCTGTCCACGGCGTTCACCGGACAGGCCATCGCGACCGGCTTCGAGCGACGGTACGGCGTGCTCAAGCGGCTCGCCGTCTCGCCGCTGCCCCGGTGGGCGCTGATGGCCGCCAAGACGTGCGCGGTGCTGATCACCGAGATCCTGCAGATCGTGCTGCTGACCGCGATCGCCTTCGCGCTGGGCTGGTCGCCGCAGGGCAACCCGCTCGCCGTGGCGCTGCTGCTGATCCTCGGCACCGCCGCGTTCTCCGGGCTCGGGCTGCTGATGGCGGGCACCCTGAAGGCCGAGGCGACGCTCGCCGCCGCCAACCTGGTCTTCCTGCTGCTGCTCGTGGGCGGCGGCGTGATCGTGTCGCTGGACAAGTTCCCGGGTGCCGTACGGGGCGTACTGGAGCTGCTGCCGATCGCGGCGCTCTCCGGCGGGCTGCGGGACGTCCTCCAGGACGGGGCCGGGGTGCCCTGGCGCGACCTCGGCATCCTGGCCGTGTGGTCGGTGCTGGGGCTCGGCGCTGCGGCGCGGTTCTTCCGCTGGGAGTGAGGAGCTTCCCGGGCCGCTCCCGCCGGTAACCGGGACCCTCGTGAAAAGCTGCACAAGCTCCGTCCTACGATGGCTCCGTGCCGAATTCGCTGAATCCGTTCGAGCTGATCGCCCGGCGCTGGCAGCCCTCCGCGCGCTTCGTGGAGCGTGCCGCGCTCGCCACCGTGGTGATGGCCGTGGTCATCGTCGTCACCGGGGGCGCGGTGCGGCTGACCGAGTCCGGGCTGGGCTGTGACACCTGGCCCAAGTGCACCTCCGGGAGCCTGACGCCCACCTCCGACATGGGCATCCACGGCGCCATCGAGTTCGGCAACCGCATGCTGACGTACGTGCTGTGCGCGTTCGTCGGGCTGCTGATCATCGCCGCCCGGGCCCGTCAGCCGGTGCGCCGCTCCATCACCCGGCTGGGCTGGGCCCAGTTCTGGCTGATCATGAGCAACGCCATCATCGGCGGCGTCATCGTCCTGACCGGCCTGAACCCGTACATCGTCAGCTCGCACTTCCTGCTGGCCACCGCGCTCCTCACGGTCGCCATGGTGGTCTGGCAGCGCTCCCGCGAGGGCGACGGGGCGCCGCGGGACCTGGTGCCCCGGCCGGTGCGCCAGCTGACCTGGCTGCTGGTCGGCGCGACGCTGACGCTGATCCTGCTCGGCACCGTGGTCACCGGCTCCGGTCCGCACGCCGGAGACGCCCGCGAGGTGCACCGGATTCCGCTGGACTGGCAGGAGATCACCCAGCTGCACGTGGACTTCGTCTACATCGTGCTGGGCCTCACCGTCGCCCTGTGGTTCGTGCTGCGCGCGGTGCGGGCCCCGGCGGCCCAGCGCCGTGCGGTGCTCGACCTGCTGGCCGTGCTGCTGCTGCAGGGCGTGATCGGGTACGTCCAGTACTTCACGGGTCTGCCCGAGGTGGTCGTCGGCATCCACATGTTCGGGTCCTGCCTGGTGTGGATCGCGGTCCTGCGGGTGTTCTTCGCACAGCGCGAGCGCCCCGCGCTCGACGCCGCCGCGGACCCTGGCCCCTCAGGCGGCCACGAGACGGTTCAGCCGGAGAGCGCGTCGACCCCGGACCCGGCGCCCGAGCCCGCCGCGTCCAGCCGGTAGACCCGGCGCGCCGTCCCGGCCGCCACCAGCCCGGCGATCCGCCGGGCCTCCGCCCCCGTACAGACGCCGTCGGCGACCCACTCGGCCGCCAGCCGGGCCATCGCCCGGCCGAACTGCCGGGCGGCGGTCACATACAGCTCGGGCAGCGCTCGGGCCCCGCTGGAGAACAGCAGCTTGCCGAACGGCGCCTCGCCCAGCGTCTCCGAGGGCCGCGGCCCCGCGTCCGCGTAGACGTGCGGGAACACCGCGGCGAGCTGGGCGGCGCGGCGGTGGTGCGGCGGGTCGGGCAGCAGGACGAGATCGGTGCCCAGCCCGGCGGTGGCGCGCAGGAAGCCGATCAGCGGCTGTGGATCGGCGCAGTGCAGCTGCACCGGCAGCCCGGTCGCCACGGCGCTCCACATCAGATGCTGGGCGAACACCGGGTCGGGCGCCCGGTTCCGCACCGGGCGCGCGGCCAGCCGCCGGGCCGCCGCGCGCCGCACCTCGCCCGGGTCGGGCGGGGTCTCGTCGCAGAAGGTGATGCCCAGCGCGAAGGCGGTGGCGTGCTGGGCGGCGGCGTAGAGCGCCTCGGCGGTGTTGCCCATGAAGGCGTCGACCGTCCCCGAGGTGTCCGCGACCTGTTCGGCCAGCGGTTCGAGCCGTACGACCTCATGGGCCCGGCCGTCAGCGGCCGCCGCCAGCTCGGCGGGCGAGGTGAGGTCGCTCGGGGTGCCCGACTCCAGCAGGAAGGTGCCGATGCCCGCGCCGCGCAGCAGCAGCCGGGCGGCGCGGTAGGCGCCCAGCTCGCGGCGGCGGGCGAGATAGCGCACGGGCGTGCAGTGCGGTTCCATGCCCAGCAGCGGCGGGCACCAGCGGCGCACGGCGAGCCCGGTCCAGCTGTCGAAGTACGTGGTCCCGGCCGGGGCCGGGCCCGATCCGGCGGCGGTGGCCAGATGCGTCTCGAACGAGCCGAGGCCCAGCTCGCCGTGGACCGTGCCGTGGCTGTGCTGATCGACCAGCGGCGGCAGCTCGACGCCCGGGCCGTCCCGGGGCACCGCGCCGGTAGCGGGCCCCAGGGTGTCCGGGGACCGCGTCGCCTCGTCCGTCACCGCCGCCTCCTCGCCCTCCGGCATCGCAGGGCTTAACGCCCGGATGCCGCGCGAGGTGTCGCCGGTCGGGGGTCCGGCGGACGAGCGGACCGGCGGACGAGCGGACTAGCGGACCGGCGGACCGGCCGTATGCGGGCGCCGCCTCATTGTGCCGGTCCGGCGGGAGGGACTCAGGCGGTTCAGGAGTTGCGGGGGCCGCCCAGTTGGATACCGGCCATCCGCGTCCATTCGTAACGGCCCGTGCGGACCTTCGCCGCGAGGTCGCCGTCGAAGTCGTCCCGGAGCGTGACCCCGGCGATCTCGACGGCGCGGCGGGCCGTCTCCTGGGAACGGGCGACGAGGGTGCCCCACTCGCCGTTGGCGCCCACCAGGGCGATCCGGACGGTGCCGCGGCCGATGTGGGCGAGCTGGCCCTCGGCGCTGCCGCCGTGGCTCTTGGCGAAGGCCGTGATCTGGTGGGCGAGTCGCTGGGCCCGCTTCTCGTCCTTCGGGGACGCCTGCGTGGTATCTGCCATACCACCGATGCTACCCGCCGGTAATTACGGCCGGAAGGGGATCACCGCAGGAAAGGGTCCACCGCGACGGCGACGAACAGCAGGGAGACATAGGTGATGGACCAGTGGAACAGCCGCATCTCCTTGAGCTTCGCGCCGGTGATCTCGGCCCGGGCGCGCGCCTGGAGTCCGTGCGCCTCCTTGAGCCAGAACGCGCCCAGCACGGTCGCCACGACCGGGTAGAACCAGCCCGTGTAGCCGAGCGGCCACAGCAGCAGCGAGACGCCGACCATGGCCCAGCTGTAGAGGACGATCTGCCGGGCGACCGCCTTGTTGCCCGCGATGACGGGCAGCATCGGCACGCTCGCCCGCTCGTAGTCCTCCTTGACCTTCATCGACAGCGGCCAGTAGTGCGGCGGCGTCCAGAAGAAGATGACCAGAAAGAGGATCACCGCGGCCCAGGAGACCTCATTGGTGACCGACGACCATCCGATGAGCACGGGCATGCAGCCCGCGATGCCGCCCCAGACGATGTTCTGCGAGGTACGCCGCTTGAGCCACATCGTGTAGACGACGACGTAGAAGACCAGCGCACCGAGTGCCAGCATCGAGGACAGCGGGTTGACGAGAAACCAGAACCAGGCCGTGGACCCGACGGCGAGCGCGAAGGCGAAGACCAGGCATTCGACCGGCGACACCATGCCGGTGACCAGTGGACGCTGCGACGTACGGTCCATCAGCGCGTCGATGTCGCGGTCGTAATACATGTTGAACGCGGCGGCGCCACCGGCGGACAGATAGCCGCCGACGCAGGTCGCGAGGACCAGCCACAGGTCCGGGACGCCCTGGGCGGCCAGGAACATGACCGGCACCGTGGTCATCAGCAGCAGTTCGATGACGCGCGGCTTGGTCAGCGTCACGAACGCCTTGACCCGGGCCCCGAGCGGACGGCGGCCTGGAAGCCGCTGCCCGAGGCTCGATTCGCTCGTTTCGAGCACCCCCGCAGGACGGGATTCGACGGCCGTCACGCACACCCCTGGTGGAAGCAAGAACCAGCAAGCACCGGAGATGAAACCCCGGTAAAGACTTGCGCGTACCACGCCACTCTAGACGTAGCGGATACGCCGCCTGCCGCCGGGGTCGCCTCGTGTTGATGCCCCTCCAGCGCCCCCCGAAGACCTGCGCGAACGGTCCGCACAACCACCGGGAGGCAGCCGGAACCCGGTATTCCATACGCCCCGGAGAGAACTCCGAGGGAATGCCACGACCTTGAGATTCGTTCCCTTAGTCGTTGAGTGGAACTCGAAAAGATGACCGTTCTTACAGGGGTAGGCTCGACCTCGCCGGTGTGCACACGGTCACCGGACAGCGACATTGTGGAGAGGAGCCCTGACTCAGGGTGAGCAACAAGCCGACTACCACAGACCTTGCATGGACCGATCTGGACCAGCGGGCCGTTGACACCGCCCGCGTCCTGGCCATGGACTCCGTACAGAAGGTCGGTAACGGCCACCCTGGCACGGCCATGAGTCTGGCGCCCGCCGCGTACCTTCTCTTCCAGAAGCTCATGCGGCACGACCCCTCCGACGCGGACTGGGCGGGCCGGGACCGGTTCGTCCTGTCCCCGGGGCACACCAGCCTGACTCTCTACGTGCAGCTCTACCTGGCGGGCTTCGGCCTGGAGCTGGAGGACCTGAAGTCCTTCCGCACCTGGGGCAGCCTCACCCCGGGCCACCCGGAGTACGGCCACACCAGGGGCGTGGAGACCACGACCGGCCCGCTCGGCCAGGGCATCGCCAACGCGGTGGGCATGGCCATGGCCGCCCGCTACGAGCGCGGTCTGTTCGACCCGGAGGCGCCCGAGGGTGCCTCCCCGTTCGACCACACCATCTGGGCGATCGTCTCCGACGGCGACCTGGAGGAGGGCATCTCCGCCGAGGCGTCCTCGCTGGCCGGTCACCAGAAGCTGGGCAACATCGTCGCCCTGTACGACGACAACCACATCTCGATCGAGGGCGACACCGCCACCGCGCTGTCCGAGGACGTACTGAAGCGGTACGAGGCGTACGGCTGGCACGTCCAGCGCATCGAGCAGGCGGCCAGCGGCGACTTCGACATCGAGCAGCTGTACGCGGCGCTCAAGGCGGCGCAGGACGAGACCGAGCGCCCCTCGATCATCGCCGCGCGCACGATCATCGCCTGGCCCGCGCCTAACGCGCAGAACACCGAGGCCTCCCACGGCTCCGCGCTCGGCGCCGACGAGGTCGCCGCCACCAAGCGCGTCCTGGGCTTCGACCCCGAGCAGCACTTCCAGGTCGACACCGAGGTCATCAACCACACCCGCGGCCTGGTCGACCGCGCCCGCGAGGCGCACGCCGCCTGGGACAAGACGCTCCAGGAGTGGCGCAACAACAACCCCGCCCGCGCCGCCGAGTTCGACCGCGTCACCGCCGGTGAGCTGCCGGAGGGCTGGGAGAGCGCGCTGCCGGTCTTCGAGGCGGGCAAGGACGTCGCCACCCGCAAGGCGTCCGGCCAGGTGCTCAAGGCGCTCGGCGGAGTGATCCCGGAGCTGTGGGGCGGCTCGGCCGACCTCGCCGGTTCCAACAACACCACCATCGACGCGTCCTCGTCCTTCCTCCCCAAGGACAACCCGCTGCCGGAGGCCGACCCGTACGGGCGGACGATCCACTTCGGCATCCGCGAGCACGCCATGGGCTCGACCATGAACGGCATCGCGCTGCACGGCAACACCCGTGTCTACGGCGGCACGTTCCTCGTCTTCTCCGACTACATGCGCCCGGCCGTCCGGCTGGCCGCGCTGATGAAGCTGCCGGTCACCTACGTGTGGACGCACGACTCCATCGGCCTCGGCGAGGACGGGCCCACCCACCAGCCGGTCGAGCACCTGTCCGCGCTGCGCGCCATCCCGGGCCTGAACATCGTGCGCCCGGCCGACGCCAACGAGACCGTCATCGCCTGGCGCGAGATCACCCGCCGCCACGGCGACAACCCGGCCCCGCACGGCCTCGCCCTCACCCGGCAGAACGTGCCGACGTACGAGGCCGACGAGGACGCCGCCAAGGGCGGTTACGTCCTGTTCGAGGCCGAGGGCGGCCAGCCGCAGGTGATCCTGATCGGCACCGGCTCCGAGGTCCAGCTCGCCGTCGAGGCGCGTGAGCAGCTGCAGGCCGCCGGAGTGCCGACCCGCGTGGTGTCGATGCCCTCGATCGAGTGGTTCGAAGAGCAGGACAAGGGGTACCGCGACAGCGTGCTGCCGCCGTCCGTGAAGGCTCGCGTGGCCGTCGAGGCCGGTATCGGCCTGACCTGGCACCGCTACGTCGGTGAGGCGGGCCGCATCGTCTCGCTGGAGCACTTCGGCGCCTCCGCCGACTACAAGGTGCTCTACCGGGAGTTCGGCCTGACGGCCGACGCCGTGGTCACGGCCGCCCGCGAGTCCCTGGACGCCGCCGGGCAGTGATGCCCGCATCCGACTTGAACAGCGACGAGCAACAGGAGACACACCCCATGACAGACGCACTCAAGCGGCTGGCCGACGAAGGCGTCGCGATCTGGCTCGACGACCTCTCGCGGAAGCGGATCACCTCCGGCAACCTCGCCGAACTGATCGACCAGCAGCACGTCGTCGGCGTCACCACCAACCCGTCGATCTTCCAGAAGGCGATCTCCGGCGGTGACGGTTACGAGCAGCAGCTCGCCGACCTCGCGGCCCGCAAGGTCACCGTCGAGGAAGCCGTCCGGATGATCACCACGGCGGACGTCCGCGACGCCGCCGACATCCTGCGCCCGGTGTACGACGCGACCGGCGGCCAGGACGGCCGGGTCTCCATCGAGGTCGACCCGCGGCTGGCCCACAACACGGCCGCCACCATCGCCGAGGCCAAGCAGCTCGCCTGGCTGGTGGACCGCCCGAACACCTTCATCAAGATCCCGGCCACCGAGGCGGGTCTTCCGGCGATCACCGAGGTGATCGGCCTGGGCATCAGCGTCAACGTCACGCTGATCTTCTCCCTGGAGCGCTACCGCGCGGTCATGGACGCCTACCTGGCCGGCCTGGAGAAGGCCAAGGCGGCCGGTCTCGACCTCTCCAAGATCCACTCGGTGGCGTCCTTCTTCGTGTCCCGCGTGGACACCGAGATCGACAAGCGCATCGACAAGTCCGGCACCGACGAGGCCAAGGCCCTGCGCGGCAAGGCCGCCCTGGCCAACGCCCGGCTCGCCTTCCAGGCGTACGAGGACGTCTTCGGCTCCGAGCGCTGGGACGTCCTGGACCGGGCAAACGCCAACAAGCAGCGCCCGCTGTGGGCCTCGACCGGCGTCAAGGACCCGGCCTACAAGGACACCATGTACGTCGACGAGCTGGTCGCCCCGGCCACCGTCAACACCATGCCGGAGGCCACCCTCGACGCGGTCGCCGACCACGGCGAGATCAAGGGCAACACCGTGGCCGGTGGCTACGAGCAGGCCAAGGCGGACATCGAGGCGCTGGCCTCCATCGGCGTCTCGTACGACGAGGTCGTCAAGCTTCTGGAGGACGAGGGCGTCGAGAAGTTCGAGGCGTCCTGGAACGACCTGCTGAAGTCCACTGAGGCGGAGCTGAACCGCCTCGCACCGTCGGAGGCGTGAACACGTTGACCACCAGCAGCAATCCGCTGCGTGACCCGAAGGACCGGCGGCTCCCGCGCATCGCGGGGCCGTCCGGCCTGGTCATCTTCGGTGTCACGGGAGACCTGTCCCGTAAGAAGCTGATGCCCGCCGTCTACGACCTGGCCAACCGCGGCCTGCTGCCGCCGGGCTTCTCGCTCGTCGGCTTCGCCCGGCGCGACTGGGAGCACGAGGACTTCGCCCAGGTCGTCCACGACGCGGTGAAGGAACACGCGCGGACCGAGTTCCGCGAAGAGGTCTGGCAGCAGCTCGCCGAGGGATTCCGCTTCGTCCCCGGGGAGTTCTCCGACGACGACGCGTTCGAGAAGCTGCGGGCGACCATAGAAGAGCTGGACAAGGCCCGCGGTACCGGCGGCAACTTCGCCTTCTACCTCTCCGTGCCGCCCAAGTTCTTCCCGAACGTGGTGCAGCAGCTCAAGAAGCACGGGCTGTCCGACGGGCAGAACCACTCCTGGCGGCGTGCCGTCATCGAGAAGCCCTTCGGCCACGACCTGAAGAGCGCCCAGGAACTGAACCAGGTCGTCCACGAGGTCTTCAAGCCCAGCGACGTCTTCCGGATCGACCACTACCTGGGCAAGGAGACGGTCCAGAACATCCTGGCGCTGCGCTTCGCCAACACCATGTTCGAGCCGCTGTGGAACCGTTCGTACGTCGACCACGTACAGATCACCATGGCCGAGGACATCGGCATCGGCGGCCGCGCGGGCTACTACGACGGCATCGGCGCCGCCCGGGACGTCATCCAGAACCACCTGCTCCAGCTGCTCGCCCTGACCGCCATGGAGGAGCCCGCCTCCTTCGACGCCAAGGCGCTGGTCACCGAGAAGCTGAAGGTCCTCACCGCCGTCAAGCTGCCGCGTGAACTGAGCAAGCACACCGTGCGCGGCCAGTACGCGCACGGCTGGCAGGGCGGCCAGGAGGTGCGCGGCTACCTCGAAGAGGACGGCATCGACTCGCAGTCGAAGACCGACACCTACGCCGCGGTCAAGCTGGAGATCGACAACCGCCGCTGGGCGGGCGTCCCCTTCTACCTGCGCACCGGCAAGCGGCTGGGGCGCCGGGTCACCGAGATCGCCGTCGTCTTCCAGCGCGCCCCGCACTCTCCGTTCGACGCCACCGACACCCAGGAGCTGGGGCAGAACGCCCTGGTGATCCGGGTGCAGCCGGACGAGGGCGTCACCATCCGGTTCGGCTCCAAGGTGCCCGGCACCTCCATGGAGATCCGCGATGTGACGATGGACTTCCAGTACGGCGAGTCCTTCACCGAGTCCAGCCCCGAGGCGTACGAGCGGCTGCTGCTCGACGTCCTGCTGGGCGACGCGAACCTCTTCCCGCGCCACCAGGAGGTGGAGGAGTCCTGGCGGATCCTCGATCCGATCGAGGAGTACTGGGACAAGCACGGGAAGCCCGAGCAGTACACGGCCGGAACCTGGGGGCCGAAGGCCGCGGACGAGATGCTCGCACGAGACGGACGGAGCTGGCGGCGGCCATGAACATCGATCTCACGGACACCACGTCCAGCCGGATCAACTCCGCTCTGGTCCAGGCGCGCCGGGCCACCGGCACCCCGGCCGTGGGCATGGTGCTCACCCTCGTCATCGTCACCGACGAGGGCAACCACTACGACGCGCTGCGGGCCGCGAGCGAGGCGTCCAAGGAGCACCCCTCGCGCATCCTGGTCGTCATCAAGCGGCCGGGCCGCTCGCCGCGCGACCGCAAGATGGCCCGGATGGACGCCGAGGTCCGGGTCGGTGGCGAGACCGGCACCGGTGAGACGGTCCTGCTGCGGCTCCACGGCGAACTCGCCAACCACGCCTACTCGGTGGTCCTGCCACTGCTGCTGCCGGACGCCCCGGTCGTGGTGTGGTGGCCCGAGGACCCGCCGGAGCACCCCGCCAAGGACCTGCTGGGGCAGCTGGCCCAGCGCCGCATCACCGACGCCCAGGCCACCGAGGACCCGGTCGGCACGCTGAGCCTGCGGGCCGAGACGTACACCCCGGGCGACACCGACCTGGCGTGGACCCGGATCACCCCGTGGCGCAGTGTGCTGGCGGCCGCGCTGGACCAGAAGCACTCGAAGATCACCTCCGCGGTCGTGGAGGGCGAGGCGTACAACCCGAGCAGCGAGCTGCTCGCGCTGTGGCTCGCCGAGCGGCTGCGGGTCCCGGTCGACCGGCAGATCACCGACGGCCCGGGGCTGACCGCGGTGCGGCTGGAGACGGCCGACGGCGTCATCTGCCTGGACCGGGCCGACGGAGCCCTCGCCGAGCTGGCCATGCCGGGCCAGCCGGACCGGCATGTCGCGCTGCAGCGGCGGGAGGTGTCGGAGCTGATCGCCGAGGAGCTGCGCCGGCTCGACCCGGACGAGATGTACGCGATCTCGGTGAAGTACGGCGTGAACAAGCTGAACGGCGGCGGTGCGGCCGGGCACGACGCGGCGCCCGCCGCGTCGGGTGGCGGCGGCACGGCCACCGCGACCGCCGAGGCGCCGCCCGCGCCCCCGGCCCCGCCGCGGCCGCCGCTGCCGACGCGGGACCCGGGCACGGCTCCGTCCCCGACGAACACCCCCGCCCCGCCCCAGGCCCCTCCGGCTCCGAAGCCCTCGGACCTGAAGCCGGGCGGCAAGACGGAGGGAAAGCCGGACGGGAAGGCAGCGGGAAACGGCGGGAAGGGCGACAAGTGACCGCCCCGCAGGTCGTCGTCCACCGCGACAAGGAGCTGATGGCCCAGGCGGCCGCGGCCCGGCTGATCACGAAGATCGTCGACGCCCAGGCCGCCCGGGGCTCCGCCTCCGTCGTCCTGACCGGCGGCCGCAACGGCAACGGCCTGCTGGCGGCCCTCGCCACGTCCCCCGCGCGCGACGCCGTGGACTGGTCGCGGCTGGACCTGTGGTGGGGCGACGAGCGCTTCCTGCCGGACGGCCACCCCGACCGCAACGTCACCCAGGCCCGGGAGGCGCTGCTGGACGCGGTGGATCTGGACCCGGCGCGGGTGCACCCGATGCCCGCGTCCGACGGTCCGCACGGCGGCGATGTGGAGGCCGCCGCGGAGGCGTACGGAATCGAGCTGGGCCGCGCGGCGCGGCCGGAGAACCACGGCGCGGCGCCGACCTTCGACGTAGCCCTGCTGGGCGTAGGCCCGGACACCCACGTGGCCTCGCTCTTCCCCGAACTGCCCGCCGTCCGGGAGACCGAGCGGACGGTGGTCGGGGTGCGCGGCGCGCCCAAGTCGCCCCCCACCCGGGTCTCGCTGACCCTGCCCGCGATCCGCGCGGCGCGGGAGGTGTGGCTGCTGGCCGCCGGTGAGGACAAGGCGAAGGCGGTGACCATCGCGCTGTCGGGCGCCGGGGAGATCCAGGCCCCGGCGGCGGGCGCGTACGGCCGCAGCCGCACCCTGTGGCTGCTGGACCGGGCCGCGGCGAGCGGTCTGCCGCGCGAGCTGTACCCCCCGGCCTCGCCGTAAGCCCCCGATACGGCCGATCCCCCGTGCGCCGGTGTGCGCACGGGGGATCGCTGTGTTTCGGGGGTGCGTGGCTCAGCGGCCGCGCAGCGAGCGGTACGTGGCGACGAGACGCGCAGTCGAGGCGTCGAGCCCCGGCACCTCGGCGCCCTCGGTCAGCGCGGGCTCGACCCGCTTGGCGAGCACCTTGCCCAGCTCGACGCCCCACTGGTCGAAGGAGTCGATGTTCCAGATGGCGCCCTGGACGAACACCTTGTGCTCGTAGAGCGCGACCAGCTGGCCGAGCACGGACGGGCTCAGCTCGGCGGCCAGGATGGTGGTCGTGGGGCGGTTGCCCTGGAAGGTCTTGTGCGGCACCAGATCCGCGGGCACGCCCTCGGCGGCGACCTCTTCCGGCGTCTTGCCGAAGGCCAGCGCCTGCCCCTGGGCGAAGAGGTTGGCCATCAGCAGATCGTGCTGGGCGACCAGCCCGGGCCGCAGGTCGTCCACCGGCTTGGCGAAGCCGATCAGATCGGCCGGGATCAGCTTGGTGCCCTGGTGGAGAAGCTGGTAGTAGGCGTGCTGGCCGTTGGTGCCGGGGGTGCCCCAGACCACCGGGCCGGTCTGCCAGTCGACCGGATCGCCCTCCCGGTCCACCGACTTGCCGTTGGACTCCATGTCCAGCTGCTGGAGGTAGGCGGTGAACTTGGACAGGTAGTGGCTGTAGGGCAGGACGGCGTGCGCCTGGGCGTCGTGGAAGTCGCCGTACCAGACGCCCAGCAGGCCGAGCAGCAGCGGTACGTTCTGCTCGGGCGGGGCGGTGGTGAAGTGCTCGTCCACCAGGTGGAACCCGGCCAGCATCTCGCGGAAGCAGTCCGGTCCGATGGCGACCATCAGGGCGAGGCCGATCGCCGAGTCGTAGGAATACCGCCCGCCGACCCAGTCCCAGAACTCGAACATGTTGTCCGTGTTGATGCCGAACTCGGCGACCTTCTCCGCGTTGGTCGACACCGCCACGAAGTGCTTCGCGACGGCCTCGTCACCGGCCCCGAGCCCGCTCAGCAGCCATTCACGGGCGGAGACGGCGTTGGTGATGGTCTCGATGGTGGTGAAGGTCTTGGAGGCGACGATGAACAGCGTCTCCGCCGGGTCCAGGTCGCGCACCGCCTCATGGAGATCGGCACCGTCCACATTGGAGACGAAGCGGAACACCAGCTCGCGGTCGGTGTAGGCGCGCAGCGCCTCGTACGCCATCGCCGGGCCCAGGTCGGAGCCGCCGATGCCGATGTTGACGATGTTCTTGATGGGCTTGCCGGTGTGGCCGTGCCAGTCGCGGGACCGGATGCGGTCGGCGAATACGCTCATCTTGGTGAGGACCGCGTGCACCTCGGGGACGACGTCCTCGCCGTCCACCCTGATGACCGCCGAGCGGGGCGCGCGCAGCGCGGTGTGGAGCACGGCGCGGTCCTCGGTGGTGTTGATCTTCTCGCCGCGGAACATCGCGTCCCGCAGCCCGGCCACTCCGGTCGCCCGCGCCAGCTCCCGCAGCAACCGCAGCGTCTCGTCCGTCACCAGGTGCTTGGAGTAGTCGACATGGAGATCGCCGACCTGGAGCGAAAGCCTGCTCGCGCGGTCCGGGTCGCCTGCGAACAGCTCGCGCAGATGCGCGTCGCCCAGCGCCTTGCGGTGCTCGGCCAGCGCGTTCCACTCCGGCAGCTGATCGAGCCTGGTGCGGCCTTCTGCGTTCATCTCGGACATCAGCCCACTTCTCATCGGTGCCTGGCCCCCGTTGCCCACCAACCTAATTGATGACGGGCCGCATTCCTGGAACGAGGGCCAGCACCCCGCCCGCGACGAGCACGGCGCACCCCAGCGCGGGCGTGTTCAGCCCCCAGGCGGCGGCCATCACCCCGCCGAGCAGCGCGCCGACCGGGGAGCCCGCGATCGACAGCGTGCGGAAGGCGGAGCTGACCCGGCCGAGCAGGTCGGCGGGGCTGCGCCGCTGGGTCATCGTCACCTCGGTGACGTTCCATATGATCCCCGCGAAGGCGAACACGCCCATGGCGGCGACGGCGGCCGCCAGGCTGCGTATCGTGGCGAGCGCGACCAGGGCAGCGGTCTGCACGGCTCCGCACAGCACCAGCGCGCGGTACTCCCCCAGCCGCTCGCCGACCCGCGCGGCGACCAGTCCCCCGGTCACACTGCCGATCCCGTACGCCGTGATGACCACCGCGTACCCGGTGTTCCCGGCGTCCAGCCAGCCGGTGACGTGCAGCACCAGGGCGGCGATGAGCGCGCCGATACCGATGTTGCACAGGGTGGTGGAGACGCACAGCCCCCGCAGCACCCGGTCCCGCCACAGCACGCCGATGCCCTCGGCGATGTCCCGGCGCAGGGAGCCGCCGGACGGGCGCGGGGCGCGGTCCGGGGCGGTCGCCCCGAGCGAGGCGACGAGCAGCGCGGCGACGAAGTAGGTGGCCGCGTCCGCCGCGTACGGCATGGCGATGCCCAGCCCCAGCAGCACGGGCACCAGCGGGGCGCCCACGAACCGGCCCATGACCTCCTGCCCGGTCATCAGCCGGGCGTTGGCCCGGCTCAGCGCCTCCCGCTCGACGACGGACGGCAGCAGGGCCGTCGCGGCGTTGTCGAAGAGGGTCTGCAAGGTGGTGAGGGCGAAGGCGAGCGCGAGCAGCAGCCCGATCGTGGCGTGGCCCAGCCAGACGGCGACCGCGAACCCGCCCATCAGCAGGGCCCGTATCCCGTCCACCACCCACATCGCCCGCCGCTGGTCCACCCGGTCGGCGATCGCCCCGCCGAGCAGACCGAACAGCAGCCAGGGCAGGAAGCCGCAGGCCGTCACGAGCGACACCAGCACCGGCGAATCGGTCAGCGACACGGCCAGCAGCGGCAGCGCCGCGCCGCGTAACGCGTCCCCGAAGCGGGAGATCACCGCGGCGGTCCACAGCCGCCCGAATCCCCCGCGCCAGGCGGGCACCGCCGCCCGCTCCCCACCCCTTCGCATCAGCATGCGACGACCGTAGACCGCGCCACTGACAACGGCCCTTGGCAGCGGCCCCACCAGCACGGACTTAACGACAACGGCCCGGCCGCGCACCCCCGTCAAGGGGTGCCGGCCGGGCCGTCGTTCGCGCGCTGTCGCTGGGTGTCCGGGCCTCGGCTCAGATCTCGCCGCGGAGCTTGGCGAGCGCCTCGGCGAGGATCGCCTCGCCATCGGCGTCGCTGCGCCGCTCGCGCACATAGGCGAGGTGGGTCTTGTACGGCTCGGTGCGGGGCGGGTCCGGCGGGTTCTCCCGGTCCTTGCCGGCCGGGAAGCCACAGCGGGGGCAGTCCCACGTGTCCGGGATCTGCGCGTCGCTGGCAAAGCTCGGCACGGTCTCATGCCCGTTCGAGCACCAGAAGGAGATGCGCAGACGCGGCGCCGATTCGCCTCGCTCGGCTTCTCCCATCGGCCCCGCTCCGACCCGACTTCCACGGATCGCGTTGCCACTTGCCACGGTCGTAACTCCCTGCGTGATGGTGCCGCGAAGCATCGAATGGCGGCCCCGCTGCCCGGCGCCCCAGACTACGTAAGGCCCAACGCGCGTCCATCGAGAGGAGTTACACCCGCCCTTGAGGACGCCACCCCATGATAGGCCGCGAATCAGCCGCACTGACGACGGTACGTCAGTTATCGGGCCGGATTCGGGCCTCGATCGCGCTTTGGTCGAACGTCAGTCGAGCTTCATCAACAGGCCGAGCACGACGATGACGACGAACCACAGCAACCCGACCACGATGGTAATGCGGTCCAGGTTGCGCTCAGCGACCGAAGAGCCACCGACGGAGGACTGCATTCCGCCACCGAACATGTCGGACAGACCCCCGCCCTTCCCCTTGTGCATGAGCACCAGCATCATCATCAAAAGGCTCAAGACGATGAGGGCGATCGAAAACCCCATGATCACAGCTGGACCAACTCTCTCGGGCTCGTTACGGACGGTTTCTTACGGGAGACGGGGGCCGGGCGGCACATTTCGCGCCACCACGACCCCCGACAGAGTACGACGAGCCCCGGCTCAGGACCTACTCACTGGTCGCGGAATCGAACGATCTTGACGAATTCGTCCGCGTCCAGCGCCGCGCCGCCGATCAGGGCGCCGTCCACATCCGGCTGCGCCATGATCGCGGCCACGTTCCCGGACTTCACCGAGCCGCCGTACTGGATCCGGACCTTGTCGGCCAGCTCCTGGCTGTACAGCTCGGCCAGCCGGCCGCGGATGGCCCCGCAGACCTCCTGGGCGTCCTCGGGGGTGGCGACCTCGCCGGTGCCGATCGCCCAGACCGGCTCGTACGCGATCACGATCGTCTCGGCCTGCTCGGCCGGGACGTCCTTGAGGGCGCCGTCCAGCTGCGCGAGGGTGTGCGCCACCTGGTTGCCCGCCTTGCGGACGTCCAGGCCCTCGCCCACGCACAGGATGGGGGTGAGGTCGTTCCGGAAGGCCGCCTTCACCTTGCCGTTGCAGATCTCGTCGGTCTCGGCGTGGTACTGACGGCGCTCCGAGTGGCCGATGGCCACATAGGTGCACTTCAGCTTGGAGAGCATCGGACCGGAGATCTCGCCGGTGTACGCGCCGGAGTCCTGCGCGGAGACGTCCTGGGCGCCGTACTTGATCTTCAGCTTGTCGCCGTCGACCAGGGTCTGCACCGACCGCAGATCGGTGAAGGGCGGCAGAACCGCGACCTCGACGGCCTCGTAGTCCTTGTCGGCGAGCGCGAAGGCGAGCTTCTGGACGTGGGCGATGGCCTCGAGGTGGTTGAGGTTCATCTTCCAGTTGCCCGCCATCAGCGGGGTGCGGTCACTCACGGTGTTCAGTCCTCCAGTGCGGCGAGGCCGGGGAGCGTCTTGCCCTCGAGGTATTCGAGGCTCGCTCCACCGCCGGTCGAGATATGGCCGAAAGCATCTTCGTCGAAGCCCAGGATGCGGACGGCCGCGGCGGAGTCGCCGCCGCCCACCACCGTGAAGGCGGGGCTGTCGAGGAGCGCCTGGGCCACGGCCTTGGTGCCGTCGGCGTAATCGGGGTGCTCGAAGACGCCCATCGGCCCGTTCCAGAAGACGGTGGCCGTGTCGGCGAGCTTCGAGGCGTACAGCTTGCGGGTGTCCGGACCGATGTCCAGACCCTCCAGGTCGGCCGGGATGGCCTCCGCGGAGACGACCTGCGGATGCGCCGGGGCCTTGGTCTTGAGGTCCGGGAACCCGTCCGCGGCGAGGACGTCGACCGGCAGGACGAACTCCACGCCCAGCTCCTCCGCCCGCCGCAGATAGCCCTGGACGACCGGAACCTGGTCCTCCTGGAGCAGCGACTTGCCGACCTCGTGGCCCTGGGCCTTGAGGAAGGTGTACGCCATGCCGCCGCCGATCAGGATGCGGTCGGCCTTCTCCAGCAGGTGCTCGATGACCCCGAGCTTGTCGGAGACCTTGGCGCCGCCGAGGACCACCGCGTACGGCCGCCGGACCTCCTCGGTGAGCTTCTTGAGGACGGAGACCTCGGTGGCGATCAGACCGCCCGCGGCGTGCGGCAGCCGCGCCGGGAGGTCGTACACGGAGGCGTGCTTGCGGTGCACCGCGCCGAAGCCGTCGCCCACGTAGAGGTCGGCGAGGGCGGCGAGCTGGTCGGCGAACGCGCCGCGCTCGGCGTCGTCCTTGGCCGTCTCACCGGCGTTGAAGCGCAGGTTCTCCAGCAGCGCGACCTCGCCCGCGGCGAGCCCCGCGACGGTGGCCCGGGCGCTGTCGTCCACGGTGTCCGCCGCGAACGCGACCTGCTTGCCGAGGAGTTCGCCGAGCCGCTTCGCGACCGGGGCGAGCGAGAACCGCGGGTCGGGCTCGCCCTTGGGGCGGCCGAGGTGCGAGGCGACGACCACCTTGGCGCCCGCGTCCAGGAGCGCGGTGATGGTCGGCACGGCGGCGCGGATCCGGCCGTCGTCGGTGATCGTCTCGCCCTCGAGCGGGACGTTCAGGTCGGCGCGGACGAAGACCCGCTTCCCCTCGACCTGGAGATCGTCAATCGTCTTCACAGAGTGACTCCTTGTTCATGGCACGGACCCATGGCACGGGGCCCACGGCACCGGGCCCCATGGCACGGGGCCTACGGCACGGGGCCCGTTACGACGTGTGCCGTAGCGGGCCCCGTTCCTGGCTCATCGCGGCAGGGTCAGAGCCGGCCGCCGACGTAGACGGTCAGGTCGACGAGGCGGTTGGAGTAGCCCCACTCGTTGTCGTACCAGCCGACGACCTTGACCTGCTTGCCCTGGACCATGGTCAGGGAGGAGTCGAAGGTGCAGGACGCCGGCCAGTTGACGATGTCCGAGGAGACGATCGGGTCCTCGGTGTACTCCAGGACGCCCTTGAGCTGACCCTCGGCGGCCTTCTGGAAGGCGGTGTTGATCTCGTCCTTGGTGACCTCGCGGTCCAGCTCCAGCACCAGGTCGGTGACCGAGCCGGTGGGGACCGGGACGCGCATCGCGATGCCGTCCAGCTTGCCCTTGAGCTGCGGCAGGACCAGCGCGGTGGCCTTGGCGGCGCCCGTGGAGGTCGGGATGATGTTCTCCGCGGCGGCGCGGGCGCGGCGCAGGTCCTTGTGCGGGAAGTCCAGGATCCGCTGGTCGTTGGTGTACGCGTGGACGGTCGTCATCATGCCCTTGACGATGCCGAAGCTCTCGTCGAGGACCTTGGCCATCGGCGCCACACAGTTGGTGGTGCAGGAGGCGTTGGAGATGACGTCGTGGTTGGCGGCGTCGTACTTGTCCTGGTTGACGCCCATCACGATCGTGATGTCCTCGTCCTTGGCGGGCGCGGAGATCAGGACCTTCTTGGCACCCGCGGCCAGGTGCTTGGCCGCGTCGTCACGCTTGGTGAAGATGCCGGTGGACTCGACGACGATGTCGGCCCCCAGCTCTCCCCACGGAAGGGCGGCCGGGTCGCGCTCGGCCATGGTCTTGAAGGTCTGGTTGCCGACCGTGATGGTGTCCTCGGTGTGGCTGACCTCGTGCTTCAGCCGTCCCAGGATCGAGTCGTACTTGAGCAGGTGCACCAGGGTGGCATTGTCGGTCAGGTCGTTGACACCGACGATCTCGATGTCCGCGCCCTGCTCCAGGAGCGCGCGGAAATAGTTGCGACCGATGCGGCCAAAGCCGTTGATGCCTACGCGGATCGTCACGAACCGATCTCCTCGTTGGTGTGCCGGTCTGGACGCCGGCGAGCTGTATGGGATGTCCCCGACCGCCTCCGACCCTACCGCTATCACGGAACGTGCGTGACATTGGCGGTCGGCGGCCCACAACCACCGGAAAGGGGCATGGGCCGCCGATTCAGTCACGTTCTGTCACGCTCTGTCAACGGCGCAGCGCACGGAGCGCACTCCGCACGAGCTGCGCCCGCTGAGCGTCGTCCCGGACGTGCTCCAGGCCGAAGCCGAGCAGCACGGTGTCCCGCGTGGTGACCGCGGCCGAGGTGCGGAACAGCTCCTTCGAGCGCGTCCAGTCCGCCGTGTTGGCGGGGCTGCCCTCCGGCGCCCCCGGCACCGACCAGGGCCCGAGCGCCGTCTCGAATCCCTCGCTGTCCCGGGTGCCGCCGCCGGTGATGAGCGCGGTGCTGTCGACGAAGGCGCCGCGCCCGGCCGCACTCGAATCGGTGACGTAGGAGAGGGCCAGTTCGACCTTCTCGCCCGCGTAGCGGCTCAGGTCCAGGGAGACCGGCGTCCAGCCGCCGGAGGAGCCCGTGAAGCTGTTCCAGGCGCCCGTGCCGCCCTGGGCGCGGCAGCCGTCGTCAGCGGCGGTCAGATAGTGCTTGAGGAACGGGTGGGTGGTCAGCAGGAAGCCCGCCTCGCACTCGGCCGGGACCCGGTCCGAGCTGGCGCCGCCCGCGTCCGGCAGCGTGGTCCAGTCGTCCTTGCCCGCGGTGTGCGCCTCGGCGATCACATGGTCGTAGCCGGGTTCGGTGTCGTAGCTGAGCCGGAAGGTCAGGCTGGGCTTGTCCTCAGCACTCACCCCGGTGAGGTCGACGGTGCGGGACAGTCGCATCCAGGCGCTGTTCCGGTGGACGGCGGCGGCCATCCACTCGCCCTCATAGGGCTGGTACGGGGTGCGCGCGCCGGTGTACGCGCCCGCGCCCGCGCTGCGGAACTGCGGGAAGTCCTTCGGCGGCAGCACATCGGAGGTGACGGTGTACGCGCCCGCGGCGTCCAGGGGGTTGCCGGGCGCGTCGCCGAGCGCCGCGGAGGCGCCGTCGAGCGCCCCGGCGCCCTCGTACGCGGTCGGCGACTTCACCGTGAGGCGGCCGTCGGCGCCCAGGTAGTACTGGCTGAAGTCATCGGTGTCGGCCGGGCCCACCACGGAGCTGCCGCCCGCCTGCTCGCCAGTGGTGATCAGCTTGCCGCCCTCGTTGAGGTAGTCGCGCACCGCGAGCAGGGTGGCGCCGCCGGGCTTCTCGGCGCCGGTGTACCAGAGCACCGTCCTGAAGTGGGCGAGCACTCCGAGCGCGGACGGCGCTCCCCGGGTCGCGACGTCCCAGACGGCCGCCTTGCGGCCGTTCGCGGCCAGCGCGCCGGTGTACGCGGCGGTGTGCCGGGCCGGGGAGCCGCCGCCCTCCTCGGCGATCACCAGGGTGTCGGCGCGGGGCCGCTCGGCGACGGTGTAGGTGAACGGCTCGCTCGCGGTCCGCTCGCCGCCCTTCGTACGGCCGGTGAACCAAACCCGCACGGTGTCGCCGGGGCCGGCGCCCCGGACCGCGGCCCGGTACTGGTCGAAGCGGATGTTGTCCTCGCCGCCGTAGGTCTCGCCGCCCTTCCAGGGCCGCAGGGACGCGGTGTGGACGCGTCCGCCGTTCACCCGGTAGGCCAGCTTCTTGCCGCGGACGCTCTTGCGCGCGGTGACGGCGACGTCCTGGGCGGCGCCGCGGGCGTAGGAGGTGGTGAACGCGTCCGGGGTGAAGTCGGGCGCGGTCATGCCGACCGAGGACGACGGCCGGTCGGGGTGCTGGGCGGTCTCGGCGACGGAGAGCGCGAACGGGATGTTCTTGGCGAACTCCTGCTGGATCAGCTTCTCGTCGTCCGGGAAGGTGAAGACGGACGCGCAGTCGCGCGGCTGCCAGGGGTCGTCGGGGTCGATGTTGGAGGCGGTCTGACAGGTCGACATCTCCGGGGTGAACAACATCATCCCGTTGACGTTGGCCGCGTGGCCGTCGGCCTCTCCGTTGGTGGTGTACAGCTCCGAGGACACCTGCGGGTGGTAGCCGGGGATCGCGGAGTGCTCGGGAGTGCCCGCGAGCGCCTTGTAGAGCACGTCGTCGGGGGTCGGGGTGGCGACCTGCCAGCCGACGCCGTAGAGCAGCAGTTCGGCGGCCGAGTGGTAGTTGATGCCGAGTTCGAAGCCGATGCGCTTCTGGAAGCGGTCCAGCGCCTTGGTCTCGGGCTCGGAGCCGGGTCCTGGGCCGCGGTAGGTCTCGTCGGCCGGGTCGGCGGACGACCCCTCGTTGTCGTAGCCCCACTTGTAGGGGAAGTTGCGGTTGGGGTCGACGCCGTCGCCCGGGGCGATCTTGCCGTCACCGTTGTTGTCCCGCAGGGTCTTGCGCCATTGGCGGTTGGCCGGGCTCTGATGCGTGTAGTCGTATCCGTCCGGGTTGGCGGAGAGCACGAACCACAGCTCGGTGCGGTCGACGATCCTGGTGACGCGGTCGTCCTTGCCGTAGTTGTCCAGGTAGTAGTGCATCAGCCGCCGGGTCATCTCCGGGGTGATCCACTCACGGGCGTGCTGGTTGGACATGTACAGCACCGACGGCTTGCTGCCGTCGCGGCTCTTCGCGGCGCCCTTGGTGAGCTTGAGCGCGAGGATGTCCTTGCCCTGGGTGGTCTTGCCGATGCTGACCACCTTGGTGAGCCCGGGATGCGTCCGGCCGGTCTCGGTGATCTCCTGCCGGAGGCCGCCGTCGCCGCTGTACGGGCGGAAGACGCCGTCGCCCGCGGCCTCGACGCGGCTCAGGGTCCGCTGGGAGAGCTTCCTCTCGGTGAGCGCTACCCCCTGGCCGCGCAGGGCGGCGGCCTGGGTGCCGGTCAGATACAGCTCGACCGGTCCGGCGCCCTTCTCGGGCACCTGGGTACCGAGTTCCGTCCCGTCCACGCCCGCCCGCCGCAGCAGCGGGATCTGGGCCCGGGTGACCTGGGCGGTCCATACGGACAGCGACTCGCCCGCGGCGTCGGCCGCCGGTCGCGCGTGGGCCGCGGGCGTGGCGGCCAGTCCGGTGAGGAGTAAGGAAGCGAGTGCCGCGATCGAGCCGATCGATCTCGCCGTGCGTCTGTGGCGCGCCGTACGTCTCCGTCCGGCTTCGCGTGACTTCATGAGCCCCCCTGACTGTCGTTCCGACGTGTGGGTGCGCAGACGCATAAGCCTCGTATCGGCCCATGACCATGTCAACAGCGGCTCGCTGACGATGATCTGATGGTGTGACCACCCGGATCCGCTGGAGTGATACCCGGACGCACCGCGCCCCCGGCACCGCGCGGGGAGCCGGGGGCGCGCGAGGCGGCGGCCGGTCAGCCGACCATGCCCTCGGCCATCTCGTCGGTCAGGGTCGACTCCGTCCCCGGGATGCCCAGGTCCTGGGCCCGCTTGTCGGCCATGGCGAGCAGCCTGCGGATACGGCCCGCGACGGCGTCCTTGGTCAGCGGCGGGTCGGCGAGCGCGCCCAGCTCCTCCAGCGAGGCCTGCTTGTGCTCCATGCGCAGCCGCCCGGCCGCGGCGAGGTGCTCGGGCACCTCATCGGCGAGGATCTCCAGCGCGCGCTGCACCCGGGCGCCCGCGGCGACGGCGGCCCGGGCCGAGCGGCGCAGGTTGGCGTCGTCGAAGTTGGCCAGCCGGTTGGCGGTGGCCCGCACCTCGCGGCGCATCCGCCGCTCCTCCCAGGCGAGCACCGACTCGTGCGCCCCCAGCCGCGTCAACAGCGCGCCGATGGCGTCACCGTCCCGGACGACCACCCGGTCCACTCCGCGCACCTCGCGCGCTTTCGCCGCGATCTGCAGTCTGCGGGCGGCGCCGACCAGCGCCAGCGCGGCCTCCGGGCCGGGGCAGGTCACCTCCAGGGAGGACGAGCGGCCGGGCTCGGTGAGCGAGCCGTGGGCGAGGAAGGCCCCGCGCCAGGCGGCCTCCGCGTCACAGGTGGCGCCGGAGACGACCTGCGGTGGCAGGCCGCGGATCGGCCGGCCGCGGCCGTCGACCAGTCCGGTCTGGCGGGCCAGCTGATCACCGCCCGCCACCACCCGCACCACGTACCGACTGCCGCGGCGCAGCCCTCCGGGGGCCATCACCACCAGATCGGAGGAGTGCCCGAAGATCTCCAGGATGTCCTTGCGGACTCTGCGGGCCGCAATGCCCGTATCCAGCTCCGCCTCGATCACGATGCGCCCGCTCACCAAGTGCAGGCCGCCCGCGAACCGCAGGATCGCCGAGACCTCCGCTTTCCGGCAGCAGGTGCGGGTGACGGGGAGCCGGGAGATTTCGTCCTTCACCGCTGCCGTCATCGCCATGGGCCGATCCTTCCATGCATCCGAAAAATACGGTCGTACGCGGCCGCCAGTAGCTCCGGGTCGTGCTTAGGGGAACCGTCGGTCGCGGCCACCGGCGCCAGCTCGACCGTGCCGCCCAGTCGCTTCGCGGCATCGCACAGACTGCTCTGGTCGGGGACGGCGGCCTCGTCGGCCAGCACCACGTCGAAGGCGAGTTTAGGGGCGTGTCGGGCCAAAACCTCCAAATGACGCTGCGGGGAGAAGCCATCGGTTTCACCGGGCTGCGGCGCGAGATTCAGCGAAAGCACCCGGCGGGCCTTGGTGTCGGTGAGGGCGCGCAGCAAATCCGGCACCAGGAGATGCGGGATGACGGAGGAAAACCAGGAGCCGGGACCCAGCACCACCCAGTCCGCGTCCATCACCGCCTCGACCGCCTCGGGGACGGCCGGCGGGTCGTTGGGCACCAGGTGGACCGACTGCACCTCGCCCGGGGTGAGGGCGACCGTGGCCTGCCCGGCGACCGTCGACACCTCGTCCGGGCGCGCCGGGTCATGGCCCTTGACGTACGCCTGCAGCTCCAGCGGCACCGCCGACATCGGCAGCACCCGGCCGTGCGCGCCCAGGAGCTTGCCGACCAGGTCGAGCGCGGCCACATGGTCGCCCAGCTGCTCCCACAGGGCGACGATCAGCACGTTGCCGACCGCGTGGCCGTGCAGCTCGCCCTCGCTGATGAAGCGGTGCTGGATGACCCGGGCCCACGTCTGGCCCCAGTCGTCGTCCCCGCACAGGGCCGCCAGCGCCTTGCGCAGGTCGCCGGGCGGCAGCACCCCCAGCTCGTCGCGGAGCCGTCCGCTGGAGCCGCCGTCGTCGGCCACCGTGACCACGGCGGTCAGATCACCGGTGATGCGGCGCAGCGCGGCGAGCGACGCCGACAGGCCCATACCGCCACCGAGCGCGACCACCTTGGGCTGGGCGCTGCGGCCCGTACGGGCCCCGACGAGCCGCCGCAGCCGCCCGTTACGCATCGTCACTCGCGCCCCATGTCACGGTGGACGATGACGGTCTCGACCCCTTCGGCGCCGAGCCGGGCGGCCAGCCGCTCGGACATCGCGACGCTGCGGTGCTTGCCGCCGGTGCAGCCGACCGCGATCGTCACATAGCGCTTGCCCTCGCGGCGGTAGCCCGCGGCGATCAGCTGGAGCAGCTCGGCGTACCGGTCCAGGAACTCCTTGGCGCCGGGCTGGTTGAAGACGTAGCCGGACACCTCCTCGTTGAGCCCGGTGAAGGGGCGCAGCTCGGGGACCCAGTGCGGATTGGGCAGGAAGCGGCAGTCCACCACCAGATCGGCGTCGACCGGCAGGCCGTACTTGTAGCCGAAGGACATGACGGTGGCGCGCAGCTCCGGCTCTTCCTCACCGGCGAACTGGGCGTCCATCTTGGCGCGCAGCTCGTGCACGTTGAGGCTGGAGGTGTCGATCACCAGATCGGCGTCACCGCGCAGCTCGCGCAGCAGGTCGCGCTCGGCCGCGATGCCGTCCACGATCCGCCCGTCGCCCTGCAGCGGGTGCGGACGGCGCACGGACTCGAAACGGCGCACCAGCGCCTCGTCGGACGCCTCCAGGAACAGCACGCGCCGCTTGACGTTCTTGGCGGCCAGGTCCGCGAGGGATTCGCGGAGGTTGTCGAAGAAACGGCGGCCCCGGACGTCCACCACCACGGCGATCCGGGCCACATTGCCCTGGGAGCGGGCGCCCAGGTCCACCATGGTGGGGATCAGCGCGGGCGGCAGATTGTCCACCACGAACCAGCCCAGGTCCTCCAGACACTTGGCCGCGGTGCTGCGGCCCGCGCCGGACATGCCAGAGATGATCACCAGCTCGGGAATGGCTGCGGCCGCCTCGGCGGACTCTCCCGTCGTGCCCGTATTCACCTGCGCTCCGTCTCCGTGGTTCTCGTGCTCGGTCATGATCTCGTCCCCCGGCTCGCGGACGGCGCCGACGATGCGGCCTCGTCCTCAATGATCTCTCCTGTGGCGGTGTTCACGGCGGGGGCGGCCGGAGCCGCTCCGGTGAGCGCCGCCGCCACCGTCTCGGCCGTCTTCCGGCCGACGCCCGGCACCTCGCAGATCTGCTCGACCGTGGCGGCGCGCAGCCGCTTGACGGAGCCGAAGTGCTTGAGCAGCGCCTGCTTACGGCTGTCGCCGAGGCCGGGGACGGCGTCCAGCGGCCCGGACTTCAGCGCCTTGGCGCGCTTGCTGCGCTGGTAGGTGATGGCGAACCGGTGCGCCTCGTCGCGGACCCGCTGGAGCAGATACAGCCCCTCGCTGCTGCGGGGCAGCACCACCGGGTCGTCCTCATCGGGCAGCCAGACCTCTTCGAGCCGCTTGGCGAGGCCGCAGACGGCCACGTCGTCGACGCCCAGCTCGTCCAGCGCCCGCTTGGCGGCGGCGACCTGCGGCTGCCCGCCGTCGACCACGACGAGCTGGGGCGGATACGCGAACCGCTTGGGCCTGCCGTCGTCGTCGAGGGGGCCGGAGATCTCCTCGGCGGGGGCCTCCTCCGCTGGGGTCTCCTGGGCGGGCCCGGCGGGCTCGCCGGTCTCCTCACCGGGGATCTCGCTCGCGGGCTCGGCGCTCTCCTCCCACTCCCCCGACTTCTGCTTCTCCTGCAGATAGCGGCGGAAGCGGCGGCCGACGACCTCGTGCATGGAGCGGACATCGTCCTGACCGGCGAAGCTTTTGATCTGGAAGCGGCGGTACTCGCCCTTCCGCGCCAGCCCGTCTTCAAAGACCACCATGGACGCCACCACGTCATCGCCCTGGAGATGGGAGATGTCGAAGCACTCGATGCGCAGCGGCGCCGAGTCCAGCCCGAGCGCCTCGGCGATCTCCTCCAGGGCCCGGGACCGGGTGGTGAGGTCGGAGGCGCGCTTGGTCTTGTGGAGCGCCAGCGACTGCTGGGCGTTCCGCTGCACGGTCGCCATCAGGTCCTTCTTGTCGCCGCGCTGCGGGATGCGCAGATCGACCCGGGAGCCGCGGCGCTCGCTGAGCCACTCGATGACCGGCTCGGCCGGGTCCGGGACGGCGGGCACCAGGACCTCCTTGGGCACCGCGTCGCCCCGCTCCTCCCCATACAGCTGCTGGAGGGCGTGCTCGACCAGGTCGGCGGTGTCGACGGCCTCGACCTTGTCGGTGACCCAGCCGCGCTGGCCGCGCACCCGGCCGCCGCGGACGTGGAAGATCTGGACGGCGGCCTCCAGCTCGTCCTCGGCGACCGCTATCAGGTCGGCGTCGGTCGCGTCGGCGAGGACGACCGCGTTCTTCTCCATGGCGCGCTTGAGCGCCCCTATGTCGTCACGCAGCCGGGCGGCCTTCTCGTACTCCATCTCCTCGGCGGCCTCTTGCATCTGCTGTTCGAGCCGGCGGATGTAGGTGCCGGTGCGGCCCGCCATGAAGTCGCAGAACTCCTCGGCGAGTCCACGGTGCTCCTCGGCGCTGACCCGGCCGACGCAGGGGGCCGAGCACTTGCCGATGTAGCCGAGCAGACAGGGGCGGCCGATCTGGGCGGAGCGCTTGAACACCCCGGCGGAGCAGGTGCGCACAGGGAACACCCGCAGCATCAGGTCGACGGTCTCGCGGATCGCCCAGGCGTGCCCGTACGGACCGAAGTAGCGCACGCCCTTCTTCTTGGGACCGCGCATGACCTGGACCCGCGGGAACTCCTCGTTGAGGGTCACGGCGAGCGACGGATAGCTCTTGTCGTCGCGGTACTTGACGTTGAACCGGGGATCGAACTCCTTGATCCACGAATATTCGAGCTGCAGCGCCTCGACCTCGGTCGAGACCATGGTCCACTCGACCGAGGCGGCCGTGGTGACCATCGTCCGGGTGCGCGGGTGAAGGTTCGCCAGGTCCTGGAAGTACGAGGAGAGCCGCGGGCGCAGGCTCTTCGCCTTTCCGACATAGATCACCCGGCCGTGCTCATCACGGAACTTGTAGACCCCCGGCGACTCGGGGATCTGTCCCGGCTTGGGGCGGTAGCTGCTCGGGTCGGCCATGGTCACCACCCTACTGGCGGGCGGTGACAGTGCAGGCGGATCAGGCCTCCGGCCCCGCGACGAGCTTTCCGCCCTTCTTCCTGACCGGCACGGACGGCAGCGGGGCGACAGCGGGTCCTTCGAGGACCTTGCCGGTGCGGGCGTCGAAGACGCTGCCGTGACAGGGGCAGCTGATCTTTCCGTCCTCGACGGCGTCCACGACGCAGCCCCGGTGGGTGCAGACCGCGCTGAAGGCCGTGTACCGGCCCTCGGCGGTCCGGGAGACGACCACCCGGTCCTCGCGGTAGATCTTCGCGCCATCGGCCGGTACGGCGTCGGCCGGGCCGAGATCGACGGGGGCGGTGGGGGTCGGGGACGCCTTCTTGCCCGAACCCTCAGGTGAGCAAGCGGCCGCCCCGAGCCCGGCGGCTCCGGCCAGCGCCGCTCCGCACAGCACGGTTCGTCGGGAGGCGGGCTGGCTGGTCATGGGGGCTCCACGGGGCAGGGCGGTACGGGATGGGGCTGACATATGACGATACCGGTACGGATCGGGCCACTCACCGGCGGCCCGGGACAGGATCCGGGCTGGAGCCGGGCGACACGTAAACGTTTGCGCAAGCGTTTACGCGCGATCGCCGATGCGATACGTTCCCCCACGTTCCCGCAGCACACCGAGGTACCGAGGAGAGGGGGCGGGCGCATGGCGACCATGGTTGACGTGGCCCGGCGCGCGGGCGTCTCGGTGGCCACCGTCTCGCATGTGGTCAACGAGACCCGCCGGGTGCGCCCGGACACCCGCCAGGCCGTCCTGGACGCCATCGACGACCTCGGCTACACCCCGAACACCCTCGCCCGCTCCCTCGTCACCGCCCGCACCCGGTCGATCGGGCTGGCCGTCTCGGCGATCAGCAATCCGTACTTCACCGAGATCCTGCAGGGCGTGGAGGCCAGCGTCCTCGAACACGGCTACAGCCTGCTGATCGCCGATCCGCACGACGACCCGGACCATGAGCGGAAGGTCGTCCAGCTGCTCCATGAGCGGCGGGTGGACGGAGTGATCGTCGCGCCGTCCGCCGAGCCCACCGAGCTGATCGGCTATCTGACCCGGCACGAGGTCCCGTGCGTCTTCCTCGACCGGCTGGTCGACGACGGTCCCGACCATCCGTACGACCAGGTGGGCGCCGAGAACGCGTTCCCGCTCGAACAGCTGGTGCGCCACCTCGCCGAGCTGGGCCACACCCGCATCGGCCTGGTCGCGGGCCTGCCGGGGCTGAGCACCACCGCCGAGCGGATTGATGGCTACCGCACCGGACTGCACGACAGCGGGCTGCCGTTCGACCCCGGGCTGCTGGCGGACGGCCACTCCGAGGCGAGCGGTGCGGAGGACGCCACCCACCGGCTGCTGGCCTTGGCCGAACCGCCCACCGCGATCGTCACCGCCAACAACGCGATGACGATCGGCGCGCTGCGCGCCCTGCGGGCGGCGGGCCGCGCCGTACCGGGCGATCTGGCGCTCGTCTGCTTCGACGACTTCTCCTGGGCCGATGTCTTCTCCCCCGGGCTCACCGCGATCTCCCAGCCCAGCCGGGAGATCGGCGGCACCGCGGTCCGGCTGCTGCTGGACCGGCTGGAGCGTCCGGAGCGACCGCCGCGTACCGTGCGCCTGCCGTGTGCGTTCGTCCACCGCACGTCCTGCGGCTGCGCACCCGAACCCGCACCCGAACCCGCTCCCCCGTCCCCCGATCGCCCGCCGCTCCCAGGAAAGGACCCCGTCTCGTGATCGTCGTCGCCGGAGAAGCCCTGATCGATCTCGTGCCCGATCGCGCGGCCCCCGCCGCGACGGGCGACGAACTGCCCGCGCTGCGTCCGGCACGCGGCGGCGGCCCCTACAACACCGCGATGGCGCTGGGGCGGCTCGGCGTGCCGACCGCCTTCTGCTCACGGGTCTCCACGGACGGCTTCGGCGAGGCGCTGCTGTCCCGGCTGCGGCAGGACGGGGTGGACACCGCGCTGGTGCAGCGCGGCCCGGAGCCCACCACCCTCGCCGTCGCGTCGATCGGCGCCGACGGATCCGCGGGCTACGGCTTCTATGTGCAGGGCACCGCGGACCGCCTTTTCGCGCTGCCCCCGGCCCTGCCCGAGGGGACCACCGCGCTGTCGCTGGGGACCTGTTCGCTGGTGCTGGAGCCGGGCGCGAGCGCGTACGAGGCGCTGCTGCGGCGCGAGGCCGGGCGCGGCGTCTTCACCGCGCTCGACCCCAACATCCGCACCGGGCTCATCCCCGACCCGGACGCCTACCGGGCCCGCTTCCGCGGCTGGCTGCCGTACGTCGGGCTGCTCAAGCTGTCGGTCGAGGACGCGCGCTGGCTGGCCGGTGCCGGGGACGCCCCTGCGGACTCCGACGCGGCGGTCGAGGCGGCGATACGGGAGTGGGCGGCGGCCGGACCCGCGGCCGTGGTCTGCACCCACGGCGGGGACGGGCTGAGCGTGCTGTGCCAGGACGGATCCCGCTGGGCCGTGCCCGGGGAGCGGGTGGAGGTCGTGGACACCATCGGCGCGGGCGACACCGTGAACGCCGCGCTGCTGCACCGGCTGGCGGCACACCGCGCGCTGTCGGCGCCCGCGGTGGCCAAGCTCGACGAGGCGGCCTGGCGGGACGTCCTGGGGTTCGCCGCCCGGGCCGCCGCGCTCACCTGCTCCCGGGCGGGCGCCGAGCCGCCGTACGCCGCCGAGCTGGCGTAAGCGCGCGTAAGCCGTGAAGCCGACGGTGCGCCGCGCCCGACCGGGTGCGGCGCCTACCGGACCTACTGGGCGGCTGTCCGCTTCGAGGCAGCCGTGGACTTGGCTGCCTTCTTCGTGACGGCCTTCTTCGTGACGGCCTTCTTCGCCCCGGTCTTGTTCGCCGCTGTCTTTTTGGCCGCCGCCTTGGCGGGGGCCTTCTTGGCGGGCGCCTTCTTGATCGTGCCGCCCGTACGGGCCGCGGGCACCGTCGCGTCGCTCACCCGGTCGCCCAGCACGTCTCGCAGGAACTTCCCGGTGTGGCTGGCCGGGACCGATGCCACCTCTTCCGGGGTGCCCTCGGCGATGACCAGACCGCCGCCACTGCCGCCCTCCGGGCCCATGTCGACGACCCAGTCCGCCGTCTTGATCACATCGAGGTTGTGTTCGATGACGATCACCGTGTTGCCCTTGTCGACCAGACCGGACAGCACATTGATCAGCTTGTTGATGTCCTCGAAGTGCAGACCGGTGGTCGGCTCGTCCAGCACATAGACCGTCCGCCCGGTGGACCGCTTCTGCAGCTCGCTCGCCAGCTTGACCCGCTGCGCCTCACCGCCGGAGAGGGTCGGCGCGGGCTGGCCGAGCCGGACGTAGCCCAGCCCGACCTCGTTGAGGGTGCGCAGATGGCGGGCGATCGTCGGCACCGCCTCGAAGAAGTCCAGCGCTTCCTCGATGGGCATGTCCAGCACCTCGGCGATGGACTTGCCCTTGTAGTGCACCTCCAGCGTCTCCCGGTTGTAGCGCGCGCCGTGGCAGACCTCGCACGGCACATACACATCCGGCAGGAAGTTCATCTCGATCTTGATGGTGCCGTCGCCGGAGCAGTTCTCGCAGCGGCCGCCCTTGACGTTGAAGGAGAAGCGCCCGGGCATGTAGCCGCGCACCTTCGCCTCCATCGTCTCGGCGAACAGCTTGCGCACATGGTCGAAGACCCCGGTGTACGTGGCCGGGTTGGACCGCGGGGTACGGCCGATGGGCGACTGGTCGACATGGACCACCTTGTCGACCAGATCGTCACCGGCGACCCGGGTGTGCCGCCCGGGGACGGTCTTCGCCCCGTTCAGCTCGCGGGCCAGATGGGTGTAGAGGATGTCGTTGACCAGCGTGGACTTCCCGGATCCGGAGACTCCGGTGACGGCGGTGAGCACGCCGAGCGGGAAGGACACGTCGATGTCCTGGAGGTTGTTCTCCCGGGCGCCGTGCACCGTCAGCTGCCGCGCCTGGTCCATCGGCCGCCGGGCCCCCGGCAGCGGGATGGCCTTCTTGCCCGACAGATAGTGGCCGGTCGCCGACTCCTCGTTGACCAGCAGCTCGCTCAGCGGCCCGCTGTGCACCACCTTGCCGCCGTGCTCACCCGCGCCCGGACCGATGTCCACCACCCAGTCCGAGGTCTTGATGGTGTCCTCGTCGTGCTCCACGACGATCAGGGTGTTGCCGAGGTCGCGCAGCCGCACCAGCGTCTCGATCAGCCGGTGGTTGTCGCGCTGGTGCAGACCGATCGACGGCTCGTCCAGCACGTACAGCACGCCCACCAGACCGGAGCCGATCTGGGTGGCCAGCCGGATGCGCTGGGCCTCACCGCCGGAGAGCGTGCCCGCCGCCCGGTTGAGCGAGAGATAGTCCAGGCCGACGTCGACCAGGAACCGCAGCCGCTCGTTGACCTCCTTGAGGACCCGCTCGGCGATGGTCTTCTCGCGGGCGGTCAGCTCCATGTTCCGCAGGAACTCGGCGCATTCACTGATCGACATCGCGGAGACGTCCGCGATGGACCGCTCCTGCACGGTGACCGCGAGGACGATCGGCTTGAGGCGGGTGCCGTCACAGGTGGGGCAGGGCACCTCGCGCATATAGCCCTCGAACCGCTCCCGGCTGGCGTCGCTCTCCGCCTCCGTGTGACGCCGCTTGACGAACGGCACCGCGCCCTCGAACGCGGTGGTGTACGCGCGCTGACGGCCGTAACGATTGCGGTAGCGGACCTCGATCTGGGTGCGGTGGCCGTTCAGCAGGGCCTTCTTGGCCCGCTGCGGCAGCCCGGCCCAGGGGATGTCCGTACGGAAGCCGAGCGCGTCGGCGAGCGCGCCGACCAGCCGTCCGAAGTAGTCCTTGGTGTGGCCGTGGGACCAGGGGTGGATCGCGCCCTCGTCCAGCGACTTCTCCTCGTCCGGAACGATCAGCTCCGGGTCGACCTCCATCCGGGTGCCGATCCCGGTGCAGTCCGGGCAGGCGCCGAACGGCGAGTTGAAGGAGAAGGAGCGCGGCTCCAGCTCCTCGAAGGACAGGTCGTCATACGGGCAGTAGAGGTGCTCGGAGAACATCCGCTCGCGCTGCGGGTCGTCCTCGTCGAGATCTACGAAGTCCAGGATGATCATGCCGCCGGAGAGGCCGAGCGCGGTCTCCACCGAGTCGGTCAGCCGCCGCTTGGCGCTGTCCTTGACGGTGAGGCGGTCCACGACCACCTCGATGGTGTGCTTCTCCTGCTTCTTCAGCGTCGGCGGGTCGGACAGCTGGATCGTCGCGCCGTCGACCCGGGCCCGGCTGTAGCCCTTGGTCTGCAGATCGGAGAAGAGGTCGACGAACTCCCCCTTGCGCTCGCGCACCAGCGGGGAGAGCACCTGGAAGCGGCTGCCCTCGGGCAGCTCCAGCACCCGGTCCACGATCGCCTGCGGCGACTGGCGGGCGATCGGGCGGGAGCATTCCGGGCAGTGCGGCTTGCCGATGCGGGCGAACAGCAGCCGGAGGTAGTCGTAGACCTCGGTGATGGTGCCGACGGTCGAGCGCGGGTTGCGCGACGTCGACTTCTGGTCGATCGAGACCGCCGGGGACAGGCCCTCGATGAAGTCCACATCGGGCTTGTCCATCTGGCCCAGGAACTGCCGGGCGTAGGAGGAGAGCGACTCGACGTAGCGGCGCTGCCCCTCGGCGAAGATCGTGTCGAACGCGAGGGACGACTTGCCCGACCCGGACAGTCCGGTGAAGACGATGAGGGAGTCGCGAGGGAGGTCGAGCGAGACGTTCTTGAGATTGTGCTCGCGAGCGCCACGGACGATGAGACGGTCGGCCACGCCGGTCGGCACCTTTCTTGAGGAGAGGTGGGTGCGCCGGGCCCGCTCCCGGTCCCTTCCCGACGGGCAGGACGGAGCGGAGCGAAGCCCCCGACCCAGGGTATGGGGGCGCCACGGCGATGTCTTAAGGATGCAGCACACCGAGCCTATAGCACGCACATTCGATTTGCCGGGCCCGCGTGCCTGGTTCACCCGATCGTGTAGCGGGTGCCCTTCGGTTGCTACGGGATAAAAGGCGCATCACGCCCCCGATATTCCCCGGCCGGGCAGCGGCCCGGCATCCCGCCCCCGACGCCACGCCGCCGGGCCGCCCGGGACTAGGCTGGAGCCCATGACCTACAGCGGAGCGGTGACGGTCGGCGGACCGGCGGACGTGCACGAACTGCCCGATCTGATGATCTCGAAGGTCGCGGTCGGCCCCATGAACAACAACGCGTATCTGCTGCGTTGCCGGGCCACCGACGAGCAGTTGCTGATCGACGCGGCCGCCGAGCCGCGGACCCTGCTCTCACTGATCGGCGAGAGCGGCATCGCCTCCGTCGTCACCACCCACCGCCACCAGGACCACTGGAACGCGCTGCGCGAGGTGGTGGACGCCACCGGCGCCCGCACCCTGGCCGGCCGGTACGACGCCGAGGGCATCCCGGTGTCCACCGATGTGCTGGTCGAGGACGGCGGGACGGTGCGGGTCGGCCGGGTCAAGCTGACCGCCCGCCATCTGGTGGGCCACACCCCGGGCAGCATCGCCCTGGTCTACGACGACCCGCACGGCCACCCGCACGTGTTCACCGGCGACTGCCTCTTCCCCGGCGGCGTCGGCAACACCTGGAAGGACCCCAAGGCGTTCGAGAGCCTGCTCCACGACGTCGAGACCAAGCTCTTCGACCGGCTCCCGGACGAGACGTGGGTCTACCCCGGCCACGGCGACGACACCACCCTCGGCGCCGAGCGCCCGCACCTCGCCGAATGGCGCGAGCGCGGCTGGTAGCGCCCCCTCCACGCCCGCACCGCGCCGCATGCCGCCGCGCGCCCCGTAACCGGTGGGCCGCGGCGGCGGTTGGCGCGGCATGCACGACGTCCCGCGCCACGACGCCCGCGCCCCGTCCGCCCCCTCCATGGCCCGCCTCGCCGCCGCGTCACTGGCCGGCACCGCCATCGAGTTCTACGACTTCTTCGTCTACGGCACGGCCGCGGCCCTCGTCCTCGGCCCGCTCTTCTTCCCCACCTTCTCCCCGCTCGCGGGCACCCTGGCGGCCTTCGGCACCTTCGCCGCCGGATTCATCTCCCGGCCGCTGGGCGCGATGCTGCTCGGGCCGCTGGGCGACCGCCACGGCCGGCGGCCGGTGCTCATCGCCTCACTGCTGCTGACCGGCCTCGCGACGGTCGCGGTCGGCTTCGTCCCGACGTACGACACGATCGGCATCGCCGCCCCCGCCCTGCTGCTCACGCTCCGCTTCCTGCAGGGGCTCGGGCTCGGCGGCGAATGGGGCGGCGCGGTGCTGCTGACCGCCGAACACGCGCCCGCCGCGCGGCGCGGCCTGTGGTCGGGCTTTCCGCAGGTCGGACCGTCCATCGGCTTCCTGCTGGCCAACGGCACGATGCTGATCCTGTCCGCCACGCTCTCCGACGCCGCGTTCCGCTCATGGGGCTGGCGGGTGCCGTTCTGGGGCGCGGGGCTGCTGGTGGCCGCCGGGCTGCTGCTGCGCACCCAGGTGACCGAGACCCCGAGGTTCCAGGAGCTGGCCGAGCGCGGTGAGCGGGCCGCCGCACCGCTGGCCGAGGTGGTGCGCGGCCACTGGCGGCTGGTGCTGCTGACCGCGGGCGGGCTCGCGGTGGGGTACGCGGTCTTCTACGCGGTGACCACCTGGTCCCTCGCCTACGGCACCGAGCGGCTCGGAGTGGACCGCACGACCATGCTCGGCTGCATCATGGCGGCCGTGGCGGTCAAGGGCGCCGTGACGCCCCTGGCGGCCCATCTCGGCGACCGCTACGGACGGCGGCCCCTGTGCCTGCTGGGCTGCGCGGCCACGGTGGTGTGGACGTTCCCGCTGATCGCGCTGTTGCGCACCGGGGAGCCGCCACTGATGTTCCTGGGCTTCCTGGGCGCGCTGCTCGCCTTCATCACCATGTTCTCCGTGACCTCGGCCTATCTCCCCGAGCTGTACGAGCCGCGGGTGCGCTGCACCGGCGCGGGGCTCGGCTACAACCTCGCGGGGGTGCTCGGCGGCGCGCTCACCCCCATCGTGGCGACCGCGCTCTCCCGCGGCGACGGCCCGCCCTGGGGCGTCGCCCTCTATCTGACCGCGATCGCCCTGCTGAGCCTGGGCTGCTTCGCCCTGCTGCCGGAGACACGCCCGACGGCCGACCGTCCGGCGGGCGGACGATCGGCCGTGCGGCCCCTGGAGGCCGGGGAGGCTACTGCCTGAGCGGACGGGCGTCAGACGTCGGCGCTGTCCTTGTCCCGGCTGCGGCCCTCCCCGGTCCCCGCCTCCGCCAGGGCCTTCTTCTTCGAGGCGTAGAGGCTGGTGATCGTCGTGACCACGAGCACCGCGCAGATCACACCCAGCGAGACCGGTATGGAGATCTGCGGGACGTGCACCCCGGACTCGTGGAGCGCGTGCAGCACCAGCTTGACGCCGATGAAGCCGAGGATGACCGACAGCCCGTACGACAGGTGGACCAGCTTCTTGAGCAGCCCGCCGATCAGGAAGTACAGCTGGCGCAGACCCATCAGCGCGAAGGCGTTGGCGGTGAACACGATGTACGGGTCCTGGGTCAGGCCGAAGATCGCGGGGATGGAGTCCAGTGCGAAGAGGACGTCCGTGGTGCCGATCGCCAGCATGACGATCAGCATCGGCGTCATCAGCCGCTTGCCGTTCTCCATGATGAACAGCTTGGTGCCGTGGTACTGGTCGGTGGAGGGGAAACGCTTCTCGACCGCCTTGAGCAGGCGGTTCTCCTCGAACTCCTCTTCCTCCTCGTCGGAGCGCGCCTCCTGGATGAGCTTCCAGGCGGTCCAGATGAGGAAGGCGCCGAAGATGTAGAAGACCCAGGCGAAGTTCGCGATGATCGCGGCGCCGGCGGCGATGAAGACCGCGCGCAGCACGAGCGCGATCAGCACACCCACCATCAGCACCCGCTGCTGGTAGATCGTCGGCACCGAGAACTTCGCCATGATCAGGACGAAGACGAAGAGGTTGTCGACGCTCAGCGACTTCTCGGTGATGAAGCCCGCGAAGAACTCGCCGGAGGGCTGGCCGCCCGCGAAGACCAGCAGGCCGAGCCCGAAGAGCCCGGCGAGGGCCATCCAGACGGCGGTCCAGATACCGGCCTCCTTGAGGGAGACCTCATGCGGTTTGCGGCCGCCTATGAAGAAGTCGACGGCGATAAGGGCACAGAGACCGACAATCGTCAGCCCCCACATGGCCACGGAAACGTCCACGGATCCTCCGGCATTCGTACGGCAATTTCAGCGTCGTCGCTGCCGGAGGTCTCTTCCGCCCGGGCTCGCGCCACGGACCGGTGCCCCGGGACCGCGCCCGACCCGACTCAAGGTGCACGGGCGCGATCCGTGGTGACGGGAACACCGCTAAGGAGTACTCCCCTCCGCGTAAAGAAGAGTACAGGAAATCCCATGAAAGAGTAAAGAAAAAGGCAAGTGCCCTGTTCAGAAGGGACTTTGAGGCAACGGACGTCAGCGTCCGTACGTCTGCCGGGCCCGCGCCACCTGCCCCAGCACCTGCTGCAGCACCTGGCTCCCGGCCGGGGCCAGCGACGGTTCGTACGTCCAGGCGTGGCCGACCCAGGGGTCGGCGAGGTGATCGTCGGCGACCGGAGTGATCCGCAGCAGCGAGCGCCACAGCGGGTCCAGCACCGGTCCGTACGCCTGCGCGTCCTCGCGGTCCGCGACCATCATCAGATGCACCCCCACCGAGGGCCCCTCGTCGGCGAGATAGCGCAGCTGGGTGACGGCCCGGTCGTCGAAGCCGTGCGGGAAGTCGTGGACGATCAGCAGCTGCTGGGCGAGGTCCAGATCGGGCGGCAGCGCGTCCGTGGCCCCGCTGCGGACCGCCATCTGCACCAGGTCGACGCGCCGGGTCAGCCCGGCGAGCACCGAGGACACCCCCGCCGCCCCGGCCACCGGCGGCTCACGCAGCGCGCCGGACGACAGCAGCGGGGCCAGCGACGCCGTGGCCGAGCCCGCCGGGTCGATCACGTGCATCGAGAACTCGTCCACCGGATACACCGCCAGCAGCCGCGCCGCGAGCGCCACCGCCGTCTCGGCGGCCAGCCCGCGCAGCTCAGTGGAGTCCAGCAGGGCGCCGCGGGTCGAGCCGGTGCGCCCCGCGTCGATCCACAGACCGCGCTCCAGCGGCAGCCGCACCAGCATCGGAATGCGCAGCTCCGTGCGCTCCGGAAGGTGCAGATCGCCCAGGCGCAGGGCCATCGGGACCTCCATCGGCACCTGATAGCCCTGCCAGACCGGGCTGTCCCAGCGGGCGTACGCGGGCGGCAGCGCGGGCTCCACGACCTCGGCCTCGGCGGCCAGCTGCGCCAGGTCGCGGTCGAGGGCGGACCGGGCCTGCTCGACCAGACCGGCCTGCTTGGCGCGGGCCTGCGCGCGGGCGGCATCGGCCGCGGGGCCGACCCGGGTGCGCGGATCGGAGAGCACCTTGTCCAGCTCCTGCTCCATCCGGGATTCGGCGAAGTCGACGGCGCTGCGATAGGCGGCGGTGGTGCGGGCCAGGTCCTCGAACATGCCCCAGACCTGGTTGTAGAGCCGCTCGTCCATGGTCCAGCCGGAGGCGTCCCCCGCGACGGGCTGGGCGGGCTGTCCGGGCGGGGCGGGCGGCACGGCCGGGGGCGGCGTGGGCGGCGCGGCGGTACGGCGGCCGGGGTGCTGGTAGTTGATCGGCCCGCCCGGGGCCGCGTCCCCCGCCGAGGACGACGGCTGAGCGCCGTTCTGGGGCTGGGGCTGGGCTCCGGCCTGGGGCTGGGTCTGCGGCTGGGCCGGGGTCTGCGGCTGGGCCGGGGTCTGCGGCTGTGCCGGGGTCTGCGGCTGGGCCGGGGTCTGGGCGTCCGGCGCGGGCCCCGCGCCCGCCGTGGCCGTGCGCACCCGGCCGTCGCCCCCGGCGGCACGCGGCGGGGGCTGGGCCACCGAGCGGGCCATGCCACGTGCCACCGCGTCGTTGATCTCGGTGGCCAGCTCGACGGCCTGGGGCAGTCCCTGGTCCCGCAGCATCTCGGCCAGCCCGCCCGCGTACCCCTGCCCCACCGCGCGCACCTTCCAGGCGTCCTGCCTGCGGTACAGCTCCAGAGCGACCACCGCGGACTCCGCGTCCAGGTCGGTGAGGGTGTAACCGGCCACCCCGGTGCCGTCGAGGCCGGTGACGGCGACGGACGGCGCGGCCATGGCGCCGAACCGGGCCGGGCCACCGGCCCCGTTCACCAGGGCGAGCAGCACATGCACCCGGTGGACCCCCTCGGGCAGCGCGTCGAGGTCGACGGCGAGCCGATGGTCGGCCGCCGCCTGTTTGGACACTTCGATGCCGGGCAGCTGGGGCGCGGCGGGGTGCGCGACCCACTCCACACCCCGCACCGTGCCCTGCTCATCGCCGAGTGTCGCCCCGGCCACGATCGGATTACCCGCCGAGATCCGGATCTCCAAACGGGTCTCGGGCAGCGGGTGGTTCTGCCCCCGGACCAGCTCGGCCGTCATCGTGCGTCCCCTCGTTGTGTTCCGTTGTGTGCGTGGTGGCGCGGTGGTGCGGCGCCGCGTGAGCGCGTCGGCCCGGTGGGCAGACGCACCACCGGGCCGACGGGAGAAACCGCTCCGCTTACAGGTGCGGCACGATGTGCGGCATCAGGTCCTGGAACGTCCGGCCGTTGGCCGGCTCGCCCACCGCCTTCATCTGCCAGGCGCTGCCCGCGCGCTGCACGATGGCCATGATCTGCGCGGTGTACTGACCGCCGCCGGTGAGCGTGTAGCGGGCCAGCTCCTCGCCGTTGGTCTCGTCGACCAGTCGGCAGAACGCGTTCTGCACCTCGGCGAAGGTCTGGCCGGTGAAGGAGTTCACCGTGAAGATGATCTGGTCGATGTGCACCGGCACCCGCTGCAGATCGACCAGGATCGCCTCGTCGTCACCGCCCTGGCCCGCGCCGCCCACCAGGTTGTCGCCGGTGTGGCGCACCGAGCCGTCGTCACTCACCAGGTGGCGGAAGAACACGACGTCGGTCGGCTGCTTGTCGGCGAAGAGCACCGCCGACGCGTCGAGGTCGATCTCACGGGTACGGGAGCCGAACAGTCCCCGGCGGGGCGCCGCCTGCCAGCCCAGTCCCATCCGCACCGCGGTCAGAGTGCCCCCGTCGGCCTTCTGCAGGCTGATGGCCTGTCCCTTGGACATGTTGACCGTCACGCGCTGTCCCTACTCTCGTCTCTCGGTTTCCCCGTGGCCACCGCGCACGGCGCGGCCGCGGCCGCGCCGCCTCGCATGGCCCTCGCGAAAACCCTATGCACGGCGACCAGGGCTCCGACCAGGCAGGCGGGCTTTTGTGTCGGTGTTGCAACACAGCGGGACCGCGGCGGTACCCCATCCGCCCCAGGGGTCAGGAGAGCCCGGCCTCCCTCATCTGCCGCAGCTCCTTCTTCAGCTCCCCGACCTCGTCCCGCAGCCGGGCCGCGACCTCGAACTGCAGCTCCGCCGCCGCGGCCCGCATCCGGTCGGTCATCTCCGCGATCAGCTCGGCCAGTTCGGCGGCCGGACGGTCGGTCAGCTCGCCGTCCTTCGCCCCCTTCCCGGCCTTGCCGCCCGCCTTGTGGGACGCAAGGGCGGGCACCGGCGCCTTCGCCTGCCCCTTGCCCGCTCCCTTGCCATGGTCCGCGGACTTGCGGTAGCCGGTTTCCAGCAGCTCCTTGGTGTCGATCTCCTCGCGCGCGAGGGTCGCCACGATGTCACCGATCTTCTTGCGGAGGGGCTGCGGGTCGATCCCGTTCTTCTCGTTGAACGCGATCTGCTTCTCGCGGCGGCGGTTGGTCTCGTCGATGGCCTTCTCCATCGCCGGGGTGACCTTGTCGGCGTACATGTGCACCTGGCCCGAGACGTTACGGGCGGCGCGCCCGATGGTCTGGATCAGCGAGGTGCCGGAGCGCAGGAAGCCCTCCTTGTCCGCGTCGAGGATGGCGACCAGCGAGACCTCGGGCAGGTCGAGGCCCTCCCGCAGCAGGTTGATGCCGACCAGGACGTCGAACTCGCCCGCGCGCAGCTCGCGCAGCAGCTCCACCCGGCGCAGGGTGTCCACGTCGCTGTGCAGATAGCGCACCTGGATGCCCAGTTCGAGCATGTAGTCCGTCAGGTCCTCGGCCATCTTCTTGGTGAGGGTGGTGACGAGGACCCGCTCGTCCTTCTCGGTGCGGGTGCGGATCTCATGGATCAGATCGTCGATCTGGCCGTCGGTGGGCTTGACCACGACCTCGGGGTCGACCAGGCCGGTCGGCCGGATGATCTGCTCCACGAAGCCGTCACCGCGGGACATCTCATACGTCCCGGGGGTCGCGGAGAGGTAGACGGTCTGGCCGATCCGCTCCTGGAACTCCTCCCACTTCAGCGGGCGGTTGTCGAGCGCGGAGGGCAGCCGGAAGCCGTGCTCGATCAGCGTGCGCTTCCGGGACGCGTCGCCCTCGTACATCGCGCCGATCTGCGGCACGGTGACATGCGACTCGTCGATGACCAGGAGGAAGTCATCCGGGAAGTAGTCGAGCAGGGTGTGCGGCGGGGAGCCGGCCTCCCGGCCGTCGATGTGCAGCGAGTAGTTCTCGATGCCGGAGCAGGTGCCGATCTGCCGCATCATCTCGATGTCGTACGTGGTGCGCATCCGCAGCCGCTGGGCCTCCAGCAGCTTGCCCTGCTTCTCCATCCGGGCGAGGGTCTGCTCCAGCTCGGACTCGATCCCGGCGATGGCCTTCTCCATGCGCTCGGGCCCGGCCACATAGTGGCTGGCCGGGAACACATACAGCTCCTGGTCGTCGCTGATCACCTCGCCGGTGAGCGGATGGAGCGTCGACAGCGCCTCGATCTCGTCGCCGAACATCTCGATCCGGACCGCCAGCTCCTCGTAGACCGGGAAGATCTCGATGGTGTCGCCGCGGACCCGGAAGGTGCCCCGGGTGAACGCCATGTCGTTGCGGGTGTACTGGATGTCCACGAAGCGGCGCAGCAGCTGGTCGCGGTCGAACTCCTCGCCGACCTTGAGCGGCACCATGCGGTCCACGTACTCCTGCGGGGTGCCCAGGCCGTAGATGCAGGAGACGGATGCCACCACGACCACATCGCGCCGGGTGAGCAGCGAATTCGTCGCGGAGTGGCGCAGCCGCTCGACCTCCTCGTTGATCGAGGAGTCCTTCTCGATGTAGGTGTCCGACTGCGGTACGTACGCCTCGGGCTGGTAGTAGTCGTAGTACGAGACGAAGTACTCGACGGCGTTGTTCGGCAGCAGCTCGCGGAACTCGTTGGCGAGCTGGGCCGCCAGCGTCTTGTTCGGCGCCATGACGAGCGTGGGCCGCTGAAGCTTCTCGATCATCCACGCGGTGGTCGCGGACTTGCCGGTGCCGGTCGCGCCGAGCAGCACGACGTCCTTCTCACCGCCGCGGACACGGCGGTCCAGGTCGGCGATGGCCGTGGGCTGGTCGCCGCTGGGCGTGTACGGGCTGACGACCTCGAAAGGCGCCACCTTGCGTTCGATCTGAGTCACGGGCCGCATGAGACCCACCGTACGACTCGCCACTGACAACGGCCGGACCTCCCGCTTTCCCGGCCGCTCTCCCCGGCACTCCGGGAGAGGTACGGGATGGATCAATGTACGGCCTTTCTGTGACTGTCCTCGGGGGCGCGCGTCTGGCACGCTTCGGCCGTCCGCGAGTCAGACGACGCGAGGAGTCCGTATGCAGATCCGCCCCGCCGCCGCGTTAACCGGCGCTCTCCTGGGTGTCTCCGCGCTCTTCCTCCCCACGGCGGCGCAGGCCGCTCCCGGCACATCGCACCACCACCACCCCACGACGGTGGCGCACCGGGGAGCCTCCGCCTACGCCCCCGAGAACACCCTGGCCGCCGTCGACGCCGCCGATGACCTGGGCGTCGACTGGGTGGAGAACGACGTGCAGCGCACCCGGGACGGCGAGCTGATCATCATGCACGACACCACACTCACCCGGACCACCGACGTCGAACAGGTCTTCCCGGACCGCGCCCCCTGGAAGATCTCCGACTTCACCCTGGACGAGATCGAGGAACTCGACGCCGGGAGCTGGTTCGGACCGAAGTTCGCGGGCGAGCCGGTGCCGACCCTGGAGGAGTACCTGGACCGGGTTTCGGACAACCACCAGAAGCTGCTCATGGAGATCAAGGCGCCGGAGCTGTACCCGGGCATCGAGCGGCAGACGCTGCGCGAGCTGCGCCGGGAGGGCTGGCTTGACCGCAAGCACCTCAAGCGGCTGATCGTGCAGAGCTTCAGCGCCGACTCCGTCCGGACGCTCCACCAGCTGCGGCGGGACGTCAAGACCGGTTTCCTGGGCACCCCGCCCGTCGCCGATCTGCCGCGGTACGCGGAGTTCGCCGACCAGATCAACCCGAACCACACGACGATCGACGCCGCGTACGTGAAGGAGATCCACGCGGTGAAGGGGGTGCACGGCCGTCCGCTGGAGGTCTACACGTGGACGGTGGACGACGGCCCGGCGGCGGTCAGGGTCGCGGGGATGGGGGTGGACGGGATCATCACCAACAAGCCCGACGTGGTGCGTGACGCCCTGGACGACGCCCGCTGACGACGGCTGACGGCGGGGCGCTGTCGGACCCCCCGCCTACGCTGAGGGTGTGACGAACGAAGAGCGGCAGCCGGAGCGGCAGGAGACCCAGGACTGGTCCTGGGCGGTGTCCGACACGCCCATCGGTCCCCTGCTGCTCGCGGCCACCGGCCAGGGGCTGGTCAACGTGGTCTTCCACGCCGACCGGAAGACGGCGGCCGGAGCCGTCGACCGGCTCACCCGCCGCCTCGGCACCGGGCCCGCGCCCGAGCCCGGCCCGCTTCTCACCGAGGCGATACGGCAGGTGGAGAGCTACTTCGCCGAGAAGACGCGGGCGTTCGCCCTGCCGCTGGACTGGTCCCTGTCCGCCGGTTTCAACCGCCGGGTGCTGCGCGAGCTGGCCGCCCACGTCCCGTACGGCACGGTCGTCGGGTACCAGGACCTCGCCCGCCGGGTCGGCGAGCCGGACGCCGCCCGCGCGGTCGGCGTGGCGATGGGCAGCAATCCGCTGCCGGTGGTGGTTCCCTGCCATCGCGTCGTGGAGAGCGACGGCGGCATAGGCGGCTTCGGCGGCGGGCTGGAGACCAAGCGGACTCTGCTGGCCCTGGAAGGGGTACTTCCGCAACCGCTCTTCTGAGTCGCCAGGGGTCTCCCGGGTCACCGGTTACCGGGTTGGGAAATATTTTGGGCGCCGGAATCCACCGCCATCTTGTCATGGACCCGTTCCGCCCTTACCTTAAGAGCGCTCGCGGGCCCCACCCGGCGAGAATGCTACGCAAGCACATTCAAGTACGCGGTGACGCTCTTCCGCTCTTCTCGTTCTTCCCGCTCTTCCCGCTCACGTGTTTAACCGCTCACGCCCGAAAGACGAGCGCGTTCCTTCACGGCTCAACCACGTCCCCCGATGATCGAATTGGAGAGCCATGTCCGGTGTTCTGCTCGCCGGCGGCGCGGCCGCGGCGTTATTCGCCTCGGCCTTTTCCGCCCAAGGTGTTTCCTCGGCGCCCGATGTACCGCCGGAAAAGATCCAGATAAGCGTCAATACCGTGAACGGCTCGGGCTGCCCCAAAGGCACCGCCGCGGTAGCCGTGGCCAGTGACAACACGGCCTTCACCGTGACCTACAGCGACTATCTCGCCCAGGTCGGCCCCAGCTCGAACCCCACCGACATCCGTAAGAACTGCCAGCTCAACCTGGGCGTTCACGTGCCGCAGGGGTTCACCTACGCCGTCGCCCAGGTCGACTACCGCGGCTACGGCTCCCTGCAAAAAGGCGCGAAAGGCACCGAGAAGGCGAGTTACTACTTCCAGGGGTCGCCGGACACCGCATCGCGCACCCATGACTTCAGCGGTCCGTACAACGACAACTGGCAGACCACCGACAGCACGGATTACAGCGCACTGGTATGGGCGCCGTGCGGCCAGGACCGAAACTTCAACATCAACACCGAACTGCGGGTCAACGCGGGCACCTCCGCGACGGGCACCACGAGCTTCATGGCCATGGACTCGACGGACGGCGGAGCCAACACCGTTTACCACCTGGCCTGGAAGGAATGCCCCTAACCCGTTCAACAGGGCGGGCCCCTCCTGCAGGGCGGGTAAATCCACCATCGAATGGAGAATCATGCCCGGTGTTCTGTACGCAGGCGGCGTGGTCGCGGCGTTATTCGCCTCGACGCTCACCTCCCAGGCATACGCGCAACCACCGTTCGACACCGTGCCACCTGACAAGATCGTGATCACCGTCGCGACCGTCAACGGATCGGGCTGTCCGGCGGGAACGGCGGCGGTGGCCGTCTCTCCCGACAACACCGCCTTCACCGTGACGTACAGCGACTACCTCGCCCAGGTGGGCAAGGGAGCCAAGCCGACCGACTTCAGGAAGAACTGCCAGCTGAATCTGGTCACGCATGTGCCGCAGGGCTTCTCCTACGCCATCGCCAGCGTCGACTACCGGGGCTACGCACACCTGGAGAAGGGCGCGTCCGCCACCGAGAAGGCCTCGTACTACTTCCAGGGGCAGTCCCAGACGACATCGGCCTCGCATGACTTCGTCGGCGCCTACGACGACAACTGGCAGGTCACCGACAAGGCCGACATCGCCACCGTGGTCTGGTCCCCCTGCGGTGAGCTGCGGAACTTCAACATCAACACCGAACTGCGGGTCAACGCCGGATCGTCGAACACCAGGGACACGACGAGCTTCATGACCATGGACTCGACGGACGGCGACGTGAGCACCACCTACCACTTCGCGTGGAAGGAGTGCCCGCAGAAGAAGTAGCGCACGAGCGCGGTCGGACGGCCCCCAGGCAGATCCCGCCTACGATTCCGGGCGGTGCCACGCCGGATGCCGGGGGTTGTCCGCCCGCACCACCACATCCGCGCTCTCGACGGGCCGCACCTCGTCCTCGTACCGCGCGAAGGCGGGCAGCGTCCAGCGCTCGTCCTCCTCGGTGCGGCGGCCGAGGGCGCCCGGCGTCAGCCACACATGCACCGACAGATCGAACGGGAACCAGTGCCCCAGCAGCAGCGCCCCGTGCAGCAGGAGCACCCCGCCCGGTGGCAGTTCGGCGTAGGGGCTGCGGGTGGCCCGGTCGGTCGCCGGGTCCCACAGGTCGGGCAGCACCCGCCCGGTGCCGCCCGGTCCCGGCTCCAGCGGGGCGAAGACCTCGCGCCACAGGGCCCCGGTGTCCAGCCAGCGGTCGTAGTACGCGTCGGCGTCCCGCTTCCCGTACTCGTAGCGCAGCGACGCGGGCCGCAGAAATCCCGCCGCCGCGACCACGAGCACCGGGCGCCCGCGGATGCGCAGCGCCTCCGCCAGGTCCCGGGCCAGTTCCCCGGGACGCGCCGCGGGGGCGCCGTCGACCGCCACCCTGAGCCAGGGTCCGCCGTCCGCCGCCGTCATCCCGGCGATGCGGTCGGCGGTCGCGTCGGTCAGCCGTTCCCAGGTGATCGCTTCCAGCCGCACGTCCCCCATGATGCCGTGCCCCTCCTGGCGCGGTGCGGGTACGCTCCCCGCAGGCGTCACGTCAGGAGAACGGCCCATGACATCCCAGATAGCGCTGCTGCGCGGCATCAACGTGGGCGGCCACAAGACGTTCCCGATGGCGCGGCAGCGCGCGCTGATGGCCGAGCTGGGGTTCGAGGACGTCACCGTCCACCTCCAGACCGGCAACATCGTCTTCGCCGACCCCGGCACCCCGCCCGACCGGACGGCCCGCACGCTCGAGGACGCCTTCTCCGCCGACCTGGGCGTCTCCGTACCGGTGATGGTGCGGACCCGGGACGAGCTGGCCGCCACCGTGGACGCCAACCCGTACCCCGCCGCCGTGGCCGAACCCAAGACCCTCCATGTGGTCTTCCTGTCGGACGTGCCCACCGACACCTCGGCGCTGGACGCGCTGGACACGGCCGCGTACGCGCCGGACGAGTTCCAGCTCGTCGGGCGCGAGATCTACCTCCACCTGCCGGGCGGACTCGGCCGTTCCAAGCTGGCCGCGAAGCTCAGCAATCCCCGGCTCGGGGTGACGGCCACCGCCCGCAACTGGAACACGGTCACCAAGCTGCTGGCGCTGGCCGACTCCTGACGCCGGTACGGCTCAGTGCCAGCCGTACCGCTGCCGCAGCCGCAGCACGACCAGGTCGAAGCGCGGCCGGTCCAGCGCACACGCCTCGCGCCGCATGCCGTCCGGGTGCACCCGCAGGACGCGGTCCAGGTTGACCCAGGAGTCGCGCCCGGCCCGGTCCCACGGCCCGGCGCCGATCCCCACCCACTCGCGGTCGTCGTCATGCCGCTTGCTCGACAGCTGGACGGCCAGCAGCGTGCCGCCGCGCTCCCGCGCGACGACCACCACAGGCCGGTCCTTGCCGCGGCCGTCGTTCTCCTCGTACGGCACCCACGTCCAGACGATCTCGCCCGGGTCGGGGTCCCCGTCCGGGTCCGGTGCGTACTCGGTGCGTACCCGCCCGACCTGGCGCGGCTCGGCTTCAACGGTGGCGGCGGGGCCGGTGCTCCCGGGCAGCGCCTCGTCGTCTTCGGTCCCCTTGAATGGCCTGATCACGCCCCACACGTTAGCCCGTCCGAGGTGGCCGGGCGGCGGCGCGGTGCCCGTAGGCGCGCAGCGGGAAGGGACAAGCATGTGCCTGATGTCCTCGACCCGGTGGCGGACCTCGTCAAGCGCCGCAAAGCCCCCGTCGTCGTCCAGACCCTGCGATCCGCGGCGGCCGCGACCATCGCGTACGTCGTCGCCCTCCAGCTGAGCACCGAAGCGGCCCCGCTCACCGCCCCGCTCACCGCGCTGCTCGTGGTGCAGGTGACCCTCTTCGCGACCCTCACCACCGGTATCCGCCGGGTGAACGCCGTGGTGGTGGGCGTCCTGCTCGCCATCGCCTTCTCCATCCTGGTCGGGCTGACCTGGTGGAGCCTGGGTCTGATCATTCTCGCGTCACTGACGGCCGGCCATTTCGCACGGGTGAGCGAATTCGTCCCCGAGGTGGCGATCAGCGCCATGCTCGTCCTCGGCGTGAGCCAGGTGACCACGACCGCCTGGTCCCGGGTGCTGGAAACCCTGATCGGGGCCGTCGTCGGGCTGGCCTTCAACTTCCTGTTCGCGCCGCCCGTCTGGGTCCGCACCGCCGGCGAGTCCATCGTGGACCTCGCCCGCCGGATGCGTCAGCTCCTGCTGCACATGGCCGAGGAGCTGGGCAGCCCCACCCCGGTCGAACGCGCCGCCGCCCGCCTCCACGAGGCCCGCCGCCTCGACCACGACATCTCCCAGGTCGACGCCGCCCTCCGGCAGGCCGAGGACAGCGTCCGCCTCAACCCCCGCGTCAAGGAGGGCCTTCTGCACCGGGTGGTGCTGCGCACCGGCCTGGACACCCTGGAGATCTGCACGGTCGTCCTGCGCGTCCTCACCCGCACCCTCACCGACCTCGCCAAGATGCGGACGGACGAACCCCTCTTCCCCCCGGACATCGCCGAGGCCCTGGAAGACCTCTTCCGCCACACCGCCGCCGCCGTCGAAAGCTTCGCCGTCCTGGTCACCAGCCCGGTCAGCGCCAGCGCCGAGGAGGCCGAAACCCGGCTGGCCACCGAGCTGTCCCGAGCCCACACCAGCCGCGACGAGGCCGCCCACCTCCTCCTTCGCCGCGTCCAGCGCCACCCGGGCCAATGGCAGCTCCAAGGCGCCCTGCTCGCCGAGATCGACCGCATCCTGGCCGAACTGGACATGGAACAGCGCTCCCGCCGCCTCATGGAAGAACTCGACCGCAGCACCCGGGAAAACCGCGACCGCTTCCCCGCCCTCCACAAACTGAACCGCCGCCTCCGCACCGGCCGCCGGGACGGCGCCGGCACGGGGTGAGCCGCGCTGCTCCGGCGCACCAGCTCATCATCCAACCCTGCCGCGCTGACCGCGGCTGGGGCGGGCAGCGTGTCTACGCGACCTGTTGCCGAAACCACTCCAGAGCTTCTTGGAATCGCTCCAGCCCGGGCCCGGCCAACGTCTCGACGGGAAAGCTCGGCCGTCTGCGGTGAAGCTCGCCATCGGCGATGCTGAGGTCTACCCCCGGGATCGCGTTCATGCGCGTCAGCAGATCCTTGAGAAGATTCGGCCGGGTGAAGGGCTCCCTGCGACTGAGGTACTCGAACACCACCTCCACCGTGCCCGAGCGGGGATAGATCGCGACCGGCCAGATCGATCCCCTGGGGCCGTGCCCCTCCCTCAGCACGGGCGAGCAACTCGTTTCGGGCGCGAAGCCGTATCCGAGCCGGCCTTCTGCCGCCTCCCACTTCTCCAGCAGTGTCAGCACACCGTCGGCGACGGACGGCTGATGCTCATGGAGCAGGGCACGGAAGTTGGCGCGGCGCTCCTCGGTCGGAGCCCGGTCACCGGCCGCTGTCTCCTCGTGGTCGGCGGGCGGCTCCATACCCGCCAGTTCGGCCAGCGCGGCAAGAAGCATCCGCTGCTCGGGGTCGGCGGTCACCTCGCGGAAGCGGACACCCTCGCGCTCCAGGGCCTCCCGCTGCGACTCGGCGCGGCCGTCGGGCCAGGCGAAGTCCGGCGACGGCGCCCCCGAAGACATCAGGACACGATGGGCGTTGGGGATGCCTCGGCGGGTGCCCAGGTACGTCCCGAGCGGACGCGGGTGAAGGCCGATGACCGCCGCCAAGTCCCCGTACGTAGTCCACGAGCCGGACGGGAGCCCGGCAAGGATCTGCCGGAGAACGATCCACTCCGTCCGTTCATCGGTCTCTGTGACGTCCACTGCCAGCGGGCCGGGCCAGAGCCGTACCGCTCGCTCGGCCAGTCGCTCGGCACGTGCGAGGATCTCCGCCTTCCCCCAGCGCTCGGTGGTGGCGATCTCGCGGTTCATGCGCAGGGCGCTCTCGTCGAGGATCTGCTGCTTGCGCTCGTACGGGTGGTTCGACAGGCGGGTGTTCTCCCCGGTCAGGGTGAGATTGCCGAGCGTGTGCACGAGGGTCTCGTGTAGTTCCTCCGGCTTGCTCCCGTCGTCGGCGTCCTCGGCGAGAACGCCGAGCCATTCATCGGTCGGTGTCTGCGGCATGATGTGCTCGACCGTGGCCCAGGAACGTGAGAAGTCCACCGGCTCGGGCCCGGCATAGCTCTCCTCGAACCGTCGCAGAACGTACGCGCGTTGCGGGTGCTTGCCGTGCCAGTAGAACGGCTGGGTACGGACCGCTTCGCGGAGTTGCGCGTCGCCGGGCCAGTAACGGCGGGGGCCGGACAGGTACCGGTGGACCGCTTCGGGGAGTGGCCTGTCCCGTTCCAGCTCGGAGGGGGCGGCGGACAGCACCCGGTTGAGGTTGTTTGTCCGTACGTAGCAGATCATGCGACGGACAAGGAAGCTCTCCAGGTAGAACAGCGCCTGGGTCGCTTCTTCCGCCGTGGCGGAGCCCCGGTCGAGGTGGTCGAGGATGTGCAGTGCGAGCGGGTAGTGCACCTCTCCGCCCCACTGCTCCAAGCGGATGAGCACCTCCCGCACCTCTGGGTGCGGCTCTCGGCTGGGTTCGATGAGGCGGAGGAGAACGCTCCCGAGTCGGCGCAGTCCGGCGACGTCCTCACGCAGCCCCTCTTCGCCTCCGGAAGCCGCGATCGCCGCCAGCCTGCGCTGCTGGCCCACGTAGACCTCGCTGACCTTGGCCCGCGTCTGTCCCCGCAACACGAGGTCGAGCCAGGCCAGAGTGACCAGGCGGTCGGGGCCGAGTTCGGTCTGCAGCGGCAGCCAGAGCTTCTCGTACACGTGCTCGCCGAGGCGGGGCAGCTGCATGAAGAGGTAGTTGCGCAGCAGGTCGGCCTGGGTGAGAGGGACGCCCGTGTTGTTCAGCGACTCGAAGATCCGGTAGACGTTGTCGCGTGGACCGGCCGTGATGGTCACGAGTGAGAGACGGCGTCGGAGGGCTTGGTCGATATGGCGCGTCGCGTCCCACTCACCTCGCGGGTCGAGCTCGGTGAGGGCTGCGCGGAAATAGCTGTAGGCCCGCCCTACGCTGTCCTCGCCGCCGGCGGACGGTAGCCCGTCGATACATGCGAGAAAGGAGGGACGGTCGGCCTGCGTCGGCAGGAGCCGGTAGGCGTCGAGTCCGGTGTAGTCCTCTTCGTTGATGAGATAGCGGCGATGGATCAGATCCGCCTTCGAGGAGTCGAAGGCGCGGACGTGATCGCGCAGCGCGCACGCGAGGAGCATCAGCGTCGTCAGACGCTGCTGTCCGTCGATGACGACCCAGCGTTGCACCGTGTCGGGGAGCGGAGGCCGGGGGGCGAGGACCACCGAGCCGAGGAAGTGCCGGACAGGGTCGTCACCGTCCATCCCGTCAGCGGGTTCGGAAGGCTGAGCCAGCGCGGCCGCCTGCTCGCCGAGGTCGGCCCACAGCCGCTCGTGATCGTCCCGCTTCCAGCTGTATGTGCGCTGGTAGAGCGGGATCTGAAACTGATTGTCCCCCTGAATCAGCTTCTCGAATGTCGTCTCTCTCGCTTCCATACCGCGAAGCAGCCCTCCCCCTCGTGCACGCGACAGACACGCCCCTCCCCGCCATCGGTACGGTGGCGGGGAGGAAGCCGGTCAGTGCTTGTCGCACGTCCACTTGGTGAAGTGGTGCAGGAGACAAGCGGCGGAAAACTCCACCGCCAGCCCCTCGATGTGCTCGAGCACGAACTGGCAGACGTCACGGAAGAACATTGGGTTCACTCCCCACAGGACACAGGAACCGCCGTCACGTTCGGCGGGCCCCGGCTCTGTCCACGCGGGGCCTCGAAGAGGTTGCGGGAACCGGCGCGGGTCGTGCCTTACGCCACGGGCGGACCTGACTGCGGGAGGGCGCACCGCATATTCAGCCGCGCCGTTGACCTTACGGCGTGGCCGTTACGGTCCGCAAGCACTCCCGCACCAGGCGCATCATTCGTCCGCGGCCCGTCACGAATCGCTCCACTCCCACAGGCCGCGCATGCGCTCGCGCGCGTCGTCGGGAGCCGGGTCACGCTCGAAGCCACCGGGTCCCGCCCGGTAGATGACGTCGATTCCGTAATGGTGCAGCAGGCTGCGCTCCTTCGGCGCGAGGGGCTCCGGGAACAGCGCCGAGAGCCGATCGACCTTGTCCGGGACGAAGCGCGCATAGTCGAGGAGTTGAGCGAGCGCTTCGCGGACGTGGCCGCGCTCCACTCGGGACTTCGCCTCGATGAGCTCGCACCTCTCGGGGGATTTCACGTAGATGTCGCAGATGCCCGCCGCGCTGGCGAACCGATTCGGCTTCGGGCCGGGAAAGGTGGCACAGAACTCGGTGACCAGCGCCGCCTCCTCCCTGTTGAAGAGGAGCTGCCGAGCCGGTCGCTCGACGGTGGTGGAGCGCGTGTGCTGCCGCTCCACGGGCATCACACGAACGGAGCCGGACGGAGTCTCGGCTCCCACTTCCTCAAGGGCCGTCTGGGTGGTGATGAGGAGACCGTCGATCCCAGCCCGCGCCATGTCTCCGGAAAACACCATCTGGCCCGGGTACTTGAAGCCGGGCTTATATCCGAGGAGGGCGTTCAACGTCTCATAGGGGACCTCTGTCGGCACGAACTGCCGCAGGCTGTAGACCGTGTGCCAGCTCTCCCCGCCCGGATTCGGTGGCCACATCGTGTCCGCGAAAGAGCTGTTCCGGAAGATTGCGCCGATCTCGCCGACGGCCAGCACATGGTTCCGTCCCGTGAACAGCACGACATCCCCTGTGGTGACGTCCGCCATCTTTCGGTCATGGCTCGCCGTCGCGCCCCAGAAACGGGCTTGGCCTTCGGGGTGCAGAGCGCTCAGGCTGCTCAACTCGGCGTCCGTCAGGTTGTCAGCGTACTTCGGCTCGGCGAAGGGCACCGTGCGGTCCAGGGTATCCCCCCAGTGCCGGCGCGACTCGGCCTTTCCGAACGCTGGCGACACCAATAGACGGGCGCCGGGAGACGGGGGTGCCGCCTCGTCGGCCTGAGGCCCGTCGACATGAAACCCGAGGCCCGTCAGCACGGGAACGACGGTGGCCGCGCCTCCGGAGAAGTCACCGGAGCCCAAAGCACGACCGTTGACATGCCGATGGGCCGCTCCGACGATGGCTTTGGAGTCGTAGCGACGGCCGTTGTGCACGAGCAGATAGCCCCGGGCCCGCCGATACCCGTAATGCGCGAGGAAGGCCTCCCCGCCGAGGGCGTCGTACTCCTCCAGCGTCTTCAGTACGTCGTCACGAGTAACTTCCCCAATGCCCATAAGTCGATCATATGACTAATCATCAGAACGCCTGTGTACTGGGGCACATCAGCCTGGAAGAGGAGCGGACCCGGGGGCGTAGCCTGCCCCCGGGTCCTGGGATGCCGCCCAGCTGCGCACGCCGGGATCGTTTAAGGGCGTGGGTCAGTCATCATGTCGTCGTGTTCTGCCTTTGAACTACCGCGCATCGGAGGGAAATAGCTGCGCGGGCCGGACTTGAACCGGCATCCGACGACGAGGGCCCAGCCCGGTCGATCCGGCGATCGGCGGCGAATGCTGAGTCTGGAGCGAGAGTCTGAGATTGATCGCGGCCTCCTCTGCGGGCTGACCGCGCCGTCACGACAAGCTTCAGCTTCAGCTTGCGCTCCTCGCGCACCCCGTCCGCGCTCGGGCGGACGGGGAGTTCATGACGCTACCCGAAGAGGTAGCCGAAGACCACGTCGCCCACCTTCTGGTCGGTGACCTCGATGCCGTTGGCCTCCTCGCGGGCGAACTTGACCGCCTGCTGGAGCTTTTCGACGCGGTCGAGCAGCTCGTTGACCCTGCGGGCTGGGAGGGCGCCGGAGAACTTGACCGTGGTCCAGTAGCCGACCGGGATGTCCTCGTAGTAGACCTCGACCTGGGCCGGGTGTTTGTCGGTGGCCTCCGCCTTGACGTGGTTGCGGGGGACCTTCTTCGTACGGACCGTACGCACCGGCTCGGTCTTCCAGGAGTCCGTGGACGGGTCCACGGACCAGGACTCGGCGGCATCCAGGACCGGCAGCTTGCGGACGAAGGCGCCCAGGTCGGCCAGTTGCTTCTCCAGGAAGAGAAGGTAGGCGACCGGGACGTCGCGCAGCAGCGTGCGGCCCTCGACCGTCACATCCGCCCTCGCCGCGCAGTTCGACCAGTCCTTGGTGGCAGTGACGTCGAAGAGGCGGGTCAGGGTGGCCGCCGTGTCCCTCAGCACGTCCTCGGACTTGACCTGGACGCGGGTGGACTCGGGCGGGAGCTGCTCGCCCTCCTCGTCCTTCGGCTGGTACGTACGGGATATCCCCGCGAGCAGGGCCGGCTTCTGCAGACCGTGGTGGGCAGCCGTCAGGTCCTGGTGGGACTTGGCCTTGACGCCCTTCTCCACGGCGATGATCTGATTGAGTTTCGCCACGTCAGGCACGGTAGCAAGAACCGGTCCGCACGCTCGAACGATTAATGGCGGCGGTCAGTTGAGCGGGTAGCGGTCCTGGGGGAAGACCGGGGCGGCGTGCGGCTCGGCGGAGGGGTGGAAGGCGAAGGCGAAGTCGTCGGCCAGCTCGGCTATCGTGCCGCGGCCCTCCACCTGGGCCAGCCAGGACGGGGGGAGGCGCAGGTCGCCGTGGTGGACGCCCAGGAGGTTGCCGCAGATCGCGCCGGTGGAGTCGCTGTCGCCCGAGTGGTTGACGGAGAGCAGCAGGGCCGCCTCGGGGCGAGGGTGCGCCAGGGCGGCGTAGACGCCGATGGCCAGCGCTTCCTCGGCGATCCAGCCGCCGCCGAGTGACTCGGCCTTCTCCGCGGTGGGGTCGCCCCCGGCCGCCAGGTCGATCGCGCGGCGCAGGGCGGTGGCGGTCTCCTCGTGGCGCGGATAGGCGCGCAGCATGTGCAGGGTGCGCAGGGCGGCGCCCTCCAGGGAGTCGCCGTCGAGGAGGTACGCGACCATCGCGGCCAGGGCACCCGCCGCGAGGTAGCCGGTCGGGTGGCCGTGGGTGATCTGGGCGCAGCGGGCGGCGAGGTCGAAGCAGTCGCGGGCGGGCTGGCCCGTGAGGCCGAACGGGGCCGACCGCATCACGGTGCCGCAGCCCTTGGAGCCGCCGTTCACCGGGCCCGGGCCGCCGTGGAGGGGGAGGTCCGAGGCGGGGGTGTGGTCTACGTGGAGGCCGGAGAGGCAGGCGTTTCCGGGCGCGCGGCGGGCGTACAGCCACGGGTGGGTGCGCAGCCAGCCGGACCGGCCGACGTGGTCTCCGGTCCGCGGGGGCGGCGGCTCGGGGTAGTTCTGGGTGTCGAGCCAGCGCAGATACGCCTGGCGGACGATGGCGATCTCGGCCCCGCCGACGCCCTCGGCCTGGGCGCGGGCGTGGGCCCGGATCAGCCCCTCGGCCGTGAACAGGGTCATCTGGGTGTCATCGGTGATCCGGCCCGTGATGCCGCTGTCGTCCGGAACGAGTCCGGTGACGCCCGCCGCGCCGTACGCCTCCCGGATCCCCGACAGGGAGCGGAACTCGATCGGGTTGCCGAGCGCGTCACCGATCGCGCCGCCGAGCAGACAGCCGCGTATGCGGGCCCGCCGGGCGGCCGATTCGTTCCATGACTGCTGGATCACGTGCGGCTCCTCTTCGTGCGCGGGTGGAGGCACAGCTCCTGTGTGCTCAGCACATGATCGCAGACCACGCCGACAGCCCTGTCGCGGTAGCGTCGAAGAAGGGAGACGCAGGGGGTGGGTGGGAGATGCGCTGTGATGTCGATGCGATTCATCCGGACGGGCGATGAGCCCGTGCATGCGCGCAGCCCGCTGCGCATGCGGCTGTGGCTCGCCATCTGGGGGCTGCTGTGGACCGTCGGCGGCGCGGTGGCGTTCGCGCTGGCGGACAGGCCGGGCTGGGCGGCCGCCTGCGCGGCACTCGCCGCCGTCACCCTGACCGACCTGGTGCTGGTCATCCGGCACATCCGGCAGGGGCCGCACTACCAGCCGGGGCGGGACGTGCCGCCGTACGCGCCGGTCAGGGGGCGACGGCGCTAGGGGGTGTCCTCCGGTGGCAGCGCCCCGGCTCAGTCCTGCTCGCCGAACCGCGCCGCCTCCACGAAGTCCGGGCGCGGATCGAGCGCCGCGGCGAGGCGGAAGTGGCGGGTGGCCTCGGCCCGGCGGGAGGCCCGCTCCAGCGTACGGGCGAGGGCGAAGTGGGCGAACGCGTTGTCCGGCTCGCGCTCCAGGACGATGTGGAATTCGAGTTCCGCGGCGCGGAGCTGCGCCGCGCCGAAGAACGCGCGGGCCCGCAGCAGCCGGGCCGCGGTGTTCTCGGGGTGGGCGGTGATGACCGAGTCGAGCAGCTTGACGGCGCCTCGCGGATCTCGGGCGGCGAGCAGCTGCTCCGCGGCGCGGTAGTCGATGACGTGGGTCTCGGGCGTGGGCTCGGGCACAGCCGCTTCCTTCCCCGGGCTTGCGTGATCATTGGCCCCGTGTGCGGTGATCCCTCGGTGGTTCCTCGGTGTCGCTCTGCGGTCCCTCGGCGGTCCCTTGGTGATGATCGTCGGTACGGGCAGCACAACAACCACCTGGTGCGCCACATTCCCCCTCGGCCCGCCCCGCAAGCCCGGCCCGTCGCCTCAGCCCATCCGGCTCAGCCCATCCGGCTCAGCCCGTGGCGGCCGCCCGCTCCGCCAGCTCCGTCCAGACCTTCCGGACCCGCGGCTCCAGCTCCTCCAGCGGGCCGTCATTGTCGATCACGACATCGGCGACGGCCAGCCGCTCCTCGCGGGTCGCCTGGGCCGCCATCCGGGACCGCGCCTCGTCCTCGGTCATGCCGCGCAGCCGGACCAGCCGGTCGAGCTGGGTTTCCGGCGTGGCGTCGACGACGAGGACCAAGTCGTACAGGGACCCCAGTCCGTTCTCGGCGAGCAGCGGGACATCGTGGACGACCACCGCCTCGGGCCCGGCGGCCGCCTGCAGCTCGGCAGAGCGGTCGCGGACCAGGGGGTGGACGATGGCGTTCAGCGCGCGCAGCCGCTCGGGGTCGTTGAAGACGATCCCGCCGAGCTTCGGCCGGTCGAGCCGACCGTCGGCGGTCAGCACCCCCGGCCCGAACTCGTCGACGACGGCGGCGAGGCCGGGGGTTCCTGGCTCGACCACCTCACGGGCGATCCGATCGGAGTCGATCAGCACCGCGCCGTAAGAGACCAAGATGCGCGAGACTTCGCTCTTGCCCGCGCCGATTCCGCCCGTGAGCCCCAGCTTCAGCATGGGGCCCACGCTATACGGACCGCCGCTCAGGCGCCGCCCTCGCCGCCTTCCCGCTCGGCGAGGAAGCGCTCGAACTCGGCGCCCAGCTCATCCGCCGACGGCAGCTCGGCCGGTTCCGCGACCAGGTTGCCGCGGCTCTCGGCCCCGGCCACCGCGTCGTACTGGTGCTCAAGGCCCCGTACGAGCGCGACCAGCTCGTCGTCCCCCTCCGAAACCTGCCGCTCGATCTCCTCCTGCGTCTTCAGCGCCTCGTTGCGCAGTGCGTGGGCGGCGCCCGGCAGCACCAGGCCGGTGGCCGCGGTGACCGCCTCCAGCGCGGTGAGCGCCGCGTCGGGATAGGCGGAACGGGCCAGATAGTGGGGGACGTGGGCGGCGACCCCGAGGACGTCGTGGCCCGCCTCGCCGAGCCGGTACTCGATCAGCGACTCGGCGCTGCCGGGCACCTGGGCCTCGTCGAAGAGGCCGCGGTGGCCGGGCATCAGATCGGTGCGGTTGCCGTGCGGGGTGAGGCCTACCGGCCGGGTGTGCGGAACGCCCATCGGGATGCCGTGGAAGTTCACGGCGAGCCGCACGCCGAGCCGCTCGATGATCTGCCGCACCGCGGCCGCGAAACGCTCCCACTCCACGTCCGGTTCGGGCCCGCAGAGCAGCAGGAAGGGTGCCGCGGTCGCGTCCCGCACCAGGTGGAGTTCGATCGCCGGGGTCTCATAGCCCGTCCAGCGGTCGCGCTGGAAGGTGAGCAGGGGTCGCCGGGCCCGGTAGTCGACGAGCCGGTCGTGGTCGAAGCGGGCGACGACCTGCCGCGGCAGTCCGTCGAGCAGCCGCTCCACGATCTGGTCGCCGGTCTCCCCCGCATCGATGTAACCGTCGAAGTGGTAGAGCAGCACCAGCCCGGCCGAATCCCGGGAGGCTATCGCGTCGACTTCCGCGAGCCCGCTCGGTTCCCACGCGTACAAATCCTGTGGATCAAGCACTGTGACCGCTCCTCCTTGTGTTCCGTACGCGAAAACACCACGCGGGGGCGGGCGCATTCCCGGTCCCCGGCCACAACTCCTGTGCGCATCATGGCCGTCCGCGACCGGAGACATGCCTGAGGACATGCGTGAGGCCCGCTCCCCCGGAGGGGAACGGGCCTCACACTCGATCAGCCGGTACCGCTAGCGGTCAGCGGCACAGCGGTTCAGCTCTGGCCACCGGCCAGCTTCTCGCGGAGCGCGGCCAGCGCCTCGTCCGACGCCAGGGCGCCGGAGTTGTCGGCCGACTCCGAGGAGTACGAACCGCCGCCGGAGGCCTGCCCGCCGCCGGGCGCCGGGGCAGCGCTGCTCGCACCCTCGGCAGCGGCCTGCTCGTCGGCCTCGCGGGACTTGATGACCTGCGCCTGGTGCTGCTCGAAGCGGGTCTGCGCGTCGGCGTACTGACGCTCCCACTCCTCGCGCTGCTTCTCGTAGCCCTCGAGCCAGTCGTTGGCCTCGGGGTCGAAGCCCTCGGGGTAGATGTAGTTGCCCTGGTCGTCGTACGACGCGGCCATGCCGTACAGGGTCGGGTCGAACTCGACCACGGACGGGTCGGCACCGAAGGCCTCGTTGGCCTGCTTCAGCGAGAGGCTGATGCGGCGGCGCTCGAGGTCGATGTCGATGACCTTGACGAAGATCTCGTCGTTGACCTGGACGACCTGCTCCGGGATCTCCACGTGGCGCTCGGCCAGCTCGGAGATGTGGACCAGACCCTCGATGCCCTCGTCCACGCGGACGAACGCACCGAACGGCACGAGCTTCGTGACCTTACCCGGGACGACCTGACCGATCTGGTGGGTCCGGGCGAACTGCTGCCACGGGTCTTCCTGGGTCGCCTTGAGCGACAGGGAGACGCGCTCGCGGTCCATGTCGACGTCGAGGACCTCGACCGTGACCTCCTGGCCGACCTCGACGACCTCGGACGGGTGGTCGATGTGCTTCCAGGACAGCTCGGAAACGTGGACCAGACCGTCGACGCCACCCAGGTCCACGAAGGCACCGAAGTTGACGATGGAGGAGACGACGCCGGAGCGCACCTGACCCTTCTGGAGGGTGGTGAGGAAGGTCTGACGGACCTCGCTCTGGGTCTGCTCCAGCCAGGCGCGGCGGGACAGGACCACGTTGTTGCGGTTCTTGTCCAGCTCGATGATCTTCGCCTCGAGCTCCTTGCCCACGTAGGGCTGGAGGTCGCGGACGCGGCGCATCTCGACCAGGGAGGCGGGGAGGAAGCCGCGGAGGCCGATGTCGAGGATGAGACCACCCTTGACGACCTCGATGACGGTACCGGTGACGATCCCGTCCTCTTCCTTGATCTTCTCGATGGTGCCCCAGGCACGCTCGTACTGGGCGCGCTTCTTCGAGAGGATCAGGCGGCCTTCCTTGTCCTCCTTCTGGAGAACCAGGGCCTCGATCTCATCGCCGACGGCCACGACCTCGTTCGGGTCGACGTCGTGCTTGATCGAAAGCTCGCGGGAAGGGATGACGCCTTCGGTCTTGTAACCAATGTCGAGCAGGACCTCGTCCCGGTCGACCTTCACGATGACGCCGTCGACGATGTCGCCGTCGTTGAAGTACTTGATCGTCTCGTCGATCGCGGCGAGGAAGGCTTCCTCGGAACCGATGTCGTTTACCGCCACCTGCGGGGTGGTGCGGGTTGCCTCGGTGCTGCTCGTCATGTGGGAAAGGGCTCCGGTACGGACATTGAGTCGTAGGTACTGCTACGCCGAGGACCCTTATCGCACTGCCGAAGCCGGACAGCCTGTGAGGCGTTGATCTTTCCGGAACGTTCCGAGAGACCGAAAACGCCTCGACAACCGAGGGGACATACAACAGATGCGAGCGCGGCCTGCTCCGTCTGAGTCGCGCAGGCCCGCAGCGCAACTTGTAGCATACGGGGGCGGCCGGGCATGGTCAATGCACGAAGAGCGCACGTGGGGCTTAACGCCCCGAACCCGGCAATTTGCAAGTCACTGCTGCGACGCGGTCCCTTGCCGTGCCCCGCAGCCACAGGTCGATACAGAGAGTACGACGACGCGCCTGATGGTCCAAGAACACAAGCCCAGCGGTGCCTTCGGGGACCCCGGCAGTGCCCCCGCCAGTGCCCTGGATGCCTTCGGGGCCCCCGAGGCCTACGAGCCCACCGCCACCCGCCGGACCGCCGACGAGACGGAGAGCAGCCGGGCCAGCCGCGGCTGGTGGGACCGCAACGCGGACGAGTACCAGGAGGAGCACGGCGCCTTCCTCGGCGACGACCGCTTCATCTGGGGCCCGGAAGGGCTGGACGAGGAGGAGGCCGGGCTACTCGGGCCCGCGGACCGGCTGAAGGGGCGCGACGTACTGGAGGTGGGCGCGGGCGCGGCGCAGTGCGCGCGGTGGCTCGCGGCGCGCGGCGCGCGCCCCGTGGCGCTCGACATCTCCCACCGGCAGCTGCGGCACGCCCAGCGGATCGACGCGGAGACCGCCGCCCCCGGCGCGTCCGCGACCGCGCTGGTCCAGGCCGACGCGACCGCGCTCCCCTTCCGGGACGGTTCGTTCGACCTGGCCTGCTCGGCGTACGGGGCGGTGCCCTTCGTGGCGGAGCCGGTACGGGTGATGCGCGAGGTGCGCCGAGTGCTGCGGCCGGGCGGCCGGTGGGTGTTCTCGGTGACACATCCGGTGCGGTGGGCGTTCCCCGACGAGCCGGGTCCCGAAGGGCTCAGCATCTCCGGCTCGTACTTCGACCGCACCCCTTATGTGGAACAGGACGACGAGGGCCGTGCCGTCTATGTGGAGCACCACCGGACCCTCGGTGACCGGGTACGGGACGTCGTGGCCGGGGGCTTCCGGCTGATCGACCTCGTGGAACCGGAATGGCCCGCCTGGAACCGTCAGGAGTGGGGCGGCTGGTCCCCGCTGCGCGGCGGCCTCATCCCGGGCACGGCCGTCTTCGTCTGCGAGCGGGACTGAGCGGGGGGCTCCGGCGATGCGTACGGACGTCCTCGAGCGTCTGCCTGTCCGCGAAGCCGTCCCCGAGCTGCTGCGCGCGCTCGACGAGCGGGGGTCGGCGGTGCTGTGCGCACCGCCCGGGACCGGTAAGACGACGCTGGTGCCGCTCGTCCTGGCGGGACTGCTGGACGGCGACGGGTCAGCGCCGGTGCGGCGGGTCCTGGTGGCCGAGCCGCGCCGGATCGCGGCGCGGGCCGCCGCGCGGCGCATGGCGTGGCTGCTCGGCGAGCGGACCGGCGAACGGGTCGGCTTCACGGTGCGCGGGGAGCGGCAGGCCGGGCCCCGCACCGTGGTCGAGGTGGTCACCACCGGTGTGCTGGTGCAGCGGCTGCAGCGGGACCAAGAGCTGGCCGGGGTCGATGCCGTCGTCCTGGACGAATGCCATGAGCGGCACCTGGACGCCGACACGGCGGCCGCCTTCCTGCTGGACGTCCAGGCCACCCTGCGCCCGGAGCTGCGGCTGATCGCCGCGTCGGCGACGACGGACGCGGAGGGGTGGGCGCGGCTGCTGGGCGGCGAAGGCGGCGAAGGCGGCGGCCCCGCTCCGGTCGTCTCGGCCCCGGGCGTGTCGCACCCCGTCGAGGTGGTGTGGGCGCCGCCCGTACGTCCCGTCCGCCCACCGCACGGCATGCGGGTGGACCCGGCCCAGCTCGACCACGTCGCGGACGTGGTGCGGCGCGCGCTGCGCGAGCGGTCCGGTGACGTCCTGTGCTTCCTCCCCGGCGTCGGCGAGATCGGCCGGGTGGCGGGGCTGCTGGGCGGCGCCGACGCGGACGTCCTCCAGGTCCACGGGCGCGCCCCCGCCGCCGTACAGGAGTCCGTGCTCGCGGGCGCGGACGGCGGGCGGCGGCGGGTGGTGCTGGCGACCTCGGTCGCCGAGTCGAGCCTGACCGTGCCGGGCGTACGGATCGTCGTCGACAGCGGCCTCGCCCGCGAGCCGCGCATGGACCACGCGCGGGGCCTGAGCGCGCTGACGACCGTCCGGGCGTCCCGGGCCGCGGCCCGGCAGCGCGCGGGCCGGGCCGGGCGCGAGGCGCCTGGCACCGTGTACCGCTGCTGGCCGGAGGCCGATGACGCCCGGCTGCCGCGCTTCCCGTCCCCGGAGATCGCCGAAGCCGACCTGACGGCCTTCGCCCTCCAGGCGGCGTGCTGGGGCGAGCCGGACGCGTCCGGCCTCGCCCTGCTCGACCCGCCGCCCGCCGGGGCCATGTCGGCCGCACGGGAGGTACTGACCGCGATCGGCGCCGTCGACGCGGCCGGACGCGCCACCGAGCGCGGCCGCCGCATGTCCCGCCTCGGCCTCCACCCCCGCCTCGCCCGCGCCCTCATCGACGGCGCCCCCGAGGTCGGCGCCCGCCGGGCGGCCGAGGTGGTGGCCCTGCTGAGCGAGGAGCCGCCCCGGGAGTACGGCGACGACCTGGCCGCCGCCTGGCACACCGCCCGCCGGGCGGGCGACCCGTACGCCACCCGCTGGCGCCAGGAGGCCCGCCGCCTGGAGCGCGCGGTGACCGGGGACGGCACCGTGGGCCCGGGTGCCGGGGGTGTGGCGCGGTCCGATGACGCCGTCGCCGGGCTGGTGGTCGCGCTCGCGTTTCCCGAGCGGGTGGCTCGGCTGCGGGGTGGGCGGAGTTATCTCATGGCCGCCGGGACCGGGGCCGAGTTGGGGGGCGGATCGCGGCTGGGCGGGGCGCCCTGGCTGGCCGTGGCGGTCGCGGACCGGCCGGTGGCCGCCGCGTCGGCGCGGGTGCGGCTCGCCGCCGTCACCGACGAGGAGACGGCCCGTACGGCGGCCGCGGTGCTGGGGTCGGACGGCGAGGAGGTGCACTGGGCCGACGGGGACGTCGTCGCCCGGCGGGTGTCCCGGCTCGGCGCGATCGAGCTGGTGGCGCGGCCGCTGGCCGCGCCCGACCCGGCGCTCGTGCACACGGCGCTGCTGGAGGGGCTGCGCCGCGAGGGGACGGGACTGCTGCGCTGGTCCGCGCAGGCCACGGCGGTACGGCAGCGGATGGCGTTCCTGCACCGGGAGCTGGGGGCGCCGTGGCCGGATGTGTCGGAGGCGGCGCTGCTGGCGGATCCGGACACGTGGCTGGGCGTGGAGCTGGGCCGGGCCCGGCGGCGGGCGGATCTGGAGCGGGTGGACGCCGGTCAGGCGCTGGCCCGGCTGCTGCCGTGGGCGACGGGCGAGGCGGCGCGGTTCGAGGAGCTGGCGCCGGAGCGGGTGGAGGTCCCGACCGGGTCGCGGATACGGATCGAGTACGGGGACGGGCAGCCGGTGCTGGCGGCGAAGCTGCAGGAGCTGTTCGGCTGGCAGGAGTCGCCGCGGATCGCGGGCGGGCGGGTGCCGCTGCTGGTGCACCTGCTGTCACCGGCGGGGCGTCCGGCCGCGGTCACGGCCGACCTGGCGTCGTTCTGGCGGGACGGCTACCGGTCCGTACGGGCCGAGCTGCGCGGCCGCTACCCCAAGCATCCGTGGCCGGAGGACCCGACCACGGCCGAGCCGACGCGGCGCACCAACAACCGCCGCTGAACCGCGCCGGGTTCATACGGCCCAGGCGCGCAGCCGCCGGGCGGTCTCGCTCAGGCGGAGCCGGTTGTCCCGTATGTCGCGGATGAGGCCCACCATGCCGCCGGACGGCGGGGCGATCGCCTCGCCGGACTCCTCCAGGTACATCTGCGCGCAGGCGGCGCCGATCACCGCGTTGTAGTCGGAGAACGGTTCCAGGATCAGCGAGGTGTGGAGGAAGGTCGCGGCGCGGGCCGCGGCCTCCTCGTAGTACGGCTCGCCCGCGAACCGTTCGTAGCGGTGCCGCTCGCTCATGCAGTGGAGCGCGCCCCAGTCCCGCACGGGGGTGTTCACCGGGGAGACGTCGACCTGAACGTTGAGCACCCAGCCGGCGTCGACATACAGGATCAACGCAGCCCTTCCGGGAACTCCCGCTCGAACTCGGCCTTGTATCCCATGGCGAACCGCACGGCACCCTCGACGAAGCGCTGCTTCTGACGCCGCCGCACGACGTCCTCGGTCAGTATGTCGTGGGCGAGGCGCTTGATGGCCACGCCCTTCTCCTTCGCCTCCGCGCGCAGCTCGGCCAGTTCCTGCTCGGTGAACTCGATCGTGATACCCGGCATGGAGCGCATGCTAGCCAGCCGACTACCGAGATCACTACCGGCGTCACTATCAGGAGGGAACGCCAGGACGGAGGTTGACGGGCCGTCGCCGTACCCCCCTCGGGGGCGGAGGCGCCCCCTCCCGGCGGCCGCGCGCCTCCAGCAGCAGCGCGAGCGCGAGCAGTCCGGCGCCCAGCACCCCGAACCCCCAGGGCACATACGCCGTGAAGGCGAGGACCAGCTGCCGCTGCGAGGTGACCATCGTGACCGTGTGGTCGATGTAGTCCTCGCGCATCTTCACGTGACCGGAGAAGACGGTCACCCGGTCGCGGCCGCCCAGCAGCGTGCCGCCCCGCAGCTCCTCGCGGTGGATCTCCTGCCCGTTGACGGGCGCGCCGGTGGTGGGCTCGACCCAGAACATCCGCTTGGTGGTGTACCAGCGGGAGGTCCCGGCCTTGCGGACGGACTCCGGGGTGATGCCGTCGACCGGCATGGTCTTGGGCAGCGGGACCTTGGTCCAGGGGATGGTCTGCTCGAAGTAGTACACCGTCAGACCGCGGAACTCGCGGGTGCCCTTGTAGTGAATGGGCGCGGAGGTGCGGGTCTGGGCGTCGAAGTAGCGGTAGTCGCGCTTCTCGGTGAGGAAGGGCCACTTGTACTCGATGCCCTCGCGGCGCACGGCGTCGCCGTCGACGTGCTCGCCACCCGCGTGCACCGGGTCCTGGGTGTGGGCGTCGAAGACGTAGCGCTCGGGGATGCGGGAGACCATCTTGCCGTCGGGGCCCTGGATGTACGAGAGGGCGTCCCAGACGACGACGTCGCGCCCGGTCTCCTTGCCGACCTTCTTCGCCGCGCCCACGTTCCCGCGCAGGGTCTGCACGATGCTGACCTTGGGGACCGTACGGGGCTTCATGGTGGCGTAGTCGAGCAGGGTGGCGGGGCGGGCCTCCAGAACCGCCGTCTGGTACTCACTGGGCGGGATCTTGGCGAGCCGGGGGAAGGCGTACCAGCGCACCAGCGGCGCGAGGGCGGCGAAGAAGACGGCGAAGGCGAGCAGCACCAGGCTGGCTTTGCGGCGCATGGCGGGGTGTCCCTCCCTCAGGGGCGCTCGGGGACGGTGGTGAGCAGCGGCTCGGGGGAGGTGGTGCCGCTGGGGGCGCCGATGGCCGTCACCGTGAAGACGAGGGCGAGGGCGGCGGCGAGTCCGATCGCGGCGGCGGCGAGGGCGCGCATGCGGGCCTCCCGTGGTTCCGGTACGAGACGGCGTGAACTGACGTGGCGTCAGGTCGGCCAGGGGCTGAGCACCGTAGCAACGGGGGGCGCAGATGAGAACACGCACGCCCGAACGCGGAAGCCCGAACACGAACGCGCCGCCCCCGGGCCCGGTGGGGGCTCGGGGGCGGCGCGCTGGGTGCCCGGGTGGCGGCCCGCTAGGAGGCGGCGGCCGCGGTGACGGTCAGCTCGACGTCCAGGACGGCGCCGTCGGCCGTGGTGAGGCGGAGCAGATAGGTGCCCGCGTGCTCGTCGGTGAGGATCTTCGGAAGCGTCAGCTGTCCGAGGGCGTTGGTCTTCAGGCCGGTCAGGGTGCGGACCGGCTTGCCCTTGGCGTCGAGGAAGTACGGGCCCTTGTCGTTCAGCTCGGGCTTCTTGGCGTCCTTGATCATGGTCGCGGTGACCGGGACGTCCGCCGCGACCTTGCCCTTGTTGGTCGCCTTGACGGTGAGGAGATCGGCGAAGGAGCCACCGGCCTCGGTCGTCAGGACGCCCTCGCCGAGGAGGGCCAGCGCGTCGGCCTGCGGTACGGGGCGGGGCTTGACGGTCCCGGCGAAGTCGGCCGGGGCCACCTTGTCGCGCCCGACGGCCGTGGCGCGCAGGGTGAACGAGCCCGCCTTCTCGCCCGCGAGCATCTTGGGGGCGGTGACGGTGCCATCGGGGCCGGTGAGCAGGGTGACGGAACGGACGAGGCCGAGGAAGCGGGCGCTCGTCTCGCCGCGGATCTCGTACTTCACGCGCGCCGCCGCCACCGGCTTGCCCTTGGCGTCCACCGCGAGGACCTTGGGGGACCTGCTGAACGTCTCACCGGCGGTGGCGGTGAGCTGCTTGGCGCCGACCGCGGTCAGCTTGGCGGTGCCGGTGGGCTTGGGGGCGGGGGTGGTGGGCGGCGTGGTCGGCGGGGTGGGGAGCTGCGGACCACCGGGCGTCTCCTTGTCGCCGCCCGGAATGGGCGAGGGGGACGTGGAGCCGCCACGGTCGTCTCCGGGCTTGGGCAGGGTGCGCGCACCGCCGTCGCCCTTGCCGGAACCGTTGCCCTTGCCCTTACTGGAACCCTTGCCGGATTCCTTCGAGCCGGACTTCGAGCCGGACTTGGAGCCGCCACCCGACGGGTCGCTCCGCTCCGAGGGCAGCACACCGGTGCCGTCCGGAACCTCATGGGTGCCGCTCTTGTAGTACTCGAACCACGACAGGACGGTGTTCAGATACTCCTGCGAGCGGTTGTAGCCGAGGATCGCGGCGTTCAGGTCCTTCTGGACGGACAGGTCACGGCCGTTGGCGCACAGGTAGTTGCCCGCGGCGAGTGCCGCGTCATAGATGTTGTTGGGGTCGCTGCGCCCGTCCCCGTTACCGTCCCGGCCCCAGCCCGCCCAGGTGGACGGGATGAACTGCATGGGGCCGACGGCCCGGTCGTGGGTGGTGTCCCCGTCGAACTCGCCGCCGTCACTGTCCTTGATCAGGGCGAAGCCGTTGCCGTTGAGGGCCGGGCCGAGGATGGGGCTGACGGTCGTCCCCTCCTGGTCCACGTTGCCGCCGCGGGCCTGGCCGGACTCGACCTTGCCGATCGCGGCCAGCAGCTGCCACGGCAGGTTGCAGCCGGGCTTGGAATCCCTGAGCGCCGCCTCCGCCTTCTTGTACGCGGCGAGCACGCTCGCGGGAATGCCCGCCTCGGCCTTGGCGCTGCTGCCCGGGAACCCCGGCAGGTCGGCCGAGGAACCCGGCTTGTCCGGCTTGGTCAGGGGCGGCAGATCGGTGTGGTACGAGCCGCCACCGTCGATGGGCGTATCGGGCGACGACTGCGCCCCACTGGCCCGGTCCCGGTCCCGGTGATCCCCGTCGCCGTAGTCCTGTGCGGCGAACCCGGGCGCCTGGGATGCGGTGAGGGCGGCCATCGCGGCCGCCGCCACCGCCGTCGTGGCCGCCCCTTTACGCAGACGTCGGCCGATAAGCGGTGCCATCCGTGTGTCCCTCCCGTCGAACACAATGCGCTCCCCCGCGCGTCAACCCTGGTGACACTACGACAACTTAGGGCCCGCGACCACCGCTGCCCACCGCCTGTCAGCGGGCATTCGAGGGCGGCGCGTTGGACGGTTCCGCCAGGCGTCGGCTCAGTGGGCGGCCGATTCCCAGTCGGCGCCGACACCCACCGACACATCCAGCGGAGCGCGCAGTTGGGCCGCGCCGGCCATCTCGCGCCGCACCAGCTCCTCCACGCGCCCCCGCTCCCCCGGCGCGATCTCCAGCACGATTTCGTCGTGCACCTGGAGCAGCATCCGCGACGAGAGTTCGCCTGCCGTCAACGCGGCGTCCACCTTCAGCATCGCGATCTTGACGATGTCGGCGGCGGTGCCCTGGATCGGGGCGTTGAGCGCCATCCGCTCGGCCATCTCGCGGCGCTGCCGGTTGTCGCTGGTGAGATCGGGGAGATAGCGGCGGCGGCCGAGCATGGTCTCCGTGTAGCCGACGGCGCGCGCCTCCTCCACGACCCGCTGCAGATAGTCGCGGACCCCGCCGAACCGCTCGAAGAAGGTGTCCATGAGGCGGCGCGCCTCGTCCGCGCCGATGCCCAGCTGCCCCGAGAGGCCGAACGCCGAGAGCCCGTACGCCAGTCCGTACGACATGGCCTTGATCTTGCGCCGCATCTCCGGGTCGACGTCGGACTTGGCCACGCCGAACACCTGGGAGGCGACCGTGGTGTGCAGATCCTCACCGGAGGTGAACGCCTCGATCAGGCCCTCATCCTCGGAGAGATGGGCCATCACGCGCAGCTCGATCTGGCTGTAGTCGGCGGTCATCAGGGATTCGAAGCCCTCGCCGACGACGAAGCCGCGCCGGATCGCCCGGCCCTCGTCCGTGCGCACCGGGATGTTCTGCAGGTTGGGGTCGGTCGACGACAGCCGGCCGGTCGCCGCCACGGTCTGGTTGAAGGTGGTGTGGATGCGGCCGCTGGGGGAGATCGTCTTGATCAGCCCCTCCACGGTGGAGCGCAGCCGGGCCTGCTCCCGGTGGCGCAGCATGATCACCGGGAGTTCGTGGTCGGTCTGCGCGGCCAGCCAGGCGAGCGCGTCGGCGTCCGTCGTGTACCCGGTCTTGGTCTTCTTGGTCTTCGGCAGGCCCAGCTCGTTGAACAGCACTTCCTGGAGCTGCTTGGGCGAGCCGAGGTTGAACTCGTGGCCCACCGCGGCGTGCGCCTCCTTCACCGCCTGCTGGACGGCGCCCGCGAACTGCTGCTCCATGCGGTCCAGCCAGCCGCGGTCGGCGGCGATACCGGAGCGCTCCAGCCGGGCCAGCAGCTCGGAGGTGGGCAGCTCCACATCGCTCAGCAGCCCGGCCGCGCCGACCTCCTCCAGCCGCCCGCGGAACGCCTCGCCGAGGTCGAGGACCGTACGCGCCTTGATCATCAGGGCGTCCTGCTCGGCCTGTTCGTCGGCGCCGAAGGCGAGCTGCCCGCTGTCCGCGGCCGCCGCCGGGGACAGCTCACGGCCCAGGTACTCGACCGACAGGGCGTCCAGCTCGAAGGAACGGCGCCCCGGCTTGACCAGGTACGCGGAGAGCGCGGTGTCCATCGAGACGCCCGCGACGGACCAGCCGTGCTCGGCGAAGACCCGCATGGTGCCCTTGGCGTTGTGCAGCACCTTCGGCCGGTCCGGGTCGGCGATCCAGGCCGCGAAGGCCCGCTCGTCGGCCTCGTCCAGCTCCGCCGGGTCGAAGCAGACCGCGGGCCCGCCCGCGGTGGCGAGCGCGATCTCGCTCACGCTGCCGCTGCCCAGCGCCCAGGCGTCCACGGTGGCCAGGCCCAGCGGCTCGGCGCCGCGGTCCGCCAGCCAGGGCGCCAGCTCGCCCGCGGCGAGCGCCACCCCGTCGACCTCGACGCCGGGGGCCGCGGCGGCGGGCTCCTCCTCGGCCGCGCCCGGGTCGACGGCCAGGATCCGGTCGCGGAAGTTCTGGTGGCGGAACTCCAGCGCGTCCAGGACCACGGACATCGCGGCGCGGTCGTACGGCACGCGCTTGAGACCGTCGGGGCCGACGCCCAGCTCCACGTCCCTGACCAGCTCGGTCAGCTGGCGGTTGAGCTTGACGGCGTCCAGGTGGTCGCGCAGCTTCTCGCCGACCTTGCCCTTGACCTCGTCGACCCGCTCCACCAGCTCCTGGAACGACCCGAACTGGTTGATCCACTTCGCGGCGGTCTTCTCGCCGACCCCCGGGATGCCGGGCAGGTTGTCCGACGGGTCGCCGCGCAGCGCCGCGAAGTCCGGGTACTGGCGCGGGGTGAGGCCGTACTTCTCCTGGACCTTCTCGGGCGTGAACCGGGTCAGCTCGGAAACGCCCTTGGTCGGGTAGAGGACCGTGACGTGGTCACTGACCAGCTGGAACGAATCGCGGTCACCGGTGACGATCAGCACCTCGAAGCCCTCGGCCTCGGCCTGGGTGGCCAGCGTGGCGATCACGTCGTCCGCCTCGAAGCCGTCCACCGCGAAGCGGGTGACGTTCATCGTGTCGAGCAGCTCGCCGATCAGCTCGACCTGCCCCTTGAACTCGTCCGGACTCTTGGAGCGGTTCGCCTTGTACTCCGTGAACTGCTCGGAGCGCCAGGTCTTGCGCGAGACGTCGAACGCCACCGCCAGGTGCGTGGGCTGCTCATCACGGAGCGTGTTCGCCAGCATCGAGGTGAAACCGTAGATCGCGTTGGTCGTCTGGCCGGAGGTCGTGCTGAAATTCTCCGCCGGCAGCGCGAAGAACGCCCGGTATGCCAGGGAATGTCCGTCCAGCAGGAGCAGGCGGGGACGGTCGTCCCCCGTGCGGTCGGGGGCGGGCGCTGCGGTCTTCTTCGATGCTTTCTCTGCCACGTCCCCGATCCTGCCACGCCCCACCGACAACGCTCCCCGCCTCCCACCCCCGGCGGCCTCCCGGGTGACCACGAAGTCGGTGACTCATGAAAGGATCGAAGGGGAACAGGCCCTGCACACGCCGAGCCAAAAAAAGGGGAGCGACATGGCAGCCAAGCCACCCGCAGGCGATCCGGTCCAGGACGCGCCCGAGGTCGTACCCCCGAAACACGCCGCCGCCGGGCTCACCGCGGTCGGCCACTCGCTGCGCATCGCCCATCAGCAGATGGGAATCCGCCGCACCGCCCTCACCCTCATGCGGGTCAACCAGAAGAAGGGCTTCGACTGCCCGGGCTGCGCCTGGCCCGAGGGCGACAAGCGGCACGCGGCCGAGTTCTGCGAGAACGGCGCGAAGGCCGTCGCCGAGGAGGCGACCCTGCGCCGGGTCACCCCCGACTTCTTCGCCGCCCACCCGGTGGCCGACCTCGCCACCCGCAGCGGCTACTGGCTCGGCCAGCAGGGGCGGCTCACCCAGCCCATGTACCTGGACGAAGGCGCCGACGCCTACGAGCCGGTGACCTGGGACCGCGCGTTCGACATCATCGCCGACGAACTGCGCGCCCTGGACTCCCCGGACGAGGCCGTCTTCTACACCTCCGGCCGCACCAGCAACGAGGCCGCCTTCCTCTACCAGCTCTTCGCCCGCGAGTTCGGCACCAACAACCTGCCGGACTGCTCCAACATGTGCCACGAGTCCTCGGGCTCCGCGCTGACCGAGACCCTGGGCGTCGGCAAGGGCAGCGTGCTGCTGGAGGATCTCCACAAGGCCGATCTGATCATCGTCGCCGGGCAGAACCCGGGCACCAACCACCCGCGCATGCTCTCCGCCCTGGAGAAGGCGAAGGGCAACGGCGCCAACATCATCTCCATCAACCCCCTGCCCGAGGCGGGTCTGGAGCGGTTCAAGAACCCGCAGAACGCCAAGGGGCTCGCGGGCGGCGGCACCTCGCTGACGGATCTCTTCCTGCAGATCCGGATCGGCGGCGACCAGGCCCTCTTCCGCCTCCTCAACAAGCTGATCCTGGAGGCATCCGACAACGCGGGTGACAACGCCTCCAGCGCAGATGACGGCGTGATCGACGAGGCCTTCATCCGCGAGCACACCCACGGCTTCGAGGAGTTCGCCGCCGCGGCCCGCGCCGCCGACTGGGACGAGACGCTGCGCGCCACCGGCCTCAGCCGGGACGACATCGAGCGCGCGCTGCGCATGGTCCTCGCCTCGAAGCGCACCATCGTCTGCTGGGCCATGGGCCTGACCCAGCACAAGCACTCGGTGCCCACCATCCGCGAGGTCGTGAACTTCCTGCTGCTGCGCGGCAACGTCGGCCGCCCCGGCGCCGGGGTGTGCCCGGTGCGCGGCCACAGCAATGTGCAGGGCGACCGCACCATGGGCATCTTCGAGCGGCCCGCCCCGGCCTTCCTGGACGCCCTGGAGAAGGAGTTCGGCTTCGCTCCCCCGCGCGAGCACGGCTTCGACGTCGTCCGCGCCATCCGCGCCCTGCGCGACGGCCAGGCCAAGGTCTTCTTCGCCATGGGCGGCAACTTCGTGGCCGCCTCCCCCGACACCGACGTCACCGAGGCCGCGATGCGCGCCGCCCGGCTGACCGTCCACGTCTCCACCAAGCTCAACCGCTCACACGTGGTCACCGGCACCCGCGCCCTGATCCTGCCCACCCTCGGCCGCTCGGACCGGGACATCCAGGACGGCGGGCCGCAGTTCGTCACCGTCGAGGACTCGATGGGCATGGTGCACGCCTCGCGCGGCAGGCTGGAGCCCGCGAGCCCGCACCTGCTCTCCGAACCGGCCATCGTCTGCCGGCTGGCCCAGCGGGTGCTCGGCGCCGAAAGCGCCACCCCCTGGGCGGAGTTCGAGCGCGACTACGCCACGGTCCGTGACCGGATCGCGGCCGTCATCCCCGGGTTCGAGGACTTCAACACCCGGGTCGCCAACCCGTCCGGCTTCGCCCTGCCGCACGCCCCGCGCGACAGCCGCAGCTTCCCGACCACCACCGGCAAGGCCAACTTCACCGCCGCCCCGGTCGAGTACCCCAAGGCCCCGGAGGGCCGGCTGCTGCTGCAGACCCTGCGCTCCCACGACCAGTACAACACCACCATCTACGGCCTCGACGACCGCTACCGCGGCATCAAGAACGGCCGCCGGGTGGTGCTCATCCACCCCGAGGACGCCCGCGAGCGGGGGCTCGCCGACGGCGCGTACGCCGACCTGGTCAGCGAGTGGACGGACGGCACCGAGCGGCGCGCCGCCGGGTTCCGGGTGGTCCACTACCCGACCACCCGCGGCTGCGCCGCCTCGTACTACCCGGAGACCAACGTCCTGGTCCCGCTGGACTCCACCGCCGACACCAGCAACACCCCGGCCAGCAAGTCCGTGGTGATCCGGCTGGAACCCACCACCCCCGTCTAAGCGTCCGCTCAGCGCGCCTGATAAGAAGCCTGTATAAGAAGGTGGACACCGCACACAACCGAACGGAGCCGGTCCCGATGGGCGAGCAGGCCAGCGTGAAGTTCCCGCAAGAGGTCATCGACGAGTACGCGGCGCTCGGCGTCGACCTCCCCGCGCTGTTCTCCGCCGGCCACCTCGGCACCCGCATGGGCGTGCAGATCCTCGAAGCCTCCGCGGAGCGGGTCGTGGGCACCATGCCCGTCGAGGGCAACACCCAGCCGTACGGCCTGCTGCACGGCGGTGCCTCCGCCGTGCTGGCCGAGACCCTCGGCTCGGTGGGCTCCATGCTGCACGGCGGCAGCGGCCGGATCGCGGTGGGCGTCGACCTCAACTGCACCCACCACCGCGGGGTGCGCTCCGGTCTGGTCACGGGGGTCGCCACGCCCGTCCACCGGGGGCGCTCGACCGCCACGTACGAGATCGTCATCAGCGACGAGCAGGACCGCCGGGTGTGCACCGCCCGGCTGACCTGCCTGCTGCGCACGGCGGAGGGCCTGCCGAAGCCGTAACGCCCCAGCTCACACCAGGCGCCACCCCCGGACCCCGGGGGTGGCGCTTTCGCGTGCGGGGCCCGCAAACCGGTCCCGCGGGCCGGTGTGAAGTAGGCCGGAATCACTCCCCCCGGTTGTAACACTCCGTAACATTTGCGCAATACAAGATCAGGCGCTCCCGTCGCCTGACGTCATCGATGATGATCTCCCCTCGCGGTCATGAACACATGACTCCATGCTTCGTTCGCGCGTTCCCCTCACTCCTTAGTGGAACTGCAGCTTCTCACTATCCGGACCTCACGGATTGACCGTAAACACCCGCTTTGTCCCTTCCGTTCCGCTACACCGACACAAGAACGTGACCTGTGTCATAACAAGACAGTCACATCATGGTCTGCACCTCTGCCACCTGCTGCGCCCCACGCCTAGAGTCACAGCCAGTCACGACCACGACGGGTGTTCGCCAGCACCCGTACGGCTGTTCAAGGTCCACCGGCGCGGACACGGCGTCCCAATCCAGAGGGACGGCCGGGCCAGGGAAAGGATTCTTCGTGCGACAGCGTTCCTTGCTCATCATGACGACCGCGATCACCGCGGGAGCCCTCACCCTCAGCGCCTGCGGTTCGCGCGGCCAGAACGACAGCGAGGACAAGGACAAGAAGACCACCGTCGTCATCGGCGTCGACGCCCCGCTCACCGGGTCGCTGTCGGCACTCGGCCAGGGCATCAAGAACGGGGTCGACCTCGCCACCAAGGTGGCCAACAAGCAGAACGAGGTCCCCGGCGTCACGTTCAAGATCAAGCCCTACGACGACCAGGCGGTGCCGTCCTCCGGCAAGCAGAACGCCACCTCGATGGTCGACGACGACGCCATCCTCGGCACGGTCGGCCCGCTGAACTCCGGCGTCGCCCAGTCCATGCAGGGCGTCTTCGCCAAGGCGGACCTGGCCGAGGTCTCCCCGGCCAACACCAACCCGGCGCTGAGCCAGGGCGACGCCTGGGCCTCGGGCAAGAAGTCCCGCCCGTTCAAGACCTACTTCCGCACCGCGACCACGGACATCATCCAGGGCCGCTTCGCCGCGCAGTACTTCTACAAGGACGCGAAGAAGCGGAAGGTCTTCGTCGTCGACGACAAGCAGACCTACGGCGCCGGACTCGCCAAGATCTTCGCCGAGGAGTTCAAGCGCCTCGGCGGCACGGTCGTCGGCACCGACCACCTCACCGTCAAGGAGACCGACTTCTCCGGCATCGCGGGCAAGGTCAGGTCCAGCGGCGCCGACTCCGTCTACTTCGGCGGCCAGTACCCCGAGGGCGGCCTGCTCTCCGACCAGATCAAGCAGGCCGGTGCCAAGGTCCCGGTCATGGGCGGCGACGGCCTCTACGACCCCGCCTTCATCAAGGCGTCCGGCACCAGCAACGACGGTGACCTCGCCACCTCCGTCGGCTACCCCGTCGAACAGCTCCCCTCCGCCAAGACCTTCGTCAAGAACTACAGCGCCGCGAAGTACAAGGACCCGTACGGCGCGTACGGCGGCTACTCCTACGACGCCGCCTGGGCCATCATCCAGGCCGTCAAGACCGTCGTCGCGGACAACGACGGCAAGGTCCCCGACGACGCCCGCGCCAAGATCACCGAAGCGCTGGGCAAGGTCTCCTTCGACGGTGTCACCGGCAAGGTCTCCTTCGACCAGTACGGCGACACCACCAACAAGCAGCTGACCGTCTACCAGGTCAAGAAGGGCGTCTGGGACGCCGTGAAGAGCGAAACCTTCAAGGACTAGCGCCTTCCCCGGGGCAAACACCCCCGCCCACCCAAGGAACGCAACCGCGCGAGGGCGCACACCAGCGCCCTCGCGCGGCGTCATATCCGACACGCTCATCGGAGGCCCTGCGGTGCACGAACTGCCGCAAACGCTGGTCAACGGCCTGACCCTCGGCGCGCTCTACGGCTTGATCGCCATCGGGTACACCATGGTCTACGGCATCGTCCAGCTCATCAACTTCGCCCACGGCGAGATCTTCATGATCGGGGGCTTCGGCGCCCTCACCGTCTATCTCTGGCTGCCGAGTGGCACCGCCCTCGCACTGGCCCTGCCGCTCATGCTCATCGGCGGCATCCTCGCCGCGGTCGCCATCGCCACGGCCGCCGAACGCTTCGCCTACCGACCCCTGCGCGGGGGCCCCCGACTGGCACCCCTGATCACCGCGATCGGCCTGTCCATCGCACTCCAGCAGGCCATCTGGGCCTTCTACCCCGACGCCAAGAAGGCCCGCAGCTTCCCGCAGTTCGAGGGCAGCTCATTCGAGATCACCAGCGATCTGCACATCCAGCGCGGCGACGCCTTCCTGCTGATAGCCGCACCGCTGTGCATGCTCGCCCTCGGACTGTTCGTCTCCAAGAGCCGGGCCGGTCGCGCCATGCAGGCCACCGCGCAGGACCCCGACACCGCCAAGCTGATGGGCATCAACACCGACCGCATCATCGTGATGGCCTTCGCCATCGGCGGCGCCTTCGCCGCCGTCGCCGCCCTCTCCCACGGCCTCAAATACGGCCAGATCAACTTCGAGATGGGCTTCATCGCCGGACTCAAGGCCTTCACCGCCGCCGTCCTCGGCGGCATCGGGAACATCTACGGCGCCATGCTCGGCGGCGTCGTCCTCGGCATCGCCGAAGCCCTGGCCATCAAATACATCCAGGACATCCCCGGGATGGACCAACTCGGCGGCGGAGCCTGGAAAGACGTCTGGGCCTTCACCCTGCTCATCGTCGTCCTGCTGGTCAGGCCCCAGGGGCTGCTCGGCGAACGCGTAGCCGACCGGGCGTAAGGGAGCGAACCGATGACCACCGACACAGCCAAGACGGCCGCCTCCGGCACCGCCCCGGCCGCGCGCACCACCCTGCTCCGGACGCTCACCGCGGCCGGCGCCCTCGCCACCGTGGCCTCCACCTTCCTCGCCTGGACCTGGACCTCCGACTTCCCCGGCGACCTCACCGTCTACGGCTACCCCGGCGGACTCCAGGTCCTCACCCTCGCCCTGGGCCTGGCCACCCTCGCGTTCGCCCTCGCCGCCCTGGACGTGCGCGGACTGCGCTGGCTCACTCCCGCCGGTTCCACCCAGGCCCTGCGGCTGCTGGCCCTCGGCACCTTCGCCACCACCTGGTTCACCCTCCTCGCCATCGCCGTCGACCAAGGCGGCCTGGTCAACCTGGAACCGGGCGGCTGGGTCGCCGCCATCGCCACCGCCGTACCCGTCGCCACCACGCTCCCGCTCCCCGACGACGCCCGGCCCATCCGCCGCCCCCGGCAACTACCCTCCTGGGCCGACATCCTCATCATCGCCGTCGTCTTCACCCTCGGCCTCTACGTCGTCAACTACGGCATCCAGACCGACGAGGACCACCCCGAGCCCTTCATCGGCTACCTGATCGCCCTCTGCTTCGCCGCCGCCGCGCTCCTCAAGGCCGGACTCATCACCCGCCTCAGCGGACTCACCAGCACCTACCGCTCCCTCACCCTGGTCGCGGCCCTGGTGACGGCCATGGTCTTCCCCTTCACCCAGGACAAGGCCAGCTACACCGAACTCGGCGTCAACATCGCCATCTTCGCGACCGTCGCCCTCGGCCTGAACATCGTCGTCGGACTCGCCGGACTCCTCGACCTCGGCTACGTCGCCTTCCTCGGCGTCGGCGCCTACACCGCCGCCCTGGTCTCCGGAACCGCCGCCTCCACCATCCACGTCCAGTTCCCGTTCTGGGCCGCGATGCTCACCGGAGCACTCGTCTCCCTCATCTTCGGCGTCGTCATCGGCGCCCCCACCCTGCGGCTGCGCGGCGACTACCTCGCCATCGTCACCCTCGGCTTCGGCGAGATCTTCCGCATCGCCGTCAGCAACCTCGACGGCACCTCAGGCCCCTCCGTCACCAACGGCCCCAACGGCGTCCCCAACATCCCGCCGCTGGAGATCTTCGGCTTCAACTTCGACGACGAGCACAGCTTCGCCGGGCTCACCCTCGACTCCAACAGCAACTACTACCTGCTGATGCTGCTCGTCACGGTCGTCGTCGTCCTCATCTTCAGCCGGGCCGGAAACTCCCGCATCGGCCGCGCCTGGGTCGCCATCCGCGAAGACGAGACCGCCGCCACCGCCATGGGCATCAACGGCTTCCGCGTCAAGCTCATCGCCTTCGCCCTCGGCGCCACCCTCGCCGGAGTCGCGGGCACCATCTGGGCCCACGTCCAGACCACTGTCGTCCCCGAGCAGTACGTCTTCGCCGGACCCGTCCCGCCCAACTCCACCTTCCTGCTCGCCGCCGTCATCCTCGGCGGCATGGGCACCATCGGCGGCCCCCTGCTCGGCGCGGCCCTGCTCTTCCTCATCCCCGAGAAGCTGGAATTCCTCCAGGACTACCAGCTCCTCGCCTTCGGCATCGCGCTCATCCTGCTGATGCGCTTCCGCCCCGAAGGGATCATCCCCAACCGGCGGCAGCAGCTCGAATACCACGAGACGGGACAGCTCGACGTGCCCGACCAGGCCGCCCTCAGCGGCAGCGCCGTCGGCGTCACCAAGGCGGAGGCATGACAGACATGACCACGACCACAGTGGCGAAGGCCGCCCCCGTACTCACCGCCACCGGCGTCACCATGCGCTTCGGCGGACTCACCGCCGTACGCTCCGTCGACCTCGACGTCCACCCCGGCGAGATCGTCGGCCTCATCGGCCCCAACGGCGCGGGCAAGACCACCTTCTTCAACTGCCTCACCGGCCTCTACGTCCCCACCGAGGGACGCGTCTCCTACCGGGGCACCGTCCTGCCGCCGAAACCCCATCTCGTCACCCAGGCCGGAGTCGCCCGCACCTTCCAGAACATCCGCCTCTTCGCCAACATGACCGTCCTGGAAAACGTCCTCGTCGGACGGCACACCCGCACCAAGGAAGGACTCTGGTCCGCCCTCCTGCGCGGCCCCGGCTTCAAACGCGCCGAAGCCGCCTCCAAGCAACGGGCCATGGAACTCCTGGAGTTCACCGGCCTCGCCGCCAAGGCCGACCACCTCTCCCGCAACCTCCCCTACGGCGAACAGCGCAAGCTGGAGATCGCCCGGGCCCTGGCCAGCGACCCCGGACTGCTGCTCCTCGACGAGCCGACAGCGGGCATGAACCCCCAGGAGACCCGGGCCACCGAAGAACTCGTCTTCGCCATCCGCGACACCGGCACCGCCGTCCTCGTCATCGAGCACGACATGCGCTTCATCTTCAACCTGTGCGACCGGGTCGCCGTGCTCGTCCAGGGCCAGAAGCTGGTCGAGGGCTCTTCCGAGGTCGTCCAGAGCGACGAACGCGTCATCGCCGCCTACCTCGGCACCCCCTTCGAAGGCGCGCCCGGAGCGGAAGAGGCCGCAGCGGTCGAGGCGGCCGAGGACCAGGCCGCCGCCCAGCACGGCACCACCGCACGTACGGAGGACGGACAGTGACCGCACTGCTCGAGGTCGAGGACCTCCGGGTCGCCTACGGCAAGATCGAGGCCGTCAAGGGCATCTCGTTCAGCGTCGAAGCAGGCCAGGTCGTCACCCTCATCGGCACCAACGGCGCGGGCAAGACGACCACCCTGCGCACCCTCTCCGGCCTGCTCACCCCGCTGGGCGGCACCATCCGCTTCAACGGCCATCCGCTGAGCGGCGTCCCCGCGCACAAGATCGTCGCCCTGGGACTGGCCCACTCCCCCGAGGGACGGCACATCTTCCCCAGGCTGACGATCGCCGAGAACCTCCAGCTCGGAGCGTTTCTCCGCAAGGACGCCGACGGAATCGCCGCGGACACCCGGAAGGTGTACGACCTCTTCCCCATCCTCGGCGAACGCCGCACCCAGGCGGCCGGCACCCTCTCCGGCGGCGAACAGCAGATGCTCGCCATGGGCCGCGCCCTGATGTGCCGCCCCAAGCTGCTGATGCTCGACGAACCCTCGATGGGGCTCTCGCCGATCATGATGCAGAAGATCATGCAGACCATCGCCGAGCTGAAGTCGCAGGGCACCACGATCCTGCTGGTCGAGCAGAACGCCCAGGCGGCGCTGTCCCTGGCCGATCAGGGCCATGTGATGGAGATCGGCAAGATCGTGCTGTCGGGGACGGGGGACGCGCTACTGCACGACGAGTCCGTGCGGAAGGCGTACCTCGGCGAGGACTGAGGGTGCTGACGAGGTGAGGGGAGGCGGCCTGTCCGGGCCGCCTCCCCTCACCCCCTTGTCCCTGCTCCTTGGCCTTACTCCTTGGCCTTCTTCTCCGCCGCGTCCTCGATGACCGCCTCGGCCACCTGCTGCATCGACAGCCGCCGGTCCATGGACGTCTTCTGGATCCAGCGGAACGCGGCGGGCTCGGTCAGCCCGTACTCCGTCTGCAGAACGCTCTTGGCCCGGTCCACCAGCTTGCGGGTCTCCAGCCGCAGGGAGAGGTCAGCGACCTCCTGCTCCAGCGTCTTCAGCTCGGTGAAGCGGGAGACGGCCATCTCGATGGCGGGTACCACGTCGCTCTTGCTGAACGGCTTCACGAGATACGCCATCGCCCCGGCGTCCCGGGCCCGGTCGACCAGTTCGCGCTGCGAGAACGCGGTGAGCATGAGGACGGGCGCGATGCGGTCGGCCGCGATGCGCTCGGCGGCGGAAATCCCGTCGAGGACCGGCATCTTCACGTCGAGGATGACGAGATCGGGCCGGTGCTCCCGCGCGAGCGCGACGGCCGTCTCACCGTCTCCCGCCTCACCGACGACGGAGTACCCCTCTTCTTCGAGCATCTCCTTCAGGTCGAGGCGGATCAGCGCCTCGTCCTCGGCGATGACGACGCGGGTCGTGTGTGGCGGGACGTGCGACTGCGCGTCGACGGGCTCGGTGTCGCTCACGGGGCTCCTCGTTCATGGCAGGTGCTGCACCTCGAGCCTACCTAGCGGCGAGCATGGTGCCGCACAGGGTACGCTTGTCCGGCGCGACCCGCCCGGTTGGTGGAACTGGTCAGACACGCGGCGCTCAAACCGCCGTGCCCTTTGGGGCATGTGGGTTCGAATCCCACACCGGGCACCTCTCACCTAAGCGGACTTTCACGTTCGCGTGGAGAAATACGAATCTCCGTACGACGCGTCCCCGCAATTGCGACGCTCGGTTCATGACCGAATACAGTCCATCCGTTCGCCATGACGCCGTCATGCTGATGCGACGCGGAGTCGCCGATCGTGAGGTGGCCGAGCTTCTCGGGGTCCCACGGGGCACCGTTGGCTGGTGGCGGCACCAAGACCGGAAACAGCGGGGCGAGGTTTTCACGAAGCCCACCGACTGCCCCAAATGCACCGGCCGCGAATTCGACCGCGCGGCGTACGCGTATCTCCTCGGCTTATACCTTGGCGACGGCCACATCATCTCCAAGCCCAAGCAGCACCATCTGTCGATCTTCTGCGCCGACGCCTGGCCCGGTTTGATCGACGAGACGGAGGCCGCCATGCGCACGGTGATGGCGCAGCCCAGCGTGAAGCGACGGCAGAAGAACGGGTGCGCCGAGGTGAAGTCGTACACGAAGCACTGGACGTGCATGTTCCCGCAGCACGGCCCCGGCAAGAAGCACGACCGCCTCATCGCCCTGGAGCCGTGGCAGCAGCAGATCGTGGACGAACACCCCTGGGAGTTCATCCGCGGGTTGTTCCACTCCGACGGCTGTCGGATCACCAACTGGACCACGCGCATCGTTGCCGGGGAACGCAAGCGCTACGAATACCCTCGCTACTTCTTCGCCAACAAGTCCGACGACATCCGCAAGCTCTGCTCCGACACCCTCACCAAGGTCGGCGTCGAGTGGACGACGCTCGCGCGCGGGAGCGATCCGTTCAACATCAGCGTCGCCCGCCGGGCCTCCGTCGCGCTCATGGATACGCACGTCGGGCCGAAGTACTGAACGCAGCACTTCGGCCCAGGAAGGCAGCGCAGCGGCTAGCGGAGGTCGTCCGCACCGATGTGGTGGACGCGGACCAGGTTGGTGGAGCCGGAGACTCCGGGCGGGGAGCCTGCCGTGATGACGACGAGGTCGCCCCGCTGGCAGCGGCCCAGCCGCAGCAGTTCCTCGTCGACCTGGCGGACCATCTCGTCCGTGGAGTCGACGGTCGGGCCGAGGAAGGTCTCGACACCCCAGGTCAGGTTGAGCTGGGAGCGGGTGTTCGGGTCCGGGGTGAAGGCCAGGAGGGGGATCGGGGAGCGGTAGCGGGAGAGGCGGCGGACGGTGTCGCCGGACTGGGTGAAGGCGACCAGGAACTTGGCGCCGAGGAAGTCGCCCATGTCGGCCGCCGCGCGGGCGACCGCGCCGCCCTGGGTGCGGGGCTTGTTGCGCTCGGTGAGCGGGGGGAGCCCCTTGGCGAGGATGTCTTCCTCGGCGGCGGTGACGATGCGGCCCATGGTCCTGACCGTGGCGATCGGGTATTTGCCGACGCTGGTCTCACCGGAGAGCATCACCGCGTCCGTGCCGTCGATGACGGCGTTGGCGACGTCGGAGGCCTCCGCGCGGGTGGGGCGGGAGTTGTCGATCATCGAGTCGAGCATCTGGGTCGCGACGATCACCGGCTTCGCGTTCCGCTTCGCCAGCTTGACCGCCCGCTTCTGGACGATCGGCACCTGCTCCAGCGGCATTTCGACGCCGAGGTCGCCACGGGCGACCATGATGCCGTCGAAGGCGTCGACGATCTTCTCCAGGTTCTCGACCGCCTGTGGCTTCTCGATCTTGGCGATGACGGGGAGGCGGCAGTCCTCCTCCTGCATCACCCGGTGCACGTCCACGACGTCGTCCCCGTTGCGGACGAAGGACAGGGCGATGACGTCGGCCCCGGTGCGCAGCGCCCAGCGCAGGTCCTCGATGTCCTTCCTGGAGAGGGCGGGGACGGAGACGGCCACGCCGGGCAGGTTGAGGCCCTTGTGGTCGGAGATCATCCCGCCTTCGATGACGATCGTGTGGACGCGGGGCCCGTCGACGTCGACGACCTCCAGGGTGACGCGGCCGTCGTCGACGAGGATGCGCTCGCCCTTGCTGACGTCGGAGGCCAACCCCTCATACGTCGTGCCACAGCGGAAACGGTCGCCTTCGATCGGCTCGACGGTGATGGTGAACTCGTCTCCGCGTTCAAGGAGTACGGGCCCCTCGCGGAAGCGGCCGAGCCGGATCTTCGGACCTTGAAGGTCGGCGAGGATGCCGACGCTGCGACCGGTTTCCAGCGAGGCCTTGCGGACTCGCCGATAACGCTCCTCGTGCTCGGCGTAGGTGCCGTGGCTGAGGTTGAAGCGGGCCACGTCCATTCCGGCTTCGACGAGCGCCTTGATCTGCTCGTACGAGTCGGTCGCGGGTCCCAAAGTACAGACGATTTTTGCTCGGCGCATGCTGCCGAGCCTATGACTTACTCACGGGTAAAGAACCGGAAAGCGGCCACTCCCCCATGGCCTTTGCATGGCAGGTAATCGACAACTAATGAAACGTGCATAGGGGTGCTCCGATGAGCGATTCGGGACCACTGCACCGGGTCGTTTCACAGCTCCGGGCGGGTGATCGTAAAGCGCGCCGTGACGTGCGCGTATACGGTCTGGCGTTCGGGTTCCAGGTCGAGCGCGGCCGCCTCCCCGGGGGCGGAGCGGGCGGAGCGGCCGCGCGGGGCCGCCACGGCCACGGGCATCGGCTGGCCCGTCTCCCCCTCCGCCGCCACGTCGGCCAGCTCGACCAGGGCGACGAGCCGGGCGCCGAGCGCGTCCGCGTACTCGCGGGCGCGCCGCACGGCCTCCCGGACGGCCTGCTGCCGGACCAGGCCGTGGACGGGTGAGCCGGGGCGCAGCCCCCACCAGGGGCCGTCGACGCGGGTGAGTTCGAGGTCGGCCAGGCGGGTGGTGAGTTCGCCGAGGGCGGTGAAGTCGGTGACGGTCACGGCGAGGTGCACCCGTCCGTGGTAGGCCCGTACCCGCTCCTCGCGGCCTCTGGCCAGCTCCGGGGTGATCGCGAAGGCGCCGGTCTCCGGCTTCTCGACCGCCTCGCCGTAGGACTTCACCAGGTCCAGCGCCCGCTGGTTGCGGCGGGTGAGGTCGTCCAGCGCGGCCCGCCGGTCGGCGCCGCGCGCGCTGACGGTGACCGAGAGGCGGGCGATCTCGGGCTCGACCTCCAGCGTCGCCTCGCCGAGCACGGCGACGCGCGGGGTGTCGGGGGTGCCGTAGGGGAGGTGCCGATCCATGGGAGGGCTCCTGTTCGGGGCTCGCGGACGGGGCGCGTGGACGTGGCTTGATCTTGCCCTCTCCGGCGGGGCAGCCGGGCGCTCGGCGTGCTCTGATCGCAACCTATCGGGGGTGTTGCGGGCGGGTGGGGCTGCGCCAGAATCTACGCGCGTTGTGCCCATTTCGCAGGTATCTCAGGGGAGTTCAGCCATGCCGCTCAACCGTCGGACGTTTCTGGGTCGCACCGCGGCCACCAGCGCGGGGGCCGCGCTCGCCTCGGCCGCGGCCGCCGCTCCGGCCGAGGCGCACGGCCACGGGCGCGGGCGCGGCCGTGAGCGGTACGAGTTCACCGTCATGGGCACCACGGATCTGCACGGCAACGTCTTCAACTGGGACTACTTCACGGACGCCGAGTTCGACGACGCGGCGCACAACGATGTCGGCCTCGCGAAGATCTCGACCCTGGTCGAGCAGGTCCGTCAGGAGAAGGGGCGGCGCAACACGCTGCTGATCGACGCGGGCGACACCATCCAGGGCACCCAGCTGTCGTACTACTACGCCAAGGTCGACCCGATCACCGGGGCGAACGGCCCGGTGCATCCGATGGCGCAGGCGATGAACCTCATCGGCTATGACGCGGCGGCGCTCGGCAACCATGAGTTCAACTACGGCATTCCGGTGCTGCGGAAGTTCGAGGAGCAGTGCGACTTTCCGCTCCTGGGCGCGAACGCGCTGGACGCGACGTCGCTGCGGCCCGCCTTTCCGCCGTACTGGATGACCCGGCTGCGTACGCCCTGCGGCCGCGGGGTGAAGGTGGCGGTGCTGGGGCTGACGAACCCGGGGATCGCGATCTGGGACAAGGCCCATGTGCAGGGGAAGATGACGTTCCCGGGGCTGGAGGAGCAGGCGGCGAAGTGGGTGCCGCGGCTGCGTTCGATGGGGGCGGACGTGGTGCTCGTCTCGGCGCATTCGGGCAGCAGCGGGACATCGAGTTACGGCGATCAGCTGCCGTACGTGGAGAACGCGGCGGCGCTGGTGGCCGAGCGGGTGGCGGGCATCGACGCGGTCCTGGTCGGCCACGCGCATGTGGAGATGGCCGAGCGCCGGGTGGTGAACAAGGAGACGGGCCGGGAGGTCGTGCTGTCGGAGCCGCTCAAGTGGGGTCAGCGGCTGACGCTCTTCGACATCGGGCTGGAGTGGGCGCGGGGCCGCTGGCAGGTGGAGTCGGTGTCGGCGAAGGTGCTGAACTCGGCCTCGGTGGCGGAGGATCCGCGGATCGTGAAGCTGCTCGGCGATGAGCACCGGAAGGTCGTCGGGTACGTCAACCAGGTCATCGGCACGTCCACGGCGGCGATGGCGGCCACGGAGGCGCCGTACAAGGACGCGCCGATCATCGACTTCATCAACCATGTGCAGACGGAGACGGTGAAGGTCGCGCTGGCGGGCACGGAGCACGCGGCGCTCCCGGTGCTGTCGCAGGCGTCGTGCTTCTCGCGCACGGCGCGCATCCCGGCCGGTGAGGTCACGATCCGGCAGGTGGCGGGGCTGTATCCGTTCGAGAACACGCTGGAGGCGCGGGTGCTGACGGGCGCCCAGATCAAGGCCTATCTGGAGTTCTCGGCGCGGTATTACGTCCAGACTCCGGCGGGCGGGGACGTGGACCCGTCGAAGCTGACGAACGCCGGTGACACCCCCGACTACAACTACGACGCGGTGAGCGGTCTGACGTACGAGATCGACATCGCCAAGCCGGTGGGTTCGCGGATCGCCGCGCTGCGCTTCGACGGCAAGCCGGTGGAGGGGTCGGCGCGGTTCGTGCTGGCGGTGAACAACTACCGGGCGAGCGGCGGGGGCAACTTCCCGCATGTGGCCGCCGCCCAGCAGGTGTGGGCCAACTCGGAGGAGATCCGCAACACGATCATCGGGTGGGTGAAGGCGAAGGGGACGATCGACGGGGCCGGGTTCGCGTCGGAGGACTGGAAGCTGACGCGCGACGGCACGCCGGTGTTCTAGGGCGGGTCTTGTCGATCGGGCCGGGTGCCGGGGCCTGGTCAGGTCCGGGCATGGGTGCGGGCGGTGCGCTGATCGGGCAGGTGCATCCGCCCGCTGGCCCGGGCGCCCGGCCCGGTCGGCTGGAGCCCGAAGGTGGTGAAGGCGGTGCGGGACGGCAGGGGGTAGACCGGTTCGGCGCTGAGCGAGTTGAGGATGACGGCGGAGCGCCAGGCGGCCAGCCCGAGGTCGGGGGTGCCCACACCGTGGGTGTGCCGCTCGGCGTTCTGGACGTGCACGGATCCCGTGATGAGGGGGTCGAGGACGAGCCGGTGCCGGTCGTCGACGCGGGGCCGTTCGGAGGAGTCACGCCGGATGTACGGGTCGAGGGCGGCGAGCAGGGTGTCGACGCGGCGTTCGCGGTAGCCGGTGGCGAGGACGACGGCCTCGGTGGTGTGGCGGGTGCGGGTGCCCTGATGGGCGTGCTCCAGGTGGAGTTCGAGCCGGGCGGCGGCGATGCGGCCCGCGGTGCGGACGGTGACGCCGGGGGTGAGGACGGCGCCCGGCCAGCCGCCGCCCTGCTGGGCGCGGCGGTACAGCTCGTGGTGGATGGCGGTGATGGTCTCCTGCGCGATGCCCTTGTAGAGCTGCCACTGTCCGGGGAGGAGCTGGTCGCGGACGGCCTCGGGGAGGGCGTGGAAGTAGCGGGTGTAGTCGGGGCTGAACTGCTCCAGGCCGAGCTTGCTGTACTCCATGGGCGCGAAGGACGGCGTACGGGCGAGCCAGTGCAGCCCCTCGGCGCCGAGCGGCCGGTTGCGCAGCAGGTCGAGGAAGACCTCGGCGCCGGACTGGCCGGAGCCGACGACGGTGATGTGGCCGGTGTGCAGCAGCCGTTCGCGGTGTTCCAGGTAGTCAGCGGAGTGGAGGACGGGGACGTTGGGGGCGTCGGCGAGGGGGCGCAGGGTTTCCGGGACGTGGGGTTCGGTGCCGACGCCGAGGACGAGGTGGCGGGCGTGGGTGCGTCCGGGGGAGGCGGCCTCGCCGTCGGGGCCGAGCCTGCTGAAGTCGATTTCGAACAGCTCGTGGTCGTGGTCCCAGCGGACGGCGTCGATCCGGTGGCCGAAGTGGAGTCCGGGGAGTTGTTCGCTGACCCAGCGGCAGTAGGCGTCGTATTCGGTGCGCTCGATGTGGAAGCGCTCGGCGACGTAGAAGGGGAAGAGCCGTTCGCGGGCCTTGAGGTAGCTGAGGAAGCTCCAGGGGCTGGCGGGGTCGGCGAGGGTGACGAGGTCGGCGAGAAAGGGGACTTGGACGGTGGCGCCGTCGATGAGCAGGCCGGGGTGCCAGTGGAAGGCGGGCCGCTGTTCGTAGAAGGCGGTGCGCAGTCCGGGGACGCCGTGGGCGAGGGCGGCGAGGGAGAGGTTGAACGGGCCGATGCCGATGCCCGCGAGGTCCAGGGGCTCGTGCGGGGTGGTGGGGTCGGCTTCGGGGGCGGGCGGTTGCGTGGGGGGTTGTGCGGTGCTCATGGGGTGTTGCCTTCCACGAGGTCGAGCAGCCGGCGCAGATCGCCGGGCTGGATGTGCGGGTTGAGGAGCGTGGCTTTGAGCCACAGCCCCTCGGGGGTGGCCGCGCGGCCGAGGACGGCGGTGCCGTGGTGCAGGAGGCGGCGGCGCAGCGCGGCGACGGCGGCGGGGCCGGCTCCCGTGGGGCGGAAGAGGACGGTCGAGAGGGTGGGGCGGGCGTACAGCTCCAGGGCGGGGCGGGCCCGGACGAGGTCGGCGAGGGCGGCGGCGTGGGCGCAGACCTGGTCGACGAGGTCGCCGAGGCCGTGGCGGCCGAGGGCGCGCAGGGTGACGGCGATCTTGAGGATGTCGGGGCGGCGGGTGGTGCGCAGGGAGCGGCCGAGCAGGTCGGGCAGGCCCGCGTCGGTGTCGTCGTGGGCGTTGAGGTAGTCGGCGCGGTGGCCGAGGGGGGCCAGGGCGGTGGTGTCGGGCACGGCGAGGAGGCCGGCGGCGGCCGGTTGCCAGCCGAGTTTGTGCAGGTCGAGGCCGACGGTGTGGGCGCGGTCGAGCCCGTCCAGCCGCTTGTTCAGGGTGTCGCTGAACAGCAGCGGTCCGCCGTAGGCGGCGTCGATGTGGAGCGTCGCGCCGTGGCCGTCGCAGAGGTCGGCGAGTTGCGGGAGCGGGTCGATGGCGCCGGTGTCGGTGGTGCCCGCGGTGGCGACGAGCAGGGTGGGGCGCGTGGGGTGTGCGGTGAGGGCGTCGTGGACCCGGGCCGGGTCGAGGACGCCGGTGGGGGTGGGGAGGGTGTGGGGCGGATCCAGGCCCAGCAGCCAGGCGGCGCGGTGGACGCTGTGGTGGGCGTTGGCACCGCAGACGATGCGGAGGGGTGCGGTGTGCGCTGCTCGGGCTGCTTGCGCGGCTTGGGCTGCTTCACGCGCCAGCAACAGGGCGAGCTGGTTGGATTCCGTGCCCCCGGTGGTGACGAGGGCGTCCGGCGCGGGACCGCGCGGGTACGCCAGTTCGGCGAGGGCGCGGCAGGTCAGCGCCTCCAGCTCGGCGGCGGCGGGGGCCTGGTCCCAGGAGTCCAGGGACGGGTTGAGCGCGGAGGCGGCGAGATCGGCGGCGGCCGCGACAGCCAGCGGCGGACAGTGGAGATGAGCGGCGCAGTGCGGGTCGGCCGGGTCGGCGGCCCCCGCGGTGAGCGCGGTGACGAGGGCGCGCAGCGCGCCGTGCGCGCCGTCCCCGTGGTCGGGGATGGACGGTACGACGGCGTCCCGTATCTGCCGCGCCACGGCGCCGGGCCCTCCGGCGGGCAGCGGCCCACCGCGGTCGGCGGCGCCGTGGGTCAGGGCTTCGAGGACGGTATCGAGCATCGGGCGAAGCGCGCCGGGCCCCTCGCTCCCCCCGGCGAGGAGGCGGGCAGTGCCGGAAGCGGGCATGGGTGTGCCCCTAGGAAGTGTGGTGGGGTCGGGCGAATGTCAGAGCTGCCCCAAGCTACTTCGCCCGCGAGCGGAGAGAAGGGGGATGGCCCGAAGTGCACCCGTACGTGGTACGGGTGCGCGCTGTGGGTTGATGGGCCGGGCGGACGCGCGCCCCGGCGGCCGTACGCCGCCCCAGCCCGCGGGGCAACTGTGCGGGGCCGCTGGTGCCGGGCACCGGCAGAGCGGCACGGAACGGCCACGGCCCGGTGGCCGTACGCATGCCCCAGCCCGCCGGGCAACCGTGCGAGGCCGCTGGCGCCGGGCACCCAGCAGAGCGGCACGGAACGGGCGCCGCCCCAGCAGCCGTAGCCCTGCCCCAGCCCGCCGGACAGTGGGCGGAGTCACTTGGTGCCGGGCACCCGGCAGAGCGGGCGCGGAACGGCCACGGCCCGGCGCCGTACGCCTGCCTCGGCCCGCCGGGCAACCGCGCGAGGCCGCTGGGGCGCCCAGCAGGTCGTACGGCCCACGGGAGTGCGCCCCCTGGTGGTCGTACGCCCGCCTCAGCCCGCCGGGCGGCTGTGCGGGGCCGCTGAGGCCGGGCACCGGGCAGAGCGGGCACGGCCCCGGGGGCCGTACGCCTGCCTCAGCCCGTCGGGCAGCCGGCAGAGCGGGCGCGGCCCGGAGGGGCGGACGCTAGTGCGCGGGGTCGGGCCTCACTCGCAGGGCGCGGCGCAGGTCGTCGAGTTGGTCTTCCAGGGGGCGGCGTAGGGCGGGGAGGAGGTTGGGGGTGGTGAGGCATTCCTCGCCGAGTCGCAGGGTGGTCGCGTCCACCGTGGTCGGGAAGCCGTAGCGGACGAGGGCTCCGGCGATGGCGGGGCCTCGTCGGGCCGCGGTGGTGGCGGCGTCGGTGAAGAAGCGCGGGACGTAGTCGGTGAGCAGGTCGTGGTGTTCGGGCTGCCAGAAGCCGGTGGCGGTCGCGGTGACGAGGTACGTGGACAGGGCGGTCTCGCCGAACACCGCGTCCCAGGCAGCCTGTTTGGTGTCCGGGTCGGGCAGGGCGGCGCGGCAGCGGGCGGCGCCCTCCTGCCCGGTGGCACTGGAGTCGCGGGCGAGTTCGGCGTTGATGTCGGCGGGGCCCACGGCGCCGAGGACGGCGAGTCGGCCGAGGATCTGCCAGCGCAGTTCGGGGTCGAGGGCGGGGCCGCCGGGGACGGTGTCGCCCTCCAGCCAGTCGGTCAGCTCGGCGGGAGCGGTGGCGCTGGCGATGTAGGTGCGTACGGCGGAGAGCCGCAGCCCGGGGCCGGAGCCGTCTTCGGTGCGGCGCAGCAGGTCGCGGCAGGTGGCGGCGATGGTGTTGAGGGCGGCGGGGCGCTGGTCGGCCGGGAGGTACCGGTCGGCGATCTGGGTGCGGGCGAAGGCGAGGACGCCTTGGACGATCGCTATGTCGGTCTCGTGCGGGAGGTGGGTGCGGGCGGCGTCGAGGTAGTCGGAGCCGGGGAGTTCGCCGTCGCGCACCATGTCACGGGCGGCGTTCCAGACGGTGGCGCGGCTGACGGCGTCGGGGAGGCCGGAGAGGGCGCGTACGGCGGCGCTCCAGGAGGCGGGGTCCAGCCGCACCTTGGCGTAGGTCAGGTCGCCGTCGTTGAGGAGGAGCAGGGCGGGGCGGGGGCCGGTGAAGGGGAGGGTGAGGGCGGGGTCGGCGCCGCTCAGTTCGGCTTCGACGCGGTCGCGCAGCACGAGGTGGTGCGGGGCGGCCGGTGCGTGGTCGTAGAGGCCGACGGCGAGGCGGTGCGGGCGCCGCGGGGCGGGGTTCGGCCCGTCGTGGCCGCCGCCGTCGTGGCGGATCTCGGCGCTCCAGCGGTCGCCGTCGCTGGTGATGGCGGGAGTGAGGGTGTCCACTCCGGTGGTGCGCAGCCAGGCGTCGGCCCAGGCGTGGACGTCGCGGTCGGTGGCGCGGGCGAGGGAGTCGAGGAAGTCGGCGAGGGTGGCGTTGCCGAAGCGGTGCCGGGTGAAGTGCTCGTTGATGCCGCTGAGGAAGTCCTTCTCGCCGAGCCAGGTGACGAGCTGGCGCAGCGCGGAGGCGCCCTTGGCGTAGGAGATGCCGTCGAAGTTGAGGCGGGCGGCGGCGGTGTCGGGGACGAGTTCGGGCGCGGGGGCGACGGGGTGGGTGGAGGGGCGCTGGTCGGCGTCGTATCCCCAGGTCTTGCGGCGGATGCCGAAGTCGGCCCAGGTGTCGGTGTAGCGGGTGGCCTCGGTGAGGATCTGGAAGCCCATGTACTCGGCGAAGGACTCGTTGAGCCAGATGTCGTCCCACCACCGCATGGTGACGAGGTCGCCGAACCACATGTGGGCCATCTCGTGGGCGATGACCATGGCGCGGGTCTGGCGCTCGGCGTCGGTGACGGCGGAGCGGTAGATGAACTCGTCGCGGAAGGTGACGAGGCCGGGGTTCTCCATGGCGCCGGAGTTGAACTCGGGGACGAACGCCTGGTCGTAGGAGTCGAAGGGGTAGGGCTCGTCGAAGATCTCGTGGTAGCGGTCGAAGCAGCGCCGGGTGATGTCGAAGAGTTCGTCGGCGTCGGCTTCGAGGTGCGGCGCGAGCGAGCGGCGGACGTGCAGTCCGAAGGGGATGCCCGCGTGCTCGGTGTGCACGGAGTGGTACGGGCCCGCGGCCAGCGCCATCAGGTAGGTGCTGATGGGCTGGGTGGGGGCGAGCGTCCAGCGGCCATCGGCGGGGGCGCCGTCGCGGGTGGCGATGCCGTTGCCGAGGACGGTCCACTGCGGCGGGGCGGTGACGCGGACGTCGAAGGCGGCCTTGAGGTCGGGCTGGTCGAAGGCCGCGAAGACGCGGGGCGCGTCGGACATGCAGCACATGGTGTAGAGGTATGTCTCACCGTCGGCGGGGTCGGTGAAGCGGTGCATGCCCTCGCCGGTGTGCGAGTACGCCATGTCCGTCTCGACGCGCAGCTCGTGCTCGCCCTCGGCGAGGCCGGTGAGCGGGAGCCGGCCGTCGGCGATGATCTCGGCGGGGTCGAGCGCGAGGGCGTGTCCGTCGAGCACCGCCCGGTGCAGGGTGGCGGGGTTCAGCTCCACGAAGGTGTCCGCCCCGGCCTCGCGGGCGCTGAAGCGGATGGTCGTGGTGGAGCCGAAGTGTGCGTCGCCGCGGGTGAGGTCGAGGTCGACCGTGTAGCGGTGGACCTCGATGAGGCGGGCTCGGATCTGCGCTTCCTCGCGCGTCAGTACGGACATGGGGACATGCTGCCCTACGCGCGGTGGGCGGGGCACCGGTGGGAAATTATCGCGGGGCGTGGGGGGGGGGGTTTTCACCCGGGGTGTTCCCCCCCCCCCCCCCCCCGCGGGGTGGGCCGGGGGGTTGGTCCGGGGAGGGCTATCTTCTCGTGGTTTCGGAGGA
>NZ_JBVIZF010000008.1:0-306597 GCF_055591805.1 Streptomyces sp. NPDC041200 | reverse complement strand
GCCTCCACCATCTTGATGACCCCGGCCACACCCGCCGCCGCCTGCGCATGCCCGATGTTGGACTTCAGCGAACCCAGCCACAGCGGACGGTCCTCCGCACGCTCCTGCCCGTACGTCGCCAGCAGCGCCTGCGCCTCGATCGGGTCCCCCAGCGACGTACCCGTCCCATGCGCCTCGACGGCGTCGACGTCGGCGGGGTTCAGCCCGGCGTTCGCCAGGGCCTGCCGGATCACCCGCTGCTGCGAGGGGCCGTTCGGAGCCGTCAGTCCGTTGGACGCGCCGTCCTGGTTGAGCGCGGATCCCCGTACCACGGCCAGCACCTGATGGCCGTGCCGCCGGGCGTCCGACAGCCGCTCCAGCAGCAGCAGTCCGACACCCTCGGACCAGCCCGTGCCGTCAGCGGCCTCCGCGAACGCCTTGCACCGGCCGTCCACCGCGAGACCACGCTGCCGCGAGAACTCGATGAAGCTCCCCGGCGTCGCCATCACGGCCACGCCACCGGCCAGGGCCAGCCCACACTCGCCCGAACGCAGCGCCTGCGCCGCCAGGTGAATCGCCACCAGCGACGACGAACACGCGGTGTCCACCGTCACCGCAGGACCCTCGAAACCGAAGGTGTACGACACCCGGCCGGACACCACACTGCCCGCACCGCCGACCCCGAGGTAGCCCTCGATCTCCTTGGGCGGCCGCCGGACACCGGAGGTGTAGTCGTGGTACATCACCCCGGCGAACACGCCGGTCCGGCTGCCGCGCAGCGTCGCGGGGTCGATCCCGGCGCGCTCGAAGACCTCCCACGAGGTCTCCAACAGAAGCCGCTGCTGCGGATCCATCGCCAGCGCCTCACGCGGGCTGATCCCGAAGAAGTCCGCGTCGAAGCCCGCCGCGTCGTCGAGGAATCCGCCCTCACGCACATACGAGGTCCCCGGCGCGTCCGGATCCGGGTCGTACAGCCCCGCCAGGTCCCAGCCACGGTCCGCCGGGAACCCCGAGATCCCGTCCGCGCCCTCGGACACCAGCCGCCACAGCTCCTCCGGCGAGCCGACCCCGCCGGGCAGACGGCACCCCATCCCCACGATCGCGATGGGTTCGTCCGCCGCGGACGTGGCGGGCAGCGCGACGGCCGGTGCCACGGTGTGTTCGCCGAGCAGTTCCGCGCGCAGCCATCGCGCGAGGGCGAGGGGGGTGGGGTGGTCGAAGGCGAGGGTGGCGGGCAGGCCGAGCCCGGTGGCCGACTTCAGCCGGTCGCGCAGCCCGACCGCCGTGGCCGAGGTGAAGCCCAGGTCGCTGAAGGCCCGTTCGGCGTCGATGTCCGCCGCCGGGAGACCGAGCACCTCGGCGGCTTCCACGCGCACGGTAGCGAGCAGCGCGGTGGTCCGTTCGGCCTCGGGGAGCGCGGCGATCCGCGCACGCAGTACGGACGCGGCGGGGTCGCCGGACGCGCCGGGCCGGGCGGGGGCGTCGATCAGGCCGCGCAGTACGGCGGGGACCGGGCCGTCGCGCAGCGCGGCGTGGTCGAGCTTCAGCGCGACGAACGCCGCCTCGTCCCGCGCGCAGGCGGCGTCGAACGCCACCAGCGCCTGCTGCTCCGGAAGCGCTCCCGCTCCGGCCGGTACGGCACCGCCCGGGGTCTCGCCCTGCCACGGTCCCCAGCACAGGGACAGGCCGGGCAGGCCGAGTGCGCGGCGGTGGTGGGCCAGCGCGTCGAGCGTGGCGCCGGTGGCGGAGTCCTGGTGGGGTGTGGTGGCGCCGAGGGTGCCGGTGGCGGAGGAGAGCGTCACGAACAGGGACAGTGCGCGGTCACGGGTGAGTTCGTGCAAGGCGAGCGCACCGTCCGCGGCGGCCCCGGGCCCGGCGTCCCCCGTCGTGTGCACCACGGCGGTCAGGGGTGGTTCCGCGGCGTCCAGGACGGCGCGCAGCGCGGTGCGGTCCGTCGGGTCGCAGATGGCGACGGACACCTCGGCTCCGTCGCCGGTCAGCTCGGTGCGCAGGTGCTCGGCCGCCTCCTCCCCGTGTCCGGGTGCGGTGATGAGCAGCAGGTGGCGCACTCCGTGCGCGGCCACCAGGTGGCGGGCGACGGCGGCGCCCGGTGCGGTGTCCGGTCCGCTGATCACCACGGTGCCCCCGGGATCGAGTGGCGGCGCGGGCATGTCGTCGGGGTCCAGGGACACCCGGGCGAGCCGGGGCAGCAGGGTGACGCCGGAGCGCACCGCGAGCTGCGGTTCGCCGCAGGACACGGCGGCGGTCAGCGACGCCGCGGACGCCGGGCCATCCGTGTCGGTGTCGATCAGGGCGATGCGGTCGGGGTGCTGGGTCTGCAGCGACCGGACCAGACCCCACAGGGGTGCGGAGGCGAGGTCGGTGACGTCCTCGTGCCCGCCGGTGGCCACCGCGCGGCGGGTGACGACGACCAGCCGCACGGAGCCGAGCCGGTCGTCGGCGAGCCATGACTCCAGACCGGCGGCCACGTCACCGGCCCATCGCGGGGTCGGCTGAGGGTGAGCGGGGCCGCGGGTCAGGTCCAGCAGCAGCACATCGGGCACCGTGCCGTCCGCCGCGGCCACCACCGCGGCGCGCGCGGCCGCGAGGTCGGGGTGGACGTCGTACGGCGCGCCCTCGGCGTCCAGGTGCGCGGACAGGCCGAGCGGGTCCGTTCCTCCGGCCAGGGACCAGCGGTGCGGCGGTTCCGCCGTGGGCGCCAGGGGTGTCCGCGGGATCCAGTCGACGCGGAACAGGTTGTCGTGGTGGCCGCTGCTGGACGCGCGCAGCCGGGCACGGACCTCCAGCAGCTTATGGCGGGTGATCTTGCCCGAGGCGGTCCGCGGGATCGCGTCGATCTCGTACAGCTCTTCGGGCACCTTGAAGTACGACAGCCGGTCGCGCCACGCGGTGAACAGCCGCTGGGTGTCGATCCCCTGCGGCCCGGGCACGACGAACGCCACCGGGACCTCGCCCAGCAGGTCGTGCGGCTTCCCGACCACCGCGACGTCGGCCACGCCCGGGATCGCCCGCACCACCTCTTCCACCTCACCGGGGTGGATGTTCTCCCCGGCGCGGATGATGAGTTCCTTGATGCGGCCGGTGATGGTGAAGTACCCGGCCTCGTCGCGGCGGGCGAGGTCGCCGGTGTGGTACCAGCCGTCCTTCAGGGCGGCGGCGGTGGCGTCGGGCTGGTTGTGGTATCCGGCCATGACGCTCGGGCCGCGCACCCACACCTCGCCCTCCTCCCCGTCGGCGACGTCCTCGCCGCGCTCGGGGTCGACGAGCCGTACGCCGAGCCCGGGCACCGGAAGTCCGCACGAGCCCTCCACCCGGGCGCCGACGGGCCAGTTCACGGTGATGGAGCCGCAGGTCTCGGTGGATCCGTAGGCGTCGATCAGCGGAACGCCGAAGACCTCCTCGAACGAACGGCGGAGCGCGGCGGTGGTCACCGCGCCACCGACGAGGGCCACCCGCAGGTCGGGCGCGGTGAAGCCGTGGTCGCGCGCGGCGTCGAGCAGGTAGTGCAGCAGGGTGGGGACTCCGGCGAGGAGGGTGGCCCGCTCCTCGGTCAGGGCGCTCAGGACGTCCTCGGCGGAGAGCCCGTCGACGATGCGGGCGGTGGCGCCGACGGAAGCCACCGAGAGCACACACGCGATGTGGGACAGGCTGTGGAACAGGGGCAGCGGCCACACCACCCGGTCCTCGGGGCCGAGCCCCGGCACGGGCACGTAGCAGGCGGCCACCGACCACAGGCAGTTGCGCTGGCTGGACAGCACGCCCTTGGGCTTACCGGTGGTCCCGGAGGTGTAGAGCATCCACGCGAGGTCGTCCAGACCCAGGTCGTCCCTGGCGGGCGTGGCGGGGTCGGTGGACACGAGGGTGCCGTAGGGCAGGAAGCCGGACGGCAGGCCGGGGGTGGTCTCGTCGTGGACCATCACCACCGTCAGATGCGGGCGCGCGGGCAGCAGTCGGCCGAGCTGCCCGGCGTGGGCGTGATCGGTGATGATCACCCGGGCGCCGCTGTCGTCGAGGAGGTGCGCCAGTTCGGCGTCGGTGCTGCGGGGGTTGATGGGGACGCCGACCGCGCTGGCCCTGGCGATCGCGTAGTAGCACTCCACCGCCTCGACGCGGTTGCCGAGGCATATCGCGGCCCGGTCGCCGGGCTGGAGGCGCAGTTCGGCGAGGTGTCCGGCCAGCCTGCGGGTACGCAGCTCCAGTTCGGCATAGCTCACGCTGCGGCGGCCATCGCGGTAGGCGGGTTTGTCGCCGAACCGCCGGGCCTGCGTAACGAGCAGCTCGTGCAGCGGGCGGATCAGCTCCGTGCGCAACATGTCGTTATCCCTCCGGACGGACAAGAGACGGGCATGCCGCGGTGGCAGAAGGTCGCCTCAACCCGTCCCAGTCTCGTCATGGCGGGCCCCGAATTACCCCCTGATCACCCCCCTATGTCATCCCTAACTTGCTGGGTGAGACAGGTAATGCCGCGGTCAATGGATGGGGGTGGCGCCCCGGCACTACATTCGACGCGGGGAATTCCCGGCCATCGCTCATGGAGGGACTGACAGCGCATGACGACGTCCACTGGTCCGCATACCCGCGTCATGGTGGAACTCGGTGACCGTTCCTATCCCGTCGATATCGGGTCCGGGGTCAGGAATTCGCTGAACGAGGTGATCGCGGGGCTCGGTGCGCAGCGCGTGGCGATGGTCTCCGCCCGGCCAAAGGACTGGCTGCCCGATCCCGGAGTTCCGTCGGTGGTTCTGCGGGCCCGCGACGGCGAGACGGACAAGACGCTGTCGACGGTGGAAGAACTGTGCCGCGAGTTCGTCCGTTTCGGCCTGACCCGGTCGGACGCGGTCGTATCCTGCGGCGGTGGGACCACGACCGATGTCGTGGGGCTGGCCGCGGCCCTGTATCACCGGGGCGTCCCGGTGGTGCATCTGCCGACCTCGCTGCTGGCCCAGGTGGACGCCAGCGTCGGCGGGAAGACGGCGGTGAACCTCCCCGAGGGGAAGAATCTGGTGGGCGCCTACTGGCAGCCCGCCGCCGTGCTGTGCGACACCGACTATCTCCAGACGCTACCGGCGCGGGAAATGCTCAATGGCTACGGAGAGATCGCCCGCTGTCACTTCATCGGCGCCGGTGACCTGCGCGGGCTCACGCTGTCGGAACAAATAGCGGCGAGCGTGGCTCTCAAGGCGTCGGTGGTTTCCGCGGACGAGCGGGACTCCGGGCTGCGTCATGTGCTCAATTACGGCCATACCCTGGGCCACGCACTGGAAATCGCCACGCGTTTCGCGCTGCGGCACGGTGAGGGGGTGGCGATCGGGACGGTTTTCGCCGGTCGTCTCGCCCTGGCCCTGGGCCGGATCGACGAGGCGCGGGCGGCGGAGCACCTGGAGGTCGTACGGAGCTACGGACTGCCGTACGCGCTGCCCGCCGGCGTCGACCCGGGGCGGCTGATCGATGTGATGCGGCTGGACAAGAAGGCGACGGACGGGCTCACCTTCGTCCTGGACGGGCCCGGCGGTCCCGAGCTGGTCTCCGGGCTCGCCGAGGAGACGGTCGCGGCGGTGCTCGCCGCCATGGACCGGGAGGACCGGGACGCCGCGGAGGACTAGAACCGCACCGCGCGAGACCGCCGGTCGCCGCGTGAGACGGCCGCGGCCGGGATCAGCCGGGTAGTCCCCTGGCCAGCAGGACGGCGCCGTGCAGCGAGGACAGCCCGCCGAGCGCCGCCGGGCGGACCGTCGGCAGCGGATGCCCCGGCCGTTCGAGCGCCGCCGTCCGCTCGGCCACCACCGTCACCAGCTCCGGCATGGCAGCCGCGAAGCCCCCGCCGATCAACACCAGCGAGGGACGGACCAGTTCGGATATGCCGGTCACGGCCGCGGCCAGGGCCGCGCCACTCTCCCGTAGCACCGTCACGGCCCATGGATCCCCGCGCCGCACGGCGTCGCGCAGGCCGGTGAACGTCACCTCCCCGCCCCGGCGGCGGGCGGCCCGGCGCAGGGTGGCCGGGCCGGAGGCCACCGCCTGGACGCAGCCGCGCCGACCGCAGTCGCACGGCGGCCCGTCCCGGTCCACGACCATATGGCCGACCTCGCAGGAGCCGCGGCCCATGCCGGGGAGAGGGGCGCCGTTCAGCACGATGCCACCGCCGACACCGGTGCCGACACCGAGGTAGAGCAGGTGGGGGCAGGCCGCCGCGTGTGCTTCGGCGAGCGCGGCCAGATCGCCGTCGTCGGCACAGCCCACCTCGGTGTCGTCGCCGAACAGCGCGGACAGCGCGCCGCGCAGGTCCAGTCCGGCCCACGCGGGGCGCCCGGGCCAGGCGGTGACCGTGCCGGTGGCGTCGAGGGTGGCGGGCATGGCGACACCGACGCCGGTGAGTCGCTCGGGGTGGCCCGCCGTCAGCTCCGTGACGTGGTGCGCCAGCAGATCCAGGTCATGGCCCGCGTCGCCGGTGGCGGGCCAGTGGAAGGCGGACTCGCGGATGCTTGAGTCGTCGTGTTCGAGGCGCAGCGCCACCTTGGTGCCGCCGACGTCGATTCCCAGGTAACTGATGGCTGCCTCCCGGCGCGTCAGGCCGCGCCCAGAGGTGAGACAAATGCATGGCCATCATCAGGGCGGCCGGATTGCGGCCTGCTCAATGCGCACCTCACCATGCGGACTTGGCTTGGCTGAATTACAGCGTCTAAACACAGAAGTGCCTTTTATAGCACGGCAATCGTGCGGGCGACGTGAGAAATGAACCACGCACGTTCCTAAGGGGGGGCATAGGGGGGTCATCAGGGGAATGACGATTGCCCATGCGCCGGTTAGCGTGCTATTGCGATCGACCGCCGGAAGCTGTCTCCATAACGCATAAAGGAGTAGGGAATCATGGGTAATGGTGTGCGACTGGGATCAGAGCTCCCGGCGTGGCCGCAGTACGGCGACGAGGAGCGCGACGGTCTGATCCGGGCCCTGGAGCAGGGCCAGTGGTGGCGCATCGGGGGCAGTGAGGTGGACGCCTTCGAGGCCGAGTTCGCCGCGGCCCACGGCAGCGAGCACGCGCTCGCGGTCACGAACGGGACGCATGCGCTGGAACTCGCCCTGGAGGTCATGGGTGTCGGCGCCGACACCGAGGTGATCGTCCCCGCGTTCACCTTCATCTCGTCCTCGCAGGCCGCGCAGCGGCTGGGCGCGGTGGCCGTCCCCGTGGACGTCGATCCGGACACCTACTGCATCGATCCCTCCGCCGTCGAGGCGGCCATAGGCCCCAAGACCCGTGCCATCATGCCGGTGCACATGGCGGGTCAGATGTGCGACATGGACGCGCTGGACAAGCTGTCGGCCGACTCGGGCGTGCCGCTGGTCCAGGACGCGGCACACGCGCACGGCGCCCAGTGGCGCGGCAAGAAGGTCGGTGAGCTGGGCTCCGTGGCGGCATTCAGTTTCCAGAACGGGAAACTGATGACCGCCGGAGAGGGCGGCGCCGTGCTGTTCCCCAGCGCCGAGCTGTACGAGCGGGGCTTCGTACGGCACAGCTGCGGACGTCCGCGCACGGACCGCGGTTACTTCCACCGCACCTCGGGTTCCAACTTCCGGATGAACGAGTTCTCCGCGTCGGTGCTGCGCGCCCAGCTCGCCCGGCTGGAGGACCAGGTCACCACGCGCGAGCAGCGCTGGCCGGTGCTGAGCCGACTGCTCGCCGAGATCCCCGGTGTCGTACCGCAGTCGGTCGACGAGCGGGGCGACCGCAATCCGCACTACATGGCGATGTTCCGCATCCCGGGCATCACCGAGGAGCGGCGCGCCAAGGTGGTGGACATGCTCATCGAGCGTGGGCTGCCCGCGTTCGTCGCCTTCCGCGCCGTCTACCGTACGGATGCCTTCTGGGAGGTCGCGGCCCCGGACCTGTCGGTGGACGAACTCGCCCGCCGCTGCCCGCACTCCGAGGCGCTGACCCGGGACTGTGTGTGGCTGCACCACCGGGTGCTGCTGGGGAGCGAGGAGCAGATGCACGAAGTGGCCGCCGTCATCGCCGATGTGGTCGCGGACGCATGAGCGTCCCGGCGGTCGGTGAGAAACCGATCAGAACCGCCGTGGTGGGGCTGGGCTGGGCGGCCCGCTCGATCTGGCTGCCGCGGCTCGCCCGCCACCCCGCCTTCACCGTGACCGCCGCGGTGGATCCCGACGAGAGCAGCCGCGCGGCCGTCGCCACGGCGGAGGGCGCGGAGGGGCTGCCGGTGCTGGCCGCGGTCCACGACATCGACCCCGCCACGGTGGACCTGGCCGTGGTGGCAGTGCCCAACCATCTGCACTGCGCGGTCGCCCGTGAGCTGCTGGCCAAGGGCATTCCGGTGTTCCTGGAGAAGCCGGTGTGCCTGACGTCCGAGGAGGCCGAGCAGCTGGCCGACGCGGAGCGCTCCGGTGGCGCGGTGCTGCTGGCGGGCAGTGCGGCACGCTACCGCGCCGATGTGCGCGCGCTGTATCAGATCGGCGCCCGGCTGGGCCGCATCCGCCACATCGAGCTGGCCTGGGTGCGCTCGCGCGGCGTACCCGACCGGGGTGGCTGGTTCACCCAGCGGGCGCTCGCGGGCGGCGGGGCGCTGGTCGATCTGGGCTGGCACCTGTTCGACACCGCGGTTCCGCTGCTCGGCTCCACCGAATTCCGGCACGCCGTCGGCACGTTGTCCTCCGACTTCATCACCGAGCGGTCCTCGGGGGCCGCGTGGCGGGGTGACGACGACGGTGGCGGAACCCTCGGGGGCGGCACCGACGTCGAGGACACCGCGCGCGGATTCCTCATCACCGAGGACGGCCGTTCGGTCGTCCTGCACGCGAGCTGGGCGTCGCACGAGGCGCTCGACACCACCCGGATCACCATCGACGGCAGCGGGGGCAGCGCGACGCTGTGCTGCACCTTCGGGTTCAGCCCGAACCGTCTGGAGCGGTCCACCCTGACCCGCACCGTCGACGGCAGGACCCTGCCGGTGGCCGTGCACACCGAACCGGTCGGCGCGGAGTACGACCGGCAGCTCGACAGCCTTCCCGCGCTGCTGGCCGACCCGGCGGAGCGGGGCCGGGCGATCGCGGAGGCCCGGCGGGCCATCGGCGCCATCGAGCGCGTCTACACCTCGGCCCGGGCCGCCCGGAAGCCCCGGCAGCGGGAGTACTCATGAACAGCCAGCCCAGCGGCCACCGCGCCACCCCGGTCACCTCGGTGGTCTTCGACCTCGACGGGGTACTCGTCAACAGCTTCGCGGTGATGCGCGAGGCGTTCACCCTCGCCTACGCCGAGGTCGTCGGCGAGGGCGAGCCGCCCTTCGAGGAGTACAACCGGCACCTGGGCCGGTACTTCCCGGACATCATGCGGATCATGGGCCTGCCGCTGGAAATGGAGGCTCCGTTCGTCCGCGAAAGCTACCGGCTCGCCCACCGCGTGGAGATGTTCGACGGGGTGCCCGAGCTGCTGTCGAAGCTGCGGCACCGCGGGCTGGGGCTCGCGGTGGCCACCGGGAAGAGCGGGCCCCGGGCACGTTCGCTGCTCGAAGGGCTCGGCATCCTTCCGCTGTTCGACATCGTCCTCGGCTCGGACGAGGTGGCACGTCCCAAGCCCGCGCCGGACATCGTGCTGAAGGCGATGGCGGCGCTGGACGCACGGCCCGAACGGACCGTGATGGTCGGGGACGCGGTCACCGACCTGGCCAGCGCGCGGGGCGCCGGGGTCACCGCGGTGGCCGCGCTGTGGGGTGAGACGGAGGAGGAGACGCTGCTGGCGGCGGAGCCCGACGTGGTTCTGCGCAAGCCGGCCGAACTGCTGTCGCTGTGCCCGGCGGTGGCGGTTCCGTAAGGGCTCCTGCCCGCCAGATCCACACCACGCCAAAGCCAACGCCGGGACGGTGTTCACCGTCCCGGCAGCGGCGTTTCTCGCGCGTCAGGCCCGATGGGCGACATCGGCCCGCAGGCAGTCCGGCAGCCCTTGGCGGCTCTTGATGGCGAGCTTGCGGTAGACCCGGGTGAGGTGTTGCTCCACCGTGCTGGGGGTGATGAAGAACTTCTCCGCGATCTCGCGGTTGGTGTATCCCATCACCGCCAAGGAGGCGATGCGGCGCTCCGAGTTGGTGAGCGAGGCGATCGCCGCCGCGAGTCCCGGCTCGGCGCTCTCGTCGTAACCGCGCATGTCGGGAAGGAGTTCCTGGCACAGCGGCGCCGCCTTGCACATGTTCGCCACATGCCAGGCCCGGCGCATGACCATGCGCGAACGGCGGTGCTTGCCCAGGGTGTGGTGGGCGCGGCCCAGATCGGCGAGGGTCCTGGCCAGCTCGAAGTTGTCACCGGCCGCCTCGACGATGTCAGCGGCCTCGCTGAGCAGCTTCGTACGCTGGCCGGGCGAGCTGAGGATGGCCAGCAGCCGCAGCGACAGCCCGCGGGTGACGGTGTCGTTGACGCCGGGCAGCGCGAGCTGGTCCTTGACCAGCCGTTTGGCCTGGTCGCGGTTGTTCTGCCGCAGCCACGCCTCCGCCGCGCTGGTGCGCCAGGGCACGATGCCGGGCAGGTCGAGTCCCCAGCCGCGCATGAGGTCACCGCAGGTGAGGAAGTCGGCGAGCGCGGCGTGGGTGCGGTCGGTGGCGAGGTAGTAGTGGCCCCGCGCCTGGAGGTAGTGCAGTCCGTAGCGGCTCTGGAAGAGGGCGGCCGGAAAGGACTGGCCGACCAGTTCGGCGGCCGTCTCCAGGTTGCCCATCCTGGTGTGCGCCAGGATCAGACAGCCGAGCGGCAGCCCGACCGCGGTGCCCCATCCCCGGGCGGACACCAGGTCCAGCGCTGCCTGGGCCTGGTCCACCGCGGTCGGCAGATCCCCCTTGCGGAGCGCGATCTCCGCCTCCACGGCGGCGTAGATCGCCTGCCGGGTCGGCGTGGCGGCGGGGTCGCGTCTGTCGTCGGCGTTCCGGCAGCGTGCCGTGGCGGCGCTCAGTTCGCCGCTGTAGACCAGGCTGAGCAGGGCGAGCAGCGTGGACTCCTCCGCCCAGGGGGAGTCGGGGTGCAGACCGGACTGCCCCAGTGCCCGGGTGGTCCTCTCCCGGGTCTCGTGGCTGTGCCGGTGGATGAGCCCGCTCGACAGGACGGCGACCGTACGCAGTCCCGGATCCGCCCCCTTGGCCGCCGGGGTGCTCGGCGCGCCGGCCGCCGGAGCGGCGGTGCCGTGGAGTCTGCCCGCGAGCGGCGGATACGCGCAGGCCAGCCATGTCTCCAGGTCCCGCACCTCGTCCCCGGGGTCGCCGGAGGGCTCGCGCGCGATGTCCCGTACGAGGGCCAGGAGATCGGCGGCCTCCTGGGCCCGGTCCAGCCACAGGAGCTGGCGGATGAGGGGAACCATGGCGCGGAGGCCGAGTCCCCCGCCCCTCGCCGCGGCCGTCAGCGCCGTGAGATGGCGGGCGGAGGCGGACGGGTTGAGCTGCCATTCGGCCTGGGCCAGCTTGGCCCGGATCGCCGTACGGGCTCTCTCGTCCGTGCTCGACCGCCGGGCCAGCTCCAGACAGTCCACCGCCAGGCGTACCTCGCCGTGGAGCGACGCGTGTCCCGCCGCCTCCAGCAGCAGGGCCGTCGCCCACGGGTCCTGGACCTCGCCCGCTCTGAGGAGATGGCGGGCGACGGCGACCGGTGGGGCGCCCTGACCGTGCAGCAGCCGGGCGGACTGATGGTGGAGGCTCGCCCGGTCCGGTGCGGGCAGGTCGTCGAGGATGGTGCGGGCGATGGTGGGATGGCGGAAGCGGCCGTCCCGGAGCATTCCGGTGTCGGCCATGACCTGGAGGGCCCGGCCGACGCACGTTTCGTCGGTGTCCAGCAGGGTGGCGAAATCCTCCAGCCAGAGGTCGTCGCCGTGGACCGCCATGGCCCGCGCCACGGACAGCATCGCCGGATCGCTGCGGTACAGGCAGGACAGCAGGGCCCGTCCGTACGCGTTCTGAGAGCCGTCACCGCCTCCGGCGTCGTCGTCGATCAGCGCGTGCAGCAGGAGCGGATTGCCGCCGCTGAGGTCGTGGAAGTGCTGGGCGGCGGTGTCGTCGGTCTCCTTCGCGAGCCGGCTCCGCAGCACATCGCGCACGCCCGCACGGGTCAGCGGCGCCAGCGGGAGACGGACGGACTGGGGCTGCCGGACGATTTCCGCGTGGAAGGGCGAGTGCGCCGGTCCCGGCTCGGGCTGTTCGCCGAGGAGAAGGAGAATCCGCGCCGAGCCCAGTCTTCGGACCAGGTGCAGCAGACATTGCCGCGACGCCTCGTCCGCGTATCCGATGTCGTCGACCGCCGCCACGATCGGGACCTCGGCCGATAACTCGATGAGCGGGCCGAACAGGTCATAGTGGATCTGCGCCCGGTGGCGGTCCACGGCCTCCCGGGTGGAATGCGCGGTCGCGGAGACCATGAGTTCGCGCAGGACCGAGGCCGTCCGTTGGCGGAGGCCTGACGGCAGGCCGGGGCTGGCGAACAACTGGCTGATGACGCCGAAGGGCAGATCACGCTCCCCGGGAGAACACGTTGCCGTCACGGAGATGGCATCAGCCCTCAGCGCACGATCGGCCACGCTGCGCAGGAATTCGGTCTTCCCGAACCCTATGGCACCCTCCAGCAGGACGACCCGGCCCGTCCCCATGGCGCAGTCCCTGAGCCAGCCATCGACCCGCATGAGCTGCTCATTTCGTTCCACCAGCACCCATAACCTCCTGATTCACTCACGACTCGATGATATGAATCCAGTAGGACTAATCTCCCTAGTTTTCGTCGCCAGGTAGCGGGTAATCACCCGCGTTATCCTGACCTGCCATTCCATAGCGTGAATGGCGGAAAACACCTCTTGCGTGGCGGTGTGGTATGCGCTGCACCAATGACGCCCTGCCTCGGGCCGCGCTATCGGGGCGCTATAACTCCTGTGGATACTCGACAGCTCCACCGGGACGGCCTGGGGGAACGGCCTGTGCCGCACCCCCTCGTGACCATGGCCGAGAGGAGTTGCGCATGTTCACCCAAGAGTTTCTCCGGACACAGCTCGCCTCCAGGATCCGCGTCGCGCGCACGGGGCGGGGCGCAGAAGCCCCCGATCCCGGTCCGCTCACCGCGGAGCTGATGACGGAACTGGCCGCGGCGGACGAAGCGGCGACGACGACCGTGACGGTCGTCCTGCGCCGGTTCGAGCCGCAGGTCTACGCGGAATCGGTGCTGCGCTACGCCCTGAGCCTTCCGGACCCCCTGCGTGCGTCATGGCTCCGGGCGTACACCCGGACCGTGTTCCTGACCGGGAACCCGGCGAACCTCGCCGGCAGATTCGGGTTCCACTACGTCAGCCAGGACGGCTCCATGGCGTGGACGGCGCCCGACGACTCGGGCGAACGGTCACCCCTCCGCCGTCTGCTCAGGCTGTTTCCCACGGCGGAGCTGCCGCCCCTCCCCGCCCGGCTGCGGGTCCCCGCGACGGCGGGTTCGCCGGAACACGACGGCCTGGCACCGGTCCGTGAGGCACGGCTGTACGCCGTCACGACCCGGGTGTCCCTGGCTGCCTACCTCGTACACGTCCACCATGTCCTCGCCGAGGCCGTCATCGCGCAACTCATCGATGAGCACACTGATCTGACGATTCATCATGTACCGCAACTGGACCCCGCGGACGGGCCCTTCGACGTGCTGCGCGTCGTCCCGGACCCGGATGCCGAGCCCGATGACCGCCCGGAGACCACCGGTCCCGGGCGGCTGCGCGCCTACGCGGGACTCACCCTCACGGCAGGAGCGTCATGACCCACGCCTATGACCCCGAGCTGGCCCCGTACACCGCGCTCCCCGGGCTCCGCCCGCTCGACTTCGCGCGCCCGGAGGCCGCCCGGGCCGCGATGCGCGAGGCGGCGGCCGCCACGGCGGCCCAGGAACCGGACCACCCGGTGGACGTGACCGACACCCTGGTCCCCGGCCCACCCGAGGGACCCAAGGTCCCGGTACGGATCTACCGGCCGCACGGCGGCCAGGACCCGAAACCGGCACTGCTCTACTTCCACTGGGGCGGCCTGGTCGGCGGAGACCTGGACACCAACCACACGTCCGCGCTGCGGCTCGCCGATGAGGTGTCGGCCATCGTGGTGTCCGTGGACTACCGGCTCGCCCCCGAACACCCCTTCCCCTGCGGCCTGGAGGACGGCTACGCCGCCCTGACCTGGGTGGCGGACAGCGCCGCCGAACTGGGCGTCGACCCCTGCCGGGTGGGTGTCGCGGGCGACAGCGCCGGGGGTGGACTCGCCGCCGCGCTGACCCTGCTCGCCCGCGACCGCGGCGGACCGCGGGTGCGCTTCCAGTGCCTGAACTTTCCGATGCTGGACGACCGGCTGGACAACCCGTCCGCACGAGCGTTCACCGACACGCCCGTCCTGGACCGCGCCGCCGCCCTCCAGAGCTGGCGGCACTACCTGGGCGACAGCAACGGGCAGGCTCCCTCCTACGCCGCTCCCGCGCGCGCCCACGACCTCACCGGGCTGCCGCCCGCGTACCTCAGCGCCTGCGAGTTCGACCCGCTGCGCGACGAGGACATCGCGTACGGCCACCGGCTGATACAGGCCGGAGTGCCCACCGAACTGCACCACTACGCGGGCACCTTCCACGCCAGCACCGCCATCACCGACGCCGCCGTCACCCAGCGGATGGTCAGCGACCAGCACACCGCCCTGCGGCGCGGATTGTCGCAGTGCCGGTGCCGCTGACGTGTCGCTTCCCGCCGCGCTATCGAGGCGCTACATCTCCTCTGGATACTCGGTGAATCCAGGTGGACGACCAAAGGAAAGACATATGGCCGACCCGCGGTTCACGGTCCTGCTGGGGCCCGACTACTCCGGAAAGTCCTCGGTGCTGGAGCGCCTCGCCGCGCGCGGAACCTGGACAGTGGCCTCGTACGACAAGACATTGCTCGACCCCGCGTACGCGCTCGTCGGCAGGGTGCGCGACGAATTCCTCACCGAGGCGCTGCGGGCGCCCGCCGGACGCTACTCCCCGGATCTCTTTCTCACCCTGGTGCAGATAGCTGCGGTACACCTGCGGGACCGGGTGGCGCAGGCCCCGCCGGACCGACCGGTGATCGTGGACTCCTACTACTTCAAACTCCTGGCCAAGTGCTCCCTGCTCGGTTACGGCAATCCGGCGCTCTTCTCCTGGTGGCGGACCTTCCCGCAGCCCGATCAGGTCGTCTACCTCGATGTGGCGCCCGCCGTCGCCTGGGAACGCAGCGGCTGGGGAGCGGACGCGAACCTGATGGAGTGCTACGGCGAAAAGCCCACCGAGGAATCCTTCACCTCCTTTCAAGCCGATTTGGCTGACGCGATGCGAAAAGAGGTAGCCGGGCTGAACGTCGTCACCCTCGGGCAGTCCGACCGCGTCGAGAAAACCGTGGATCTCGTGGAACAGGCGATAATGGACGGTGCACATGGCTGACGGGACCGAAATGACCGGCGGGACATTCTCCGCCTACCGGAGCAGGGTCCTGGATGAGCGGGACCGGCTGCGGGCCGCGCTGGACAACCCACGGCGATCCCAGGACGAGGCGCTCCGCGCCATGCTGCGCGAGAACGCGGACACCGAGTTCGGGAAGGCACACGGGTTCGCCCGCTGTCGCAGCGTGGACGAATACCGCGCGGCGGTACCCATCGCCGACTACGCGGCGCTCGCCCCCTGGATCGAGGCGGCCGCCGCCGGGCGGCAGAACGTTCTCAGCGCGGATCCCGCCGTGGTCTTCTTCAAGAGCAGCGGCAGCACCGGGGAGAGCAAACAGATCCCGATCACCCGGCAGTTCATGCGCACGTCCTTCTTCCCCTTCTACTACGCGGCGTGGGCCAATTTCGTCGAGCACTTCCCGGAGGCGGTTCAGCGGACCGACGCCACGCTCAACCTCAAGCACGACCCGGCCCCCGCGGTCGGCGCGACCCGTTCGGGCCAGCCCCATCTGGGCGCCAGCCAGGTTGATTTCGGCCAGGCCTTCGGCGAACCGCTCGCGGCGGAACCCGGCAGCCGCGCGCCCTGGGGGACCCTGCCGGACTTCGTGGACCCCACAGATCATCTGCAGCGCGGCTATGTGCGGCTGCGCGCCGCGATCGAGCATGACGTGCGGTGCGTCATCGGCATCAACCCGGCGATGGTCGCCGCGTTGCCGTACCAACTCCTCCAGTGGTGGCCCCGGTTGGTCAAGGACCTGCACGACGGCACGGTCGACGGGCACCCCGGCGGCACCCCCGACCCCGGCCGCGCCCGGCTGCTGGAGCGGTCGGCGGAGCGCGCGGGTGGGCTGCTGCCCACTCACGTCTGGCCCCGCATGGAGCTGCTGTTCTGCTGGACCACCGGTCTGGCCTCGCTCTATCTGCCGCGGCTGCGGGAGGCGTTCGGCCCCCGGGTCACCGCCCTGCCCGCCCCGGTGGCGGCGTCGGAGGGCTTCGTGGCCGTAGCCCTCGACCGCCACCTGACCGCCGGATCACCGGCGCTCACCGGCGGGCTGCTGGAGTTCGTCGACGCCGACGAGGACCTTGGGCCCGATTCCGCCACCCAGCTGTTCCACGAGCTGGAGACCGGCCGTGAATACCACGCCGTCATCAGCCATGTCGGCGGCCTGTACCGGTACGCCCTCGGCGATGTGGTGCGGGTGGTCGACCAGGTCGGGGACGTCCCGCGGGTCGAGTACGCCGGGCGGCGCACCCTCTCGGACGCCGTCGGCGAGCGCCTGCGCGAGTCCCATGTGGTGACTGCCCTGCGCACGGCGCTCGCGGCCACCGGCCTCGAGGTACGCAACGCCACCTGCCGGGTGGTCGGCGCCCCCGGGACCGGGAACACCACACCGCGGTACGCCTTCGCGCTGGAGCCGTTCCTTCCCTGGGCGGACCAGGAGACCGCGGCCCTGGGGCGTGCGCTCGACGCGGCGCTGAGCGCCGCCGCCCCCGGCTACCGGTCGGCGCGTACGACGGCCCGGCTGGACGCCCCCGAGATCCACCGCGTGGCACCGGACGCGTTCGCCCGCGACTGGCAGCACCGGGTCGCCGCCGGAACCCGCCCGGCCCAGGTCAAGGACCGGGTCTTCCAGAACGACGACGCCGCCTGGCAGCGCCTGCTCGAGAACTGAATCGTTCTCGGTCCCTGTGGCTCTTCCCTTCGCGATCCCTCTGACAAGGAGCATCCCCATGGAACCATTCGACGCGGTCGCCCGGACGTCCCTGCTGACGACGGCCCTGCGCGCCAAGGAGACCAAGCGACCGGACCGGCTCTACGAGGACCCCTTCGCCGCCCGGCTCGCGGGCACCGTCGGGGCCGACCTGTTCGGCCAGGTCTCCGACGCGACCTGGCCCAACCGCACCGAGCCCGACCAGAAGGTGCCGAGCACCTTCGACTACAACGCGATCCGGACCCGGTACTTCGACGACTATCTGCTCACGCAGGTGAAGGATGGCGGCTATCCCCAGGTGGTGATGGCGGCCGCGGGCATGGACACCCGTGCCTACCGGCTGCCCTGGCCGCGGCCGATCGAGCTGTTCGAACTGGACCGTCCGAACGTCCTGGAGGCGAAGGAGTCGGCCCTCGGCGACGTACCGGTCCATGAGCACGTCACCCGGCATCTGATCGGCGCCGACCTGCTCGGCGAGGACTGGTCCGACGCCCTCATCGCGGCCGGTTACCGCCCGGACCAGCCCTCCCTGTGGCTGCTCGAAGGGCTGCTGTACTACATCCCCGAGGAGCACACCCGGCAGCTTCTCTCCCGGGTCGCGGACCTGACCGCCCCCGGCAGCCGGATGGCGGCGGACCTGGTCAGCGCCACCGCCCTCACCGCCCCGGCGGTCAAGCCGCTGCTGGAGGTCTTCGAACGCTGGGGCTGCCCCTGGCTGTACGGGCACGACGAGCCGGAAGCGCTCCTCGCCGAATACGGCTTCGAGGGCGAGGCGGTGCAGCCGGGCGAGGAATCCGCGCACTACGGACGGTGGCCCGACCCCGTCCACCCGCGCCATGTGCCCGAGGTCGAGCGGGTGTTCCTCGTCAACGGACGGCGGAAGTGACCATGACCCACGCAGTCGTCATCGGCGGCAGCATCTCCGGGTGCGCCGCCGCGCTCGCGCTGAGCGATCTGGGATACGACGTCACGATCCTGGAGAAGGACCCGGGCCCGCTCCCCGCCGGCCCGGACGAGGCGCACCAGGGCTGGGACCGCCCCGGCGTACCGCAGGGCCTCCAGTCCCACGCCTTCACCTCCCGGGGCGTCAACCTGCTGGCGGACCGCGCGCCCGGCATCTACGCCGCGCTCCTCGACGCCGGTGCCAGGGCGCTGCGGCTCGGTGGCAGCATGCCGCGGCCGAGCGGCGCCGACGCCGGTACGGACACGGTCACGGACGCCGGTACGGAGAAGCTGCGGGACGATGAACTCACCGTCCTCGCCTGCCGACGCCGCACGTTCGAGATGGTGCTCCGGCGGGAAACCACCCGGCGCGCCCGGATCACGCTGCGCACCGGCGTGGCCGTCCAGGGCCTCGTGCTGACCGACGGCAGCGGGGACGCACCGCGCCGGGTGACCGGCGTACGGACGGGGACCGGCACGCCCCTGGCCGCCGACCTCGTCATCGACGCGACGGGACGGCGCTCCCTGTCCGGCACGTGGCTGGCCAAGGAGGGCGTGCCCCAGCCCGAGGACGTCACGCACCGCTCACGCATGACCGCGTACGCCCGCTTCTACCGGCTGCGGACCGGCGGGTTCCCCGGCCCCCTCAACCGCGACAACGCGGCCGGGGCGGTCTGGGACGGCTACGCGGCCTTCCTCCACCCGGGCGACAACGACACCTTCAGCATCACCTACGGTGTGCTCCCCGACGACGACGCGCTGCGTGCCCTGCGCGAGGATTCCGTCTTCCACGCCGCGGCAGCCGCCAATCCGTTCTTCCAGCCCTGGCTGGAGCCCGGTGTCGCCGAACCGATCTCCGGTGTCCGGGTCATGCCGTCGCCCGACAACGTCCTGCGCGGCGCGGCCGTGGACTCCGCCAACCAGCCGGTGCACGGGCTCTTCCGGGTCGGCGACGCGGCATGCGTGACCAACCCGCTGTACGGGCGCGGCGTCGCGCTGGGCCTGTCCCACGCCTACGCGCTGGCGGAGGTCCTCGGCCGGTATCCGGAGGTCGGCGAGGAGCAGAGCCGGGAGGCGGCCGTGGCGGCCGACGCACACTTCCGGCCCTGGTTCGCGCAGTCGGTCCGGACCGACACCGAGCGGCTGGCCCTGTGGAACCGGACCGTTCACGGCATCACCCCGCCGGACGCCGAGCCGGGCGGCCTGAGCCTCGCGCAGGTCTCCGCCGCCGCCACCAAGGACCCGGCGGTCTGGCGTCATCTGGCGCGGCTGCAGATGTCCCTGCCGCCCAGCGAGTCCTCGCTCACCCCGGCTGACCTGCGCCGCCGGGTGCTCCGGGCCTGCGAGGAACTCGGTCCGCTGCGGCCGCCCGGCCCCCACCGCGAGCAGCTGCTCACCACCATCGCCGCCGGAGCCACGTCGGCCACCACCTCGGCCACCACCTCCGGCACCGGCCCGGACAGCCCCCTCCGGCTGGTGTATCCGGGGTCCCCCGACGCGGTGGAAAAGATCCTCGCCGCGGCGGAAGACGCCGGGCACCGGCACCCGGTGACCGTCTCGGAAGCGCTCATCTCGGATCCCTACGGCAAGCTGCGCGCGGGCGAGGCAGACGTGATGATCACGCGCTTCCGCGTCGACGAACCGGATCTGACCACCGGTCCCGCGCTCTACACCGAAGAGCGCATCGTCGCGGTCGCCGCCCATCACCCGCTCGCCTCCCGGGCGTCGGTGACCAGTGACGACCTCGCGGACTACGACATGTTCCAGCGTCCGGGGGTGTTTCCGCCCGACGTCTACGACCAGCTCGTCCCGCGCGCATCGGCCCAGGGACGGCCCCTCCACCGGCGATGTACCGCCGACTCGATACCGGGCATGTTCGCCGCGATCGCCGAGGGCCGGGCCATCCACCCCACCATCGCCTCCATGCGCGCGGTCAGCCACCCGGGCGTCGTCTACGTACCGATCACCGACCTGGAACCGGCCCCCGTCTGCCTGGTGTGGGTCACCGAGCGGGCCTCGTCCGCGGTTCTGGCGTTCGCCCGGGCGGCCGCCGAGGGCTTCGCCGCCGCCGCGACGGGTGCACAGCGATGACGGACCGTATCCCGCACCGGCCCAGGGTGCTGATCGCTCCGGTCACCGTGACCCCCACCAAGGCGCTGGGCCTCAGCCACCTCAAGGGCCTGCTGTGGGTGGACGCCATGTTCCGCTCCACGCGCTTGCTGACCGACGTCGACTACCTCTACAGCCACACCACCTTCAACATCACCCGCCAGACCGCGGGTTTCTGGGAGTACCTGGACCGCGCCTGCCCGGACCTCGACCCGTCCCGGTGCACGGAGGACGACGTCGGCAGCCTCTACACGGCCTTCCAGACTCAGCCGTCGCCACCACCGGACGCGGACCTCCAGCCCTACGTCCGCGCGGTCGAGGAGACCGGGTGGACCCATCCGGTGAGCCGCCGCGTCCTGGACATCTGGCGCGGCCACTATGACTGGCTGGGCCTGCACGACCCGGGCATCACCCGGAGATTGCCGCCCCGGATGGGTCTTGAGGAGGTGGTCGACTACCTGTCCAAGCGCGGTCTGTGCCTGGACACCCGCTGCGACAACGGCCCCGTCTATCTCGATGCCACCGCCCAGGGCCTGCCGCTGCGCCCCATCACCTCGGCCACCGGGCACCCCAACTACCTGGGCTGCGCCCTGCGTGATCTGGTGCCGATGACCGAGGAGTACGACGAGATCGTCCTCGTGCACGACCGCGAGCTGACCGAGGACTACATCCTCCTGCAAAAGGTCTTCTGCGCGCTCGGCGCCGACACCCATCGCCTCTGCCTCAGCAGAGTGCCGCTCGACGGCGTCGTGCGGTCCAGCCGTCATGGAGTGGACCGCATGCACACGGCCGCCGGGCTCGCGGACGAACTGGGCGGCTACGGAACCACGGAAGCCGTGCGCCTCGGCATGCGTCTGTACTTCATCGCGGCGCTCGGCAAGGGCAGCGATCAGTCCTTCCGCATGGACCTGCTGCGGGAATTCATCGACCGCGCGGAGAAACTGCTCGCCCGGGACGACGCCCCGGACGCGCCGGACCCGGAGACGTTTCTGCGGCGGAACACCGGCGGCCGGGCCTTCGTGGACGCCTACCGCCTCACGTCCGCACTCCTCGGAAGACATCGGCGAGTTCCCCTGCGGACCCTCGCGTCGTCCATATACAGCTGAGTAGGGGATAGCTGAGTAGGGGATAGCTGAGTCCGGGACTGCCGAGTCGGAGGCAGGTGAAAATCCCGGACACCCACACTAGGTCTTCTTCCGGTGTTTCCTCCTGAGCCATGGCCTAAGGTTTTTCACGCCAACATCGTTATGAGCGTGGTCAGGCGGCAGGTCCAGGACTCCGCACTACCCGACCTCGGAATGGATAGTTGTGGACTTCGCCCTTCTCGGTCCTCTCACCATCACCTGTGAGGGCCGGCAGTTGACCGTTCCCGCGTCCCGGCAGCGCATCCTCCTCGCCGCGTTGCTTCTGAATGCCAACCACGTGGTGTCCATCGACCGGCTCTCGTACTTTCTGTGGGACGGATTACCACCATCCAGTGCTTCGGCCACCCTGCGCACCTATGTGATGCGGCTGAGAAACGTACTCGGCGACCATGTGGGGCAGCGGATTGTGACGCGTTCTCCGGGATACCTCATCGAACTGGACGAGCACGAAAGCGACCTCGGCCGGTTCACCTCACACCGCCGTGCGGGCGAGGCCGCCATCGCCTCCGGCGACCTGGCCACCGGCGCCGATGAGCTGAACCGGGCGCTGTCGCTGTGGCGGGACGAACCGCTGCTGGACATTCCCTCCGCCACCCTGTGCGACGTCGAGGCGCGGCATCTTCAGGAGCTGCGCAGACAGACCGTCGCCCAGTGGGTCGATGTCCAGCTGGAGCTCGGACGGCACAACGGCATGCTTCCCGAGTTGTGGCGGCTGGTGCTGCAGAACCCGCTGGACGAGCCGATGGCGGCCCGGCTGATGCTGGCGTTGTCCCGCTCGGGGCAGCAGGCCGAGGCGCTCCAGGTGTTCCAGCGCACCCGTGTGCTGCTGATCGACCAGCTGGGCACGGAACCCGGGCCCGAGCTGAGACTCATGCAGCAGCGAGTGCTGAGGGACGACGAGCCGCAGACGTCCGCCGACCAGCGTGTCAGTGTCTTCCGGACGTCCCGGGACCGGCCACGGCCCGCGCAGTTGCCGGTCGCTCCCACGGCCCTCGTCGGGCGGGCCGAGGAGTCCGCGGCGCTCCGTTCCGTGTTGTGCTCCCCGCCCCGGGACCCCGGGAGCGCCGTGATCGTGGCGCTCACCGGCGGGCCCGGCGTGGGCAAGAGCGCGCTGTCGTTGCACCTGGCCCATGGTGTGCGCGACACGTTCAAGGACGGCGAGCTGTACGCCTGCCTGCGGGACGCCGCAGGCCGTCCGGCTTCCCCCACGGACGTACTCGCCCGGTTCCTCACGGATCTGGGGCTGCCACAGTCGGCCGTGCCGTCCGGTCTGGACGAACGGGCCTGTCTGTACAGGTCGTTGATCGCCGACCGCGAGATGCTCGTCCTCCTCGACGACGCCCAGGACGCCGCCCAGGTCCGTCACCTCATCCCGGGACGGGGCGGCAGTCGGCTGATCATCACCAGCCGCAACCATCTCGCGGATCTGGAGGGGGCGTACACCGTGACGGTGAGCCCGCTCCCCGAGGACGCGTCGGTGGAACTGCTGGGCGGCATCGTCGGCCACCACCGGGTGCGGCAGGAGCCGCTCGCCGCCCAGCGCATCGCCTCCGTGTGCGCCGGGCTGCCGCTGGCGATCCGTATCGCCGGGGCGCGCTGTCTGGCGCGGGAGCAGTGGTCCCTGGACGACCTGGCCGAACGGCTCACCTCGTCCGGCCGATTACTGGACGAGCTGCGCGTGGGCGATCTCTCCGTACGGACCGGTCTGCGCTCCGAGTACGCCGCTCTGCGCACCCGCTCCCCTCACGTCTGCCATCCGGCGGCCCCGGCCCCCGACGCGGCCTTCCGCGCCCTGGGTGTCCTGGGCGCGGCCGAGGTCACCCCCGAGTCGGTGGCAGCCATGCTGAACTGCCAGGTCCACCAGGCTCAGGACACCCTGGAACTGCTCGTCGATGCCCGGCTGCTGACCTCCCCGAACCCCGGCCGCTACTACCTCAACGACCTGGTACGGGCGCTGGCCCGGGAGGTGGCCGAAGCCGAGGAGGCACCGGCCGACCGCACCGCCGCGCTCCGCGAACTGCTGCGCTGGTACGGCCGGGCCTGCGAGCAGATCACCCCCGGCCAGCGGGCGGGCGCCCGCCCGCCGTCGCCGAAGACCGGCTGCCCGTTCCCCGTCTTCGACGACGAGGAGTCCGCCGCGCGCTGGCTGTCCCTGCAACGGGACTCCATCGTCGGCGCGGTGCTCGCGGGCCGACGCCACGGGGCGGGGCACACCGCCGATCTGCTGGTCGCGGCCCTCGCCGACCTGCGGTCCGTCGACGGTCTGCTCCCTGATCTGAAGGCCGCCCGCGACATCATTCTGAACCGCGTCGGCGCCCGGACCGGCCCCACGACGCGCATACCCTCCATACGCCACTTCCGACGCGTCTACGCCCCGGTCCCCCACCCCTGACGTCCCCTAGGCGACCGTGAGCACGATCTTGCCCTGAATATGCCCCCGGGCGGCCCGCTCGTGCGCCGCCCGGGCATCCGCGAGCGGAAACGTGCTGTCGATCGCGACGCGCAGCGTGCCCGCGTCGAGCAGGCGGCCCAGTTCGGCGAGTTGCGCGCCGTTCGAGCGGACCTGGGCGGTCGAGACGGTGACGCCCAGCTTCGTGGTCTCCTCGTCGTCGAAGTCCCCGGGGAACACCGGAAACAGCGCGCCGCCACGCCGGAGCGTGCGCAGGAAGCGCGAGCTGCCGGGGCCACCGACGGTGTCGAGGACGAGGTCGACGTCGTGCGCGAGTTCCTCGGGACGGCTCTTGGTGTAGTCGATGAACTGGTCGGCGCCGAGGTCACTCAGGAACTGCCACGCCGTCAGCCCGGCCATGGGCACACCGGCGGCGTGCACGTGGTCGATGCCGATCGGCTTGTGCGCGAGGTCCGACGCGGGCGCGGCCACGTAGTCGGCGTATGCGCGGCCGTCGAAGCTGGGGAAACGCAGAAGGCCGAAGACTTCATCGCCGACCGAGAAGCCGTCCACATCGGTGGCGACGGCCTCGACGACGCCCGACACGTCCGTCCCCGGAATCACCGGCAGGCTGACCGTCGATTCCGTCTCGCCGGGCATGGTGGTCAGCCCGTCGCGCAGGTACCAGTCCGGAGGGTTCACGCCGACCGCGTGTACGCGGACGAGCACCTCGCCCGGCCCGGGCTCGGGCACCGGCGCCTCGTCGTCACGCAGCACCTCGGGGCCGCCGTGCTCGTGCAGCCGGATCGCCCTCATCGTCTGGGTCGGCATCGTTCTTCTCCTGCTCGTGCTGCGGGATACGCTGATTCGGATCTGCGATCCATATAAACGGATCACTGATCCGAATACATGGACCACTGATCCGGATAGTCAAGAGGGACGTATGCGGGCCGATGCCAGGAAGAACCGCGACCACCTGCTCGCAGTAGCGGGCACCGCCATCACCGAGCAGGGCGCCGACGTGTCACTGCGCGACATCGCGCGCAGGGCCGATGTCGGGCTCGCGACGCTGCTGCGGCACTTCCCCACGCGCGAGGCGTTGCTCGATGCCCTGCTCCGCACGAGCTTCGACGAACTGACGGCGAAGGCGGGCAGGCTCGAAACGTCCAGCTCGCCCGAAGACGCTCTCGTGTCGTGGCTACGCGACTGCGTCGCGTGGACGACGGAGTACCGGGGCGTGACCGTGCTGATGGCAGCCGCCATCGAGGACCCCGAATCCGCACTCCACGCTTCGTGTGTCACCCTGCGCGCGGCCGGTGCGCGGCTCCTCACCCGGGCCCAGGACGCGGGCGTGGCGCGGCGCGATATCGATGGCGCCGATGTGTTCGCGCTGGTGGCCATGCTCGCCTGGCTCGGCGATCAGCCCTCGCTCACACCACGCGCCGATCACCTCTTCGACGTCGTGGTGAGCGCGGTCCTGGAGCATCCGGCGACTGCTGCCAGCTGACCTCAGCCCACATCGATACCGATGAGGCAGGTGTCGTCGTCGGTGTCGGAGCGCGCGTGCGTCAGCAGGACGTCGAGGTGCTCACCGAGCTCCCGAGTGGCGGCGCCGACGGTGGCCAGGAGCTGTTCGAGCGACTTCTCCACGGACCGGTCCCGGCGTTCGATCAGCCCGTCGGTGTACATCAGCAGCCGGTCGCCGGGCACCAGGGCGAGCCGTCTCTCCTCGTACTGCGCCTCGGCGACCGCGCCCAGCAGGATGCCGGCGGGCAGCGGCAGCGCGGCGGCGCTGCTCTCGTGGATCAGGACCGGTGGCGGATGGCCTGCCCGCGCCCACTCCAGCACGCGGTTCTCCGGATCGTAGATGCCGCAGACCACGGTGGCCGTGACATGGTCGGTGAGGTGGTGGGTCACCGTGTTCAGCCAGCCCAGCAGTCGCGCCGGTCCCGCTCCCGTCGCGGCGAGACCGCGCAGCGCGTTGCGCAGGACCACCATGCCCGTCGCCGCCTCGATGCCGTGTCCGGCCACATCGCCGACCACCAGCAGCACCTTCTTCTGGGGCAGGACGACGGCGTCGTACCAGTCGCCGCCCACCAGATGCCCCTCCTCGGCCGGGCGGTAGCGCACCGCCACACGCAGTCCCGCGATAGCGACCGGGGCGTGGGACGAGGGCATGATGGCCCGCTGCAACTGGAGGGCCAGCCGGTTGCGTTCCGCGGCGTGCTGCTCGGTGTCGGCCAGCCGGTCGCGCATGGCCGAGAGCGCCACCTCCGTCCAGTGCTGGCTGGAGAAGTCCTGGTAGGCCCCGCGCACCGCGAGCAGGTTCCCGGCCGGATCGGTCACCGGCTCCGCGACGACGCGGATGTGGCGGACGATTCCGTCGGCCGGCTGGAGCCGGAACGCGGTCGAGGCGGAGTGCCGGTGGTGCAGCAGGGTGCGCAGGAAGCGGCCGATGGCCACGGAGTCATCGGGATGCGCGTGGCTGTGCAGCCGCTCCACCGGCACGGGGGGCGCGGTGGGCGGGAGGCCGAAGAGCGAGAACAGATGTCTGTTCCACAGGATCTCGCCGCTGACCGCGTCCTCCTGGAAGCCGCCGATCCGGCCGAGCCGCTGGACGTGTTCGAGCAGGGCGGACATCCGTGCCGCCTCGTCCTCCAGCCGCCAGCTCAGCAGCACCGCGTCCCCGCAGCGGCCGATGCCCACGGTGATGAGCCCGGTCAGGGAGACATCGTCGACCAGGACCCGCAGCGCGAGCCGTTCCGCGCGGAACGGCTCGCCCGTCGCGTGGACCCGCAGCACGTGCTCGTACAGACCGCCGTCGCAGGCCATCAGGGGGTATGCCGCCAGCAGCCGCATTCCCGTGATCATGGCGCGTGCCCGCCCCGCCGGGTCGGCGAAGCGCTCGTTGACGTAGGCGATGGCGAAGTCGGTCACCTGGTCCTGGTCATCGAGCACCGGGCGCAGGATCAGCACCGGGTCGAGCAGCCCATCGGCGAGATCCCTCGCGGGATCGGCCGGGAGCGCCGGGTCCGCGGTGGTCCCGGCCGCCGTCTCTCCCGTACCGGGCAGGGCGTGGGCGCACAGCTCGGCCAGTGCGTTCAGCTGGCGGCTGACCGGGGCGGACAGCGGGGGCCGTGGATGGGGCCAGCACACCTCCAGCGCACCGAGGATCCGGCCGCCCAGCTCGGCCGGGAGTACGGCACGGGCGCCGTCGCCGCCGTGGCGTCCGATGGCCGCCGTGTCGGCGGGCATCGCCGCGTACCACCGCACCCGCCGTTCGGCCACGGCGCGCTGGGCGGGCACCTGGAGGTCCGGCGGGACGAACCGCCACCGCTCGGCCTCGCCGCGCGGAAAGCCCGCGTGTCCGGCGAGGGCCAGCGCGCCGCCGGACACCACGGCCCACAGCGCCACCGCGCTCACTCCGAGGGGGGCGAGCACCTGCTCGATCAGCGTGTCCACCACGGTCTGGGGGTCGCCGGTGAGGGAACTGGCCTCGGCCGCCCGCACCCGGAGGACGTCCGGCGGGCTGTGGTGTCCGCCGCCGGACTCCTGTGGCACACCGGACAGGGCCCGGGCGACCGTGTCCCCGGCGGCTCCGTCGACCACGTCGGCGGCCAGCTCCAGAAGGGGCAGCCCGGCGGCCTCGGCCAGCTCCTCCAGATGGCGGGCGGCCTGCGTCGGGCCACCGTGGCCGCGTTCGACCAGGATGCCGGTGGCGATACCGATCAGGGTTCGCGCGTCCGCGGCCTCCTGTGCCGCGGTGAGTTCGCCGCGCAGCCGCTCGACCGTGGCCGCCAGCGCGGCCAGACGCCGGTCACGCCCGCTCACCGGTTCAGCCAGCGGCGCACGCAGGCCACCAGCTCATCGGCGTCCAGCGGCTTGGTGATGTAGTCGTTGGCCCCGGCGGCCAGCGTCTGTTCCCGGTCGCCCGCCATGGCCTTGGCGGTCACCGCGATGATCGGCAGATCGGCGTACTCGGGCATGGCCCTGATGGCCGCGGTGGCGGCATAGCCGTCCATCTCGGGCATCATGATGTCCATCAGGAGCAGCTCGACCATCGAGTGGCGGGACAGCATCTCCAGCCCCATGCGCCCGTTTTCGGCGTGCAGGACACGCATGCCGTACAGCTCCAGGATGCCGGTGAGCGCGTAGACGTTACGGGCGTCGTCGTCCACGATCAGCACCGCCCGCCCGGCGAGGTCGCCGTCCGCCCCCGCGGGCGCGGGGACGGCCACAGGCACGGCCGGTACGGAGCGGACGGCCGGCACCAGGGGCGGGACGTCGGCCGGCCGGTCGGCCGTCAGATGCAGGACGACGCGCTCGCGCAGCTCGTCCAGGCTCGGCAGCAGCTCCCGCCGCTCGCCCTGGAAGCGGTCCGTCAGCCGCTGGTTCGACCGGGGGTCCAGCCGCCGGGTGTGGTGGGCCAGGACCGGCACCTGCCGGGCGGCCGGTACGCGGTCCAGCTCGTCGAGGAAGCGCAGGGCGGCCGCGTCGGGCATGTCGAGGCCGAGGACGACGCAGTGACACGGCTCGTCGGCGAGCGCCGCGACGGCCTCCCGCGGATCGGCCACGGTCCGCACCCGCACCGCGTCGGTGGCCGGTCCGCCGGCCGCGAGTTCGACCACGGCGCTCTCGACCAGGAGCGACAGCAGCCCGTGCGGCCGCTCCTCGACGACGAGCACCCGGCGCTGCTCCGGAACGTGCGACGCCGGGGAGCGCTCCGGGCCGCCCTCGCCCCGCGGCGTCGGGCCGCCGGGGAGGGACAACCTGCCGACGGGCAGGTAGAAGGTGAAGGTGCTGCCCTCGCCGGGTGTGCTGGCGGCGCGTACCGCCCCGCCCAGCAGATGGGCGATCTCCCGGCTGATCGAGAGGCCGAGCCCGGTACCGCCGTACCTGCGGCTCGTGGTGCCGTCCGCCTGCTGGAACGCGGCGAAGATGGCTTCGAGTTGCTGCTCGGCGATGCCTATCCCGGTGTCCACCACCCGGAACGCGAGGGCGGGCCCCTGGCCGCGGACCTCCCGGGGCAGATCGGATTCCGCGGCGGGCGCGATGCGCAGCTCCACGGAGCCGGTCTCGGTGAACTTGACCGCGTTGGAGAGCAGATTGCGCAGCACCTGTCGCATCCGGGAGTCGTCCGTGACGAGTTCTGCGGGGACGGCGGGCGAGACGCTGATGCGGAAGTCGAGACCCTTCTGGGCCGTCATCGGCCGGAAGGTGGCCTCCACGTAGTCGAGCAGCCGCCGCAGCGGCACCCGCTCGGGTTCGACGTCCATCTTCCCGGCCTCGACCTTGGACAGATCCAGGATGTCGTCGATCAGCTGCAGCAGATCGGAGCCCGCCGAGTGGATGACGCCCGCGTACTCCACCTGTTTGGGGGTGAGGTTCCGGGCCGGGTTCTGCGCCAGGAGCTGGGCGAGGATCAGCAGGCTGTTGAGGGGAGTGCGCAGCTCATGGCTCATATTGGCCAGGAACTCCGACTTGTACTTGGAGGCGAGCGTCAGTTGCCGGGCCCGTTCCTCCAGCTCCTGGCGGGCCTGCTCGATCTCCCGGGTCTTGGTCTCGATGTCGCGGTTCTGCGCGGCCAGCAGGGCCGCCTTGTCCTCCAGCTCGGCGTTGGAGTTCTGCAGTTCGTCCTGGCGTACCTGCAACTCCTGTGAACGCGCCCGGAGTTCGGCGGTCAGCCGCTGGGACTCCTCCAGCAGCTCATCCGTTCTGGCGTTGGCCACGATGGTGTTGACGTTGACCCCGATGGTCTCCATCAGCTGGTCGAGGAAGTCCCGGTGGACCTGGGTGAAGCGGCTGACCGAGGCCACCTCGATGACGCCGAGGATCTGCTCCTCGGCCACGATGGGCAGGACGAGGAGGCTGGACGCCTCGGCCGCGCCGAGGCCCGAGGAGACCGTGACGTAGCCGGGCGGAAGCTGCTCGATGGCGATGGTGCGGCGGCTGCGGGCCGCCTGCCCGACGAGCGACTCGCCGAGCCGGAACCGCACCGGCCGGTCCCCGGAGTCCGCGACGGGCAGTCCGTACGAGCCGAGCAGCCGCAGTTCCACCCCCTCCGGGGCGTCGTGGGCGAGGTAGAAGCCACCGTACTGGGCTCCCACCAGCGGGGTCAGCCGGTCCATGACCAGTTCGGCGACGACCGTCAGATCGCGCTGGCCCTGCATCAGCCCGGAGATGAGGGCGAGGTTGGTCTTGAGCCAGTCCTGCTCCTGGTTGGTCCGGGTGGTCTCGCGCAGGGACTCCACCATGGCGTTGATGTTGTCCTTGAGTTCGGCGACCTCGCCGGAGGCGTCCACCGTGATGGAGCGCGTCAGATCGCCCTCGGCCACGGCGCTGGTGACCTCGGCGATGGCCCGGACCTGGCGGGTCAGGTTTCCGGCCAGCTCGTTGACGTTCTCGGTCAGCCGCTTCCAGGTGCCGGAGACGCCCTCGACCTCGGCCTGGCCGCCGAGCCGTCCTTCGCTGCCCACCTCGCGGGCCACGCGGGTGACTTCGGCGGCGAAGGAGGACAGCTGGTCCACCATCGTGTTGATGGTGGTCTTCAGCTCCAGGATCTCGCCCCGCGCGTCCACGTCGATCTTGCGCGTGAGATCGCCCTGCGCCACCGCCGTGGTGACCTGGGCGATGTTGCGGACCTGGTTGGTGAGGTTGTTCGCCATGGAGTTGACGTTGTCGGTGAGGTCCTTCCAGGTGCCCGCCACGTGGGGTACCTGCGCCTGGCCGCCGAGGATACCCTCGGTGCCGACCTCACGGGCCACCCGCGTCACCTCGTCCGCGAACGCCGACAGGGTGGTCACCATGGTGTTGATGACCCCGGCGAGCGCGGCCACCTCCCCCTTGGCCTCGACGGTGATCTTCTGCGAGAGATCGCCGCGGGCCACCGCCGTCGCCACCTGGGCGATGGACCGCACCTGGCTGGTGAGGTTGGACGCCATGACGTTGACGTTGTCGGTCAGGTCCTTCCAGGTGCCCGAGACGCCCCGGACGGTGGCCTGCCCGCCGAGGTTGCCCTCGGTGCCGACCTCGCGGGCCACCCGGGTCACCTCGTCGGCGAAGGCGGACAGCTGATCGACCATCGTGTTGATGGTCTCCTTCAGCTCCAGGATCTCGCCCCGCGCGTCCACCCGGATCTTCTGCGACAGGTCGCCCTGCGCCACCGCGGTGGTGACCTCGGCGATGGACCGCACCTGGGCGGTGAGGTTGTCGCCCATCACGTTGACCGACTCGGTGAGGTCCTTCCAGGTGCCCGAGACGCCCTGGACATCGGCCTGCCCGCCGAGGCGGCCCTCGGTGCCGACATCCCGGGCCACGCGGGTGACCTCGGCGGCGAACGAGGACAGCTGGTCCACCATCGTGTTGATGGTGGTCTTCAGCTCCAGGATCTCGCCCCGCGCGTCCACGTCGATCTTGCGCGTGAGATCGCCCTGCGCCACCGCCGTGGCCACGCGCGCGATCGACCGCACCTGGGCGGTGAGGTTGCCCGCCATGGAGTTGACGGAGTCGGTCAGGTCGCGCCAGGTGCCGCCGACGCCCGGCACCTGGGCCTGGCCGCCCAGGATGCCCTCGGTGCCGACCTCGCGGGCCACGCGCGTCACCTCGGCGGCGAACGAGGACAGTTCGTCCACCATCGTGTTGATGGTGTTCTTCAGCTCGTGGATCTCGCCCCGGGCCACGACCGTGATCTTCTGGGAGAGGTCGCCCTTGGCCACCGCCGTGGCGACCTGGGCGATGTCACGCACCTGAGTGGTCAGGTTGCCCGCCATGGCGTTGACGGAATCCGTGAGGTCCTTCCAGGTGCCGTCCACCCCGGGCACCGCGGCCTGGCCGCCGAGACGGCCCTCGGTGCCCACTTCCCGGGCGACCCGGGTCACCTCGGAGGTGAACAGCGACAGTTGGTCGACCATGCCGTTGAAGACCGTGGCGATCTCCCCCAGGAGGCCATCCCGGTCGGTCGGCAGATGGGTGCCGAAGTCGCCGTCCCTGACCGCCGTGAGGCCGGCCAGCAACTGCCGTAACTCCGGCTCCGCGACCGTCCCGACGCCACGGCCCCCCGGCGCGCGCGCCGCCGTGCGCTGCCCCGTGCCAGAACTCGCCACCATGGTTCTCCGCCCCTCGAGTAGCGGTCCCGCCCACCAGGCACCCCTCAGGGACCGGTGAGCCTTCGGCCCGTGAGTGATCAGACGCTCCGAGGCGCCATACTGCCACATTTGCCATCCGGCAACTATTGTCCTCGTGGTGCATAGAATGCGCTCGCGGTGATCACGCACTTCGCCGCGGTCCCGGCGCATTCGAGAAGCAGGACGATGTGGACAAGATTTCTACGGTCGAACAGGCGCTGCACGCAGCCGCACCCCACGCTCTGCTCGATGTCGTCAGGGCCGCCCTGGCGGAGCAGTACGGTGCCGAACAGGTCGAGCTGCGCATGGCGGACTACGGCATGCGGTCGCTCCAGACCGTAGAGCCGGAGACCCGCGGCGCGGACCCGGTGCCCATCCAGGGCAGCCCCCAGGGCCGCGCCTTCGGGTCACAGGAGCCGTGCGTCACCCGGCACCCCCAGCAGGGCGCGGTGACCGCGCACCTTCCGATGACCATCCGCGGCGACCGGATGGGAGTGCTGTCCGTACGGCTGCCCGCCGAACACGAGGGCCGGACCCAGATACATCACCTCCAGGCGGTCTGCGCGGCCCTCGGCCGTGAGATCCTCCTGGCCGAGCGCGACACGGACCTCTACCTCCTGGCCCGGCGCGCCACCCGGCTGACCCTGGCCGCCGAGATGCAGTGGCAGTTGCTGCCCGGCCACTCCTGTTCGCGTCCGGAGTTCTCGCTCGGGGCACATCTGGAGCCCGCGTACGCCATCTTCGGCGACAACTTCGACTGGTCGGCCTCCGCCGGCCACCTGACCCTCACCATCACCAACGGCATGGGCGAGGGCATAGAGGCGTCACTGCTGACCAACCTCGCCGTCAACGCCCTGCGCAACGCGCGGCGCGCGGGCCTCGGCCTCTGCGATCAGGCCAGCCTGGCCGACCAGGCCGTCTACGCCCACTACCGGGGGGAGTGCTCCGTGTCGGCGCTGCTGCTGCGGTTCGACCTCGCGACCGGGGACGTGGAGGTCGTGGACGCCGGGTCGCCACGGATGTGGCGCCAGCGGGAGCGCGCGGTGGAGTCCGTGCGGTTCGACGCCCAACTGCCGCTCGGGATGTTCGAGGACACCGTCTATATAGCCGAACACTTCACCGCGCGCCCCGGCGATCGCCTGCTGTTCGGGAGCGACGGGGTGTACGAGGCACTGTCCTCGTCCGGCGAGAGCTACGGGGAGCGGGCGCTGACCCGCGCCCTGGGCGACACCCGGCTGCTGCCGCCGACCCAGGTGCCCCAGGCGATCCTGCGCCAGCTGTCCGGCTTCCGCTCCGAGGGCCCGCTCGACGACGACGCCCTGGTGGTCTGCCTCGACTGGTACGGGCGGAAGGAGACCGTTGCCATTTGACAACTGTGCCCGAACGACAACAATCTAGGGGCATCACCCGGGCCCTCCCGGCGCTCACGGACAGCGATTGAAGCCGGACGGAAAACAGACAGGGGGCGGACCGTGGCGCACCGGGCGGCGGGCTCAGGCGAACCGGACCGTTCCGTCCGCGGCCTCCCGCTGATGGCCCGACGCCGTCTTGTCCACGGCCTCCTGAAACCCGGTCAGCCCCTCCAGCAGCGCCTTGCGGGCGGTCGGGGTCATCGCGGCGATGGCAGCCAGCAGAGCCTCCTCCCGGCGGGCCCGCAGTTCGAGCAGGTACGCCCTGCCCTGACTGGTCAGCCGCAGTTCCAGCTCCCGGCGGCTGACCGGGCTGGGCGCGCGCTCCACGAATCCGAGGGCCTGCAACCGGTCGCACAGGCGGCTGACGGAGGAGGGCGCCGAGCCCAGCAGCTCCCCCAGCGTGCGGAGGTTGATGCCCTCCTCACGGTCCAGGCTGTACAGCACCCGTAGCTGTGACGCCGACACCGGGGACGAGGAGACGGCGTCCCGCCCCCGCTCCCACAGCACCTCCAGCAGTTCGATCACCTCGCACGCCATCTGAGAGGCGTCGCGGGACCGACGGTGAGAGGGTGCCGGATTCACGCCCATAACAGTGCACTCCGAATCAGCGTCTTCGGCGCCTTGGTGCCGACCCTGCGCCTTGCTCCCGCCGCCACCTTATCCCCGGCCCGGCGCCCGCCCCCCTCGGACCTGCGTACGGCCGCGCCGGGCACCGCTTGGGTAGGGTGGTGCGCACCTCCGGCCGCTCCCTGGGCGGTTCGTCCGGAGTCGTCCGGGGCCGGATCCGGGCCGTGTCCTTCCGCGATCGGGGTGAGGCTGTGGTGAGCGCCGAAGCCGTCGCTGACCCCTTCGTGCACCCGGCCCTCTTCTACCGGGACGACGAGGACTATCTGGCGGGCACCCTGCCCTTCGTGCTCGACGGGCTGCGCGCCGCCGAGCCGGTCGCGGTGGCGGTGCCCGGCGCCAACCTCCGGCTCCTGCGGACGGCGCTGGGGCGGGACGGCGAGCGCGTGCGGTTCCTCGACATGGCCGAGGCCGGGCGCAACCCCGGGCGGATCATCCCCGCCGTGCTGCGGGACTTCGCCGACCGGCATCCCGGCGGCCGGGTGCGGATCATCGGCGAACCCATCTGGGCGGGACGCACCGCGGCCGAGTACGGCGCGTGCGTCCAGCACGAGGCGCTGATCAACCTGGCCTTCCTCGGCCGCGCGGTCACCATCCTGTGTCCGTACGACACGGGCGGGCTGGACGCCGACGCGCTCGGCGACGCCCGGCTGACCCATCCGGTGATCATCGAGAACGGCCGGGAACGGCGGAGCCACGGCTACGCCCCCCAGCAGGCCATCGCGGCGCACAACGAGCCGCTGCCCACGCCCGCCGGGATCGCCGCCTTCCCCTTCGACGCGGACCGTCTGCCCGTCGCCCGCGATTTCGCGGTCGCGGCCGGTGAGCGGTTCGGCCTCACCGGGCAGCGCCTGGGCGATCTGGCCCTGGCGGTCTCCGAGTTGACCACCAACAGCGTGGTGCACGGCGACGGCCACGGCACGGTACGGGTCTGGGCGCGGGCCGGGCAGGTGCTGTGCCAGGTCGAGGACGGCGGCAGCCTCAACGACCCCCTCGCCGGGCGGCGCCCGGCCTCGCCCGGTCAGCTCGGCGGCCGGGGCCTGCTGATGGTGCACAAGATCACCGATCTGGTCCGGGTGCACACCGGCCCGGACGGCACCGCCATCCGGTTCCACCTCAGCCGGTAGATTCCGGCTCGGCCATCACGAGACGGTGGCGGCCGGAGGGGCCCACCGGCGGGCGCGGGGTACCGCGCTGGAGACGCCGTAGTCCTTCTTGAGCTGTTCGGGGATCGCGTAGTGCATGACGCGTCCCCGGGTGAGGGAGGACAGCTCGAAGACGGCGGTGAGGTGGCCGAGGCGGTCCAGGGCCCAGGCGCCGAGCGGTGAGCGGTCCTCGATGCTCTCCAGCACGCCGAGCAGATGGGGCACGGCCTTGGTGACGGTGTCCCACGGCGTGCGCGGCACCTGGAGCCAGTCGGCGCAGGTGTCGCCGATGAGGTAGCGGATGAGGGCGGAGACGATCGGGTCGAAGAAGGTGCCGGGCACCACCTCCTCGTACAGGTCGATCAGCTGCCGGGTCAGCGTCGTACCCGCGTCGGACGGCCCCATGTGCCGGACCATGTACAGGTCGAGGAACTGGCGGGCCTCGTCAAGGGACTTGGGGACGGTGTCCTCGGCGACGCCGAGCATGGCGCCGACGACGCGCCACGCGTAGTAGTAGGCTTCCGCGCCCTCCTGCGACATGTGGATGCCGAGCCGGTGCAGGCTGTCCAGGACGAGCAACGAGAAGAACATCTGCCCACCGATCATGTCCTCCTGACAGATCGGTGTCCCGTCGGCGTCGGTGTCCCAGCGATTCTCTCTTGTGAGGTGGTGGCGGATGGAGGCGTGGAGGAGGCGGACCTTCTGGGCCGCGGGAATGAAGCGGCTGCCCGCCTCGAAGGCGTCGGGCCGCATGAGGTAGACGGTGAACTGCCCGGTCTCCGCCATCCGCTTGGAGGGGTACTTCAGCCCGTGGGTCGTCGACAGCAGCTTCGCGACGGGCGGGACGAGATAGCAGGCGGGCATGGAGGCGAAGGACAGCGCGGTGGCGATGTGGACGTTGTTGTCGATGAAGAACAGCCGGGCCTTCTCCATCTCCGACCAGTCCACCCAGGCCGGCGGGGTGCGGGTGGCCTCCAGGTACTCGCGCGCCACGTCGGGCAGCCCGTCCGGGAGGGGAGCACCAGCGGTGGAGACGTAGCGCATCAGCGTGTTGAACTCGCCCACCTCGCCCCGTTCGAAGAGTGCGGCGACGGTGGCGTCGGCGAGTTCGTCACCGGCCTGCCGCAGGGCGTCCATCGATGCCTCGGTGTAGGTCATGGCAGGGCTCCTTGTCTTGCGGAATCGTCCGGGATCGTCCAGCACCGTCTTCACGACAGGCGGACGGCCGCCGCATGCGCCAGCGCGGTCAGGGCGGCGGTGGCGTGTGCCGGTACGTCCAGCCCGTGGAGGGCGTCGAGCGCGTCCTCGACACGCGCCCTGATCATGTCCTCGACGCGGTCGGGCGCCCTCAGCCGGCGCATCACCTCGCGCACGGAGTCCAGGTCGTCCCCGTCCAGGTCGCTCCGGCCCAACAGGGCACGCAAGCGTTCCCGTTCGCCGTGGTCGGCGAGGCGCCACGTCTCCGCCAGCAGCGCCGTGGGCCGCTGGCCGCGCACATCGTCGGCGTTGACCTTGCCGGTGCGCTCCGGGTCCCCGAACAGGCCGAGCAGGTCGTCCCGGAGCTGGAACGCCTCGCCCAGCGGCAGCCCGTACGCGGAGTAGCCCTCGCGCAGCCGCGCGCCCGCACCGGCCAGGGCACCACCGATCAGCAGGGGATGCTCGACGGTGTACTTGGCGGCCTTGTAGCGGATCACCTTCAGCGACGCCTCGGTGTCGGCGCCGTCCGGACCGGCTCCGGTGCGCAGGATCTCCAGGCACTCGCCCGCGATCAGCTCACGGGCCATCACCGTCCACAACGGGCGGGCCCGGACGGTGTACGCGGCGGGCAGACCGCTGGTGGCGAACAGCTGCCCGGCCAGCGCCATCAGCAGATCCCCGACCAGCATCGCCAGCGACCGCGCGGCGGCGTCGTCGCCCGGGCGGCGCCCCACGGCGTCGCGAAGCGCGATGTGGACCGTGGGCCGCCCGTGCCGCACCGCGCTGTCGTCGATGAGGTCGTCATGGACGATCGCGGCCGCGTGCACCAGCTCCATGGAGGCGGCCGCCCGCACCAGCGCGTCGCTGTCCGGCTGGCCCACCGCACGCCATCCCCAGTAGCAGAACGCCGCCCGCAGCCGCTTGCCGCCCGCGACCGCCGCCTCCAGCGCCTCGGCCACCGCGCTCAGGCTCGGGTCGATCGCCGCGAACTCGTCGGCCTGCTGGGCGACGAACCGGCGCAGCACCTCATCGACGCGTGCCTTGTACGCGCCCGGTTCCCACGGGTCATACGTCATCGGTGGCCCTCCGGGCCCGCGCGTGGCGGGCGAGGACCTCCAAGTGGGCCGGGGGCGCGGCCGCGTACCGGTCCAGCACCAGGCGCCCCCGCGCCATCAGGTCATGCTCGGCTTCGGCCGCCAGCTCCCCGGTGTCCGAGCGGCGCAGCAGCCCTCGCACCGTCCCCAGGGCCGAACCCAGCGTGCTCACCGCCAGATCGGCCAGGCCCGCGGCCAGCACCAGCGCCCGGCCCCCGTATCGTCCCGCCTCTTGGCTCATGCGATCTCCCCCACCGTTGCGCGTCCGGGCGGCGGTCATCCACCGCCTCGCAGAGCATCGCGTCAGCGCGGACACGAACGGGGGAGGAAATCACGATCGAGTGACCCCATCGCCAGCCTGTGCTGGCCGTCGGGCTGGCCGTCAGTCCAGTGGTTCGATCCAGAGGTTCCTGAAGCGGACCTTGTTGCCGTGGTCCTGGAGGCGGATCGCGCCCGCCGCGGCCGTTTCGGGGGCGCCGCCGCCGGTGGGGCCGTCCACCGCCACGTTGTCGTGGACCTTTCTTCCGTTCCACACCACGGTGATCCTGGCGTCGTCGGTCTTCCGGCCCTCGGTGTCGAAACGGGCCGCGCGGAAGACGATGTCGTACGTCTGCCAGGTTTCCGGCGCGGTGGCGGCGTTCAGGTCGGCGGCCTTCTTGTCGTAGATGGACGCGGCCTCGTCCTGGGCGAGTTCCGCCACGCCGAAGGAGTCCAGGATCTGGATCTCGTACCGCTCCTGGAGGTAGACGCCGCTGTTCCCCCGGTCCTGCCCGGTGACGTCGTCCGGGAGCTTCGGCACCCGGAATTCGGCGTGCAGCCGGAAATCGCGGAAGGCCTGTTTGGTGCGGATGTCGCCGCAGCACACCTCGATGGAGTCCTCGGCGGTGTGCGGCCATTGCACGCCGCGGCCGTCGGTCTGCTGCCAGGCGGTGGAGGCGCTGCCGCCGGAGAACAGGTCGACGCGGCTGCCGGGTTTCCGTACCTCGATCATGTCGAGGTTGACGTGGCCGGTGTCCTCGGGCCGGTAGGTGTACGTGATGGTGTTGCGGCCCTTGCGCAGGGTGAGGCGCTCGGTCGTGGTGGACCAGCGGTTCCAGGCACCGGTGAAGGGGAGGCTGGTCTGCCGTGCCTGCCCGCCGCCCACGCTGACGCCGATCGTCTTGGTGCCGGTGAAGGGGTTGGGGCCGTTGGCGTAGCGCAGTGCCACGTCGTAGCTGCCCTTCGCGGGTGCGTCGACCTCGAAGGTGGCGGTGGCGCCCGGGGTTCCGAAACCGTCGACGAAGCCACCGCCGGTGTAACCGGCGTGCTCGGTGTCGATGTCCGCCCCGCCGGACAGCTGTGCCGACTCGGCGTCGTACGAGGTGACGGGCTGCTCGGGACCCGGGCGGGCGTTGAGCGTGTACCAGGCTTCGGTGGACCAGAGCTGCTCCCCCTGGGCCGAGGAGAACGGGCGCGGCGATCGCACGTGCACCACCCGGTCGGTCTTCAGGCCGGGGATGGTGAGCCGGACTCCGCGCCGGTCGCCCGACAGCCTGGCGGCCGTGACGGGGAGGGTCTCCTCGTCGACCTTGGGGCCGCCGTACGCCGGGGTCGGGACGTAGCGCCACTGCTCGACGGAGTAGGCGCCGCTCGTCAGCTTGGCGGCGGTCTCCTCCGACAGGGGCTTGGTGTAGGTGAGTTCGAAGCCGTCGCGGGTGGCGCGCATGGTCTTGATGTCGAATGCGGTCTGGCCGTTCGGCGTGAGTTTCTGCAGGCCGAAGCGGAGTTTTCCGTCCTGGCCCCAGTTTCCGTCGGCGCCGAGGCCACCCGTGTAGATGGCGCCGTCCGGTCCGGTGCTGATACGGCTGATACCGGCTTCCAGGCCCTGGGTGTGCCGGAACACCGCGCCCTGGTACTCGCCGTCCACCTTCTCCAGACCGGCCCGCTGGAGTCCGCCGTAGGTGACGTCGCCGAAGAGCATCTGTCCGGCGAAGGGCCCCTTCTTCATCAGCATCGGTGTGCTGGGCGAGTTGGCTATCTCGTTCTGCGGCAGCCAGAGCACCGGCTTGGTGACCGTGCGGTAGTCGAACGGGCCGTCCGGGTTGGTGCGGTGGTTGAAGAACCGGTCCTTCTTGATGTGGACGAGCTTGGAGGCGGGCAGCCAGCCACCCTGGTTGTCGGTGACGAACAGCTCGCCCTTCGGGCCCCGCCCGATGCCGTTCGGTGTGCGGAGGCCGCCCGCCAGGTAGGTGACCTTTCCGGTCTTCCTGTTCACCTTGATGGTGGTGCCGCGGTTCTGAGCGGGCTGCGGATCGGTCGTCGCACCGCCCTGGTTGATGGCGACGGACAGGTTGAGGTAGAAGTTTCCGCGCTCGTAGAGCAGTCCGAAGGCGAACTCGTGGAAGTTTCCTCCGTACGGCCAGTCGGCGACCTTGCGGATCTCATCCGGGGCGTTGCTGCCCTTGATGTCGGACAACTCGGTGAGCTGGTGCTTCTCCGAGACGTACAGCTTTCCGTCGACGTACTTGATCCCCATCGGCTCCTTCAGACCCTCGGCGACCTTCTTGTACGTGACTTCCTTGGGGCCGGTGTCCCCCGTGACGTGGTCGAGGATGTACACCTCTCCCTGGGCCTTGGCACTGCCGCCCCACGTGGCCACGGCGAGGCGGCCGTCCGGCAGCCAGTCCATCGCGGAGACCTGCGGCTCGAAGCCCTCGGGGCGGAGGTCGGCGAGGGTGTAGCCGGGGTTGACCGAGGTCAGCGGGAGGCCGTCGCCCGGGGTGTCGTAGTTTCCCTCGCACTCCTTGCGGCCGGGAGCGGTGACCCGGACGACGTCGGCGTCGGTGCTGAGCACGGAGTTCGGGACGAGGGTGAAGTCGGCGGCGCCCGGCGGCTTCCACTGGAGGGTGACCTGCTGCTCGCCGCCGCGGTCGAAGTGGTCGATCCGCAGGGGGTGGTAGCCGGGGGTGAGGGCGATCTCGCCGTCCTTGGGTTCGGCGCCGTGCAGTCCGTCGTGGTCGATGACCCGCTTGCCACCGATGAGCAGCCGGGAGCCGTCGTCGCTGATCAGGCGGAAGGCGTAGGTGCCATCGGCGGGGACGTTGAGGTTGCCGATGACCTGCGACATGAAGTTGTCGGTGAAGCCGAAGCCCTCCGTGGAGGACCAGTCGGCGGTGGGGATCAGCTTGTCGACGTTGGGCGTCTGGGCCGGTTTGAGGTCGCAGAGCTTGCTCAGCGGGGACTGGACATCGAAGACGCGGAGGGTGACGCCGGGTTCCTGGGGCGGCAGGTCTGCTGAGGGCCTCTCGTCCGCCCCGGCCGCCGGTGTCGCGAGACCGGCGGCCATCAGGGCGGCGAAGAGCAGGCCGGTGACTCTTCGTGGCCCGCGGCGATGGCCGCGGAGGCTCGGGGGCTTGCGTGACGTCACTCTTCCTCCTGCTGGGCGCGAGGCGGCGCGGCCGGCGGTGGACCGCGGTCGCGGAGTGTTCGTCCACGTACGGGGGGTGCGGCGGTATTACGCCGTGAGGCACGCAGACGTCCGTACGAAAGCGACGCCCAGCGTACGAACGGCGCCCTGAACCGTCCATACTTTGTCCTCAACCCGTCGAAAGTCCTCGTTCCCCCCTGCTCCCTGCCTGCTCCCGGCGGGTTCCCGCGCGGGCCAGAACTCCGGGGTGTAGCCGCGCCAGAAGTCGTAGTCGGCGGGCTTGTCTATCGTGTGGTCCTCGCCCTCGTGGTGGGAGAGCGCGAAGCAGAACGTGATGCCCTGCTGGTTGAGCGGGTCGGCCCGCTCGGGGGCGTGCGGTTCGCCGAACTCCGCGCGCGACTCGGCGCCTGACGCGTGCTCGGCCCCGGCCAGCTCCAGCAGTTCGCCCGTCTCGGTGGCGTCGAGGACGTAGCGGGCGGTGACGGTGCGCAGGCCACCGCCGCGTAAATCCTCCAGGGTGACGGACCGTACGGTGTCGCCCTCGGTCCCGGCGGCCAACGGGCGGTGCTCGGTGCGCAGGGTCAGCCGGCCGGCGGAGCGGTGCGGGGCGAGCAGGCCCTCCAGCACGGCCAGCGCGACGCGGGGTTCGGCGCACAGCTTGCTGACGCGTCCGGCACCGGGGTTGAGGCCTGGCAGGGCGGCGGCCTCGGCGCGCAGCGGGTACCAGGCGCGGTAGTAGCCGCGGATGGCCTCGTGCAGCGCGCGGTAGGAGGCGGTGACGCCGAACTGCTCGACCCGGGGGTGCTCGTCCGGCGGGACGGCCTGGGAGGTGAGCTGGCCCCCGATCCAGTCGGTCTCCTCGGTGAGGACGACCGTACGGCCGGCGCGGCAGGCGGCGAGGGCGGCGGCGACACCGCCGAGTCCGCCGCCGACGACGAGGATGTCGGGTTGGCTGGTCACGGTTCTCCTTGGGGCGCGTCGCGCCGCGTTGGGGCGGGCGTGATGCGGTCGTACGGCGTGCTGCGGTCCTACGGGACGTCGGGCGCGGTCCTACGGGACGTCGGGTGCGGTCGTACGGAAGGTCAGCCGCGGTGGGGCGGGGGGCCCGCCGTGGCGCCGGACCGGAAGGGGCAGACCACGAGCGGTTCGTCCACCTCCTCCCCCGCGACCAGGGCGGCGAGCAGCCGGACGGCGGCGGCGCCGAGCTGGGGGCGGGGGATGTCGAATCCGGTGGGGACCGGTTCGGCCGCGAGATCGGCGGGCGGACTGCCGAGCAGGGCGAGGCTCAGGTCGCCGGGGCAGTCGAGCCCGGCCTCGACGACGGCGGTACGCAGCGCCCGCCACGGGCCGCCGGTGTCGGTCTCCTCGGCGACCAGGGCGGTCACCCCGTCGTCGAGCCACTCCCGCAGCCGCTCGGAGGAGAGCGTGCGGGCGGGGTCGGCGGTGCGGAAGACCGCGTCGGGGCCGCCGGGCAGTCCGGCTTCGTCCAAGCCCTTGAGGAAGCCGTGCTCGCGGTCGGTGGACGCGGGCGCGTCGTCGTCCTCGCGGACCAGCACGATGCGCCGGTGACCGAGCGCGGCGAGTTGGACGACGACCTCGTGGCTGGCGCTCACGTAGTCGGCACCGACCCAGGCCAGGCCCTCCAACTCGTCCCTGCGGCCCACGTGTACGACGGGAAAACCGTCTCCGACCAGGCGTCGCAGCTCCTCGGTGGGCACGTGCCGCCCCAGGAAGAGGCAGCCGTCGGCGAGCCGGACCCGGCTCAGGGCGTCCGGCCCGGCGGCCCCCGCGCCGCCGGAGCTGGAGCCGGTGAAGAGCACGAGGTCGTACCCGCGGGCGGCGGCCTCCCGCTCCACGCCGACCAGGAAGTGGTAGTACGAGTGCTGCACGTCCGTGGGGAAGGTCGCGGTGAAGCTGAAGACGCCGAGCAGGTCGTTGCGTGCGGCGGCGAGCCTGCGGGCCGCCGGGTCGGGCACGTAGCCGAGGCTGAGCGCCGCGTCGAGCACCCTCTGCCGCGTCTCCGGCGAGATCGCGGAGCCCTGCTTCTTGCCGCCGAGCACGAGCGAGACCGTGGCCTGCGAAACCCCGGCCAGCCGCGCCACCTCGGCCTGCCGCGGCCGCGAGGTCCGTCCGGGGGCCGCAGGGGCCTGTCCTGACCTGGCTCGCTTGGGTGGCTGCTCCACGGCACCCCCCTTGGGACGGCCCCTGTTAATGCGCATTAGTAATGCGCATTAACAGGCACTCTGGGCCCGGCGAAGCTCACGTCAAGAGTGCGTACCGGGACCTTGAGGCCGCTCGTAGCGGCTGGGGAAGGGGAAGTAGTTCTCCAGGAAGGTGTGGAGCGCGGCGGCGATGCGCTCCTGTTCGTGCTCGGGGGTGTTGACATCGTTCAGGCAGAAGAAGTCGTAACCGCGGGAGCGGGCGAGTTCGGCGAGAGCGTCGGCGGTGTTCGGTCCGGCCACATCGATGTAGCGCATCTTGTACTTGGCGGGCACGGCCCGGCCGGTGAGGTAGGCGTAGTGGTGGTGCAGCGATGTGGTCATGGCGATGTCGGTGACCGAGCGGAAGCGTGAGCGGCTGGTGCGGGCGATGTCCTCGGCGAAGCGTTTCTCCAGCTCCTCCATCACCACGCGCCGCTGGGGCTGCGGGGTGTGCATGAACTTGTTGACGGTGAACCGGTCGTGGGTTTCCCGCAGCAGCCCACGCACGTTCTTGCCCGCCGAGTTCGGCGCGGGGTCATCGGGGTGCGGTGCGCCCAGGCCGAGCTGGAAGGGCGAGAAGGGGAGCTTGGCGATGCCGTTGCCGTGGAAGAAGTGCCCCGCGTTCACAGGGCGGCCGAGGAAGAAGTCGTCGTTGAGGTAGAGGTAGTGCTCCGACAGACCGGGTATGTGGTGGAGCTGCGTCTCGATGGCGTGGGAGTTGAACACCGGCAGGACGTCGGGCTCGGAGAAGACGTCCTTGTGATCCACGATCTGGATGCCGGAAGCGTCGGTGTTCAGCCAGGCGGGGGTCTGGCCGTCGGTGACGATGTGGATGTTCCGTATGAACGGGGCGTACATCTCCAGGGAGCGCAGGGAGTACTTCAGCTCGTCGTGGCTGGTGTAGCGGGAGGCCCCGGTCTCGCGGGGATGGATGCCCGACGCCTCGCTCCCCTCGCCCCGGTGTGCGGCGCGCCTGGCTCCGAACTCGGGGTCCGCGCCGTCGACCCAGGTGTACACGACGTCGATGGGGAAGTCGACGGTGTCGATACGGGGCTGGAAGAGATCCGTGTACGTCGGGTAGGCACGACCCTCGATCGTGTGGGAATCCGGGATGCGCGTCTCCGCGGGCAGGGCCTCGGAGACGGCATTGAGCCGGGGTGCGACCAGGGCGTCGGCGGCGAGCACGGCCGGGGGTGTCTGGCTGCGCAGCGCGGCGATCCGTTCGGCACCCCGCTCACCGTCGTCCAGCAACTGCTGGCCCTCGCGCCAGAATTCCACGTCGCAGCCGTAGGAGAGGTCCGCGAGTATCTGGTCCGCGGGGCCGAGCAGGATCTCGCCGAAGCGCAGGGTGTCCTGGCGTTTGAGCGAGGTGGGCAGCGCTCCGTCCGCGTACAGGACGGCATCGGCCGGCATCGGGTCACTGCCCGGTTTCATGGCGTACAGCGCGGTGGAACCGTAGATCTCGCGCAGCGTCTCCAGCAGGCGCTTGCGGTCGGCGAGGCGCATGCCGATGACGTGGCGGATCCGGGAGCGGCCGGGGACCAGGAAGTACGGGATGGCGGCGCGTTCGAGGGCATCGCCGATCAGGGCGAGATTGCGGGCCGATGCCTCGTCGGCGCGGAAGTGGCTCACCCGCCGGCCGTAGTACGTCCGCCCCTCGACGGTCACCGGCCGCAGCTCGCGGTCCGACTCGAGAAGATCCCGGCGAAGCGCCTCGATGCGCTCCCGGCGCCTTCGCCGCTCCGCTTCGGCCGCCGCTTCGGCTTCGGCCACCCTGCGCTGCTCGGCGCGCTCTTCACGTAATCGCGCGGGAAGCATTCGTTCCCGCAGTGCCTCGATACGTGACGGCATGTGCATCCCTCTCTGTGGTGGCCGCGAAATGATGAACGACTTGCGACCATGAGGGAAAGAACTATGGATCTTTTGCTAAGACTTCGCCAAATACACATCACCGCTATGACCTGACTTGACCGATACCACCGCAATGTGCGCCAGGACCCAGACGCGGCGGACGGCGGTGACGCCGGAGTGACGCTGTGGTCGCGGAGCTCTGACGCACTGAATGGCAACGTGTTCCAGTCCGACAGTAGGCATATCGCCTGCCCGGAGCGCGTCTTTCCCCGCCTGCCGATCAGAGGACGCATCGGATGCATCCGTCCGCGAAAGTCCCCAGGCCACCGTCCTCTGCCCCTGCTCTGGCGCTGGCGTCACCGGTGACGGACACACGGCGGCCGGTTGAGGCGAACACCTGGCGCGGCAGCGAGCTGGCCTCCCCTCCGGGAACGTCCGATGCGGGGATGACAGCGCCTTCAGTGGGGAACGCGGCGACGGCCGCGACGTTGAGCGGCCTGTCGCCGGGTCTGCCAGGACCAGGACTCCTCGCGACGCGGGGTCCGGCCGGGCACGACACGGTGGGGAACGCGGCGGTCGCCAGGAGCGCCGCCACTGCCCCTCGTGGACCAGTGGTGACCGGCGCGGGAAAGCCCAAAGTGGCCGAGGCCCCCCAGGTCGGTGGGCGGCCGGGGGTGGTCAAGGCGAAGACATCGCCAGCCGCTGGCCCGGAAGCGCGGGAGCAGGGACGGGCGGAGCAGACGGCTGAGCGGCAGCCCAAGGAGAGCAAGGGCAAGGCGGAGGCCGCTGGTGGGCGCAGGTCGCCCGGGGCTGATCCGAAGTTTCAGGCGTTGAAGAAGGATGTGGCTGCCAAGAAGCGGGTGGTGGGCACCACTCATCCGCCCGCCCGGAGTGAGGCGGAGGCGGCGCAGGCGGCGGCGGTGCCGCCCGCGGATGATCAACTGGCTCGGGGCAAGGCGGCCCATGCCGAGAACATGGACGCGGCTCAGCCCAAGGAGTTCAGCAAAGAGGCCTTCGTCGCGGCGGTGGAGAAGGCCATCGCCGACCGTGCTCCCAAGAACCTTGACGAGGCTGACAAGTTCGGTGATTCGGGCAAGGCGGAGGAGGTCAAGCAGGAGGTCCAGAGCAAGGTCGTCGAAGGCAAACAGACATCAGCGCAGGAAATCGCGGACACCACCGCGCAACCGCCCCAGCCCGCCCCCGACGCCAAGACCGTGGTGGCGATGGAACCGGACCGCCCGCCGGGCCAACCCGCCGGGCCGAACGCGAACCAGGCGGTGCCCGACAAACTGCCGGCCTCGGCCACCGACATGTCCGCCGGGCCCGAACAGGTCAACCGGGACATGGCCCAGGCAAAGGTCACCGAACGGCAGTTGGCCCGGTCCAACGAGCCGACGTTCAAGGCCGCACTCGCCAGCAAGAAGACGATGGACAAGCACTCGGCCTCGGCCCCGCGCGCGTTGCGCGGCGCCGAGGCCCAGGAAATCAAGTCCGTCAAGGACAACGCGGCCGCTGCCGGGCCGGCCGCCATGACGGCCATGGCCGGTACGCGCATTGCGGTGGGGCAACACGTGGCGGCGGGCAAAACCCGGGCGAAGACCGGAGACGAGGACAAGCGGGCGACGGTCACCGCTCTGCTGCAGAAAGTATTCGACACGACCAAGAGCGACGTCGAGAAGATCCTGTCCGATCTGGACACGACGGTCGACACCGAGTTCACCCGCGGCGAAAAGCACGCCCGCGAGAGGTTCACCCGTGAACACACCGATGGGATGAACGAGTACAAGGACCGGCGCTACTCCGGCTGGGCGGGCAAAGCCCGCTGGGTCAAGGACCTGTTCGCGGACCTGCCCGAGGAGGCCAACCGCATCTACGAGCGGGCGAAGGCCAACTACCTGGTCGCGATGCGGCAGGTGATCACTGACATCGCCGGCACCGTGGAGCGTGAACTGCGCCGGGCCAAAGACCGTATCGCCGTCGGCCGCAAGGAACTCAAGGCGGCGGTGGACAAGCTGCCCAAAGACCTCCAGGCCATCGGTCGGCAGGCCGCCGGGGAGTTCGCGGACAAGTTCGACGAACTGCGCGACACCGTCAACGACAAGGGCACCGAACTCGTCGACACCCTCGCCACCAGGTACACCGACGCGGTCAAGGAGATCGATCAGGAGATCGCCGCGGAGAAGGAGAAGAACAAGGGATGGGTCTCCAAGGCCAAGGACGCGATCGGTGACGCGATCAAGGCCATCAACGAGCTGAAGACCCTGCTGATGGGCGTGTTGCGCAAGGCGGTACAGGCGATTGGGATGATCCTGACCGACCCGATCGGGTTCCTCGGCAAACTGGTCACCGCAGTGGGCGGCGGGCTGAAGCTGTTCATGAAGAACATCGGCAGGCATATGCAGCAGGGCGTGCTGTCCTGGCTGCTGGGGACCGGCTCCTCCGCGGGCCTGCAGATCCCGGCCAAGTTCGATGTCCGCGGGATCCTGCTGATGATCGCCTCGCTGCTCGGTATCAGCTGGCAGAACATCCGCTCCCGCCTCGTACGCAAGGTGCCCGAACGGGCCGTGACCGCCGCTGAGACCGCGGTGCCGCTGGTCGCCGCGGTCAAACGTCAGGGGGTGGCCGGTGCGTGGGACGACCTCAAGAACCGCGTGGGGGACCTGAAGCGGGACCTGATCGACCGGTTGATCAAATACCTGACCCCCACCATCATCATCGCGGGCATCACCTGGATCCTCTCCCTCCTGAACCCCGCGTCGGCATTCATCCGCGCCTGCAAGATGATCATCGACATCGTCCGGTTCATCGTCACCCAGGCACGCCAGATCATCGACTTCGTCAACGCCGTCCTCGACGCCGTCATCGCCATCGCCCGCGGCGGCACCGGCGGCGTACCCGCCATGGTCGAAGGAGCCCTCGCCCGCTCCATCCCCATCCTCATCGGCGTCCTCGCGTCAATCCTCGGCATCGGCGGCATCGCAGGCAAGGTCCGCCAGATCTTCCAGCAACTCGCCCGGCCCGTAAACCGCGCCATCGACTGGGTCATCGACAAGATCACCGGCCTGGTCAAAAAACTCTGGGCCAAGCTCAAGGCCAAGTTCGGCACGAAGAAAACCGGACCGAAGAAGCCGCGTAAACCCCTGCTGACCCGAGTCAAAACGAAGCTGCGGGGCGGCGACGACAGCCCGGCCGGGCAACGCAAGAGGCTATCTTCCGCCATGGCGGCAGCGGTGGCAGCGGTCAACAGGTACCGAGGGCGCCCAGTGGCGGGGAAGATCCTTGCGCCTATCCTCACGCTGATCCGGGTTCGCTACGGCTTGAACGTTCTTCACCTCATCGCCAAAGGCAAGCACTGGGCGGTGTACGGACGGATCAACCCGGATACGACGCAGGCAACCGAGGCTCAAGTCCCGGGCAACGAGAAGCCCGAGGAGAAGCCCAAGGAGAAGGAAGACAAGGCCGACTACGTAAAGAATATCCCCGTCCACCTCCCCCCCTACGGCAAGACGCTATCGGAAAACGTACTGAACAGATGGTGGGACGACCAGCTAGGCCCCACCGGGGCATGGAAGAACAAGACAGTCGTCGCCGGGTTCGCGGATGACGCCATCAAAGAACTTGGCACACCCACTACGCGCGACAATCTCAAGGGCTACTTCGTTGACGCGAGGAACCGCCCCAAAAATCGGACCGAGGGTGCAAAATCTCAGAGCTTCCGGAAATACGCCCTTCATGAAATCAATCCAAAACCTAAACATTCCACACGAGAGGCTTTCTATGAAAGCGTAGGCCGCGGCGCAATAGAAAAACTCAAGGGAAACGCAGAACCGTCGGTAAACAAGTCCAAGGAACTCAGCGAAAAGCTCAGCAAGCTAACGTTCCAGACCAACGATCAGTTCGGAAGATTTTCGTCACTGCCAGTCCAGGAGCGGGAACTCGACCCCGCACTGAAGGCCGCAGCAGGCGGACGGGTCATAGAATTCCTGAAGGACATGGCAAAGGTTGGCAGCTCAGGCGGGTTGACGATGCAGAGACTGACGGATTTGTGGAACGAGAAGGGCGCTGGAGAGAACCCGCACAGGAAGTGGCTCAAGGCAGAGTTCCGAGGGGAGGGCGGGCTTCACGAATGGATCCCCACCAACCAGATGATCAAGATAGTCGAAACGGCAATTGAACAAAAGAACAGCAGCATGAAGGTATCCGTCGCCTGGATTGTGCTGCAAGACAAGCTCCGCTCCTTCACCACGGATGTCATCTGGGAATTGCGCATCACAGAAAACATGTCGGAGGTTCGCAGCCATGACATGGACGCACATGTGGGCGCATTCGCCGACTACGACGGAAACCCCATCTACAACGGAAGGGACCAAAAATGGCACAAACCGTTACGCGACTATTTTAATGAGTTCATACGAAAAAACCCGGACGGCACACCGCTCCAGTACCTTGACGAGTTGCAAGGACATCTCGAATCCGGCAAGTTGATGTGGAAGGGGGATGACGCGGCCAATCTGTCCAAGACTCAACGCAACCTCCCCATCAGAGCAATTTACAAATCCATACACGTCGGCGCAGAGTTCACCGCAGAGAAGCAGCGAGAGAAACCTCTTACCGTCGACGACCTCATCGCCTTTCAGCAGGCGTCCTACAAGCGAGTACTGCTGGACTTCCTGAAAGCCAAAGAAAGTGTCTCGGAAGTAATGTAATGGAGGCGTTCTTGAGCATCGATCCGGCGGTAGCGCAGGCAATTAATCGCGCCGTGGGTCACGGTACCCCGCTGACCCAGGAAGAGCGCGACTCCATCACCAGTCTCAACATTCGAAACGCCAGGGAAGTAACCGATCTGAGCGACTTTTCATCCCTGGAACTGCTTATCATCGTGGGGTGCGATCCCATCACCGTTCGCCAGTTCTCCACGATCACGGGTCTTCGTTCACTGACTTTCGAGGACAGTGGCTTGAGGGATCTTTCCGGCATCGAGTCCCTGCCACTACTAGACCTTTCCCTTCCCCGGAATTTCATCTCCGACCTGAGCCCCTTGTTGGACGTTTCCACGCTGATGCAAATCGACATCACAGGAAACCCTCTGTCCGAACATTCCTATCGGAGAACCGTCTCGGATCTGCGGAAGAATGGATGCCGCGTCACTGTCTCAGCAGAACTGGAATGGAGCTTGACGCTTCATCTTCACTCTTCAGGCATCCCAATTTCTTGTTACAACAGCCCTCGCGGATATCGACTGTGCCGCCCCGGTCTCGGGCTGACGGACTCACCCCAGTACGCACACCCGGCCATTTCTCCGGAGGACGTGCACAGCCTTCTGAAGGGAGACCCTTCGGCGGCTTATCAATATTTCGAGAAAGGAGATGAGTGATCACGCGGTTTCCCATCAACTCGTCGTACCGCTGCGTGCGTTGCCGCCCGGTACGGAGAAGGCGGGTCGTCGCGAGGGAAGAGGCCGTCGCCGCGCCACATGACTCATCCTGGCCTCATGGGTCCGGCCCCCCGGCCACATCACGCGGTCGGGCATGGCACGGCTGCCAGGTGGGTGGCGAAAAACGTGGTGAGTTTGGCGACGGCCGGAGTGACGTGCTCGTCCTTGTCATAGAGGGAAATGTGAGTGCCGCCGTCGATGACGAAGAGTTCTTTGGGCTCGGCTGCCTTTTCGATGGCCTCACGGCTGATGTACGCCGTGTTCGCGTCGGATCCGATGATCATCAGAAGCGGCCGGGGTGAGATCAGGTGGATCAGGGCGTACGAGTCGTACTGGATGAGCTGGTCGAGGCTGCGGACAGGCCAGGGCTGGACGGCGCGGGGATGGTAGCCGCGTGACGTGCGGTAGTACTCGTAGGTCTCGGCGTCCACGGCCTCGCTGATCCATTCCTGCCGATGGACGGGCTCGCCGTGAGCCTCCGCGGTGCGTGCGGCTGCGGCGAGTTCAAGCATCGCGCGCCTGGCCTCCGGGGGCTGGGTGCGGCCGAGGCCGTCGCGCATCACCGTGCCTACATCGCCCGCGCTGATAGTGGCGACGGCCTTGACGCGCAAGTCGGTCTGGGCGGCGTAGGGGACGTAGCCGCCGGAGGCGCAGATACCCAGGGCGCCGATCCGGTCCGGGTCGATCTCGTCGCGGGTGGTCAGGAAGCTCACGGCGGACTTGATGTCCTCGGCGCGCTGGAAGGGGTTTTCCAGGCCGCGCGGCTCGCCCTCGCTCTCGCCTTGGTAGGCGGCGTCGAAGACCAGCGTGGCGAAGCCCTCGTGGGCCAGGCGCTCGGCGTAGATGCTCGCGGTCTGCTCCTTCACGCCGCCGCCCGGGTGGGAGACGACGACGGCCGGGAGCCGGTCAGTGGAGGGCGCGTCCGGCAGGAAGAGGATCCCGGCGAGCGCCAAGTCGCTGCTGAGGAAGGTGACGTCTGTCTTCATGTCCCCGACCCTCGCAGGCATCGCGCGCGGGGATAAGGGGACAGATCTGGCCCCCCATCGGCCGTCCCGCAGTGCAAGACTTGATCGCATGAGCAGCGAACTGGGCGACTTCCTCAAGGCCCGGCGGAGGGAGCTGAGCCCCGTGGCGGTCGGGCTCCCCGGCGGAGGGCGGCGGCGGGTTCCGGGGCTGCGGCGGGAGGAGGTCGCCCTGCTGGCGTCGATCAGCCCCGACTACTACACCCGCCTGGAACAGGGACGCCGACGGGCCGCCGAACCGGTGCTGGACGCCCTGGCGAGCGCACTGCGACTCAGCGAGGATGAGCGCGTCTACCTCTTCGAACTCTCGGGCAAGGAGGCCGACCGGCCGCGTCGGCAACCCGCCCAGCGGGTGAAGCCGCAACTGCAGCTCCTCCTCGACGATCTCACGAACACCCCGGCGCTCGTCCTGGGCCGGTGCACCGACATCCTGGCATGGAACCCGCTGGCCGCCGCGTTGTTCACCGACTTCGCTCTCCTTCCGGAGAAGGAGCGCAACTTCATACGCCTGGCATTCCTCGACCCGGCGGTACGGGCACTGTATTCCGACTGGAGTTACGTGGCACGGGCCTGCGTGGCGCAGCTGCGGATGGAAGCCGCCCGAGATCCCGGGAATCCCCGCCTGACAGCGCTGGTGGGGGAATTGTCGGTGCGGGACCCAGATTTCCGGAGGTGGTGGGGCGACCATCATGTGGCCGCGCGCACCGCAGGCACCAAGTCCTTCCACCACCCGGTTGTCGGCGAGCTAGCCCTCGACTGGTCCACCCTGACCGACGCCGCCGACCCGGACCAGCAGCTCATCGCGCTGACCGCCGCACCCGGCACTCCCTCCCGCGACGGACTGCGCCTCCTCGCTTCCTTCACCGCCGCCTGCGCACTCGGGCTGCCCGGTTCCCTCGGCGAGCCCTGCCGCTGACAGCGGAGCACGCAGGGTGCGACGGTCAGTGCGAGCGCCGGGCTCGCCGTTGAGGTGGACGTGCAGGAGCGCAGGGCGACGAGGTGGCCATAGGCGCCGAGCGGCTGCAGACCGAGGGCCGTTCGGTGGCGATGGCCGGCGACGGAGTCAACGGCGCCGCCGCGCTCGCCCAGGCCGACCTCGTGGCGATGGGCACCGGCACCGACGCCGCCATCGAGGCCGGGGACCTGACCGCCTGCGTGGCTTCCAGGCCGCGGGCCGGTGAGTCGGCCCCCGGGATCGCCGGAACGGACCGGCAGCTGGATGCCGCGGTCGGACGGGCTTGACCTTGACGCTGGGTCAACCCTCCATCCTTCCGGCAGGGCTTCCTCGCAGCCGCGTGGAACAGCTCCGCGAAGGAGGCAGATGACCATGACGGCCCAATCGATCGCCGGTCCGGCGATTCGCGTGCGGGGTCTTGAGAAGTCGTACGGGAAGCTCGACGTGCTGCGCGGTGTGGACTTCGACGTGGCGCGGGGCACCATCTTCGCCCTGCTCGGCTCCAACGGGTCGGGCAAGACCACGACCGTGAGGATCCTCGCCACGCTCCTTGCGGCCGACGCGGGCACGGCGAGCGTGGGCGGCTTCGACGTCGCCACGCGACCGGCGAACGTGCGGGAGTCCATCAGCCTCACCGGCCAGTTCGCGGCCGTCGACGAGATCCTCAGCGGTCGGGAGAACCTCGTACTCGTCGCCAGGCTGCGCCACCTCCAGGACCCGGGCGCGATAGCGGATGAGCTGCTGAGGCGTTTCTCGCTGACCGAGGCGGGCGCGCGCCGAGTGTCGAGGTATTCCGGTGGGATGCGCCGCCGGCTGGACATCGCGATGAGCCTCATCGGGAATTCGCCGGTGATCTTCCTGGACGAGCCGACGGCCGGACTCGACCCCGAGGCGCGCATCGAGGTGTGGCATGCGGTCAAGGAGCTGGCCGACGACGGAACGACGGTGCTGCTCACCACGCAGTACCTGGACGAGGCCGAGCAGCTGGCCGACCGGATCGCGATCCTCCACCAGGGCCGGATCATCGTGAACGGCACCCTCGCCGAGCTCAAGCAGCTCTTCCCGCCCGCCACCGTCGAGTACGTCGAGAAACAGCCGACCCTGGAGGAGATCTTCCTCGCGATGGTCGGTGGCGACGGCACGAGCGCGTCACCCGCGCGAACAACAAGGGGACGAGGATGACCGCGTGCTTCTTCGGCGACACCGCTGTTCTCACGGCGCGGACGCTGCGCCATGTCACACGAAGCGTGGACACCATCATCACGACCGTCATCACGCCGGTCGCCATGATGCTGATGTTCGTCTACGTGTTCGGCGGCGCGATCGACACGGGGTCGGCCTCGTACGTGAACTACATGCTGCCCGGCATCCTGCTCATCACCATCGCGTCGGGCATCTCCTACACCGCGTACCGGCTGTTCACCGACATGAAGAGCGGGATCTTCGAGCGATTCCAGTCCATGCCGATCGCCAGGTCAGGTGTGCTGTGGGCACATGTCCTTACCTCTCTGGTCGCCAACCTGATCTCGCTCGTGATCGTCGTGGGCGTCGCTCTGCTCATGGGCTTCCGCTCGGGGGCCGGAGCGTCGGCATGGCTCGCGGTCGTCGGCATCCTGCTCCTGTTCACCCTGGCGCTGACCTGGATCGCCGTGATCCCCGGGCTCTCCGCGGCGTCGGTCGAGGGCGCGGGCGCGTTCGCCTATCCGCTCATCTTCCTGCCGTTCATCAGCTCGGCGTTCGTGCCCACGGAGACCATGCCAGGACCGGTGCGCTGGTTCGCCGAGCATCAGCCGGTGACGTCGATCGTCAACACGCTCCGCGCCCTGTTCGCCCAGCGGCCGGTCGGCGACGACATCTGGACCGCCCTCGCCTGGTGCGTCGGCATCCTCGTCGTGGCGTACGTCTTCGCGATGGCCGCCTACCGCCGGAAGATCGCCTGAGGCAGTCTGAGACCCATGCTCACCATCAGCCAGCTTGCGGCGCACGCCGGAGTGACGGTGCGGGCGGTACGCCACTACCACCGGATCGGGCTGCTGCCGGAGCCCGAGCGCGACCGATCCGGTTACCGGGTCTACGACACTGCCGCGGTCGTGCGGCTGATCAGGATCCGCACCCTTGCGGATGCCGGTGTGCCGCTGGCCAGGGTGCAGGAACTCCTCGAGGCCGGACCGGAGGAGTTCACCGATGGCGTCCAGGAGATCGACAAGGATCTGCGCGCCGAGATCCGGCGGTTGCGGGGCATCCGCGGACGGCTCGCCCGGCTCGCCGCCGGAGACCACCTGGCGCTCCCGCAGAGCGTCGTGGACTACCTCGACCGGCTGCGCGGTCTCGGCGTCGGGGAGCGGTACCTCGGGATGGAGCGGGATGCCTGGATCATGGTCGCCGCCCAGGTGCCGCACCTGATCGACGCCGTGATCGCCCAGAAGCACGAGCAGCTGGACGACCCCGACATGGTGAGGCTCTACAGCTTGCTCACCGGGCCGCTCGACTGGCCGGCCGACGATCCGCGGATCGTCGAGATCGCCGACATCCTGGAGCGCCTGAGGATCCGCGCCGTGGAGGCGGGCGAGGTGGGCGAGGTGGGCGCCGACGGCTTCGACGACCAGTTCGTCGACCTGATGGACTCCGCCATGGCCGAGTCCTCACCGGGCGCCGAGCGGGTGCTGGCGATCCTGGAGGAGCGCGGCTGGAGGGGCTGGACCCGCATCGAGCGAGTGCCCGCCGACAGGCTCAACCCTGAGCTGCCGCCGTGAGGAACCGGTCAGAGGGACACTTCGGACGGAGCCCCGTTCGTCATCTCAGCCGAACCGCAGGACGCGCGGGGCGAAGGTGGCCTCGGGACCGCCGGCGCGGCCGACCGACCACACCGTCGCCGTGCCCGGCACCGGCGCCAGCCGCAGCACCGAGGAGTCGCCCTCCCCGGCCACCGCCGGTTCGCTGTACTCGGTGAACGACTGCCCGTTCCGCTTAAGGAAATCCGGCCCGGGGACAAGCGGCGGAGAGCTGCCCGGCGGGCCCCACTTCTGCGAGTTGGCCACCGAGACCCAGCCCAGCTCGCCGGACGTGGTGGGCGCGAGTGAGGTGATCCCGCCGAAGTCGGTGGGCATGGCTACCCGGCTCCACTCCTGCCCGTCCCAGCGGACCAGCAGGGGCGGGATCGGCTTGCCCGCCGGGCCGCCGATGAACCCGGACGTGCCGCCCGCCCACACCTCCGTCGGCGAGACCGCCAGCACACTGCCCACGGCCGCCCTCGGGAACCCGTGCACGACCGTCTGCTGCCACGCCTGCCCGTTCCAGTGCGAGACGGCCGCACCCGCTTCGGTGGCGCCCGCCGCCCAGACGTCGTCGGCCGCCAGGATGTGCAGGCCGTACACGAGTCCCGGTGGCACCGGCACGTCCCGCCAGCCGCTCCCGTCCCAGCGCAGCAATGCCTGCGTGCCGTCCCGCGAACCGATCAGCCAGGTCTCACCGCCGCCCGCGACGACTTTGGTCAGCGCGACACCGCTCGGCGGCCGGCTCTCGGCCCAGGCGCTGCCGTCGGAGCGGAGCAGGTGGGCGCCGCCCGCCGCGTCGCGGCCGACCGCCCAGATGGCGGTCGGTGAGGTCGCGGCGACGGACAGCAGCTCGCCCTGCCAGCCGATTCCGGGCAGACCCTGGCGCTGCCACTCGGTTCCGTCCCAGCGCAGTACCAGCGGGAAGCCCGGCGCCACGCGACCGACGGCGTCGGCACCCACCGCCCACGCCCGGTCCGGCCCGAACGCCACGGCCTCGTTCAGCCCGGCCTGGGGGCGTACCTGTGCCGGGACCGGAACGTGCTGCCAGGACAGGGTGCCCGCCGCCGCCGAACTCATGAGGGTCACGAGGGTCATGGCGACGGCGAGAGCCGCGACGAGAAGTCGGCGTGCCATGGTCAGCCTCCCAGCCGCTCGCTCATCAGGTTCGGTTTCGAGCCGTAGATCTCGGCGGTCCCGAAGGACAGCAGTGAGAACCCGGCCTTCGTCAGGGCACGCGGTGTGACGTCGATGGCGTTCGTCCGCTCCGGACCGTAGGAGAAGGTGGTACGGAAGCCGTCCACCCGCGCGTACTTCGACTGGAACGCGCGGTCACCGCGCACCGGCAGCCACAGCGCGCCGTCCGGGCCGCGCACCATGGCTTCGGTGGAGGTGTCGCCCAGCGGTGGGTAGGTGGTGCGCCACACGTGCCCGTTCCAGGTCATCAGGTAGGTGCGGGCCACGCCGCCGGTGTACTGGCTGCCGCCGATCGTGACCCGGCCGGACGCTTCGGGCAGGATCGTGTGTACGTTGCTGTTCGGCGGCAACGGAACCTTCGCGTCCCGCCACGCTGTGCCGTCCCGGCGCAGGACGGTGGTCCCGGTGCTGGTGTCCGCCCAGGCCCAGACGTCGGTGGCGGTACGCGCGGTGATCCCCATCAGGAACAGCACACCGTCCGGGGTGGGCTGTGTGGTCCAGCGCGAACCGTCGTAGTGCAACACCTTCAGCCCGGTGTCGTCCTCACCGACGACCCACGCGGCACCCGGTACCGCGGTGAAGCCCTGGTAGGTCCACAGGGTCTGCGGCAGCGGGACGGCGCTCCACCCTCCCGCCGTCCGGCGCAGGATCTCCCCCGCCCCCGCGCGGTTGTGGAAGATCCACACCTCCGTGCCGACAAACCGCACCGTGCCGAGCCAGCCCGGCTCACCGGCGCCGGGGAAGGTCGTGTCCCGGTTCCACGCCGTGCCGTCCCACCGGTACAACATCGGCCGCAGTCCATCGGCGGCGTGCTCGTACCCGGTCGCCCACGCCTCGTCCGTCCCGCGGGCGGCGAGATCGGACACGGTCACCGGCGTGGCCGCCGTCGGCACCGGCAGCGCCGACCAGCTCGGCGTCACAGCCCGGGCAGGCGACACCAACGTGGCACACGCGATCACAAGGCAGACAACGACCGCACGGAGACCGTTCATGAGCCCCCCAGAGCGCGAAGGTCGCACAGCCTATGGGCGCTCACGCCCCCATGAACAGACCGCATCCGGCCGATCACGGTGGGGCGTCAACCGCGCGGCGTCATCACCGCCGTCTGTCACGCGGGCGGGGGCCAATTGACGATCTTCTTGGGCCGAGGTGGTGCGTAGGTGCGCACCTTGGAGGTGGACAGGCCGAGGCGGACGAGGGACTCGGCGATCGTCACAGCCGCCGTCACCCCGTCGACGACGGGGACCCCGGTCCGGTCGACGACGCGTTCGGTGAGGCCGGACATGCCGCCGCAGCCCAGGCAGATCACCTCCGCCCGGTCTTCCTCCACCGCACGGGCGGCCTGCTCGGCGATGGCGTTGACGGCCGCGGTCTCGTCCCGTTCCAGATCCAGTACGGCGAGCCCGCTGGCGCGTACGGAGGCGCACCGGGCGCTCAGACCAGCGGAGTGGAGGCGCTCCTCGATCAGCGGGACCGTGCGGTCGAGGCTCGTGACGACGGAGTAGCTGCGGCCCAGGAACTGGGCGGTGCTCGCGGCCGCCTCGGTGATGTCGACCACCGGAACGTCGAGCAGTTCCTGCAGCCCTTCCCGGCCGTGTTCGCCGTATCCGGCCTGGATCACGGCGTCGAACGGCTCCGGGTAGGCGCGGACGGTTTCCATCACGGCGACGGCGGCGAGGTAGCTCTCGTAATTGCCCTCGACCGACTCCGCCCCGAAGGCGGGCGTCAGCGGAATGATCTCGGTTCCAGGCGATGCCACACTGGCCGCCTGCTCGCCGATCGAGTCGGTGATGGACGGCGTGGTGTTGACGTTCACAACGAGGATGCGCATCGTTCGGCCTTCCGCTGAGTCGTTCATTCGGCGGCGACGGCGATGGCCTCGCCGTCCACGTCCCGGTACCGCACCGTGCGGTCCGCGATGGCCGCGTACAGCGCCGCGGCGATGACGGCGCCGATGAACCAGGAGAATCCGGCCACGGCGTGGAACACGGGTGCCAGGGCCATGGTGACGGCGATCGCGGCGCTGGGGGCGAAGGCCCAGACGGCCCGGGGGTTGTAGCCGCGGCGGTAGTGGTACTCGCCCTGTGCGTCGTCGGAGTAGAGGTCGGGCACGTTCACTCGGGACTTCCGCAGCAGCCAGTAGTCCGCCATGATCACGCCGAACAGTGGTCCGAGCAGGGCGCCGAGTCCGCCGAGGAAGTAGTTCACCACGACCGGGCTGTTGTAGAGGTTCCACGGCAGGATCACCAGACCGATGGCCGCGCTCACCAGGCCCGCCCGGCGGAAGTTCAGCCGACGGGGGAAGAGGTCGATCAGCGCGTAGATCGGCGCCACGAAGTTGGCCAGCAGGTTCACCGCGATCGTCAGGGTGATGAGGGCGAGTGAGGCCGCGGCCAGCAGCAACTCGTTCGGGATCGTCTGGACGATGTCCGTGGGACTGGTGATGACATGCCCGTCGAGCTTGAACTGCGCCCCGCTGAGAACCACGACGATGACAGCGAAGAAGAGCATGTTCACCGGGATACCGATCACGTTTCCGCGGACGATGGAGCTACGGCTCTTCGCGGACCGGGTGAAGTCGCAGAAGTTGAGCACGAACGTTCCGTAGATCACCACCCAGAGCGCGGCGCCCTGCAGGATCTGCAGCCACATCTCGGCGCCGATGAGCGGCTCGTCGATGGACAGCGAGATCGAACCGTCCGCGCGCACGAACATCCAGATGGCGAGGGCACACATGGTGATCAGGGTCGTGGGCGCCGCGAAGGCCATGTACCGCCGGATCATCTGCATCCCGTAGCTCACGATGAGGACCTGGAGGGTCCACAAGGCCAGGAAGGTGATCCAGTCGAGCGTCGACTGGCCGAGCAGGGAGTTCGTGTCCATGGTGCGAAGGCCGGGAAACATCGCGATGAGAAGGGCGCTCAGGACCGAGGAGGCGAGGTAGGTCTGAATGCCGAACCAGGCGATGGCGACGGCGCCGCGGACGATGGCCGGTATCTTCGCTCCCTTGATACCGAACGCCATACGGCCCATGACGGGAAAGGGGACGCCCGTCTTGTGCCCCATGAAGCCGGACAGTGTCAGCAGGAGAAAGAGCAGGACGGAGGCGAGCGCGAAGGCCGCCAGAATGCCCCACACATTGAGCCCGAGCGCGAAGAGGCCGATGGCGAACGCGTAGTTTCCCAGGCTGTGCACGTCGTTGGCCCAGAGCGTGAAGACGTTGTAGGCGCCCCAGCGGCGCCCTTCCTTCTTCGTCGGGGCGAGATCGTACGTGTACAGACCGGAGCTGACAGCGCCCTCGGCTCCCACGCACGATCGGCCATCTACAGCAGTCATACGGCGCTCCAGAGGGGAAAGTAGGTGGCGTACGCCTGGAGGTTTCCATAAGACGGAAGGGATCTTCCGTGCAGCGAAACGTAGTTTTCGCCACCTGCCCCGTCAAGGGTTCCGCACCAGGAACTTCATGGCACGCGTCGCGGCTCGCCGCAGCTGCTGACTTTCTGACCGGAGAGACCGTGGTGCTCGATGGCGGACGGACCGCGAAGCTGCCCGCGCCGTCCTCATCGCCGCCGCCGACGGAGGAGGCCGCCGCGCCGGAGGGAGGAGAGGTAGCCGTCGAGCAGTGTGTCGTCGACGGGCGGGCACGAGTCCCGCCAAGCCGGCCAGACCTGGTCGGTGCGGGTGCGCGCGACTTCGGGGAAGACGGTGTCGAAGTACAGCTCCTTGACGCTGTGGCCGGCCTCGTTCGCCGGTGTGACGAAGAGGGGCACGAACGGCGCGATGGGGGCCTCGGGATTGCGGCGCACATGACAGACGAGAGCGGCGGTCCACTCCTCGTAGCTGACGTCCTCGATGGCGTATCCGGCGGCGCGCATGCGGTCGACCATGTCGCTGAGGCGCGCCGGCCGGGGGTTGGTCAGGTGGACCACTCCCCCGAGATGCGGGAGCCGGGTGGCGATGCCGACGATCGCGTCGGTGACGGTGTCGACGGGCACGAGGTCGAGGGGCAGCGGGACCGCGGGGGCCGACCCCATGCGTGTGATGGCGTCGAAGACCGCGCAGATGGCGCTGGAGGTGTTCCAGGCGCCGGTGCGGCTGTGGCCGGTGATTTCGTAGGGCCGGTGGATGGTGACCGGCAGGCCCGCCTCCGCCGCGTGGCCGAGCATGCGCTCGGCCACCCACTTGGTTTCGGGGTATCCCATGCTGATCAGCTCGGGATGGCTGAGCGGGGTGCTCTCGTCGACATACCGGACACCCCCGGCGCCGCTTCCGGAGAGCACCGCGGTGGTCGAGACGTAGTGGACGGGGATCCGTCGCCCTGCTGCCAGGTCGAGGAGGGAACGGACGGCGTCCACGTTCGCCTCCCTCAACTGCTGGTAGGGATAGAGGAAGTTGACCTGGGCGGCGTTGTGCACGATCAGGTCGGCCTCGTCCGCCAGGCCGTCGAGGACACCGGGGGCCATCCCCAGCCCGGGGCGGCCGATTTCGGCCGGCAGCGGACGGACCCGCCCGGGTTCGCCGAGGCGGAGACCGAACCGCCGCATCGTGGCGTGGATCCGCCGCATCGCCTGTGGGCCGTCGGCGGCGCGCACCGGGCAGTGGAGGGTCGCGTCGGTATCCCGGAGCAGCCGTTCGAGCAGGAACGCACCGACGAATCCGGTGGCTCCGGTGAGCAGAATGTGACGGGCCCGGGTGGGCTGCGGGGCAGCGGCCGGGCCGGTGCCGACGTTCAGCTCGATGCGGGCCTCGGCTTCGTAGTCGGGTTGTGTCCGGTCGTCCGGCCCGGACGGCAGGGCGCCGGCCGCCGCGCGGTACGCGGCCAGGTCCGGCGCCGTCAGCAGGCGCCGCAGCAGCGGCGCGAAGTGCTCGGCGGCCAAACCCAGGGCGGCGATGGTGCGGGTGACGGCCTGGGCCGCGAGGAGGGAGTTGCCGCCCTCGGCGAAGAAGTCAGTGCTGTCGGACACCGGTGTGCCGAGCACCTCCGCCCAGACCTCCGCGACGGCCTCGCCCGGCAGGTCGGCGGGCGCCTGCTCCGCGCGGTGCGCGGACGGGGCGGCGGCCAGGGCGCGCAGCACCGCGTAGTCGGTCTTGCCGTTCCCGGTGAGCGGCATACGTTCCAGCGGGTGGATGGGGGCGGGTATCGCGTGCGCGGGCAGCCGGCTCGCCAGGTGGGCGCGGAGTTCCGCGGGTCCCACCGGCCGGGTGGCGTCCGCGGACGTGACGAACGCGCTGAGCCCCTTGCCGATGCCGTCGTTCCCCCGGACGAGCACCGCGGCGTCGGCCACGCCGGGGTGCGTACGCAACAGGGCCTCCACGGCGCCGAGTTCGACGCGGAAGCCACGGACCTTGACCTGCCGGTCCACCCGGCCACGGAACTCCAGCAGCCCGTCGCCGCCCCTGCGGGCCAGGTCACCGCTGCGGTAGACACGTTCGCTCTCGCCGGTGCTGGTACGCAGCGTGACGAAGGCACGGGCGGTCTCCTCGGGCCGGTTGAGGTAGCCCAGGGCCAGCCCCGCCCCGCCGATGCAGATCTCGCCCTCCTCGCCGGGGCCCGCCGGGCTGCCGTCGGCCCGCAGAAGATGGCATCTGCTGGCGGCCACCTGCCATCCGATCGGGACCGAGGAGGCATCGGGCGCCACGTGGCCGATGTCGTAGGCGCTCACCATGATGCCGCCTTCGGTGGGGCCGTACCCGTTGATCAGATGCCGCGGCCGTCCCGTCGCGCAGACCGCCGCCACCAGCCCCGGGTCCATGGCCTCGCCGCCGACCAGCACCATGTCCAGGGCGCCGAAGATCCCGGCCCTGGTCCGCACCGAGTGGTGGAACAGGCTGGTGGTCATGAAGGCATGTGTGATGCGCTCGGCGTGGAGCAGCGAGCCCAGCGCCTCCGTGTCCAGGAGTACGTCCCTGCTCGCCACGACGAGGCAGCCGCCGCCCAGCAGGGTGGCCCACATCTCGAAGAGGGAGCCGTCGAAGGAGAGGCCGAAGGTCTGCAGGACGCGCTTTCCGGAGCCGGGGCACCAGGGAGCGCCGTCCTCCGCCAACCGGGTCACGGCGCGGTGCGGGAAGGCCACCGGCTTGGGGCGTCCGGTGGTGCCGGAGGTGAAGAGTACGTACGCGCAGTTCTCCGCCGAACGTTCCGTGAGGGTCGGGACCTGCGGGTCGCGATCCACGGTGGGCCGCGTCCGCGCCAGTGCGTCGAAGTCTTCCCAGTCCACCGGCTCGGCGCCGGCCGCCGCCACCGGCTCGTGGCCGGGAAGTGCGATGGCCAGTCGTGCACCGGCATCGGTGAGCATCTCCGCGGCACGGGCCGACGGGTACTGCGCGTCCACCGGAACGCACACCGCTCCAGCACGCAGGATGCCGACGATGGCGACCGTCGCCTCCCAGGAGCGCGTGCCGAGGACCGCGACGGCGTCCCCGGGGCGTATGGCGCGGCTCAGAAGAGCGTGGGATATCGACCGTGACCAGTCGTCAAGCTCCTGATACGAGTATGTTCTGCCGCCGTCCTGTACCGCCGGAGCGTCGGGTCCGCGCACCGTCTGCCAGGCCAGCAGACCGGGAAGCGAGGCACTCCGCGGGGTGACGGAACCGGGGCTCTTTCCGCTCTCACCGGTGTGCTTGCTCGTATGCATGATTGCTCCACAAAAACCGTCCTGAGGCATGTGGATGCGTCAGGGCACGAGGGGGCGGGCTGCCGGTAGGGGCCGGCCGTCAGAGGAAGACGGCAGACGCCGGGCATAACCCGTCGCTCGAACCGGCGCCGCGTGCCCTGAATCGGTGGGAGGCGTGCTCCGGGTGCTGTTGGCCCGTCAAGGAACTCGACCTCCCTCCCGTATCGCGCGTGACGGGCGATGGCCCGACCCGCACCTCAGCCCTTCAGCCGCCGCTTCACACCGCGCCACCAGGCCAGCCAGGACCGGTCGGCGGGAGCCGAGGGGGCGGTCGGGAAGGCGGGTTTGGTCTCGGGCTGCGCCGTGGGGAGTTCGGTACGCAGCGCTGTCGGCCGTGTCAGACCTGGCGCCCGCGGCGCCTGGTGGCTGGGAGTGAACTCGACCGGCAGCTTCGTGAGATGGCGGTACATCAGCGAGGAGGTCCACTGCAGTTCGTCCTTCGGGACGGACAGCCGCAGATCGGGCAGGCGGGCGAGGAGGGTGTCGATGGCCGTGTCGGCGATCGCCCGGCCCATGTGCTGGCCGGGGCATTCGTGCGGACCGCCGCTGAAGGCGAGATGGGAGCGGTTTCCGTGCACGGAGGCATGCAGATCGGGGCGGATCGCCGGGTCGACGTTCGCCGCGCCGAGACCGAGCAGGAGCATGTCCCCTGCCGCGATGCGCTGTTCGGCCAGCACGGTGTCGCTGGTGGCCCACCGCCCCAGGAGGGTCATCATCGGTGGCTCGTCCCACATCACCTGCTCCATCGCGTCCGGCAGCGTCATGTGCCCGCCCGCCAGGTTCGCGCGGAAGCGGTCGTCGGTGAGCAGCATCCGCAGGGCGTTCGCGATCAGGTTGACGGTGGTCTCGTTGGCGGCGGTGAGGATGAGCCGCAGATGTTCGCGGATCTCGTCGTCGCTGAGGCCGGAGGGGTGCTCGATCAGCTTGGAGGGGAAGTCGTGACCGGGGCTGGTGCGCTTGCGCTCGACCAGTTGCTGCAGGGTCCGGGTGATGTAGCCGTTGCTCGCCGCCGCGGTGTCCGTACCGGTGAGCGCGTCCTGGACGGCGGCGACCAGGGCCGGTCCGTACGCGTCCGGCATGCCGAAGAGCTGTGTCATGATCCGCAGCGGAAGCTGGGCGGCGAACTGGCTCACCAGGTCGGCCCGTCCGCTGCGCTCGAACCCGTCGACGAGCTGATGGGTGAAGCGCGTGACATGGCGCCGGATACCGCGCGCCTCGAAGCGGCCCAGGCTGTCGGTGACCGCGCCGCGCAGCCGCTGGTGCTCCTCGCCGTCGACGAAGACGCACAGCGGCTGCCAGGCCGTGATGGGCGCCAGCGGATGGTCGGCGCTCACCCGCCCCTCGGCCATGTCCCGCCAATACCGTGAGTCGCGGGAGAAGACCGTGGGGGTGCGCAGGACTTCGAGGTTCTCGCGATGGCCGAGGACCAGCCAGGCAGGCAGGTCGCCGTGGACGAGTACGGGGGCGACGGGACCGTGCGCGGCCCGCAGCTTCTCGTACACACCCATCGGGTCGGCCTGGGCATCGTGGCCGTACAGGCGGTGCGGTGCGTCCGGAGTCATGCCGTGGGCCGGGCAGCCGGGCGGCGGAGTCGCCGGGCGGTCGGTCGTGTGCTCGGGGGTGTTGGCGGTCACGTGGACTCCGAGGTCGTCGCAGAGGTTCGCAGATAGCGCATCAGGGAAATCAGCACGTCCCGGCTCGACGGTCGCTCGCGCGCGTCGCACACCACGATCGGCACGCTCTCCGGAAGGTCGAGCGCGCCGCGCACCTCCTCTGTGCGATAGGAGGTCGCGTCGGGGAAGGAATTGACGGCGATCACGAAGGGCACCTCGGTCTCTTCCAGCCGCCCGATCACATCGAAGCTGACCTCCAGACGCCGGGTGTCGACGAGCACAATGGCTCCGAGCGCCCCCTCGAACAGGCCGTTCCACAGGAACCAGAAGCGCTGCTGGCCTGGTGTGCCGAAGAGATACAGCACCAGCTCGTCGTTGAGCGTGATCCGGCCGAAGTCCATCGCCACGGTGGTCGCGCTCTTGCGCTCCACTCCGGCGATGTCGTCGACCCCGGCGCCGGCCTGCGTCATCGTCTCCTCGGTGGTCAGCGGCCTGATCTCGCTCACCGAGCGGACGAAGGTGGTCTTTCCGACGCCGAACCCGCCCACGATAACGATCTTGACTGCGGAGGAGGCCGAAGACGGCAGCCGGTCCTCGCTCCGGGGCTCCGTGACCGTGTCAGAGCTTCTGGAGACCATCGATAACCGCCTCTATCAGTGCGATGTCGGGACGTGACGAGGCGGGCGTGCGGGCCTCTACCCGTCCGTCGGCCAGCAGATCGGCGAGGAGCACGCTGATCACACTGGCGGGCAGGGTCAGATGAGCGGAGATTTCCGCGACGGACACCGGAGACCGGCACACCCGCAGGATGGCGGCCAGCTCCGGCTGGAGACCGGCCTTCGGCTCCTCCCGGGACACGATCAGGGTGACCAGGTCCAGGTCGGCCTGCTCCGTTGATTCCGCCCGGCCCCCCGTGATGACGTAGAGCCGCTCCGGACCGCCGTCGTCCCAGCCCCGGTCGGATGTGCTCACCGCATCTGCCCCTCACTCCGCGGCGGGCTGGTGAGATGCGCGCCGATCCGGGCGACGAGGTCACGCATGCACTGACCGACCAGTCCGGCGTCCACCCCCTCGTCGGCGAGCACCGCCAGATGAGCACCGGCGCCCGCGGCCATCAGATACATGAAGCCGCCGCTGACCTCGATGACGACCATCCGCATCCGCCCGTCGCTGTGCGGGAATTCGGCGGCGACGGCCACCGACAGGCTCTGCAGGCCCGAACCGACCGCGGCGAGGCGGTCCGCGGTGTCCATGTCCGTGTCGTACCGGGCCATGCACAGGCCGTCTGACGACAGGACCACGATGTGGCGAGTCTGGGGGACGCTCTCGGCGAGATCCCTGAGCATCCAGTCCATGTCCGCGCGCTGCTGCATCGGTTACTCACCCTTGTCTGACGTGTCGCTGTGGGCCCGGGAAGGCGCTGCCCTGGGCTTGTCGGCTGAGAGACCGCTCTGGAACTCGGCCATCCAGACGCCCGGCGCGGGTTCCTCGTGCGCCGTCTCCGCCGGTCCCGGCAGGGGCGTGGTCCGCGTCGCGGGGCCGGTCGCCGGACGGCGGCGGCGCCGCTGGGGCAGCCCGCTGGCCGTCCGTTCGGCCTCGGCCGGTGTCTCCTCCCCGGTACGGTCGTCCGCGCGTACCGGGGCTGGCCGGTCCGTGTCCATGGCCTCGTGCGTGTCCGCTGGCGCACCGGCGTTCCGGTAGGCGTCCGGGGAGGCGGAACGCGGTGTGAGGACGTCGGTTGCCGCCCGGGAGGGCGCGCCCTGCGCGGCGGCCGGCCGGTCCGCCGACCGGGGCCCGGACGAGGCCCCGATACCGTGCGCCCGCCCCGTCGCGGGTGCGGTGGTGAGCAGCGTCTTCGGCACGGTCAGCACCGCGCGCACGCCTCCGTAGGCGGACGGCGGGAGCGCGACCTTGAAGTCGTAGGCCTGTGCGAGGCGGCCGACCACGGCGAGTCCCAACCTCGGCGACTCCCCCAGGTCGTTCAGGTCGATACCGGCCCGTGCCTCCTTGAGCATCCCCTCGGCCCGCGCCCGCGCCTCCTCGCTGAGTCCGACGCCGCCGTCCTCGACCTCGATGGCGATGCCCATGTGCACCTCCACCGCCGTCAGATGGACGCGGGTCTTGGGCGGCGAGTACCGGATGGCGTTGTCCAGCAGTTCCGCCAGCGCGTGGATGAGCGGCTCGACGGCGGTACCGACAACGGCGACCTCGGCGACGGTGTGCAGTTCCACCCGCTGGTAGTCGAGGATCCGGGACATGGCGCCACGCAGCACGCTGTAGAGGGGCACCGCCTTGCTCCACTGGCGGCCCGGCCGTGCCCCGCCGAGTACGGCGATGCTGTCGGCCAGCCGGCCGATCAGGGCGGTGCCGTGGTCGAGCCGGAGCAGGTCGGCGAAGAACGCCGGTTCCTGGCCGTGCCGGTCCTCCATCCCCCGCAGGTCCGTCGCCTGTTGGTGCACGATGGCCTGGACCCGGCGCGCGATGTTCACCACACCGCGCTGCGCCGAGTCACGCATGCTCTCCTCCGCCCGCACGGCCTCGACGACGGACCGCAGCAGTGCCTGGTGCGCCGCCTGGGACTGCGGGCTGAGTCCCTCGTCCTGATCGGAGACGGACAGCAGGACGTCCTCGGCGAACTCGCCTTCCTGGATCCGGGCGACAGCCGCCGGCAGATGCTGCTCGGCCAGCCGGATCGTCGCGGCCTCCTGCCGCCGCACGTCCTGGAGCAGGGCCGCTTCCCGCGCGGCGTACTCGGACTGCAGTGCGGCGACGCCCCGGCCGCGGCGGGCCGCCTCAGCCGAGACGAGGGCGACTACCACCGTGGCGACGACTCCGCACCAGATGGCCGGTGCCCTGCCTCCCGCCGGCGCGATCGTCGCGATGACTGCCGTGGCCACGGCCATCAGGGCAGCGGGGGCCGACCACGCCGCGGCAAGGCCGGCCGAGGGGCCTCCGGGTGACGACGCAGTACGAACCATCAGCATCCTCAATCATCGAGAAAATCCAGAATCAACGGGATACGCGGCACAGGCAACAACCGCGCGAACTCAATCTGCACACACCGGGGTTATTGCTTCACCAAGTTCACACAATGAGTTCGCGCCCCTATGCCTTCAACTATTAACACTATAACCAGACGTGATTTCCCGTCACGCATAGCCGCTGACCTGGGCAGATGGCGCTACGGCATTACACGGTAAGCCATCCGTAGCGGGTCTCCTGCACTGTGTGACGAATAGCGGTCCGATGGGCCAAGTGTCCGCTTAGCGAGCGAAGCATTCGCCATCAATTGTCCGAACCGGCGAACACGCAGTGACCGAATGAATGCGAGGAGCCGTCGACGGCACCACCCATGCCCCGGCCCCCTTCCCCGCGTCACCGACGGTTGCCGCTGGTCAGGGGCGGAACGCAGACTGTGACCCCGTCCCTGACCACCAGACGATTCGCCACAGCCGTACCGGAGGGTGAAGACCGTGACCACGTCGATCACCGAGATCGAGACCCATGGCGTCGAACGCATACCGGACGAGGACCGGTCAGCCCGCCCCATCGACCTCTTCCGACTGGCTTTCGGCGGCGCCAACACCTTCGCGACGTGCGTACTCGGCTCCTTCCCCATCCTGTTGGGGCTGTCCTTCCCGCAAGGCCTCGCGGCGACCGTCCTCGGCCTGGTCGCCGGGGCGCTGCTGCTCGCCCCCATGGCGCTGTTCGGCCCGGCGAACGGTACGAACAACGCGGTCTCCTCCTCGGCACACCTGGGGGTGCACGGCCGGATCGTCGGCTCGTTCCTCTCGCTGCTCACCGCGATCGCGTTCTTCTCGATCTCGGTGTGGTCCTCGGGTGACGCGCTCATCGGCGGGGCCCACCGGCTCGTCGGCGTACCGGAGTCGGAGGTGTCGTACGGCGCCGCCTACGCGGTGTTCGCGGTCCTCGTCCTCATCGTCTGCGTCTACGGCTTCCGCTTCATGCTGCTGGTCAACAAGGTCGCCGTGACGGCCGCGTCGGCGCTCTTCGTGCTGGGCGCCATCGCCTTCGGCGGCGATTTCGACCCCGGCTACGCGGGCACCTTCGCCTCGACCGCCGACCCGCTGTTCTGGCCGTCGTTCATCGGCGCCGCGCTGATCGTGCTGTCCAACCCGGTCTCCTTCGGCGCCTTCCTCGGTGACTGGTCCCGCTACATCCCGGCCGCGACACCGCGCCGCCGGGTGATGGGCGCCGCGTTCCTCGCCCAGCTCGCCACCCTGCTGCCGTTCGTCTTCGGCCTGGCCACCGCCTCGGTCATCGCCACGAAGGCCGCCACGTACGCCGACCCGGCCGCCCCCAACTACGTCGGCGGGCTGCTGGCGATCTCGCCCGGCTGGTACTTCCTGCCGGTGTGCCTGATCGCGCTGATCGGCGGCCTGTCCACCGGCACCACGGCGCTCTACGGCACCGGCCTCGACTTCTCCAGCGTCTTTCCGCGCTTCAGCCGGGTCCGGGCGACCTTCCTCATCGGGGCGCTGTCGATCGTGTTCGTCTTCCTCGGCCGGTTCGCCCTGAACCTCACCCAGTCCATCTCCACCTTCGCGACGCTGATCGTCACCTGCACCGCGCCCTGGATGATCGTGATGGTGCTCGGCTACCTCACCCGCCGTGGCTGGTACGACGCGGAGGCCCTGCAGGTCTTCAACCGCCGTCAGCGCGGCGGCCGTTACTGGTTCACCCACGGCTGGAACTGGCGCGGGATGTCCGCCTGGCTGGTGTCCGCCGTCGTGGCGCTGCTCTTCGTGAACCTGCCGGGTCAGTTCGTCGGCCCGCTGGGCGACCTCGCGAACGGGGCTGACATCTCCCTGCCGGTCGGCCTCGCCCTCGCGGCCGTGAGCTACCTCGGCCTGCTGACCGCGTTTCCCGAACCGCGCGCGGTGTACGGGCCGGACGGCCCCCGCCTCGTACGGGCCTCCGCCGCCGACACACCGCCCATCACCGACTCCCCGGGCAGCCCCGACGGCCGCTCCGCCACCGCGACCGCTACCACTCCCGGGCAGATGCCGGAATCCTGACCCCCGTGGCCTCGCCCGGTCCGGCCCCGGGCCGGGCTGACCGTCACCGCACCGCTCTCAGTGGGTCCATCTTCAAAGCTTGAGCACAAATTGCACACAACTCTTCTTCAGACCGGCCCCCATGTTCTAGATTGACCGTGCTTCACATGTTGGACACGAGCGACAAATAATGATCTATAAGTCCGGCGCTACGACGCCGGACGTAGGGGGGACGGGTTTTCGCGCGCCTTGAGGGGCTGGCAGGACATACGAGTCCGCTCCCGTCCGGGTGGGTGTCCACGTAGCGCTGCAATAACGGGAATGTCATTCGCCGGGGGGCGGGGGCGTCCCGGCGGAGGGAACAGCGCGGCGCGGGAGGCGGGGGCCTCCCGGGGGGAGAAACGCGTGCGGGGGGCGGGGGCCTCCCGGGGGGAGGAACCGTGTGGAGCAAACACGTCGAGCCCACTGACGGACTGGGGGGTCTGTGCAGCAGGGGGAATCAGCCAGCCCGTTTCTATCGGCGCGCAGGCGTGCGGTGAACGGGGCCATCAGCCAGCCCGCGACCGACTGGGAGCAGCGGTACCGCCGTACCGTGATCACCAGCGATACCGTGGCCACCGCCTTCGTGGTGGCGGCGATCGGCAACTTTTTCGGGGCCCGGGACGCGGCCAACTGGCACGAGAAGTGGGGAATTCTCGCGTTCGGCACCGAGCTGCTGGTGCTGGGAGCGCTTGCGGTGAGCCGCTCATGGGCTCCGGCCGTGCTCGGCCAGGGCGCCGAGGAGTTCCGTCGGCTCGGACGCTCACTGTTCGCGGCGACCGTCGTCCTGGCGCTCGGCGGGATCGCCCTGACCTCGCGCAACATCAAGCTCTGGATCTTCGTCGCGATCCCCGCGATCGCGCTCGTCACCATGACCGCGCGGTATCTGCTGCGCCTCGGGCTGCACAAACAGCGGAAAGAAGGACGGTGCCTGCGACCGGTGCTCGCTGCCGGGAGCCCGGCCACCGTGCGCGACCTGATCAACCGGACCCGCAAGTTCCCGCACCTCGGCTGGCGGGTGGAGGCGGTGTGCACGACGGACGGCCGCGGGCTCGACGGTGACCGACTGGACGGAGTGCGGGTCGTCGGCCGATTGGCGGACGTCGCCAAGCACGTCCGCCACGACGGCTACCGTGTCGTCGCGGTCACACCGGATCCGCACTGGTCACCGGACCGGCTGCAGCGGCTGGCCTGGAACCTCGAAGGCAGCGATGCCGAGATGGTCGTGGCCCCCGTGCTGATGGAGGTGGCCGGCCCGCGGCTGCACGTCGACGCGGTGCTCGGGATCCCGCTGCTGCGGGTCAGCATGCCGGCCTTCACCGGGGGCCGCCGGGCGGTCAAAGGGGTCGTCGACCGGGTGGGCGCGGCGGTCCTGCTCGTGCTGTTCGCGCCGCTGATGGTGCTCGTCGGGCTGCTCGTGCTGGTGGACAGCCGGGGCGGGGCGTTCTACCGTCAGCGCAGAGTGGGCAAGGACGGCCGCGAGTTCACCATTCTCAAGTTCCGCACCATGGTCGCCGGGGCCCACGGGGCCCGTGCGGAGCTGGCCGACCGCGACGAGGGCGCGGGCCTGCTGTTCAAGCTCCGCCGGGATCCGCGGGTGACCCGGGTGGGAGCAGTGCTGCGCCGGTACTCGCTCGACGAGCTGCCGCAGCTCTTCAACGTGCTCACCGGATCGATGTCGCTCGTCGGACCGCGGCCTCCGTTACCGGAGGAGTCCGCCGCGTACGGCCCGGACATCCGGCGGCGGTTACTGGTCAAACCCGGGCTCACCGGCCTGTGGCAGATCAGCGGACGCAGCGACCTGCCGTGGGAAGAGGCGGTCCGCCTCGACCTGCGGTACGTGGAGGACTGGTCGCTCGCCCTGGACACAGTGATCTTGTGGAAGACGCTGCGGGCGGTGCTCCACGGGCAGGGGGCCTACTGATGCGCGGAGGTCGTCCGACCGGCGCGCGGACCGCAGGCCGTGAGGGCCTGCCTGGGGGGAGAGACGGGGCATGAGAGTCAGCGTTTTCGGGCTCGGCTACGTGGGCTGCGTATCGGCCGCGTGCCTGGCCAGCATGGGGCACGAGGTCATCGGGGTGGACGTGAACCAGGTGAAGGTCGACCTGGTCAACGACGGCAAGGCCCCGGTGGTCGAGGAGCGGATCGGCGAACTGATCGCCGAGGTCGTGCGGACCGGGGCGCTGCGCGCCACCGGCGACGTGCACGAGGCGATCATGAACAGCGAAGTGTCGCTGGTCTGCGTGGGCACGCCGTCGGAGCCCAACGGCAGCCTGTGCACCACGTTTTTGGAGCGGGTCACCGAGCAGATCGGCGCCGCACTGGCCGAGGGGGCCAAGCAGGGGGGCCGGCACACCGTCGTCTTCCGCAGCACCATGCTCCCCGGCACCTGCCTGAACCTGCTGGTGCCGATCCTGGAGAAGAACGTCGGCGGCACGGCCGGGGTGGGGTTCGGGGTCGCGGTCAACCCGGAGTTCCTGCGCGAGGGCACGAGCGTGCGGGACTTCTTCGACCCGCCCAAGACCGTCATCGGTGAACTCGACCCGGCGAGCGGCGACGCGGTGATGGCGCTGTACGACGCCTTGCCCGGCGAGGTGTTCCGGGTGCCGGTCCCGACGGCCGAGGCGATCAAATACGCGGACAACGCGTTCCACGGCCTCAAGATCGGCTTCGCGAACGAGCTGGGCGCGGTGTGCCAGGCGCTCGGGGTGGACTCGCACCAGGTGATGGACGTGTTCCTGGCCGACCGCAAACTGAACATCAGTCCCGCCTACTTGCGGCCCGGCTTCGCCTTCGGTGGCTCCTGCCTGCCCAAGGACCTGCGCAGCCTGGTCTACGCGGCGCAGCGGGCCGACGTGTCGGTGCCCATTCTCGCCCACGTGCTGCCCTCCAACTCCGAGCATCTGCAACGCGCGGTGGACCTGGTCGAGCGCACCGGCAAGCGCCGGATCGGCATGTTCGGGCTGTCCTTCAAACCCGGCACCGACGACCTCCGCGAGAGCCCGCTCGTCGAGCTGGCGGAGAGGCTCTTCGGCAAGGGTTACGACCTGCGGATCTACGACGCCAACGTGAACCTCTCCCGGCTGATCGGCGCGAACCGCGAGTACATCGAGAACCGGCTGCCGCACCTCGCGCAACTGCTCGCGGACTCCGTCGGCGAGGTGCTCGAACACGCCGAGGTGTGCCTGGTCGGGACCGGGGACCCGGCCGTGCTGTCGGCACTCCCCCAGGGCGACGGCCCCGTACTTGTCGACCTCATCCGCCTTCCCGACGCCGAGGCGCGCCGGGCCGAACCGGGGTACGTGGGCCTTGCTTGGTGACACATCGTTGGGTGACACGTCGTCTGGTGACTCAGCCAGCGGCAACGGGTCGGGCCGGCGCGCGCTGATCCTGGTGGAGAACCTCTCGGTTCCGTTCGACCGGCGGGTGTGGCAGGAGTGCACGACGCTGCGCGACGCGGGCTGGGAGGTGCACGTCATCTGTCCCCGGGGGGAAAAGCGGGACACCGAGCCCGAGGCGGAGATCGACGGGGTGCGGATCCACCGCTACCCGTTGCGCGCGGCCACCGGAGGACCGGCCGGGTACCTGCGGGAGTACGGATCGGCGCTGTGGCACACGGTCCGGCTGGCCCGCAAGGTCGGCCCGGTCGACGTGGTCCACGCCTGCAACCCGCCCGACCTGCTGTTCCTGCCGGCCCTGTGGCTGAAGCGGCGCGGCGCGCGGTTCGTCTTCGACCAGCACGACCTGGTGCCCGAGCTGTACCTCTCCCGGTTCGACCGCGGCGAAGACCTGCTCTACCGCGCCGTGTGCGCGCTGGAGCGGCGGACCTACCGGGCGGCGGACATCGTGCTCGCCACGAACGAGAGCTACCGGGATGTCGCGCTGCGGCGCGGCGGCCGGCGGCCGGAGGACGTTTTCGTGGTGCGCAGCGCGCCCCAGACCGACCGGTTCCAACCGGTGCCGCCCGATCCGGAGTTGAAGCGCGGCAAGCCTCATCTGCTGTGTTATCTCGGCGTCATGGGTCCTCAGGACGGCGTCGACTACGCCTTGCGGGCCCTCGCGAAGCTGCGCGACGAGATCGGACGGACCGACTGGCACGCGGTGTTCGTCGGCGGCGGCGACGCCTTCGACGCGATGGTGGAGCTGTCCCGGCAGCTCGGGCTCTCCGAACAGGTGCGGTTCACCGGACGCATCCCGGACGCCGACCTGGTGCGCCACCTGTCCACCGCGGACGTGTGCCTCTCCCCCGACCCGCGCAATCCGCTCAACGACGTGTCGACCATGAACAAGGTCCTGGAGTACATGGCGATGGGCCGCCCGATCGTCTCGTTCGACCTCCGGGAGGCGCGCGTCTCCGCCGGTGACGCCGCCGTCTACGCGCCCGCCAACGACGAGGCCGCGTTCGCGGGGCTCATCGCGCTGCTCCTCGACCATCCGGAGAAGCGGGCCGAGATGGGCCGGATCGGCCAGGAGCGGATCAGCGGGCAGCTTTCCTGGCGGAACTCGCAAGCGTCGCTGCTCGCCGCCTACGCCGCCGCCTGCGGTGACCGCGCTCCGGTGGCGGCGGGCAAGACGGTCCGTACAGGGAAGAGGCCGCGGCGTTGAACGATGACACGATCCGCCTGGCCACCATCGGGCGGATTCTCCGCCGCCGCTGGCGGCTGCTCGCCGTCCTCACCGTGGTGGGCGCGCTCGTCGGCTACGGCGCCTCGGTGGTGCTGCTTCCGCCCAGGTACACGGCGTCGGCTTCGGTCCTGCTGCCCGGGCAGTGGGAAGAGCGCGAGCTGCTGACCCAGGTGGCCATCACGACCAGTTCGCCGGTGGCCGACCGCGCGGCCGCCGAGCTGGGCTGGAGCGGCGTCAGCGGCAGCGACCTGCGGGGTCGGGTGAGCGCCAAGGCGGCCGACGGGAACATCATCAAGATCTCGGGAACGGCCGACACCCCACAGCGCGCGCAGCGGCTCGCCGACCAAGTGGCCCAGCAATTCGTCACGTTCGCCGCACGGGTCACGGGCGGCGGCACCGACTCCGAAGCCGCCACGGCTCCCGAGGCGCTGCGGAAGAAGGTCGATGAGACCAACCGCCGCATCACCGACCTGGCCAACGCGGCCGATCCGGCGCGGACCGTGGAGAGCGTGCAGGCCCGCACCGCGCTCGAGAAGCTGCGCACCTCGCTGGAAGAGGCCATGACGAAGCTGGACCAGGCCGACCCCGCGAACAACAAGGCCAGCATGGTCGTCATGGGACCGGCGGCCCGGCCGACCAGCGAGGCGCCGCCGACGAGGACGCAGCTCATCGTCGGCGGGGCGCTGCTGTTCTTCCTGGTCGCGGTCATCGGCCATCTCACCGCCGCAAGGATGAATCGCCGGCTGCGCACCGAACCGGAGATCGCCGCGGCGCTGGGCTCGGCGCTCCTCGGCACGGTCGACGTACCTGATGAAGGGCGCGCGCACCGGCCGGAAGCCCCTGGCCCGCGGGGCAGGATCCGGCGGCTCCTCGGCATCGACACCCGGTGGGACATACCGGCCCCGCAGAGGTCCGGCGACGAGGCCAGCAGACGGATCCGCTACCGGCGGGTGTGCACCCGCCTCCGGGAACAGCTGCCGGCCCCCCGGCGACTGCTGGTGGTCGTACCGGACGGCGACGAGATCGCCCGCCGGGCCGCCGGACAGCTCGTCACCGAGGCCGAGAACGACCTTTCCCCAAGCTCTTCGAGCAGGGGATACACCATGCTGCGGGTGGTGGAGGTTTCGGTGGACCGGCCGACGGTGCCGGACCGCGGCCCGGAGTCCGGTGCCCTGGTCGTCCTCAGCGCGGGCAACTGGACCGCGGAGGAGGTCACCGGCATCACCGAGGCGTGTGCGGACGGCAGGCACGAGGTCGTCGGCGTCGTCGTCGCCAGCCCGGTCCGGGCCCGCCCGGACCGGTCTGCCGACCATCCTGCGGACCACGCCACCGCCGCGCTCGCGGTTCGCAGTGGCGTGACGGGAGGTTCAGTGTGACGACGAGCACGACGTCGGAGTCGTCGGCGGCCACTCCGCTCTTCGACCTGCAGGCGCTGGTGGTGGCGGTGCGCAGACGCCGTCGCCTCTGGTGCTCCCTGGCGCTCCTGGGACTTCTGGCCGGTGTGGCGATGGCGGTCCTGCTGCCCCCGCCGCCGAGCGCGGTGACCAAAGTGCTGGTCGCGCATGCGGAGGACCAGCCGAACGACATGGGGACGCTGATCCGCACCGACGCCGCGGTGCTGGGGACCACACGGATCGCCGAGAAGGCCCTGCGGTCCCTCAAGTCCTCGGAAGACCCGGAGGCCTTCCTGCGGGACTACCGGGGCACCGGCTTGACCAACAACCTGTTGCAGATCGATGTGACGGGTGCCAGCGACGAGGACGCGGTGGCCCGCGCCAAGGCGCTGGCCGACGCGTTCGTCGCGGACCATGTGCGGCGGATGCGGGAAACCGCGGCCGCCGAGGCCAAGGCCCTGCTCGACCAGCGTGACCGCATGGGGGACGAACTCGCCGACGTCAACAAGGCGATCGGAGACCGGTCGCCGGAGACGGAGAGCGACCCGAAGGAGTCGGCGAGCATCGAGACGCTCTTCGCCCGCCGGGCCGAGCTGAACTCGCGGATCGCCGATTTCAACCAGCGTGCCGCGGAGGCGCGCACCGGCACGCCCAAGGTCATCGCTGGCACGCAGATCGTGGACGCCCCGCGCGCGGTGCGGCACTCCCTGCCCAAGGCCGCCGCCACCAACGCGGCGATCGGACTCGTCCTCGGGCTCGTCCTCGGGCTCGCCCTGGCCGCGGTCCGCACGGTGGTGGCGGACCGCCCCGTGCTGCGCCGTGACATCGCGGCGAACCTGGGCGCCTCGGTCATCGCGGAGCTGCCCCACCGGTCGGGCAAGCTGTGGCAGCGCCGACGAACCCGGGTGACACGCGAGCGGCTCACCACGAGCCTGACCCGCACCGTGCGCGGCTCCGCGGAACCGCTGTCGCTGCTGGAACTGGGCTGTGCGCACAGCACGAGCGTGATCGCCCTCGACGTCGCCAGGGCACTGGCGGCGGAGGGGCCGGTGGTCATCATCGACGGCCTGCCCGGCCCGCAGCTCGCAAAGCGCAGCCCGAAGCCGGGAGACCCCACCGTGGTCAGCGCAGAGCGTGCCGCGGCCGTGCCGCATCAGGAGCGCCGGCTCGGCGTCGGCTCGGTCGCGCCCGGCACGGCGTGGACCGACCTCCAGTACCTCGGCACGCAGACCGTGCTCGTCGTGCGGGCCGGTCACGGCAGCGCCGCCTGGCTGCACACCGTGGCGCGGCAGCTCGCGGACCTGCTCATTCCGGTGATCGGTGTGGTGGTGATCGACCCCGACCCGCGGGACCGGACCGACGGCACTCTGTGGGACGGGCTGCACATCGCGCTGCGCGGCCACAACGAGCGGCTGGCCCGGGAGAACGTGAGCGGCCGGTCGCGAACGGAGCGGTCCTGGGCACGAGTCCCGGACATCGACCAGGAGGCGCGGTAACGACATGTGTGGCATCGCAGGCACGTACCGATGGCCGGACGGGAGGGTCGTGACCGACCGGCTCACCGATACCCTCGCCCACCGCGGACCGGACGGGGCGGGACGGTACAGCCACCCCGCCGGTGACGGCGAAGTGCACCTCGGGCACCGCCGACTGGCCATCATCGACCTGTCCGAGACCGGCGCCCAGCCGATGGTCTCGGACGGCCTCGCCCTGACGTACAACGGCGAGCTGTACAACGCGCCCGAGCTGCGTGCCGAGCTGGCAGCCGCCGGGGTGCGCTTCCGCGGCACCTCCGACACCGAGGTGGTGCTCGAGGCCTGGCGGCGCTGGGACACGGACTGCCTGCCCCGGCTGCGCGGCATGTTCGCGTTCGGGATCTTCGACGAGCGGACCGGTGACCTGGTGCTCGCCCGCGACCAGTTGGGCATCAAACCGCTGTTCCTGCTCCGGCGCGGCGCGGGCCTGGTGTTCGCCTCCGAGCTGAAGGCGCTCGCCGCCGCCACCGGTGGGTCGCTGGAGGTGGACCACGCGGCGCTGGTGGCCTCGCTGCTGTACTACTGGGTGCCGGACTCGCGCTGCGCGTTCCGCGAAGCGGAGAAGCTGCCGCCGGGGAGCTGGCTCAGGTGCCGCCCCGACGGCCGGGTGGAGCGCGGCCGGTACTGGAATCTGAAGGACGTCGCCGCCGAGGGCCGGGAGCGGGCCCGGAGCGGCGAACGGCCGGACCTGGCCGCCATCGTCGAGGAGTCGACCCGGCGCCATCTGCTCTCCGACGTCCCCGTGGCGACCTTCCTCTCCGGCGGCCTCGACTCCAGCTACCTGACCGCGCTCGCGGCCCGCCACCAACCCGGGATCTCCGCTTACACGATCGGATTCCGCCCCGAGGACGCCAAGTTCGAGGCGATGCCGGACGACCTGCGCTACGCCCGGCAGGTGGCCGAGCGGTTCGGCGTCGACCTGCACGAGATCGAGATCGCTCCGAATGTGCTCGACCTGCTGCCACGGATGACCTACCACCTGGACGAGCCGATCGGCGACCCCGCAGCGATCAACACGTACCTGATCTGCTCGGCCGCCCGGGAGGCCGGGGTCAAGGTGATGCTCTCGGGAATGGGTGCCGACGAGCTGTTCGCCGGCTACCGCAAGCACCTGGCCAACCTGCTCGCGCTGCGCTACCAGCGCGTCCCGCGGCCGCTGCGGCGCGGAGTGTCCAGCGCCGTGAACCGGCTGCCGGTCGCGACGGCCCGCCGGGGGTACCGGTCGGTGCGCTTCGCGAAGCGGTTCCTCTCCTTCGCCGAGCTGCCGGAGGAGACCGCGTTCCGGCGCAGCTACACCATGTACGACCAGGACGAGCTGCTCGCCCTGGTCGATCCGGACCTGGCCGGGACGGTCGACGACGTGCTGACCGAGCACGCGGACATCTACCAGGACAACGACCTCGACGACTTCGTCAACCGCATGTGCCTGGGCGACGCCCGGATGTTCCTGCCGGGCCTGAACCTCACGTACACGGACCGCTCCAGCATGGCCGCGTCGACCGAGGTGCGGGTGCCGTACGTGGACGTCGACGTGGTCAAAGCGGCGTTCACCGTGCCCGGTGAACGCAAGATCGTCGGACGGCAGGGCAAGGCCGTGCTCAAGGAGGCGGCCACCTCGATCCTGCCCCGGGAGATCGTCTACCGGCCCAAGGGCCTGTTCAGCGCCCCGCTGCGGGCCTGGATGAGCCGGGATCTGGCACCGCTGGTGCGCGAGGTGGTGCACGACGGTGTGCTCGTCAGCTCCGGGCTGCTGCGCCGTGACGCGCTGGCGCGCATGGTCGCCGAGGACGCCGCCGGGCAGCGGGACTTCTCCAAGCATCTGTGGCACGTGCTGACCCTCGAGTACTGGTACCGCGACGCGACCTCCGGGTCCGGCCAAAGCGCTCGCTCGGCTGCGTAGAAGACGACCTAGAAACAAGGGGACTTGGGTGAAACAGGTTGTGCAGAACTACAAGAGCGGCGAGCTGGCGGTGCTCGACGTACCGGTGCCGGGATGCAAGCCGGGCGGTGTGCTGGTCCGCACCGCCTACTCGCTGATATCCACCGGCACCGAGCTGATGAAGGTGTCCGAGGCCGGCATGTCGATGCTGGGCAAGGCCCGCTCCCGTCCCGACCAGGTCGCCAAGGTCATGCAGAGCGTGGCCACCAACGGGGTGCCCGCCACCTACCGCAAGGTGATGGGCAAGCTGGACTCCTACACGCCACTGGGCTACTCGCTGTGCGGGGTGGTCGAGCAGGTCGGCGCCGGGATCGACGATGTGAAGGCCGGGGACCTCGTGGCCTGCGCCGGCAACGAGCACGCGTTGCACGCCGAGCTGAACTGGGTGCCGAAGAACCTCTACACCCCGGTACCGGACGGCCTCGCGCCGCAGCACGCGGCCTTCGGCACCGTCGGGTCGATCGCGTTGCAGGGCGTCCGCCAAGGCGAGCCACAGCTCGGTGAAGTGGCCCTGGTCATCGGCCTCGGCCTGATCGGGCAGCTGGTCGTGCAGCTCCTCGTCGCCTCGGGAGTCCGCGTCGTCGGCGCCGACCCCGACCCGGTGCGCTGCGAGCTGGCCGGGCGTCTGGGCGCCGCGGCCTGCGGCGATCCCGCGTCCGCCGCCGTGGAAGCCGCCGTCGCCGAACTCACCGGCGGTCACGGCGTGGATCAGGTGTACCTGGCCGCCGGGGGCGGCAGCAATCAGCCCGTCGAGCTGGCCGCCCGGCTCTGCCGGGACCGCGGACGGGTCGTCGACATCGGCAAGTGCCGCCTGGACCTGCCGTGGAACGCGTACTACGAGAAGGAGCTGGACGTCCGGTTCTCCCGCAGCTACGGCCCCGGGCGCTACGACCCGGAGTACGAACTCGAAGGGCGGGACTACCCGATCGGCTACGTGCGGTGGACCGAGCGCCGCAACCTGGCGTGCTTCCTCGATCTCCTCGCCCGCGGCAGCGTCGACGTGGAGCCCCTGGTCTCCCACATCGCCGACTTCGACGACGCCGTCGAGACGTACCAGCGCCTGAAGGACGGCGACCTGAAGGCCGTGGCCGTGCTGTTCCGGTACCCCGGACACGCGGGAGGCGGAGAAGCGGAGGCCCCGGCGGTGGCCGTGCCCGCGGTGCGGCGCGGCGGCGGGGCGCCCGCCCCGGTCCGGTCCGCCAACTCGCCGGTGAGGCTCGCGTTCGTCGGCGCGGGGAACTACGCGACGTCGATGCTGCTGCCGCACCTGTCACACCGCGACGGTGTCGTGTTGTCGACCGTCGTCACCACGACGGCGCTGTCCGCGGCCAACGCGCAGCGGAAGTTCGGCTTCGCCGAGGCCACCACCGACCTCGACGCCGTGCTCGGCGACAAGTCCATCGACGCGGTGTTCGTGGTCACCCGGCACAGCTCGCACGCCGAGCTGACCCAGCGAGCACTGCGAGCGGGCAAGGCGGTGTTCGTGGAAAAGCCCCTGGCCCTCACCGAGGACGAGCTGACCGGTGTGCTCGCGGCGGTGGAGGAGTCCGGCAACGACCGGCTGCAGGTGGGCTTCAACCGTCGGTTCGCGCCGCTGTTGCAGGAGGCCAGGAAGCGGTTCGGCACCCGGACCGGCCCGGCGAGCCTCCGCTATCTGATCAACGCGGGCCGGCTGCAGCACGGCAGCTGGTACCTCCAGCAGGGCACCGAGGGCTCGCGCTTCGCCGGGGAGGGCGGACACTTCATCGACACGGCGAGCTGGCTGCTGGAGGCCGACCCGGTCTCGGTGTACGCGGTCGCCACGTCCGGTGCCGAGGACCTGCAGGTCGTGCTGCACTACCCGGACGGGTCAACCGCCACCATCAGTTACGTCACCACCGGCGCGCCCGGCTTCCCCAAGGAGACGCTGGACCTCGTCGCGGACGGCAAGGTGCTGCGGCTCGACGACTTCGTCCGTGCCTCGGTCTACGGCCCCAAGCGGTGGGTCAGTTCGCGGCTGCCCAAGGCCCGGGACAAGGGCCAGTCCGCCGAACTGGCCGCGTTCGTCAAGGCCGTGCGGTCCGGCGGGCCGATGCCGGTGCCGCTGGAGTCGTTGGTCGCCACCACGTCGGCCACCCTCGCTGTCCGGACCGGACTGACCGGCGGCGCGCCCGTGACGCTGGCGAGGACGCGATGACCATGAGCGCGGGGTGGTACCTGCGGCGCCTTTCCCGGATGGAGCCGCGGGAGGTCGGCGGCCGGGTGGGTGACGCGGTGCGCAGGCGGCGGTGGCGGTCGGCGCGGCCCGACTGTCCGCGGGTGACCGGCGCCCGGTTCACCGCGGCCCTGCCCGCCGGGACGATCGCCGCGCTGCCTCCGGACGCCACGAAACGCCTCATCGCCGAGGCGGACCGGCTGATGTACGGGCACGCCGAGTATTTCGGGGTGGTCCGCGACGACCTGGCCGACCCGGACTGGTGGCGCGACCCGAAGACCGGGCGCCGGACTCCGGGGGGCTATGCCTTCGACGTGCCGTACCGGAACGAGGACGCGGTCGGGGACATCAAGCAGATCTGGGAACTGTCCCGGCACCAGTACCTCACCGTGCTCGCCGCCGCGTACGCGGTCACCGGGAACGAGCGGTACGCCGAGCGGGTCGCCGAGCACCTGCGGTCGTGGTGGGCGGCCAACCCACCGCTGCGCGGCGTGCACTGGATCAGCGGCATCGAGCTGGGCATCCGGCTGCTTTCCTGGGTGTGGATCCGGCGGCTGCTCGACGGCTGGCAGGGGGCGGCCGGGCTGTTCGAGGACAACCCGGTGGCGCTGCACCAGATCTGGCACCACCAGCGCTGGCTGGCCGCCTTCCCCAGCCGGGGGTCGTCGGCGAACAACCACGTCATCGCCGAGGCCGCCGGGCAGTTCGCCGCGGCCTGCGCGTTCGGGTGGTTCCCCTCCTCGGCGCGCTGGCGCGCCGACGCGCTGAGGTCGCTGGAGCGGCATCTGCGCGCCAACACCTTTCCCTCCGGCCTCAACCGCGAGCTGGCCACCGAGTACCACGGGCTCGTCCTCGAACTCGGCCTGGCCGCGGTGGCCGAGGCGGATGCCGCCGCCGTGCCGGTCCCCGCGTCCGTCAGGCTGGTCCTGCTGCGGATGACCGACGCGCTCGCGGCCGTCGTGGACAGCCGGTTACGGCCGCCGCGCCAGGGGGACGCGGACGACGGACACGGACTGGTGGTCGACGGCGCGGACACCGACCGCTGGGCCTCGCTCCTCGCCACGGGGGGCGCCGTGTTCGGCCGGCTCGCCTGGTGGCCGGAGGTGAGGGGCACCGATGTGCGCACCCCGCTGCTCGCCGCGCTCATCGAACCCACTGAACTGTCCGTGACCCGTCCGGCAAGCCGACCGGCCCATTTCGCCGACGCGGGGCTCACCATCCTGCGCGGTCCGGAGGGCATCTGGTGCCGCTGCGACGGGGGTCCGCACGGCTTCCTTTCCATCGCCGCGCACGCCCACGCCGACGCGCTGTCCGTGGAGGTCCGGCACGACGGGGTCGATGTGCTCGCCGACCCGGGGACGTACTGCTACCACGGGCAGCCCGAGTGGCGGCAGTACTTCCGGTCGACCCTCGGGCACAACACCCTGCGTCTGGACGGCGGCGACCAGTCCGTCTCCGGCGGCCCGTTCCTGTGGACGCGGCACGCCCGCAGCCGTGTCCTGGCCGTGGACACCTCCGACGAGGGGGTGTCCCGCTGGTGTGCCGAGCACGACGGTTACCAGCCCTCCGTGCACCGGCGCCGGGTGGAACTGACGGCCGCGAGCCGGGAGGTGCGGGTGGTCGACGAGGTGCGCGGCCCGCACCGGGCCGTGCAGCTGGCGTTCCACCTCGGCCCGGCGATCGCCGCGGACCTGGCGGGCAACCGGGCAGAGCTGGCCTGGACCCGGGACGGCGAGGACCGCTCCGCGGTGCTCGACCTGCCCGGACAGCTGAGCTGGCGGGCGCACCGCGGTGAGACCGGCTCCCCGCTGGGCTGGTACTCCCCCGGCTTCGGGCGCAAGGAACCCGCCACCACGCTGGTCGGCACCGGATTCGCCGACGGCACGCAGGGGTTCACCACCGTGCTCAGGTTCCGCGGTTAGGGGGGGAGGACACGTGGGGATGAAGTGGCGGCGCTGGGCGTTGCCAGCGGCACCGCTGGCGCTGGTCGTGATGGCGGGGACCGGCTGCACCAGCACACCGGACGCCGGGGCGAAGCCGACCGCCGCGCCCTCCACGTCCGGGGCGCCCGCCACGTCCGTGGCCCGGGTGTGCGCCAAGCCCGCGGCCGGGCCGACGAAGGCGCCGGCGGGCGCGGTGACGGTCGACCCCAAGGTGGTCGGTGACCTGGCCGAGAAGACCAAGAGCAGCCCCCCGGGCACCACGTTCTGGCTTCGGCCGGGCGAGCACCGGCTCAAGGCGGAGCGCTACGCCCAGGTCTTCGCCAAGAAGGGGAACCGCTACCTCGGCGCGCCCGGCGCGGTGCTCGACGGCGGGAAGACCAACAACTACGCGTTCAGCGGCACCGCCCCCGGCGTCACCATCCGGTACCTGACCGTGCGGCATTTCGTCGCACCGCCCGACGAGGGCGTGGTCAACCACGACATGGCCGACGGATGGGTCATCGAGCACGCCACGATCCAGTACAACTCCGGCGCCGGGCTGATGGCCGGTGCCCGGCAGCACGTCCGCGCCAGCTGCCTGCGCGGCAACGGACAGTACGGAATGAACGCGTACAAGACCGGCGACTCCATCCGCGGCCTGGTGGTCGAGGGCAACGAGATCGTGGGCAACAACACCGACGACTGGGAGCGTCGGAAGCCGGGCTGCGGCTGCACCGGAGGCATCAAGTTCTGGGCCGTCAACGGCGCCGAGATACGCGGGAATTGGGTGCACGACAACCGCGGGGCCGGGTTGTGGGCGGACAACAACAACAACGACTTCCGCATCGAGGGCAACCTGCTCGAGGCCAACGACGGTGCCGCGCTCATGTACGAGACCAGCTACAACGCGGTCATCCGGGACAACACGATCCGGCGGAACAACTGGGTCGAGGGCCGCAAGTACGCCGACCGCGGCGACACCTTCCCGTACGCGACCATCTACGTGTCCGAGTCCGGCGGCGAACCACGGGTCCGGGCCCGCACGGACAAGATCGAGATCTACCGGAACGTGCTGGAGAACAACTGGAACGGGATCACCCTGTGGGAGAACGCCGACCGGTTCTGCAACAGTCCGGCCAACACCTCGACCGGTTACTGCACGTTGCTGGTGAAGGACGCCAAGCGCTGTGCGAAGACGGCGATCGCCGCCGCACCGCTCTACGACGACTGCCGGTGGAAGACCCAGCGGGTGGACACGCACGACAACCGTTTCCTGCTGGACCCGTCCGTCGTCAAGTGCGAGGAGGAGTGCGGCCGGACGGCGGTCCTCTCCAACTACGGCACCTATCCGAAGTGGTCGCCCTACAAGGGCAAGCGGGTGGCCGAGGCGATCACCCTCAAGCAGCACAACCGCTGGCACGACAACGTCTACCGCGGACCGTGGAGCTTCGTCGCGGAGAACACGGACCAGCAGCTCGACTCCGGGCAGTGGCAGAGCACTCCGTACCGGCAGGACGCGGGCAGCAGCTTCGCCGCACGGGCCGGTGGTTGAGATGGCCGGGACTCCGAAGACCGTCGGGATCGTCTGGGGGCTGCTGGCCCTCAACACGCTCGGCTCAGCCGGGGCGAAGACCATCGTCCCGCTGCCCCGCTCCCTCATCCAGATGGTCACCATGGGCGCGCTGGGCGCCGCGTTCGCGCTGGCACTCGCGGTCAATCTCCGGCTGCGCATCCGGCCGAGCGCCTTCGTGCTCCTGCTCACCCTGCTGCTGGTACCGAGCGTGATCTCCAGCGCCAACCTGGAGGTCGGGTTCGGCGCGCTGTTCCGCTGCTCCCGGCTGGCTCTCTTCGTCGGCACGCTGTGGCTGCTCAGCCGCTGGTGGGACGGCAGCCTGACGTTCGTCCGGTACCACATCCGGATGTACTTCGCGGCGCTCGGGACGGCGGCTGCCGGGCTGGTCATCTCACCGGGCACGGCCATGCCGGAGTACTACGGCGGGCGGTTGGTCGGCGCGTTGTGGCCGCTCACCCCGCCGCAGATCGGACAGTACGCCGCAGTGATCATCGGGCTCACAGTGCTGCTCGTACTGGGCCGCCGGACCACAGGGGGCAGCGCGGCCATGGTCATCGTGCCGTCACTCGTCCTGCTCGCGCTGACCCATACCCGGACGGCCACGGTCGGTCTGCTCATCGGGCTGGTGCTGGCGATCGGTTCGCTCGTCCTGACCAGCGCCGCCGCCCGCCGGTTCTTCGCCTGGGCGGTGCTGGTCGCCACGGTGGCCGCGGTGGTGTTCGCCTCCGCGCTGCAGGCGTGGTTCCTGCGCGGTCAGAGCAAGGAGAACTTCTCCAACCTCACCGGTCGGGCCAAGGTCTGGGACGCCCTGCTGGCAGCGCCCCGGACGACCGCGGAGCAGGTGTTCGGCGTGGGCCTGGGCGACAAGTCGTTCGGCGGGCTGCCGATCGACAACAGCTGGCTGGCCGTCTACAACGAGCAGGGGCTGATGGGCGTCACCCTCGTCGCGGCCATCATCCTCGTCCTCGGCGGCGTCGCGCTGCTGCGACCACCGTCGCTACCGAGGGCCTGCGCCATCTTCCTGATCAGCTACGTCGCGATCTCGTCGTACACCGAGGCCGGTCTTGGTGACGCCTCGCCGTATCTGCTGCATCTGGCCCTGGCCGCCTCGCTGCTCGCGGCACCCGCCACGGCGACGCCCCTATCACCGGCGGCGCCCCTCGCATCGGCGACGCCCCGTACGACGACCGCGGTTCCTCAACGACGTGTCCCGCGATGGGCCAGGAGGTGACCTTGAGCATGCGCGTTCTCGTAGTGCACAACCGCTACTCCTCGGCGCAGCCGAGCGGGGAGAACAGGGTTGTCGACCAGGAAGTCGGGCTGCTGCGCGCGGCCGGCCACCGGGTCGAGTTGTTCGAGCGGCGCAGCGACGACATCGCCGACCGGTCCCTCCTCGGCAAGGTGGCGGTGCCGCTCCTCGTGCCGTGGAATCCGGCGGTCCGCACGGAGCTGGCCGCCCGGCTGCGCTCCGAGCGGCCGGACGTGGTGCATGTCCACAACGTCTTCCCGCTGCTGTCGCCCTCGGTCCTCGCCGCCTGCGCCGACGTCGGCGTTCCCGTCGTCGCCACGTTGCACAACTACACCCAGGTCTGCCCGCCCGGCACGCTGCACCGGGACGGCCGGTCGTGCACCGAGTGCGTCGGGTCGGCGGCGTCGCTGCCCGCCGTCCGGCACGGCTGCTACCGCGACTCCCGTCTGGCGACGGTGCCGCTCGCGGTGAGCCTGACGGTCAACCGGCGGCGGTGGTGGTCCGGCGTGGAGCGGTTCTTCTGCATCTCCGCGGCGCAGCGCGACGTCCTGGTGCGGTCCGGCATGCCCGCCGGGCGGCTCGCGGTGAAGCACAACTTCGTGCCGGATCCGGGCGCCTGCCGAGCGGGCGCGGGCGAGCATGTGCTCTTCCTCGGCCGCCTCGCGGAGGCCAAAGGTGTGCGGCTGCTCATGGCCGCGTGGGACGAGATCGCCGCGGACGGCGGTGTGGGCGTGCCGCTCGTACTCGCGGGCGCGGGGCCACTGGAGCGAGAGGTGACCGCCTGGGCGGCGGGCCGGGACGATGTCCGCTACGTCGGCCTGTACGACGCGGCTCAGTGCCGGGAGGCCGTCGCGCGGTCGGTCGCCGTGGTGGCTCCCTCGATGGCCCTGGAGACGTTCGGTCTGGTGGTCGCGGAGGCGATGGCGGCGGGGGTCCCGGCTGTCGCCGCCGGTCACGGCGCCTTCGTCGAACTCGTCGAGGACGGGGCGACCGGGCTGCTGCACCGGCCGGGCGACCCCGCCTCACTCACGTCCTGTCTGCGCCGGATCGCGTCCGACCCGGCCCGCAACCAGGAGATGGGGCAGGCGGCCCGGCGCCGCTACGAGCAGTGCTTCAGCCCGGCCGTCGGTCTGGAGCGCCTGGAGGACGAATACCGCACCGCGATCGCGGGTCGGTCGGAATCAATGGGGGGCAGTAAATGACACGATGCCGGCTCTGCGGCTCGGCGACGCTGGCGAGCGTCGTCGATCTCGGTGCGACGCCACCGTGCGAGAGCTTTCTCGCCGCGGACCAACTGGATCAGCCGGAGCCCGCGTACCCGCTGCACCTGCGGGTCTGCACCGACTGCTGGCTGGCGCAGATCCCGCCGCTGATCACGCCGGAGGAGACGTTCAAGGAGTACGCGTACTTCTCCTCGTACTCGACCTCCTGGGTGGAGCACGCGCGCACGTTTGTGGCCGACGCCGTACAGCGCCTCGCTCTCGGCCCCGACGCCTTCGTGGTCGAGGTGGCGAGCAACGACGGGTACCTGCTGAAGCACGTGGTGGACCGGGGGATCCGGTGCCTCGGCATCGAGCCGTCGGTGAACGTCGGCGCCGCGGCGCGGGACGCGGGGGTGCCCACGCTCACGGAGTTCCTGTCCCCGGAGACCGGCTCGGCGGTCCGCGCCGAGCACGGCCCGGCGGACCTGGTCGTGGCCAACAACGTGTACGCGCACATCCCCGACGTGGTCGGGTTCACCCAGGGGCTGCGCGCCCTGGTCGCCGACGACGGCTGGGTCTCCATCGAGGTGCAGCACCTGCTGACCCTGATCGAGGAGAACCAGTACGACACGGTCTACCACGAGCACTTCCAGTACTACACGGTCGCGTCCGCGATCCGGGCCCTCGCCAGCGGCGGACTCGCCCTCGTGGACGTCGAAACGCTGCCCACGCACGGCGGCTCCATCCGGCTGTGGGCCCGGCCCGCCGAAGCGGCCGGCGAGCCCAGCCGCCAGGTGGCCGACGTGCTGGCCCGGGAGAAGGCCGCCGGGCTGCAAGAGCTGTCCGGGTACACCGAGTTCTCCGCCCGGGTGGCCAAGGTGCGGCGGGATCTGCTGCGGTTCCTCATCGAGGCGGCCGAGCGCGGTGAGACGGTCGTCGGCTACGGCGCCCCGGGCAAGGGCAACACCCTGCTCAACCACTGCGGCATCCGGCCCGATCTGCTCCCGTACACCGTCGACCGCAATCCCTACAAGCACGGCAGGTTCACCCCGGGCACCCGCATTCCGATCCTGCCGCCCGAGCAGATAGCCGCCGACAAACCGGACTACGTCCTCGTCCTCCCGTGGAACCTGCGGGCCGAACTGGTCGAGCAGTTGTCCTTCGTCCACGGCTGGGGCGGCCGACTGGTCTTCCCCATCCCGGAACTGAGCGTTGTCGAGGTCGCGTCTCGAAAGGTCACAGCATGAAGGTCGTTCTGTTCTGCGGCGGCTACGGGATGCGGATGCGCAGCGGTGCCGCGGACGACGTGCCCAAGCCGATGGCGATGGTCGGCCCGCGGCCGCTGATCTGGCACGTCATGCGCTATTACGCGCACTTCGGGCACCGGGAGTTCATCCTGTGCCTCGGCTACGGGGCGCACCACATCAAGAACTTCTTCCTCACCTACGAGGAGACGACGTCCAACGACTTCGTGCTGCGCGGCGGGCGGACCGAGCTGCTGTCCACCGACATAGCCGACTGGACCATCACGTTCGCGCAGACCGGCATCGAGTCACCGATCGGGGAGCGGCTGCGCCGGGTGCGGCACCACTTGGACGGCGACGAGATGTTCCTCGCCAACTACGCCGACGTGCTCACCGACGCCCCGCTGGACGAGATGATCGACCGGTTCGCCCGGCGCGACGCCGGTGCGTCGATGATGGTGGTGCCGCCGCAGTCCTCGTTCCACTGCGTGGACCTGGGCGAGGACGGTCTGGTGGGTGGCATCACCGCCGTGAGCGACCTGCCGCTGTGGGAGAACGGCGGCTACTTCGTACTCCGCCAGGAAGTGTTCGACCACATACCGGAGAACGGGGACCTGGTCGCCGATGGGTGCACCCAGCTGGCCAAGCGCGGAAGGCTCATGGCGCACCAGCACCGCGGCTTCTGGAAGCCGACCGACACCGTGAAGGAGCGGGCCGCGCTCGACGACGCGTACGCGCGGGGCGACCGCCCGTGGGCCGTGTGGGAACGGGACAACGCCGGGGTGAGCGCGTGATCCGGCTCGGCGCCGGGCCCCTGAACCGGATCGTCGCGGTGGGCGCCCACTGTGACGACATCGCCATCGGCGCCGGTGGCACGCTGCTGACGATGTGCCTCGCGCGGCCCGGTATCCGGGTCGACGCGCTGGTGCTCTCCGGCGGCGGCAGCGAGCGCGAGGCGGAGGAACAGGCCGCGCTCACCGCCTTCTGCCCGGGCGCCGACCTGCGGCTGACCGTGCTCAAGCTGCCGGACGGCCGGATGCCCGTGCACTGGGACGAGGCCAAGGCCGCGGTCGAGGAACTGCGCGGACGGACCGAGCCGGATCTGATCCTGGCCCCGCGTACCGACGACGCGCACCAGGATCACCGCGGCCTGGCACGGCTGATCCCCACCGCGTTCCGCGACCACCTGGTCCTCGGCTACGAGATCGTCAAGTGGGACGGCGATCTCGGCCGCCTCGCGGCGTACCAGCCGCTGGCGCCGGAGATCGCCGAACAGAAGGTGCGGCTGCTGCAGGAGCACTACCCCTCGCAGCGGCACCGGCCCTGGTACGACCGCGAGGCCTTCCTCGGCCTCGCCCGGATCCGCGGCATCGAATGCCACGCGCGCTACGCCGAGGCGTTCGCCGTCACCAAACTCACGCTCACCTTGGGGGATTGAACCTTGCGCGTACTGCTCACCGGACACCAGGGCTACCTGGGCACCGTGATGGCCCCGGTGCTCACGGCCGCCGGACACGAAGTCGTCGGCCTGGACTCCGGCCTGTTCGCCGACTGCGTCCTCGGCCCGCGGCCCGCGGACCCGCCGGGACCGCGGGTGGACCTGCGGGACGTCACGGCCGACCACCTGACCGGTATCGACGCCGTGATCCACCTGGCCGCGCTCTCCAACGACCCGCTGGGATCGCTGGCGCCGCAGCTCACCTACGACATCAACCACCACGCGTCCGTACGCCTGGCCCGACTGGCCCGCGACGCCGGAGTGCGGCGCTTCCTGTACGCGTCCACCTGCTCGGTCTACGGCGCCTCGGGCGGCGACGACCTCGTGGCCGAGGACGCCCCGCTGCGCCCGGTGACGCCGTACGCGGAGTCCAAGGTGCGGGTGGAGGACGACCTGCACGCGCTGGCCGACGGCGACTTCAGCCCGGTGTACATGCGCAACGCCACCGCGTTCGGCTACTCGCCCCGGCTGCGCGCCGACATCGTGCTGAACAACCTGGTGGGCCACGCGCTCCTGTCCGGCGAGGTCCTCGTGCTCTCCGACGGCACCCCCTGGCGCCCGCTGGTGCACGCGGCCGACATCGCGCGGGCCTTCACGGCCGCGCTGACCGCACCGCGCGAAGCGGTGCACGACCGGGCGTTCAACATCGGCAGCGAGACCAACAACGTCACGGTCGCCGAGATCGCCGAGCAGGTCGCCGAGGCGGTGTCCGGCGCGAAGGTGGTGATCACCGGGGAGAACGGGGCGGACCCGCGGTCGTACCGGGTGGACTTCTCCCGGTTCCGCGCGGCGGTACCCGGCTTCGACTGCGAGTGGACGGTCAAGCGGGGCGCGCTCGAACTCGCCGACGCCTACCGGATGTTCGGGCTCACCCGGGAGGACTTCGAGCAGCGCTTCACCAGGCTCGCCGTACTGCGCGCCGCGTCCGACGCCGGTGCCGTCGACGACACCCTCCGGTGGCGCCGGTGACCGAGGTCGGCGAAGCGATGCACGCGCTGGTGGAGCGGCTGTACCCGCTGTGCCGGAGCATCACCGGCGACGGTGTGCGCGCCACCCTGGAGATCGTCGGCGAGTACGTCCCGCTGGAGGTGCACGAGGTACCGACCGGGACGCAGGTACTCGACTGGACGGTGCCGCAGGAGTGGAACATCCGGGACGCGTACATCGCCGACAGCGCGGGCAACCGGGTCGTCGACTTCGCCGCGTCCAGCCTGCACGTGCTCGGCTACAGCGTGCCCGTGTCGGCCACCATGCCGCTGGCCGAGCTGCGCGCACACCTGCACACCCTGCCGGACCACCCGACGTGGGTGCCGTACCGCACCAGCTACTACAAGCCGGAGTGGGGGTTCTGCCTGGCCCAGGAGACCCTGGACGCGCTGCCGGACGGCGAGTACGAGGTGTGCGTCGACTCCACCCTCGCCGACGGTCACCTCACCTACGCCGAGCACGTGGTCCCCGGCCAGGTCCCCGACGAGGTGATCGTCTCCTGCCACGTCTGCCACCCGTCGCTGGCCAACGACAACCTGGCCGGCATCGCGGTGGCGACGTTCCTGGCCCGGGCGCTGGCGGAACAGACGCCGTACTACACCTACCGGTTCATCTTCGCGCCCGGCACCATCGGGGCGATCACCTGGCTGGCCCGCAACGCGGAGCGCGTCAATGGGGCATCCCCCGCTCGAGCGGAGCCGAGAGCTGGGGGAAGGGTCAAGCACGGCTTGGTGCTGGCCTGCGCCGGAGACCGGGGCCAGCTGACGTACAAGCAGAGCAGGCGCGGTGACGCGGAGATCGACCGGGTGATGCGGCATGTGCTGGACGCGTCCGAACGCCCGCACCACGTCACCGAGTTCACTCCGTACGGCTACGACGAGCGGCAGTTCTGCTCGCCCGGGTTCAACCTCGGCGTGGGCTCGCTCAGCCGGACCCCGTACGCCGGTTACCCCGAATACCACACCTCGGCGGACAACCCGGACTTCGTCTCCCCGGAGGCGATGGCGGACACCCTCTCCGTGTGCCGTGAGGCGTTCGCCGTCCTCGACCGAAACCGGCGGTACGTCAACCTCAGCCCGTACGGCGAACCACAGCTGGGCCGACGCGGTTTGTACGACGCGCTCGGCGGCCGCAGCGACACCAAGCAGGCCCAGATGGCCATGCTCTGGGTGCTCAGCCTCTCCGACGGCGAGCACAGTCTGCTGGACGTCGCCGAGCGGTCCGGGCTGCCGTTCGACACCGTCGCCGTCGCGGCCGGCGCTCTGCACGGCGCCGGGCTGATCAAGGCATGACGCCGATGACCACCGAGGAGGAGAATCCGCGGACAACGGCGCCACCGGCCGGATCCGCCAAGCGGGCCCTCGCCGGCCGGCTGTCCTGGGGACTGGCCGACCAGGCGGCCTCCAGCATGTCCAACTTCGCGGTGGGCATCTATGTGGCCCGCTCGCTGGGGGTGACCGCGTTCGGCGTGTTCAGCCTCGCCTGGGTGACCTACGGCGTGGTGCTCAACGTCTCCCGCGGCCTGGCCACCGACCCGCTCGTGGTGCGCTTCAGCGGCGTGCCGACCGCGTCCTGGCGCGCGGCGGTGGCCCGGTCGTCGGGTACCGCGCTCGGCGTCGGTGCCGCCCTCGGCGCGGTGTCCCTGGTAACCGGGCTCGCCCTGGGCGGCCGCTTGGGGTCCGCGTTCGCCTGCCTCGGCGTCGTACTGCCGGGTCTGCTGCTGCAGGACGCGTGGCGCTTCGCGTTCTTCGCCGCCGGGACCGGGCGGAAGGCGTTCGTCAACGACCTCGTGTGGGGCGCCGCGCTCGTCCCGGCCATGGTGGTGGCGGCCCGCGTGGACAGCGTGGAAGCCTTCGTGCTCGCCTGGGGCGCGTCCGCCGCCGTCGCCGCGGCGTACGGCTGTTTCCAGTCCGGCATCCGGCCCCGGACGGCCGGAGCGCGCGAGTGGCTTCGCGAGCACCGCGACCTCGGCTACCGGTACCTGGCCGAGAACGTCACCAACAGCGGCGCGAGCCAGCTGCGGGCGTACGGGCTCGGCGCGATCGCCGGGGTCGGCGCGGTGGGGGTGATCCGGGGCGCCGAACTCCTGCTCGGCCCGTTCATGGCGGTGCTGATGGGCCTGTCCCTGGTCACCGTCGCGGAGGCGGCACGGGTGCTGCGGCGGGCCCCGCACCGCCTGGGCGCGTTCTGCCTTCTGCTGGGCGGCGGGCAGGCCGCCGCCGCGCTGTTCTGGGGCGGGGCGCTGCTGCTGGTGCCGGACCAGCTCGGCGAGTTCGTGCTCGGCGGCGTCTGGAACTCCGCCTCGCAGCTCATCGTGCCGGTCACGCTCGGCGTCGCGGGCGCCGGGCTCGGCACCGGCGCGGCGGCCGGACTGCGCGCGCTCGGCGCGGCCCGGCGCAGCCTGCGCAGCCAACTGATCGCCTCGGCCTGCTACGTCATCGGCGGGCTCGGCGGCGCCGCCGCGGCCGGCACGGTCGGCTCGGCCTGGGGCGTCGCCGCCGCGACCGTCTGCGGTTCGGCCGTGTGGTGGCTGCAGCTGTGTTCCGCCCTGCGCGAGCGCCACCAGAACCCCATCCCCGAAGTGAGGACGCCATGACCGCCCGCCCCCGGCTGAGCATCGGCCTGCCCGTGTACAACGGCGAGGAGTACCTCGCCGAATCGCTCGACGCCCTGCTCGGCCAGACCTACGAGGACTTCGAGCTGGTCATCTCCGACAACGCCTCGGCCGACGGAACCCAGGACATCTGCCGCGACTACGCCGCGCGGGACTCGCGCATCCGGTACATCCGGCTGCCCCGGAACATCGGCGCCGCGCCGAACCACAACTATGTGTTCACCCAGTGCCGCGGCGAACTGTTCAAGTGGGCCTCGCACGACGACCTGTACGCCCGGGACCTGCTGCGGGCTTGCGTGGAGGCGCTGGACGAGCGGCCGGAGGTGATCCTCGCGCACGCCGACCAGGCGGTCATCGACGGTGACGGCAAGGTGAAGGTGCCGTACGAGTACGGGCTCGCCACCGGCTCGCCGCACGCGCCCGAGCGCTTCCGCAGCATGCTGTTCGAACCCGGCGGCGACGACTTCTACGGGGTGATGCGGGCCGACGTGCTGCGCCGGGTGAAGCCGCACGACAGCTACCACCACGCGGACCGCGCGTTCGTCGCCGAGATCGGCCTGCACGGGCCCTTCCACCAGGTACCCGAGCTGCTGTACTTCCGCCGCGACCACCCCACCCGCGCCGAGCGGGCGAACCCGTCGAAGCGCTCCCGGTGCGTCAACCTCGACCCGCGCCGGGCAGGCCTGCTGCACCCGACGCCGCGGCTGCTCGCCGAGTACGTCTGGGGTTTCGTCGCGGCGATCCGGCGTGCTCCGTTGTCCTCGGCCGACCGGCGCGCGTGCTACCGCCACCTGGCCGCCTGGATGACCAGCCGGGCCCGGCCGGGCGCCGGTGAACGGGTCGAGGACCGCGCCCCGATCGACCCGGCCAAGCTCACCGTCTCCGTCGACGCCCTCGTCGCAGGCCGAGAGGGACGGCAGACATGACGTCCGGATACGAAACTCCGGTGCGCGTCGGAGTGTTCGGCCTGCTCGGCTCCGGCAACCTCGGCAACGACGGGTCGCTCGAAGCCGTGCTCGGCTACCTCCGCGCCGAGCACCCGGAGGCGGTCGTGGACGCGCTGTGCGGCGGACCCGAGGTCGTCACGGCCCGGTACGGGATCCCCGCGACGCGGCTGCACTGGAACCGCGGGGAGTACCGGACCGCGTCGCGTGCGGGCGCGATCGCGGCCAAGGGCCTGGGCAAACTCCTCGACGCCGCCCGCACCGCCGCCTGGGTGCGGCGGCACGACGTGGTGATCGTGCCGGGCATGGGCGTCCTGGAGGCCACGCTGCCGCTGCGGCCGTGGGGCTTCCCGTACTCGCTGTTCCTGCTCTGCGCGAGCGGCCGACTGTCCGGCACCCGGGTCGCGCTGGTCAGCGTGGGCGCCGCCGCCATCGGCAACCAGCCGACCCGGGCCCTGGTGCGCTGGTCGGCGCGGCTCGCCTCGTACCGGTCGTACCGGGACACCCAGTCCCGCGACGCGATGCGGGCGATGGGCGTGGACACCGCGCGCGACGAGGTCTACCCGGACCTCGCGTTCGCCCTGCCGACACCACCGACGAGCACGCCCTCGGGGCCGCCGGGTCCGGTCTGCGTCGGCGTCATGGACTTCCACGGCGGCAACGACGACCGCGCCCGGGCCGAGGAGATCCACCGGCGCTACCTCGACGGGACAACCCGGTTCGTCCGCGCGCTGGTCGAGGACGGCAGACCGGTCCGGCTGCTCACCGGCGACGCATGCGACGCGCCGGTGGTCGCCGCGATCCTCGACGCGGTGGACTCACCGCTGGTCACCGCTGCGGACGCGACCTCGCTCGCCGACCTGATGAAGGAGACGGCGGCCGCCGACTTCGTGGTGGCGACCCGGTACCACAACCTGGTCTGCGCGCTGAAGGCCGGGACACCGGCGCTCGCACTCAGCTATGCGGCGAAGAGCGACGCGCTCATGGACCGGATGGGCCTTGCCGCGTACTGCCACCCGGCTCGCGAGGTCGACGCCGACCGGCTCCTCGAGCAGTTCCGGGCGCTGGAGCAGCGCTCGGCGGAGCTGCGGCGGACCCTCGCCGAGCGGAACCTGGCCGCCGCCCGGCAACTTGAGGACCAGTTCGCCGCCTTGACCGCGGCCCTGTTCCCGACGACCGACCACACCCACGCCTTGCGGGAGGCTCCATGACCGGAATGAAAGCGACAGACGTCCCGGAGATCGCCGGGGCGTTCCTGTTCGAGCCGACGCCGTACGCCGACGAACGCGGCTTCTTCTGCCGCACCTTCGACGCCGACGTGGTCCGCTCGGTGGGCCTCGACCCGGACGCCTTCGTCCAGGACAGCCTGTCCCGCTCGGTCCGGGGCGTGCTGCGCGGCCTGCACCTGCGCTCCGGCGCGGGCGAGGCCAAGCTGGTGCGGTGCTCGTACGGGAGGATCTTCGACGTCGTCGTGGACCTGCGGCCCGACGCGCCGACCTACCGCAACGTGGCCTTCTTCGACCTGTCCGGCGAGACGCAGGTGACCCTGTACATCCCGGCGGGGTGCGCGCACGGCTTCCAGGCGCTGACCGAGACCGCCGACATCTCGTACCGGATCGACCGCCCGCACGATCCGGCCGAGGACGTGACGATCGCCTTCGACGACCCGGAGCTGGCCATCCCCTGGCCGCTGCCGCCCACATCGATGTCCCAGCGGGACCGGGAGGCGGCGAGCCTCGCCGAGGTCCTGAAGCAGAAGGAGAGCTGACGCCGGCGTGGACACCGAAGAGTTCCTCCTGCCCCGGTCACGGCTGGCGAACGAGCGGCTGCACGCCATGATCCCCGGAGGCGCGCACACGTACGCCAAGGGCGACGACCAGTACCCCGAGAACCTGGCCCCCGTGATCAGCCACGGCCGGGGCGCCCACGTGTGGGACGTCGACGGCAACCGCTACGTCGAGTACGGCTCCGGCCTGCGGTCGGTCAGCCTCGGCCACGCCCACCCCCGCGTGACCGAGGCGGTGCGACGGGAACTGGACCGCGGCAGCAACTTCGTCAGGCCGTCCATCGTGGAGGTCGAGGCCGCGGAACGCTTCCTGGCCACCGTACCGACGGCCGAGATGGTGAAGTTCGCGAAGAACGGCTCCGACGTCACCACCGCCGCGGTGCGCCTCGCCCGTGCCGTCACCGGGCGGCCGCGGGTGGCCATCTGCGGGGACCATCCGTTCTTCTCCGTCGACGACTGGTTCATCGGCACCACGCCGATGTCCGCCGGAATTCCGGCGGCGACCACCGAGCTGACCGTGGCGTTCCCTTACGGGGACCTGGCCGCCACGGAGGAGCTGCTGACCCGGTACGAGGACGAGATCGCCTGTCTGATCCTCGAACCCGCCGGCCACACGGAACCCCCGCCCGGGTACCTCGCCGGGCTGCGCGAGCTGGCCGACCGGTATGGCTGCGTACTGATCTTCGATGAGATGATCACCGGCCTGCGCTGGTCCGAGGCGGGCGCCCAGGGCCTGTACGGCGTCGTCCCCGACCTCTCCACCTTCGGCAAGGCGCTGGGCAACGGATTCGCCGTCTCCGCGCTGGCCGGGCGCCGCGAACTGATGGAGCGGGGCGGGCTGCGTCACTCCGGCGACCGGGTGTTCCTGCTGTCCACCACGCACGGTGCGGAAACGCACTCGCTGGCCGCCGCGATGGCCGTGCAGACCACCTACGTCGAAGAGGGCGTCACCGCGCGGCTGCACGCCCTCGGCGAGCGGCTGGCCGCCGGTGTCCGCGACGTCGCGGCCAGCATGGGCGTCGGCGACCACGTCGTCGTCCGGGGCCGGGCCAGCAACCTGGTCTTCGCCACCCTCGACGAGAACCGGCAGCCGTCGCAGCGGTACCGCACCCTGTTCCTGCGCCGACTCCTCGCGGGCGGGGTACTGGCACCGTCGTTCGTGGTGAGCAGCGCGCTCAGCGACACCGACATCGATCACACCGTCGATGTGGTGGCCCAGGCGTGTGCGGTGTACCGGAAGGCACTGGACGCCGGTGACCCCACGCCCTGGATGGCCGGGCGACCGGTGAAGCCCGTATTCCGCCGCTTGGCGTGACGTAGTGTCAGCGCTCCCGCCGACCGGCGTCGGCCATCCGGTCGGCCAGCCGGTCGACCAGCCACGCGGTCGGCGGTATCACCGTCAGCGCGGTGCACCAGCCGCCGAGGACGTCGGTCGGGTAGTGCGCGCCCAGGGCGACCTGCGCCCAGCCCATCGCGGCACCGGCAACCAGCGCCGCGGCGAGCACGATTGACGTGGTGGCCGTCCTGCCGAGGCCGAGCCGACCGGCCGCGAGCAGCGCCACCACGAGGACGAACGCGGTGAGGAAGGCGGTGTGCCCGCTCGGGTAGGACAGGTTGCCGTCACCGTGGATGGTGCGTCCCACCAGGTGCTTGAGCAGTGTCGCTGTCCCCACGGTCATGCCGGTACCGGCAACGACGAGCACCGCCGCACGAGGACACCGAAGCAGCAGGCAGCCCGTCACGGCGGCCACGACCAGCGTCGCCGCTCCGACGGGCTCCCCCAGGAAGTCCGTGCCCAGAGCGACGTGCCGCCACGGCGGCCCCACACCGTCCACCACCGGCTGGATCCACCCGTCCACCGTGCCGGGCTGGCTGTGGCCTGCGTACATGACCCCGAGCACGACGACCACCAGCGCGGCGAAGGCCGCGATCAGCCCGAGCCACCCGCGCGGCGAGGGGGGCACCGCGGGCGGCGGTTGGCCGGTCACACGCCCACCGCGTCCGGTCGACCTGCGGTAGTGACCAACGCGAGCCCCCCGTCGTGTTCGACCCACCCTCAAGCCGCCCCGCGGCCACCCATCGCCCTGGCCAAGGGCATCAGGACCAGCCTCACGCGTCATCCTAACCAACAACCGGTCGCGGCAAGGCGCCCCTTGTGAAGGTCAGTAGTCGCCTGGCAGTAGTTGGAAGTCGTCAAAAGAAAATCCGGGCGCGACCACACAACTCACCAGCACCTCTTCATCACCAGCCGGTCGAGCAGCCTGCCAGTGGCCAGCCGGCACGAGAGCCTGCGGCCGTTGTCCGCTCGCGAGGTCGGGGCCGAGCATGACTTCTACCGGGTCCTCTTTTGGCTTCTCCCCGGAACCGCCCAGCAAGAGCAGCAAGGGGCCACCACGGTGCCACAACCACAGTTCCGGCGAACGTACGGTGTGCCAGCGGGATTCATCGTCCGGAGGCAAGAGAAAGTAGATGGCTGAGCAGATGGACCTCCGCCCCGGGTAGCCCTCCGGCTGCACCTCAGTGGCACTGCGCCAGGTTTCCTTGTACCAACCTCCTTCGGGGTGTGCACTCATCTGGAGCAGGCGGGCCGTCTCGGGCATCTTCTCGATCACGTGAGCTTCCCTTCCGCTGAGTGAACCCATATCACCATGCGCTCCCCCACCGAGCGTGGATGTGCCAACCGCCGCTGCGGCTCCCCCCCTCCCTCCCCAGCCCGCGAGCCACCCCAGCACCGGTAGCAGGCTCACCCTCGAAGTCCAGGAATTCCAGCAGCAGGTACTGGCCGCCGCAGCCGGGTGCGGAACTCCGCCTCGCTCACGCCGCGCCGCAGGCGGGCGAGACCGCCGGCGCCGGACAACCGGCTGGTCGGCCACCTGTCGATGAAGCCCGTGCGACAGCTTCCGCGAGGACGGTCGCACCTCCTCGGGGTGGGACAGGTGCGGTGAGTGTCCTGAGGGGACGCGCAGACTGCGGGCGGCACGCGCAGCCCACTGCTCCTGGACGGCGGGCGGCAGAGCCGGGTCGACCCCGCTGAAGATGGACTCCTCCGCGTCTCCCGCCTTCACGGCGAGCCCGTCGGGAGAGTGGCTCCACGTGGGCGGGAAGTCGCCGCCCATCCATTCCATCATCGAGGTGCCGGGTTCCAGGGCGAAGGCGGCGATATAGACGAGTTCGGTGACCTGGTTCGGACAGGCCGGAAAGAGCGGCGCACCAGGCGCCACGCCCGGGGCCAGGCGCCCCATCGCCCCCTCTCCCGGTGCGCTCCCTCGGTGTGCGCAGACCCTCCTGCCTGGCCGGAGCGCGGACACAGGGAGGAAACGAGCATGAGACGCAGCGGACCGCGCGAACCGCGAAGCGGCGCCGCCATACCCTGGTACGAGGAGGGCGAGGAGCCGGACTACCGCTTCTCCTTGGCCAACGAGCGCACGTTCCTCGCATGGATCAGAACCGGTCTGGCCCTGCTGGCCGGCGCCGTCGCCGTCGCGCAGTTCGTCCAGCCACTCGGGCACAGCGAAGCAGGCGCGGCGCTCGGGGCCCTGCTGGCCGTGACCGGGACAGCGCTGTGCGCCTCGTCCTACGGACGCTGGCTGCGGGTCCAGCGCGCGATGCGGCACAACCACCCGCTCCCGATGACCCGGCTGCTGACCGCACTGGCCTGGGGGACGTCCCTGGCGGGCATCGCCGTGCTGCTGCTGGTCTGGAGAGTACGGTGACCACCTGGCACCCCTCCGGAACACCCCCGCCCTCCGCAGTCCCGCGCGACCCCGGCCTTCAAGCGGAGCGGACCGCACTCGCCCGTCGCCGCACGGCGCTCTGAGCACTGGTGGCCGCGGCGCTGACGCTGCGCTTCGGGCTGACACACGATGCCCCGCTGGTCACCACGGCGGGCGCCTGCCTCACGGCGACGGCGGCCCTGACCACCAGGTCATCCGGCGTCGGCCGGCACCGGCTGCGGGCCGTGGCGTTCTGCGCCACGGCCGCCGGCCTCCTGCTCACCGCGCAGGCGGCGCTGCTCACCCACTGACATCGGCCGCCCATGCGCTCGGCACAACCTCGCCATCCACCCTCACCGAACGGAGATTGCCGCACATGTCCCCGCACTGCTGCCCGCCCGGCCGCCCCGGCGGCCCTGCCGCCGTCTCCACCTCTGTCTCCGCGTCGCCGCCCGAAGGGAACGGTGATAGCGCCCACGCCTCCGCCATACGACTCCCCGGCGGAACCTTCCTCATGGGCAGCGAGGACGCCGACGTCAATCCCGGCGACGGCGAGGGGCCGGTACGCGAGGTCAGCGTGGCCCCTTTCGCCATCGACGCCCACTGCGTGACCAACGAGCGCTTCGCCGCCTTCGTCGAAGCGACCGGGTACCGCACCGAGGCCGAACAGTTCGGCTGGTCGTAAGGGCAAACGCTTCGCCTGGGGCGATGAACTCACCCCCGGCGGCGAACACCGCTGCAACATCTGGCAGGGCGGTGGGCCACCCCCTCCCGGACAGAGGGCTCCTGTGCCAACCCAGCCGGGCCGCGCCATGACGCCACGCGGGTCCTGCGCGGCAGCTCGTACCTGTGCCACGACTCCTACTGCAACCGCTACCGAGTAGCCGCCCGCACCAGCAACAGCCCCGACAGCTCCAGTGGGAACACCGGCTTCCGCGTCGCTTGGAACACCCCACCCGGGGCCTGAAGGCGGCGCACGGCGGAGGCTATCGCCGGAGCAACTGACGTTTCAGAACGAGTCGATGGCGGACCGCCCCACACCCTGACGATATGACAGTCGTTATATACGGGTGTACCCTGACGCCGCCTATAACGACTGTCATAGGACGAGGTAATGACGATCATCACTGTGAACACCCCGACGGGGCGCCTGACCCAGGAACAGCGCCGTCAGCTGGCCGAGACGCTGACGGACGCGGTCCTCGTGCCCGAGGTGGGGCAGTTCGCTCCGCCCGCGCGGGTTGGGTTCCAGGTGCATTTCGTCGAGCGCGAGCCCGACATGATGGCCATCGGCGGACGGCTCCTCGCGGACATCGGGCCGGACGCCGACGTCATGGTGATCGACGTGGCGGTCATGGACGGAGACTGGCGACAGGAGGTCAGGACCGCCGTCATCGAGCGCGCCCTGGCGGCGATGGCCGACGCCTGTGGCCTGCCAAAGCCGTCGCCGACCTGGTGGGTCAACTTCCGTGTCATCGACGAGGGCAGCTGGGGCTCCAGTGGCGGCGTGCTGTCCGTCCTCTCGCTCCTCGACAGCGGCGTGTTCACCGAGGAAAAGGTCAAGGCCATCCGCGCCGCACTCGGCGCGTAACCCGATCCCGTGCGTGGCGGTCTCCGCCGGTTCCTCCTGCGTCGCGCCCTCGGCTTGCGCGGTCAAGCGGGCCCCGGGCGCCATCGCCCGAGGCCTGTGCATGGGTGGGCGCGAGGGCGGTCAGTTGCGGCCGGCCATGACGCCGCCGTCGACGTCCCAGACCGCGCCGGTGACCCAGTCGGTCTGGTCCGACAGCAGGAAAGCCACCGTGGCCGCGATGTCATCGGCGGTGCCGGTGCGGCCGAGGGGTGGAAGGCGTTGAACCCGTCGAGGCGTCCCACCGGCCCTGGCACTGGAGCGCGTCGACTTCGGCGACGCGCTGCCCGCCGACCTGGTGCGAGTCGCCCGGGGCCACCCCGGTCTGGATGGGGGCCGTCGCCAAGGTCGTCGCCCAGTACCCGGCAGCGTTCTGGCGGGAGGAGGGGCTGGCCGGTGCGGCCTTCAGCAGGACCGGCCCGCTGCAAGAGATCCACGACATGGCTGGGCCCGACGGCCAACCCGCCGCACTCTTCGGATTCGCGCACGCGCGCAGGGTCCGAGCGGGATTCGACAAGGCCGTCACCACACAGTTGGGGCGGCTCTTCGGTCCGGCCGCGGCCACCCCCGACGTCCTGCACGTGCGGAACTGGAGTACCGAGCAGTGGACGTCGCCGTCCACCGTGCGGCAGCTGGCCGACTACTCGCTCTTCGGCCATCCCCTCTACCAGCGGCTCGGCGCTGGACGGCCGACTGCACTGGGCGTCGGCCGAGACGGCGGCCGACCACGCCGGGCACATCGAAGGCGCCCTCGCGGCAGGAGAGCGAGCGGCACAGGCCGTACTGGCGGCGCCCGGCGCCCCGAACAGCCGCGGCATCACCCTCGCCACCCCAGGCCGTTAGAGACCCACGCCATGGGCCATCATTTCGATCTCGCGTCGTCGGCCCGGCGGTCCACGACGCCGCGAGCCGTCACGGTGTGCGGAACCCTCGAAAAGTCACCTGCTTGCGGGTGGTGAAGCCGAGCCGCTCGTACAGGGCTATCGCGCCGGTGTTCGTCTCGGCCACGTGGAGGAAGGGACGTTCGTCGCGGGCCACGATCCGCGCGACGAGCGCACTGACCAGACGTGCCGCGTGGCCGCGCCCGCGCGCCTCGGGAGCGGTGCAGACGGCGCTGATTTCGGTCCACCCCGGAGGCCGCAACCGCTCTCCCGCCATCGCCACCAACGTGCCGTTTTCGCGGATACCGAGGTAGGTGCCGAGTTCATGGGTGCGCGGCCAGAACGGCCCCGGCTCGGTCCGCGCAACGAGGTCGAGCATCTCGGCCACACTGTCCGCGCCCAGTTCGACCACACCGGTATCGGTCCCTGTCTCCGCGTCGGAGTGATCCGGCCGACCCACGCCGGGCCAGATCATCTGACGGCCCTCGAGACGGAAGACCGGCTCCCAGCCCGGCGGCGGAGTGGCCGGACAGCTGAACATGTCGGCGAATTCGCCCGGACCGAGCAGCCCGGCCAGGTCGGCCCATTCCGCCCCGCCCGGATCGGCGGACACCGCGGAGAAGGTCGCGACTCCCGGCAGGTAGGTGGCAGCCCCGCCGGACCGGCGGGCGAGGTGCGCGTGGTGACCGCCGAGCGACTGACCCACCGGATCGTCGAGAACCAGGACGTCGCGGTCCACCATGGTGCCGTACCTCTCGCTCACGCCGCCCCGGCTATCTCCAACGGATCGTTAAGGATTGCGATCATAGACATGCGTCTGAAAGGCGACGTGACGTGGGCAGCTCGGCGGGAATGACCCGCCCGGTCTCGACCTGGCCGAGGCGCACCGATCGAGCGTTGCCTTCGGTGTGCGCCCATCCCTCATGCCGGTGCAGGCAGCACCAGCGCGCAAGTCGCCGTCGAGGGGGCGATGGCAGGCAGCACCCTCCGGGGCGAATCTCGGCATTCACACCGTGGATACCGCGTCGGTGAACTGACGCGCTTCCAGCAGTGGGCCGCGACAGCTGTCGGTAGGGGTCCACAGTCTGGGGTCCGTTGGGGTTATCCCCCTATTCTGCTGCCCGAATGATGGGTGAGGAAAGATGAAACCGGTGCAGCCCGGTTTCCCAATAGCGGGAAGAGTGCACAAAAGTGACGCCACGACGACGAGTAGCCTGGTGGTCCTGTACGATCTTGACAACCGACGACATTCGGATACGGGTCCGCTAGCCACCGTCGCCCGCGCATCTTCCCCACCACGTCGTCGTGCTGGACGAGCTTCCCCCCAAGGACACGGGAAAGCTCGACAAGGTACTGCCGCAGAGCTGACTCGCCCCGCGGACCGCCGTCATATCCGAATGGACACTGGAGCGTGCAAGGAATTTATTATGTCGCGTCACCTGAATTACTACATTGACACAAAGGACTCCGCGGATCACCTCGAGTACAAGCGGGAGTTCGTGGAGATCGGCCGGCAGGCCGGCCGTTTCCCCAGCGCGATCGCGAACCGCGGCGACCACGAGGCCGAGGTCAGCGTATGGTGCAGCAACGATTATCTCGGCATGGGCCAGCACCCCGTGCTCCTTGAGGCGGCACACACCGCCATCGACGCGCATGGTGTGGGATCCGGTGGCTCGCGGAACATCGGAGGCACGAATCCGTACCACGTCGAACTGGAGAAGGAGCTGGCCGACTTCCACGGCAAGGAAGCCGCTCTGCTGTTCACATCCGGCTTCGCGGCGAATGACGGGGCGCTGACCGTACTGGCGGGCTACCCGAAGGGCACAGCGGTGTTCTCGGACGAGCTGAACCACGCGTCAATCATCGACGGGTTGCGGCGGAGCGGGGCGCAGAAGCACATCTTCCGCCACAACGACGCAGCGCACCTCGAGGAGTTGCTGGAATCGGCCGATCCCGAGCAGCCCAAGCTCATCGTGCTGGAGTCGGTGCACTCCATGAACGGTGACATCGCTCCGCTCGCCGAGTTCGCCGACGTCGCGAAGAAGTACGGCGCGAGCACGTTCCTGGACGAAGTTCACGCGGTCGGCATATACGGGCCGGAAGGCGCCGGGATCGCGGCACGCGAGGGGATCGCCGACGAGTTCACGGTCATCATGGGCACGCTCGCCAAGGGGGTCGGCACGGTAGGCGGCTACATCGCCGGACCCGCCGCGATGATCGATGCGGTCCGGATGCTCTCCCGCGGCTTCGTCTTCACCACGTCGATGCCGCCTGCGACGACCGCGGCGGCGCTGGCGTCCATTCGCCATCTGCGGCGGTCGGGTGTCGAGCGGGAACGGCTGGCGCATAACGCCGACCTGCTGAAGCGCCTGCTGACGCAGGCGAACATCCCCTACATCTCCCAGGACTCACACATCGTATCCGCGTTCGTCGGGGACGACGCGATGTGCAAGCTGGCGTCGAAGCTGTTGATCGAACGGCACGGCATCTACGTGCAGCCAGTCAACGCGCCGAGTGTCAGGACGGGGGAAGAGGTGCTGCGGATCGCTCCGTCCGCCGCGCACCAGACAGCGGACGTGGAGAAGTTCGCCGACGCGCTGCTGGATGTGTGGCAGGAAGTGGGCATCTCGACCGTGCGAGCCCAGCACGCGCAGCGGTGACTGGTTCGCTCGCCGCCCTGCTCGCCGACACGGCGGCACGGCGGCCAGACCACTCCGCCCTGATCTGCCAGGACGAACACTTCACCTACGGGTGGTTGTGGGAGCGGGCACGCCGCTACGCCGCCGTGCTGCGTGCCAACGGGGTGCGGCCGGGGGACGCGGTCGCCATGTTGTTGGTCGACAACGAGCAGTTCCCGCTCGTGTACTTCGGCGTGCTGGCGGCGGGTGCGGTCGCCGTTCCGTTGAACGGCACGTCGTCTGTGTCCGAGATCGCACATGTGCTGACCGACGCCGACGTCCGCTTCCTGGTGTGCGCGGACTCCTTCCGCAGCACAGCGAGGGAAGCGGCGGAGCCGCTCGGTACGAGTTTGCTGACCGTCGTCGACCTGGAGGGGAGCGCGGCGCACACCACGCCGGTCGACAAGTTCGTTGCGCGCCAACGGGATGACATCGCGGTCGTGTTCTACACGTCCGGCACGACGGGCGCGCCAAAGGGCGTCATGCTCACCCACCTGAACATCCTTCGCAACGTCACGACGATGGTCGTCACGCCGTACGCGTTCCGCGCCGACGACGTCTTGCTCGGAGGTCTGCCGCTCTCCCACGGCTTCGGCCAGATCTGCGGCATGCTGTCCGCCTTCCACGCGGGCATCACCATGGTCTTGATGCCGAGGTTCTCCGGAAAGGAAGCCCTTGCGCTGACGGCCGAGCACCGGTGCACGGTGTTCATGGGTGTGCCCACGATGTATCTCAAGCTGCTCGACGCAGCGGCGGACGGCGGGCCGGTACCACGGTTCAGCCGGGTGTACAGCGGTGGATCGGCGCTCCCGGTCAAGACCTTCCACGACATCCAACGCGTGTTCGGGTGTCCGGTGTGCGAGGGTTACGGGATGACCGAGACCTCTACCAGTCTGACCTACAACCACCCCGGCGTACCGTGCCAGCCGGGCACGGTTGGGGTGCCGATCGACGACGGCGTCACCGTGGGCATTGCGCAGCCGAACGCCGACAGCGTCGAGCTGTTGCCCGTCGGCGAGGTGGGCGAGATCGTGGTGCGCGGCGAGACCGTCATGGCGGGGTATCTCGGCCGCCCGGACCTCACCGCCGAGGTGATCAGCGACGGGTGGTTCCACACGGGTGATCTCGGCACGCTGGACCCCGACGGCTACCTCACCGTCGTGGGCAGGAAGAAGGAGCTGATCCTGCGCGCGGGCTACAACGTCTACCCGCGGGAGATCGAGGAGGTGCTCGCAGGGCACCCGGCCGTGGCGCAGGTGGCCGTCGTCGGCGTGCCGCACCCGGTGCTGGGTGAGGAGGTGTGGGCCGTCGTCGTACCCACCCGGCCGGAGGACGCCACCTCCGGCTTGGCCGACGAGATCGTGGAGTGGGGTAAGCAGCGGTTCTCCCGCTACAAGTGCCCGCGCCACGTCGAATTCGCCCGCACGCTCCCGTTGGGCCCCAGCGGCAAGGTCCTCAAGCGGGAGCTCGTGTCCGCATTGCAGTGACAACCGAGAACAGAGCGGTGACCATCGGTCTCTGGGCGAGAGATCGGTGATCACCGCGCTGTTCCCCGTTCAGCACTCTGGTGTTCTCGGGATCAGAAAGGTTCCGTCAGCGAGCTGACGGCCGTTCAGTTGAGTGTTGGGCGGCTGCGCGACGGCCGTGTTGGCTGCGGAGAAGTACCTTGTCGGCTTTTCCTGAGTGGTTCATCGGGAGCTTGTCCAGCACGAGGATTTCCAGGGGAGCATGCACCGGGGACAGTGATGTGCTGACGTGCGCCCGGATGTCGTCCGCGGTCAGTGTTGAGCCAGGTTGGAACGTTACCGCTGCGTGCAGGGATTCGATGGAGTCGTCGTCTCGCCAGCCGTACACCGCCGCATGCCGGACGCCGCTCATCGCAAGGATTTCCTGCTCCACGACGGCGAGGTAGATCTTGACGCCGTTCACCTTCACCACGTCGGCTGTTCGGCCGAGGAGGCGTAGGTAGCCCCGTTCGTCGCGGTAGCCGATGTCGCCGGTCGCGTACCAGCCGTCCTGGAGGACTCGTGCGGTGAGTTCGCCGTCGTTCCAGTAGCCGTCCATGAGGTGCGGCGACCGCATCCACACTTCCCCGGTCTCGCCGGGGGCGGCCTGCTCGCCGGATTCAGTGTCGTACAGGGAGATCTCGACTTCGGGAAACGGCCGTCCGACTGTCGCGGACAGCCGGGGGTCGTAATGTTCACCGGGGTCGAGCACGGTTACGCGGCCGCCTTCTGAGGTGCCGTACGCCTGCAAGAGGATGGGCCCGAAAAGGCGCACGGCGCTGGCGATGCGGGTGGGTGCCGCGGAGCTACCGCTGTAGATCAGACAGCGAAGCGTCGCCAGGCGGTCGGCGGTGCGCTCCGGCGAACCGAGATCCACCAGGTGATCGTGTAGTCGGTAGAGGTGTGCCGTCGCCATGAATGACCGGGTTATCCCGTGTTTCGCGACATCGTCCACGAACCGCTCGGCACAGAATTCTTCCCGGAGCACGACTGTCCCGCGCGATGCCAGCGCGGCATCGGCCATGGGACCGACAGTGTGGCTCAGAGGTGTGGTGACGAGGAGGTGCATCGGCTCTGTTTCAGGCGCGAGCGTTGTACGGACCGTGCCTTCCCAGGCCCTGCCCGAGATGCGGATTCCCTTGGGACGCCCTGTGCTGCCACTTGTGTAACTGACGACAGCCAGCCGCCGTGGGTCCCACTGCGTGACGGTCTCGGAAGCCGGCACATCTCCCTTGGGCGCCGCCCCCAGAACAGTGATACGGCTTTGGGTGCTGTGCGCCAACTCCGTTGCGCGATCGCGGTTTTCGTCGTCTGCGTAGATCACCGCAGCGTGCGTTTCCTGCAGCATCTGGAGCTGATCGACAGCGGACAGGGCGGCGGCGTTCGAGCCGGGGTTCGTGGTGCGCAGATAGCAGGCGGCCGCCCCCAGCAGATGCGCCGCATATCGCGCGGTAAGCATGTCCGGACTGTTTGGTTCCACCAGAACGCCCACCACACTGCCCGGCCCGATATTGAGATCGCGCATGGTGCGGTAGGTGCCGGTAACGGAATCAATGAATTCCCGGCCGCTTACCTCGAGGTCGCGCCAACGCACGACGGTCCGTTCCGGTTCATCGGCGAGCACCGACAGGATATCTGCCGCGTACCCGCCGATACGGCTCCACCAGGTCTGGCTGCTCGTCATACAGGCCTCACTTCCACGCACCTGCGGTGGCTGAAGCCTGACTTCGGGTATGTCATCGTCATCACCACCAGCTTAGAGAACGGGCGCGGACAAACAAACTCGGGTAACCCCAGGCCGGGCGCCTCGCGGATCACGCGCGTCGTAGACGGCAGGACCGGGTTTTCACGGCCGCACGGTCGAACCAGCGGAGGTCGACACTCTATTTCCGGCCTGAGGCTGCGCGACGATGCGACTGCGTTCGGAAAGGCGCCGGAAGACAACGCCTGCCTTCCGCAGGCGAAATATGGGGAGGCCGGTTCGCGGACTATCCGGCCGCGCGCTCCACGATGGCCTGGGTGGCGGCGAGGAACGCATCCACCTCAGCGAGCGTGTGGCAGTGCAGAGGCAAGACGCGGACCACGCCCTCCCGGCCGAGTGAACACAGGATCCGCTCAGCCAGCAGGAATACGCGGCAGTGGCCGAGGGCAACGTTTGTTTGAGAACGTCAGGTGCCGACCCCTTGCCGATAGCTGAAGAAGTTGGTCGGGTCGTACTTACGATTCACCCGTACCAGCCGGTCGTAGTTCGCACCGTAGTAGGCCCGCCGCCAGTCCTTCAGGGTCGGGTCGGGGAAGTTCTGATACGCATGCGGGGGCGGCGTGTCACCGAAAATCCCGCAGTAGAACTCACGGAGCCAGTGAAGGTTCGCGTCGGCGACGCGGGGCGGATCATAATCCGCCCAGGAGGTCTCGGCGGCGAGGATGAACACGGCATTTCGGTGCACGAACGCCGTGGCGTCCGGCGGCACTTGATTGATCTCGCTGCCGAGGGCGAACATGGCGAACCCGGCTCCGTCCTCGTTGTCGCTGCCAGGCCAGTCCAGCAGTTGTTCGGCGGCGGCACCGATCTGGTCATCGGTCAGGAGCGTCCGTGAGGTCAGAACCGCCGACTTGGTGGCGAACTGTTGCACCGGAGTGGTGGCGCTCAGCAGCACGCTCGCCACACCCGGAGCGACCTCGCGGACGGACGCGTTGTTGCGAGCGCGCTCCTCAGCCGTGCCGATGGCGAGCAGCGGGGCCAGGGTCTCGCGCAACTCCTCGAGGGAGCCGTAGTACTGGCCGATGGCATTGACGTTGGCGTCCGGCCACCCCGACCGTAGGGCAGCGGCCGGTCGGCACGAAAATACCGCGGTCCTCCAGCAGTGGGTGCAGGTCGCCGTTGGTGACCCCGGCTCCCACGGTGACGGTACCCGCGCCGTGAACGACCCTCATCCGCCCGTAGGTCCGGGTCCGGGAGCCGGCACCCGGCCGCGGGGTGGAGACGATGCTTTTCATCCGGGCCATGTTGAGCAGCAGACCAGTGGTGGCAGAGTACCCGGCGTAGTTGTGGCCCAGCCCGGAACGAGGCACGGCGGGCAGCCCCACCGTGCGGGCCCAGCGGACCGCCGCCTGGACATCTCGGGTGGTGGCGCACGCCACGATGCCAGCAGGGCGGACTCCGGCGTACCGATGGTTGAACGGAAGCGCCAGCGGCGGGTAGCCGGAATCTCCCGGCCGGTAGAGAGTGGAACGCGACGACAGCGCCTGAGCCAGCAACTCCCAGTCCCGTTGGCTGAACCGCTCCGTCTCTTCGGTGGGCGGCGCGGCAGCGGCGGGCAGCGACTGCGAACCCAAAATCTCCGTCCCCAAAACACCCACACTGCCTGCCCGCAGTACGCTCCGCCTGTTGATCAAGGTAGCTGCCCTCACAAGAGACGCGTCGGAGAAGCGATCGCTTTCCACGCCAAGTCAACCGACTCTGTTGGTCAGCACAGCCGCAAACGAGTTCATCCCACCAGCCCGCAACTCAAAAGGATGCCGACGTACCGCTGAATGCCCCATCCCGGTACGACGATACGTGTCGGCCGCCCCATCGGGTGCCTGGCCGTGTTTCGCGGACGAGGCGGGACAGCTCCTGCGTCCGCCGAAGGCGCGCGCCTGGTCCCGGCGCGGTCACACGCCGCGGGCAGTAGTGAGTCTGCCCCCAAAGGAGGCGGTGCGGGCTGTGGGGACGGGCGTCAGGCTGAGAGGACGGTGCCACGCGGGCGTGGCCGACCATCGTGGCACCAAAGCGTGGGCACAGCCGACCTGCGGCGCAGCACAGCACCTCGTGACCTAGCACGAGCGGCTCACTGCCACGGCAGCGCCCGGCCGTAAGGTGGCGTGCGAGGCAGGCGCGTGCACCGCCAGCCGGTCACTCGACCTCGGCTCACGAAAAGCCGAAGCCTTCGACGATCAGTCGCACCGGCCGCACAGGAGTCCACGTCGCAAAGCGGATCGAGACCTGGCCAACACCGGCACAGGCGCCCACCGGCCCCGGTGTGCCCGGGGCGGCGGCGGACCGTACGGCGACTGCCAGGCCGGCCGCTCGATTCGACCCGAGCCGCCCACGCCGCGGCGCCGTACAACCAGAGCCTGAAGCCCTTCGGCCACCAGACCGGGGCAGTTGTCGTACGGCAGGTTCGGGAGCTCGGGTTGTGCGGAACGCACGTTCATCCGCAGCTTGTGGTTCACATTGACGCGGAATGTGCCGTCCACCCGGATGCGCCCGGACGGGCACCTGTGGCAACGGCGGAGCACGATTAGCAGGCAGGTGGGCACGACCGCCCGGTTCTTGGACACAGAGTTACACCGATTCCAGTGAGAAGGCCGCAGCGAAAAGGAGCACGGCGCACATGTGCGACGCGCGACGATCAGCGCTTGGGAGGTCTCACTTGGTGTACAACGGCACGTCCTTGACAAGGTGACTGTGGGCGAGAGCACGGTAACGACACACGGGAGCGCGCCTCCACCGATTTTCGGGCGAGTGCCTGGGCCTTGTGACGGCCCATCCTGTGCTGCGTAGTTGAGGTCACGATCGGCATACAGGGGGCGGGCTGGTCATGACCTGGCATGCTTGGCACACTTTTTCGAGGGACCATGCCACCCTCGTAAAGTGCCGACTACCGCATTGTGACGGTGCCCTCGGCGGGTAGCCGGCGCCGGCGGGGAGGGTGGTGTGGACGGCGCAGCCCATGGCGGAGTCGAGGAGGGTGGCGGCGATGCCGCCGTGGACGGCGCCGAGGGGGTTGGCGAAGTCGGGGCGGGCGTCGAGGGAGATGACGATGCGGCCGTGCTCGACCTCGTCCAAGCGCATGCCGAGCAGGCCGCCGATGGAGGGATTGTCGGTGGGCGTCCGGTCCGCACCCAGCGCATCAGTTCCAGGCCGGTCATGGCTGCGAGGTCGGCGGTGGTCATGGGCGTTCTTCTCAGGTGGTGCGGATGCCGCGGTGAGCGGACCGGGGCGTTCGTCAGGCGGGGAGGGGCTGGATGCGGGCGGGGACGTGTTTGTGCCAGGGGGTGCCTGCGATGGGGTCGCGCCAGGCCAGATCGGTGAGAGTGTTCAGGGCTGCGCCGACGCGTTCGGTGCCGCCGTCCTCAGTGGGCAGGTCGAGGCCGAAGCCGTTGGGCAGGGCCGCGTGCCCGGGTTGCAGGGCGGTCGTCGATCTCGACGACCGCCTGAGCGGTGCCGCGAACGGTGGTGATCTGTGCGAGGGCGCCGTCGGACAGGCCGAGCTGTTCGGCGTCGTACGGGCTGATGCGCAGGGCGCCCTGCTGGTCGCGCTTGCGCCAGGTGTTGTCGCGGAAGATGGTGTTCGCGGTGAAGGACCGGCGCTGGCCGGCGGCCAGGATGATAGGGAATTCGTCGGTGGTGTGCACGGCCGGGGTGGTGTCCAGGTCGCCGAGGAGACTGAGGAGTTCGGGGATGGGCAGCGGGACGCGGTGGCCGGGGTGGGGCACGTAGCGCCAGGCGTCGGCGTACTCGTCCTCGGTGAACGTGATGCCCGATCGGCCGCCCAGCATGGCGTCGAAGAGGGCGTCGGCGCTGCGGTGTCCGGCCCGGCGCATGGCGGCGGGGTAGTCCTTCGCAATGCCCTGCGCGAGCGCCCACAGCACAGCGGCCGAGTCGGCACCGTCGGGGAGGGTGGGCCGAGGGTCTCGTACAGCAGGTACGGGGCCATGGCGACGGTGTTCCTGTCGATGGCGGCCAGGCCGGCGAAGGCGAGTTTGTAGGGGGTGTGGCCCAGGCGGGCGGTGGTGCGCAGCAAGGTCAGCCTGCTGCTGGGAACGGCGTTCAGTTCGCGGATGAGGCGGGCGTAGATCTCGGGTTCGGGAAGGGTGCCGGGCAGGGTCGAGGACGGGGGCGCGGAGGTGGAAGGTGTTGTGGAGGAACTCGAAGGTGAAGAAGGCCGCTTCCCATTTCTCGAACTGGGAGGCCGCGGGCAGCAGGTAGCCGGCCTGGCGGCCGGTCTCGGTCAGGGCGATGTCGATGACGACGACCAGGTCGAGTGCGGCGAGGGCTTGGGCGAAGGTGGCGGAGTCGGCCACCCTCCTGGCCACGGGCGCGGCCGTGGCCAGCACCGCCGCGGTGGCACCTCTGCTGTCCACCTGCGGCGGGGGATGGCGGAACACCGGTGGCGCCAGCACGAGGTCGGGCCTGAAGGCGGCGCTGCCCGCCTTCAGGCCCCAAACCTCCATTGAGCCGGACATCCCTTCGGTGACAGGCGGGACCGACATCGCGACCGACCCGGCTTCCTGGCCTGCCCGGCCGAGCGGATCACGACGGTCGCGCCTCATGGTGAAGCCCGTCGACGGCAACAACTACCTCACCATCATTCCCACGATGACCTCGGCCAAGAAGCTGCCGGACTGGAGCCAGCTGCCCGCGCGGGTGCGCACCGGCAGCCCGAAGTGCAGCGGTTAACATCGCACTCCCTCTGCGCACACAAGCCGCACGAAAACTACTTCCCGTCGCCCCGCTGGCCCCGCAGCAGATGTACGACGTGCGTCCCTCGGCCGCCGACGGCAGCGCTCTCAGGCGGCCGCCGGAAGACCCGCGAGGAGGACGACGTTGGTACGGGTGCTCTCCTGCCGCAGCCGCTTGAGCGGGACGTACTCGGCCAAGTCGTACCAGCCCTTCGCCTGCTCGACCGAGGGAAACTCAGCTTGGAAGACGGCATCGAACGTCTCGCTGTACTTGTCATCGCGGTCGCGCAGCAAGAAGCGCGGGGACTCGTTGCGCAGGCCCAGGTCAGCGGTGAAGTTCCTGGCCTGCTGTACTGACCAGGCACGTGTCGGGCGGGCGGTGACCCGGTGATGTGCAGCCGCCCGAGTGCCATGTTTCGAGGAACACCAGCCCGTACAGCCGCCGCGCCGTCACTCGATAGGTGGCTCTCGAACTCGCCGGAAATCCCCGGCCGCTGGCAGGTCCATCGCCGCCACGGATGCTTTATTGGCGTCCCGGGTGATGGTGCCGCCCTTGGGGTGAAGCCCTCACGGGCCCGATATCACCTTCGTGCGTGCCCGACGGTCTCCTGACGCTCCTCGCGGGCGACCCGTGGCGGGCGGGGGCGACGGGGCCGTCCGATCAGCACGGCCAGGTGCACCGCGAGGATCACCGCAGCGGTCACGGCGGCGCTGTGCCACAGCAGCGCGTCCATCCGGCCCACCGAGAGGTACGCGCCCGCAGCCACCGCCACCAGGGCGCACACCGCGCGGTCGATGATGCTCTCCACCGACAGCAGGGTGGCGCGCGGAGCGCCCGGCGGCACCGCGTCGTTCACCAGTTTGCGCTGGATCGGGTACGCGAAGCCGGTGACCGCCGAGAACAGGCAGAGCAGCGCCACCGCCGCCATCGGCCCGCCGAGGGTGATCCCGGCCAGGGACACCGCCATCGCCAGGCTCAAGACGGACACCGTCGTCAGCGGTTGCAGCTTGTGGCCCAGCCACTGCGGCCGGGCCGCGCCCACGGCCTCGGCCACCGTCACCGCCGCCAGCACACCGCCGTGCGAGAGCTCCGGGATGCCCTGGTCGATCAGGATCGGCTGGAACAGGTTCACCTGGCAGATCCGGGAGAGCGTGAAGACCGCCACGCCCTGCACCATCACCAGGGCCAGCCACGGGGAGCCGCGCAGCTGGCGCAGCGCCCGCCCGGCCTCCCGCCACACCCCCGACCGGCGTTCGCCCGACTCCGCGCCCACCAGCCGGGGCAGGGCCATGGCACAGGCCAGTGACGCCGCCGCGCTGACCGCGCTGAGGAGGTACGGGGTGGGCCGGGACAGCGCCATCAGCGGTCCCACCAGCGGCCAGCACATCACCTTCGCGGCCAGCCCGAGCGCCCGCGCGGTGCCCTCGGCGCGCAGATAGTGGTCGCCCGCGCCCTCCGTGTGCAGCGCGTCGTAGAGGTAGGCGCTGGCCGCCCCGGAGGTGAGGGAGCGGCCCGCGGCGATGGCGAGGAAGTGGGCCAGGAAGCCGGTGTAGTCAGGGGAGAGGACCGGGGCCAGGTTCGCCGCGGTCATCACCACGGCGCCCGCGCGCAGACAGTTGCGGGCGCCAATCCGGTCGGCCACCAGACCGGTCGGGATCTCGAACAGGCAGAAGGCGATGTAGTAGAGGGACTGGATGCCGAAGATCTGCGCGTCCGAGAGCCCGGCCTGCCGCTGGTAGGCGTAGAAGACCGGCATCCACCACAGCAGGTTGAACAGCAGCTGGAAGCCGTTGTTGAGGGCGATGACCCGGCGTGCCCCGGCGGTGAGCGGGGTCCGTTCCTCCGCCGGGGAGCGGCGGAGGAACGGCACACGGCCCTTCACAGCGCGTACGGGCGGAGCTGGACCAGCTTGAACCCGCCCTCTTCGGTCATCAGCCACTCGATGTCCAGCGGATCGTCCGGATCGTCCGCGAAGTGCGACTGGAGCAACCGCCCGGTGAGCGCGAGATCCGCCAGCCGCGCCCGGGCCGAGGACGGCAGGTCCTCACCGGACGAACCGAGGTCCACAGTGCGGCCCCCGCCCTCCACGGTGTTGTAGAGGTACTGCAACGGCAGCGTGGTGCCGTCCACGACGCTCTCGGGCGAACCGGGCGTGCAGTTGATGTAGACGTTGCGGAAGTCCTCACGCCGCGTGGGGTTGCAGGTGACCTGCACCCCGCCGAGCTCGGCCGGGGTGTACTCCTGCACGATGACGCCCATGTAGGTGTCGTCCAGGGAGATGCCCGCCTCGTGACGGAGCCGGACACTGCGCGGCGACACCAGCGAGGCCCACACTTGCCGGACGGCGTCAAGGAGTTCGTCCGTGCCGTGCACCGTGGTGATGGAGTCGTAGACTCCGGCGGCGGAAAAGCCGGGCAGGTCCTCGGCGTTGGAGGAGGACCGCACCACCAGCCGCTTGCGGCACACCCGGTCCGCGAACGGGCCGGTGATCCGCGCGGCCACATCCTCCGGCACCGGGGTGCCGCGCACCAGCTGCTGGAGGCTCAGGCACAGCGGGTCCAGCACATCGGTGACTCCCAGCTCCAGCGCCATCTTCAGCTTGCCGATGCCCTGTTGCAGAGCGGGCGAGGAGATCAGGAAGCGGTGCTGGAGGGCGAACGGCAGCGCCACGCCGTCGGGCGCGGTGACGGTGGCCGCCACGAACTCCGAGGCCGCCTGGCGCAGCGCCCCGGGGTCGGCGGACGCGGTCAGCCGGGAGGCGAGATGGCCGTACAGATCCTTCCGGGGCGGCCGGGCGCGTCCGTAGAAGGCGGTGAGATCGGCGGTGCGGCTGTCCAGCACATGGTGGAGTTCACCGAGGTTGGCGGCCTTGGTGCCGTAGCGGTCGCGGTCCTCGCGGCGCAGCCGGCGCAGTTCCAGGACGGGGATGTCCTCCAGCAGCGGCGGCTCCAGCCGGATCCGCTGCTGGTGCCAGGCGGGCTCGTCCAGCTCCGGGACCTCGTGCAGCCGGACCAGGCTCACCTCGTCGTCCTGGACCCGGTAGCACACCCACGCCCCGTCCAGCTCCTCCGACTTCACCAGCCGGGCCATGTCCCGCACGATGGCGTTCGGGATGCCCCAGCCGGAGGCCAGCACATTGGTGTGGGACAGCGGGGTGATGGGGGCGGCGTTGATGAATCCGGCCACCCGTGGCACATCGTCGGGCAGACAGTCCATGGCCACGATATCCGACCAGCCGAGGTCCGCGGCGTGCGCGCGGTACCCCTCGAGCGAGGTGAACCAGCGCAGCCGGCCGATGGCCTCCCCGGTGTTCAGCGGGGTGCGGGGGCGGCTGACGAACAGCTCGTGGCTGAGGATGCGCGGCAGCGTCACGTCGCTCACGGGGGCGAGTGCCGCCTCCTGGCCGTGGTTGGCGGGTTTCAGCAGCAACGGCAGCCGCCCGTCCACCCGCTCCCGGACGAAGTCGTAGAACTCCTGGAGCAAGGGGCCGTCCATGGTGTCGGCCTCGGTGGTCTCCAGCACCAGGAACGGCCGGTCCCGGCCCTCAGCGTCCTCGTCGGCGTGCAGCGACAGCACACCGAGCAGGAACCGGCGGCCGGGGTCGGTGTACACCGATGCGTTGAACGCGTCGAGCCCGGCGTCGAGTTCGTCCAGGCCCATCCCGAGGATGCGGGTGGCCACATAATTGACGTGGAAGGGATGGACGGCGGTGTCCAGCAGATGCCAGGTGTGCTCGGTGCGATCGACCACCACCTTCAGATACGGGTGTCCGGCCAGCACTCCGGACAGCGACCGGAACAGCGGCAGCGACAGGTTCTCGCCGACCACGGTGGCATCGGTGCCGGGCGCGGTGGCCGGGCCCGGAAACGCGCTGATGCCGGTCATCACGGCCTCCCGGTGGCCGGGACGGGCGGCAGGGCGGTGGGCAGGGCGTCGTTGAGCCTTTCGAAGTCACGTATGACCGTGACCGGATCGTCGGCCACCAGCAGACACAGCGCTGCCATGGTGTTCGCGCCCGCCGCCGAGTCGTAGACCGGCACCGGGGTGCCGTCCGGCAGCGAGTGCTCGGCCACCTTCGTCAGGCGCGCCCCGGTGGAGATCAGTCCGGAGCGCTGGACGGCGTCGAAGTCCCACAGCCGCCGGTCCGGCCACGGCGCGCCGGAGCCGTCCACGGCCAGCACCACCAGCGAGCCGGCCGCGCCCTTGGCGTCCGCGGCGCCCAGCACCGAACCGGGCCCCGGATCGGGCCAGTCGACCTCGCGGCCGAGCAGCCGGTCGATGAGCATGCCGATGACGTCCACCCCGAAGACCTCCTCGATCTGGGGGACGGTCATCGCGCCACCGAACCGGGCGGCGGTCTCGATGACCCACATCCGTCCGTCGGCGCCCAGCTTGATCTCGGTGTGGGTGCCGCAGGTGCGCAGGCCGAGCGCGTCCGCGGCGGCCGTCGCCAGCTCCACCACCTTGCGCTGGGCGTCCTCGGAGAGCAGGGCGGGGGTGATTCCGGCGCGCTCGGTGAACGGCTCGACGGTGGGCATCCGCCCGCTCAGGCACACCGGGTGATAGACGCCCTCGGCCACGACGCCCTCGACGCTGACGTAGTCGCCCCAGCCCGGCTCCTCGAACCAGTCGGCGGCCGTGCCCGTCACGATCTCCTCGACGAGGAAATCGGCGTCCGCCCCGGCCACATGGAGTTCGGCGTAGCCCTGGCGGGCGGACTCCTCCATCACCTCACGGGCCCGGGCCCAGGCGGGCGCGATGTCCTTTGGGCCGCGCAGGATCTGATGCGCGGTGGACCCGGCGCTCCAGGCCGCCTTCATCAGCATCGGGTACGGGATCTCGGCCGCGGCCTCGTGCAGATCGCGCTCGGTGGCCACGGAGCGAAACCGTGGCTGGGACACCCCGTGCGCGTCCCAGGCGCGGCGCATCATCCGCTTGTCCCGGGCCAGCACGCAGTGCGCACCGGCCCCGGCGAGACCCAGCCACTCGCAGGCGTCGGCCACCGCCACCACGGCGTACTCCGACGGGGTGAACACCGCATCGGCGCCGACGGCCTGTGCCTGAGCCGTGATGAGCGCGACGAGGTCCTGGGACGCGGTGTCCACGGGGGCGACCACCGAGGTGCACAGGCGGGTGACCACCTCGTGGGCGGACGGCGGAAGGGGACTGAGTACGAGCAGATGCACTTCGGCCTTCGCGGCGACCCGGGACAGCGCGTATTCCAGCGGCGGCCCGCCCTTGGCGTAGACAAACAGCACCTTACTCACAGATAACGACTCCTCGGTTCAGAGTTTCTCGGCGACTCAGCGAAAACCGGCGGGCTGGCACAGCCGCCGCGATCCGGGTCCGTCAAGCGAACCAGTCGGGCATGACGCGTACCCCCCGAATCGGGGGTGGGCACTCAGGCAAATGCCTGAGTGTCACGAGGCGTTCACGGTGAGCGAGGTCGCCGGGCATGGGATTCAGCCCTTTTCGGCCCCTTTTGCGTTCCGGCCGGTTACGCCGCATGTGAGCGCGGGGCCTGGGCAATCCTTGGTCATGCCTTCGGCGGTCCGTACCCGGAGGCCGGACCGGAAAGGCGACTGGTGTCCGATATGGGCCTGAGTACGCTGCTCGAGCGCATGCCCGTGTCATGGTGGGAAGCCGATGAGGGACGGCGCATCGTCAACTGCGGCGGGGGCGCCTTCCACGACCCCGGCACCGCACAGCGTTTCGTCGACAGTCTCAGCGGCACCACCGGCGCCGCGCGGGAAGGGGCGGCCGCCAAGGGTCGGGAGTCGGAGATCGACCGCCGCCAGGTCCGGTTCGGCGGGCGACTGTTCGACGTCACCTCCTATCCCGGCCGACTGGCCGGTGACGGCCGGGGCGGGGTCAGCGGGCTCGCGGTGGACATCAGCGCCCTGGAGCTCGGACGCCACGGCTACGCCGCGTTCACCGACTTCGCCGACTTCGCGCCCGCCGCGGCGTTCATCCGCGACGCCCACGGCCGCTACTTGTGGGCCAACCACGCCTACGCCCATCTGTACGGCACCACCCCCGACGTCGTGATCGGCAGCAGCGTCACCGATGTCGACGCCCCCGAGGACGTGGCGACATTCCAGACCCTGGACCGGCAGGTGCTCAGCTCGGGCAAGCCGGTGCGGCACACCATCGGCTACCACCGCCCCGACGGCTCACCCGGGCGCGCGGTCGGCCACCGCTTCCCGGTGGCCGAGGGTGGCCAGACCTGTGTGGCCGGGATCTACATCGACATCACCGACTACACCCTCGCCCTGAGCCAGCGGCGCGCCGCCGAGGAGGACCTCCAGGCGCTCAGCGAACACAGCGGTCTGCCCTGCGCCCTGCTCTCGCCGGGCGGCCGGATACGCCGGGTCAGCGCCTCGGCCGCGGAACTGCTCCGGGTCCATGTGCCCGATCTGCTCGGCCACCCCGCCCACCGCTATCTGGCCCCCGCAGACGAGCTTGCCGGACTGCGCCACGCCTGGCGGGATCTGGTGAACCGGCGCCGGCGCCGGTTCCAGACCTCCGCGGTCTTCCTCGACGCCCGGGGCGACGAGTGGAGGGCCCGGGTGCTGCTCACCGCCGTCGGCAGCGGTTCACAGCGGACCCGCGGCGTCTGGGCGGTACTGCCCCACCACACCCTGCCGCACCCGCCGCTGCCACCACTCACCGCGGCGCAGTTGCGCATCCTCACCCTGCTGTCCGCCGGGCACGGCAACAACGAGATCGCCGCCTCGCTCCGGCTCTCCCGGCAGACCCTGGACTACCACCTCGGCCGGCTGCGGGAGTTGCTGGCGGCACCCACCCGGCTGGCGCTGGTCAGCCGGGCGTATGTACTGGGCATCCTCGATCCGCAGGCGTGGCCGCCGCGCTCGGCCGTCGGCTGCCGCCCGGACGGTCCCTGCTGACGGGAAGCGGACAGGAAGCTTCAGTGGGGGCTGAGGGTGTCAGAAGCTGTTGTCTTTCCGAGAACGACGGGTGCGTTTCTGCTGGTCAGGTATAGGGGTGGTGTTTCGGCGGCAGGGACGAGGTGTCGTGTCGTCTCTTCGGTGGAGGTGCCGAGATGCCGTCGGTAATGGGGTTGCTGGAGGAGCGCGAACGCGTCGCTCGGCAGCGAGTGGAGGCCCTTCAGGCTGAGCTGCGAGAGGCGGGGGCCGTATGGGAGCGGTTCGTGATCGCCCGTGAGACGGTGGGCGAGGTTCTGGCAGAGCCTCGCGGAGGCAAGGAGGTAGCGCCAGTCGTGATGGCCGGCGGGCGGCCGGTGAAGATCACGGCCGCGGTGCCCGGTTCGGTGGTGCCGCACTGGCAGGAAGGGCTTGCCCCGACGGTTCTGGCGCCGGATTACCAGCAGATCATGGACGTCCTGGCCGGTGGGAACGGGTCTCGCGAAGGGGCGATGGGCTGTCGGCAACTCGCGGCGGCAGTCGGGCTGGAGCCGGTCCCGGCGAAGGTGGAAGGGGTGCGGTCGAAGGCGAAACGCCTGGCCGCGCGGGGCTGGCTGACAGAGGAACGCCCGGGGCTGTTCAGCGTGCCCGTCGCACGATCCAGCGGCTCATGACCATGCTCATCGACCACCGGATCATCGCCTCCGAGGTGTCGGTGCGTGTCTCGTAGTCGCGGGCCAGACGGCGTGAGTGCATCAGCCAGGCAAACGTGCGCTCCACCAGCCACCTCTTCGGCAGCACGGTGAAGCCGCTGGTGTCGTCACTGCGGTTGACCACCGTCAGCGCGACGCGCAGGACACCACGGGCGAAGTCGACCAGGCGCCCGGTATAGCCGCCGTCGGCCCACACCCGCGTGACGCGCCAGTGCCGATCGCGCAGCCGGGCCAGCAGTGTCTGTCCCGCGTCCCGGTCGGTGGCCGAAGCCGCGGTGACCATCACGACCAGCAACAGCCCGAGGGTGTCCACCACGATGTGCCGCTTGCGGCCGTTGACCTTCTTTCCGCCGTCGAAGCCCCTGGTCGCAGCCGGCACCGATGCGGCTCCCCTCACCGACTGCGCGTCGATGACGCTCGCAGTCGGCTCCGGATCCCGGCCCGCAGCTTCGCGGACCCGGTCGCGCGGCCGGTCATGGAACTCGGCGGCCAGGCCCTTGTCCCGCCAGCGCCGGAAGAAGGCGTAGACGCGGAGCTTCGCGGACCCGGTCGCGCGGCCGGTCATGGAACTCGGCGGCCAGGCCCTTGTCCCGCCAGCGCCGGAAGAAGGCGTAGACGCGGTCCCACGCGGGGAAGTCCGCGGGCATCGCCCGCCAGGTGATGCCGCCCGAGACCAGGTAGCGCACCGCGTCGGCCATCTGCCGGCGGCAGTAGCCCTCCGCCTGCCCGCCGCGGCCCTCCAACCAGCCGGGGACCGGCATCGCGTCACGCACGACCGCCCACTCCGCGTCACTCATGTCGGACGGACATCTCGGCCGCCTGTACGGCCGATCATTGGCGTTCCCGAACCGGTGAGCGAGGCAATCACACGTCAGGGACGCCGAGTTGGACGACACCGACGCTGGCACGGAAGACTGCGGCACCAGGGGCCTCCTGCTGCTCGGTCGGATTCGACACCCACGAGCTGTGCGGGAGGCCCCGCTTTCATGCTCAGCCAGCCAGAAGATCACCCGACCGAGTCGACGACCTCGAACTCACGCTCACCAAGAGCGATAGAGCGACGGCTTCTATGCGACGGCGATGCCTGCGCCTGTGTTGTCAGTATTCATGCCCCAGTATTCGTAGACGTAGACATAGACGGTCGTATCCTCCAGGAAGTAGTTGCCCTGCATGGATACGCAGTTCCCGTCGTTGGAGGGGTCGGACAGGAAGTCTCGCACAGTGCCGGAGCCGTTCTGACCGACCACCTCGCCCCTGATTCCGCGGCCGTCGGTCCTGTTGTCGCAGACGGTGATCTTTTCTAGGCCGGGGTGACCGTTGAGGTCAGCGTCGAAATAGATGGCTCCGCTCAGGCTTCTTGTGTAGACCCAGCCACTGTTTTGTGATGCTTGAGCCTGGGGGGCGAGACTCATCGTCACTATCGCCGCCATTCCAGCCGCCATCGATGCTTTTCGTAACGCCCGCATGCGTTCCTCTCGTTTCTGTTTCGCCCCCAACGGAGGCGTGAGCGAGTCACTCAACGGCGATCCTTCCACACCACCATGACTTATCGGTGTGTTGGCGAAGACTGTGGACGAATCGCCAAGTGGCCTGAGACTCTCGGCCACAGCCGAGTTGCTTGACCCACCTTGTCGCCGGCGAGGACGACAGGCGGCCCTGGCCACCCTCACGGGGTTCGTCGATGACGAGGAGGTCCTCGAGGACCGGGAGAGCGCCCTGCGCATCGTCGAACTCGTCGGCGGCCTCCCCCTCGCGCTACGGCTCGTCGGAGCAGTCATCAACGGTCCCACCATGCGCGATCAGCCGCTGAGCGCCCTGGTGCGGCGCTTGGAGGACTAGGAACGCCTGACGTACCCGGCCAACGCGGACCGCGGGGGGGGGTACGGGCTTCCCTAGGCCGGCTACCGGACGCCACGGCCGACTGCTTCCGGGCACTCGGGCTCGTCCCCGGGGTCACGTTCACTACCGACCTGGTGGCCGCGGCCACCGCAACGGACCCGTCGACCGCGCACCTGCGGATCACCGCACTGCTCAACGCCCAGCTGTTGGAGGGGATGACGGTGGAGTCGCTCGCGCCGGATTACCGGCGGATCGTGGAGCTCGTGGCGTCCGGCCCGAAAGGCGGTGAGGGGGTGTCGGCGGAGGAGATCGCGTCCGGGCTGGGGCTGGCGTTGGTGCCGGCGAAGATCGAGGGGGTGCTGTCCAAGGCGAGGCGCCTGGCCGAACAGGGCTGGCTGACCGTGCCGCCGTCCGGACGGTTCACGCCGCGGCAGCCCACCGTGACTGTTCCTGCCGCCGCCGGGAAGCCGGGCGGGCGAGGCGACGGCTCATGAGCATGGCCTGCGAGAAGTAGATGAACGCCTCGCTGCTTGCGGGCAGTGTCTCGAAGTCCCGCACCAGAAGGGGCGAGCGCATCAGCCACCCCAGCGTGCGCTCCACCACCCACCTTCTCGGCAGCACCACGAACCCCTTCATGTCATCGCTGCGTTTGATGATCTCCAGCGTGAGCTGGAGTTTCTCCTTCGCCCAGGTGACCAGGCGGCCGGTGTAGCCGCCGTCGGCCCACACCAGCGTGATCGTGCGGAACCGTGCCCGCAGACGGGGCAGCATGATGCGGGCGGCCTGGCGGTCGGTGACGTCGGCGCCACACACCAGCACTATCAGCAACAGGCCCAGGCCGTCCGTGATGACGTGCCGGCGCCTGCCATTGATCTTCTTGCCGCCGTCATAGCCGCGCGTGGCGGCGGGCACCGAGGCGGCGCCCTTGACCGACTGCGAATCGATTACCGCCGCGGTCGGCTCCTGATCCCGGCCCTCGGCCTCGCGGGCTCGGCCGCGCAGCCGGTCGTGGAACTCCTTGACCAGGCCGTGCTCCCGCCACCTGCGGAAGAAGGCATACACCCGGTCCCAGGCAGGGAAGTCGGCGGGCGTAGAGCGCCACTTGATGCCGTTGTCGGTGACATACCGGATCGCATCCAGCATCACGCGGTGGCAGTAGCCCTCCGGCTGCCCGCCGCGGCCCTCCAGCCAGGCCGGCACCGGCATCGCGTCCCGCACCACTGCCCACTCCGCGTCCGTCATGTCCGACGGATACATCGGCAGTCGGCCGCGTTCCCGAACCTGCGCGCGAGGCAATCGCACGGCGACACGCGGGAGTTGGACGAGACGGGGACCGTCACGCAAGACTGGAACAACAGGGCCTCCTGGCACTCGAGTGGTCGCAAACCCGAGCTACCAAGGGGCCCTGTACTCATGCATCCACCCGGCCGAGATCACCCGACCAAGGACCGTGTTCGATCAGAACCGTCCGCATGATCGATAGAGATACGGCTTCTCAATATTCCGATCAGGCTGCTGAGCTGGGCGTTTCCTGCAGACGGTGAGGCAGCCGGGGTGGCCTCGGGTAGTACTCATTGAGCAGTCCGCCAAGTACCCGGCGGCGCCTGACCGCGACAGCGGGCAGGGGGATGACGTTCGGGTCCTCGTCGGGTCCTCGTCGGGTGCTCGCAGGCCGAGGCCGCGGTGGGCCCGTCCCGCGTTGTAGTGCTCGGCACGCTGGTCAAGGACCGTACGCAGGTGTCGTTCGCTCCCCTCGGGGTGTGCCCGCGGACCGTGTCGCGGAAGGCAATCGGGGTCTGTCCGGTGCGCTGGTGGAAGTACTTGCTGAAGTGAGTGGCGCTGGAGAAGCCGAGGCGGTCGGCGATTCGGGCGGCTGACTGATCGCTGTGAGCCAGGAGGCGCTTGGCTTCGAGGACGACGCGGCGGTCGATGAACTCCTTGGCACCGAGTCCGGCGGAGGCAAGGGTGGCGCGGGAGAGGGGGCGGGCCGAGTAGCCGCGTGCGTCGGCGTAGTCCTCGACCCGGCGGGTGCGGGCGAAGTCCTTTTCCACCGTGTCGCGGAAGCGCAGGTAGGTGACTGTTTGCGCCCGGTCTCCTGGCGGCGGTGCACCCGCAGCGCCTGCCGGCCGTAGGGGAAGGCCAGCCCGCCCGTGGACGCGGCGAGGGTGAGCGTCTTGGGCGAGCGGGATTCCCGTCGGCCGTGTCCGGACTGCGAGGCGGTGTGCAACGGGCGCCTCGTCCCACGGCAGGTTGGTCAGCTGCGCGAACGCGGTCGGCTGGTTGCCCTTGATGACCGCGAGGTAGTGGGCGTCCTTGTCCTGTACCAGCCAGCGGACCTGGTCCTTGACGCTGTGCATCGCATCGAAGGTGATCACGGCCCCGGCCAGGTCCAGCGACTCAAGCAGCGGGCGGAACGCGGCCGTCTCGTTCGTCTTGGCACCGACCTCCCGCTGGGCGAGGGTGATCGTGGCAGGGGCATGGCTGACGGCCGACAGCAGGTGCCGGTGGCGATGGACCAGGTGCGCGGAGCCGGCCAGCGCCTTGCCATCCACCGCGATCGCCCGCCCGGGCGCGGCCGCGGCCCGCACGTCGCCGCGGTCGTGTTCGGCCAGGTAGGCGCCCACGGCCGTGTCCAGGGCGTCGCCTTCGACGGCGGCCAGGATCCGGGTGGGGGCGGGGTGAGAGGGGCACGGTAGCGGCCGGGCAGGTGGCGGCGCACCCCCATCATCCGTGCCAGCAGGCCGGACGGCGGCGCGCTGGCCCCACTCGGCGATCTCCTCGATGGTCCGCGCGCCGGAGACCACCGCGCACGAGCAGATCAGCACCACGCTGACCAGGCCCGGGCGTCCTGACGTTGGCCGTTCGCCCCCTATGAGGCCTTGCTCCGCGCCCGCCGGCGCCGGCCTGGCGGCCGTCCAGACCGGCGGACGGGGCGACCTCACGCAGGGACGCCGAGCGGCGGGTGCTCGAGCACGCGGGGCTTGTACTCGACCAGCTGGATGCGGCCGTCGAAGGTGCGGTGCTCGATCATCTCGAGGGCAACGTCCGGATAGCCGTCGTAGATGCGTTCTTCGCCCGTGGCCCCGGTGATCACCGGGAACATCACGACCCGGAAGCGGTCGACGAGTCCGGCTCGTAGCAGGGACCGGCACAGGCTGAGGCTGCCGATCGTGCTGAGGAGCCCTGAGCCACTCGACTTCATGGCGCGGACCGCCTCGACGGCGTCGTCGCGGACGAGCGTGGAGTTGGCCCATGTCAGTGGCTTTTCGAGTGAGGAGGAGAACACCACCTTGGACGCTTGCGTGAGCTCGTCGACGGATGCCTCTTCCTCGGGCCTGAACTCGTCTTGGCCATTCGGGACCTCGCCTGCGGCGAAGCCCGACATCAGGCGGTAGGTGTTCGCTCCCATCAGGTAGGTGGCCTCGGGCTGCTCGCCGAGCCATGCGAGGTACTCCGGGCCCTCGAGGCCCCAGAACCCAGGCCATCCCTCTCCCGATGCGTAGCCGTCGAGGGAGGTGATGAAGTCGACGAGAAGCTCCGACATGGCGGTGTCCTTTCCTAGGGTGTCACGAGCTTGGACCGGCCGGGAGCCACAAACTCATCGGCCGCGCTGTGGAGTAACGAGAAAACCCATGACGCTGCGGCCGATCAGGTCGGCGGAGCGGCACTGCTTCGGAGGGCCGGAGGCCGGGGTCACCAACGGCTCCGACTCGTTCGACCTCGACCGTGACGTCGTCTCCGGAGTCGACCGCGGCGTCTCCACGGTGGGTGACGCAGGTGGACCCGCGGACAGTTTCATCACCTACGTCCAGCAGCTGTACGACCTGGCCGGCTTGTACGGAGCCAGCGGCCAGAAGCGCAGCCAGCTCGTGATGGATCGTTTACCGACCCCTTCACCGGCTACCAACTCGGCGCCGAGCACATGATGGCCACGGCCAAACGCGCACCTCCTGACCGACCAGCCGGGCAACAAGAAGGCCGCCAGCGGAGGGGACGTCGGTGGCTGGGCCGGTGACCTGATGACGTTCTGGGCCGACTGGCACAACCCCGAAGAGAAGTACGCCGATCCGCTGCAGTTCGCGCACGACAGGCTCGGGGTCCCCGGTATCTCCTCGTCATTCGGCTTCAACGACCTCCCCGCCCGCAACGCCCTCACCCGATGGACGGAACCCCTCCGCCGCTCAGCTGTACCTGATTGCCGCAGCCGGAGCAGCGCTCCCATCGGCCTACCAGAACATTCCCGGTGGCGGCGACAAACTGAGCCGTTACGAGCGGGGCCTCGTCGACGCACTGCTGGCCCGCATGGGGATGGAACAGCGCAACGCGGCCCTGTACAAGGAAAATCACGCAGAGTACCTCAAGGCGGCGCGCGCACGCACCGCATGCGTCACAGCATTAGCTTGGGCTGCGCATCATCGACATCAGCAGCCCGTGGGTCTCCTCGTCGGCGGCGACCACAAGCCCACGACCCGCCTCACCGATCGGGGCACCGTCGATCCCGGTGACAACACAGCCAGCGGCCCGGCACAAAGCGATGCCGGCCGCGAAATGCACGCTCCTGGAGAGGTCGCCGCCATCGGTGACATACGCGGCGCGCTTGCCGGCAGCGACCCAGGCCAGCGCCAGCGTCGTGGATACGACGCGCGGCCGGAAACGTGTGACGAACTCAGGGTGGGCCAGCAGATCCACGGTCCGGAATCCGGGCGCACTCGGGAACGGCGGATCCAGGTTGACGTCCACCAATCGGGTGGCGGGGGTGGGCGTCAGTAGTGCGTCGTCGGCCCCGTCATGCCGCACCCAGGCGGTCTTTCCGTCGGTGAAGAAAACCTCGCCGCTGAACGGGTCGGCCACCGCTGCCGCCCCATCGCGCAGTGCCACGTTGACGGCCACCAGCATGCTGCCGACGGCGTAGTTCAGCGTGCCGCACAGAGGATCCACCAACCATTGGCGCACAGCGTCGGCGGCGCCCTGTCGGCCGCTTTCCTCGCCGAGCACCGCGTCATCAGGCCGTGCGGCACGGATGAGGCCGAGGATCGTTTTCTCGGCCTCCACATCGGCGGCGGTGGCAAAGTCCCCAGCACCTTTGTCGATGCGGTTGAGCCGCTGGCCGTACATGTCGCGGACCACGTCCGCGCCAGCCCGGGCCCCGGCTATCGCGACTGCGGCATCGTCAGAGCTCGCGTATGAGTTGATCACGCCGCGCAGACTATCGAGGCGACGCTACCGCCCCGGCGAACCTTCCCGGTCACAGCACTAGAGGTTGTCCGTTAGGGGCGTGACCCTGTTCGGCATGGCCGCCCCCGATCATCACGTAAACAGCCAACGGCCAGAACACTGAGAACACTGCCTCTTCACCAGTAAAACGTGGGCGGTCCCAACCGGGCAACACACCATTTCGCGAGAGAGTGATGGCATTTGTCACGGCTCGTTCCGTCTTGCGGTTACGTTTTCGGCGGTGCCGGATTGTTGGATCCACGAGCCGAGGATCCGGAGCTTCTCCTCGCTCGGGGAACCGGGGGCGGGTGACCAGATGGTGAGGTGCTGGTCGGGGTCTCCGCTCCAGCAGAAGCTGTCCCAGTCGAAGGTGAGATCGCCAAGGTCAGGGTGATTGATGGTCTTGCTACCGAAGTTCTGACTCGCGACATGGCGGCTTGCCCACCATTGCCGGAAGAGGGGATAGCCGACCGAGAGTTCGCCGACCAGGTTCGTGAGCCGTGGGTCCTCGGGGTTGTCGACGGCCTGCATGCGGAGGAGTGCGACGCCGGTACGGGCCATGCCCTCCCAGTCGTCGTAGAAGTCCTTCATGCGCGGGTCGGCGAACAGCATGCGGACGTAGTTGCGCTCGTGCGGGGCCATCTTGTCGATGTCGATGAGGAACGCCGCGGCGAGGGGGTTCCAGGCGGTGAAGTCGAGGTACTTCCCCACCACGAACGCAGGAGTGAGCGTCAGCTGGTCCAGGAGGCGCTGGATCTGCGGCCGCGCCGGCGCCGGCCGACGCCTGGGTGACGTGCGTCGATCGACTTGTCGGGCGAGCCCTTCGACGTAGGTGCGCTGAACCGGTGTGAGGCGCAGCGTGTGTGCGAGGGCGTCGAGTACCGGTGGGGAGGGTGCGAGGCGTCCCTGCTCGATGCGGCTGTAGTCGTGGCTGATCGCGGCGTGCGCGGCGGCTTCTTCCCGCCGCAGGCCGCTCACGCGACGCGCTCCAGGGCCCCCTGAGGGCAGACCGAGCGCGGTCGGGCTGAGTTCGCTACGGCGGGCCTTCAAGAACTGGCCCAACTCCTCCAGGTGCGGGTTCTTCGCGGTCACGGTCACCTCTCATTGTCACGCCTGCGCAGAGACGCGCTATCGAAGTTGATCTTGCGCTTCACGGTTGCGTGTCTGCTCTGGCGAACGATGCCGCTGTGCGCAGCGACACCACGAGAGTCCGCCTTGCCGTAGAAACGGACAATGGGAAAGATTTTTCCTAGGCAGCGCTGCGAAGGTCAGCGCCGCACCCATCACACTGCCGTGGCGCATCTTCCGCGAGGCCGCCCGGCCGGATAGCCCTTCGCCGGACTGCCCGAACCCGCCGCTGGCAGGTCAGCTGGGGGTCTCGGCCTTGGGGGCGGTGACGTGCGGCTTGTGGGGCGCAGGGCGGGGCAGCGGGATCTTCTGCGTGAGCTTGTCGCCTTCGACGTCGAGGTCGGGCAGCAGGCGCTCCAGCCGGGCGGGCAGCCACCAGGCTTTCTCCTGCGCGAGTGCCATGGTGGCGGGGATGAGGGTCATGCGGATGACGAAGGCGTCGATGAGGATGCCGGCGGCCAGCGCGAAGCCGGCCTGTTTGATCATGGGCTCAGGGTTGAAGATGAATCCGGCGAAGACGGAGACCATGATGGTGGCCGCCGCGACGACGACGGAGCTGGCACGTGCGAATCCCGTGACAGTGGCGTTGAGCGGAGTGGCGCCGTGGACGTGGGCTTCCCGCATGGAGGTGACCAGGAACATCTGGTAGTCCATGGCGAGTCCGTACAGGACGCCGGTGATGATGATGGGCAGCAGGCTCACCACAGGGGCCCTGGCGTCGAGTCCGATCAGGTCCTGGAGCCAGCCCCACTGGAAGACAGCCGTGGTCAGGCCGAAGGTGGCGCCGATGGAGAGCAGGAAGCCGAGGGTGGCCATCACCGGGATCATAAAGGAGCGGAAGACCAGGAGCAGGACGATCAGGGAGAGTGCGAGCACGGTTGCCACGTAGAGGGGCAGGACATCGGCGAGCCGGTCGGAGACATCGATCGCGAGGGCGGTGAAGCCGGTGATACCGACGGTGGCGCCGTGGGCTTCGCCGATCTGTGCGCTCTTGTCCCGTACGGCGGTGACGAGGTCCTTGGTGGCGTCGTCGTTCGGGCCGCTGCCGGGGATGAGGCTGAGGATGGCCGTGGTGCCGGTGCTGTTCATTCCGGCCAGGGACACCGAGGTCGAGCCCTTGATGCCCTCGATGGCGGAGGTGACCGCGGCGAGAGTTGCCGGGGTGAGGGACTGCCCTTTGGCGGCAGAGGTGACGGCGACCATGAGCGGTCCGTTGTAGCCGGGCCCGTAGACGTCGCTGACCACCTCGTAGCTCTGCCGCTGTGCGGTGTCGGTGTTGTAGCTGGCCCCGGAGGGCAGGCCCATCTTCATGTCGGCGGCAGGCACGGCCAGGATCACCGGGATCAGGAGCGCGGACGCGAGGGCCGGGTATTTGTGGCGGATCAGGCGTGCTCCCCAGCGACTTGCCCGCGCGTGGTCGGCGGAAGCCTTCGGTTGCCGCACCCTGTTCCGGTTCCGGGTGGGACAGACGCGTTCCTGGACCAGCCCCAGCAGCGCCGGCAGCAAGGTCAGGGCGAGCAGGACAGCCAGGGCGATCGTGGCAGCCGCCACGATGGCCATGGTGCTGAGCAGGGTGATCCTGACGACCAAGAGCCCCATCAAGGCGATGATGACGGTGCAGCCGGCGAAGAAGACCGCGCTCCCGGCTGTGCCGACGGCACGGCTGGTCGCTTCGTGCGCGTCCAAGCCGTCCTCCAGGATCAGCCGGCGTTCCCGGTTGACGATGAACAGGGCGTAGTCGATACCGACGGCCAGCCCCAGCATCAGAGCCAGGACCGCGGTGAGCGAGTGGATTTCAAAGACGGCGGAGAGAGTGAAGGCTCCCCCCACCCCCACCGTGACCCCGACCAGGGCGATGACCAGGGGTAGCCCCGCCGCCACGACCGACCCCAGCGTGACCAGCAGGACAATGGCCGCGACGACGACACCGACGATCTCTCCGATGCCGATGATCTCGGGGATCTCCATCATGGACGCGGACGGCAGGACTTCGAGGCGGCCATGTGCGGCTTGCCGCTCGGCGGCCTTGATGGTGCTGTCGATCGTCCCGGAGGGCAGCTCGTAGGTCTGTTCATCGAACTGGAACTGCATCAGTGCTGTCGAGCCATCGGCGGAGACAGTGACTCCCGGCACCGGCCGGCCGTCCACCTGTAACGGGACGGGCGTCTTGCCGGAGGACGGCTGTCCGGCAGCCTGAGCCACCGCCGCCTGGCCCCGTATCAGAGGGCTGTTCTCCCCCTGGGCGACTTGCTGAGCCATGACCTTCCGGGCGTCGATCACGTGGTCGTGGCGGTAGACGGCATCCACTGCCGCGACCAGGGCGGCCTGGACCTTCCCGTCGTCGATCTGGGCACCGTCCGGCGCTTTGAAGGCCAGCATGCCCTGCCCGCCGGACGCCTCCGGCAGGGACCTGGCCAGTTCGTCGATGACCTTCTGGGACGGGGTGCCGTCGATACGGACCTCGTTGCTGAGCTTGACCGGGTTGGCCAGGAGGAGGCCCACCACGGCCGCCACCACGGCCAGCCAGCCCCCGATGACGTACCAGGGTTTGCCGTAGGCGAACCTTCCCAACCGGTACAGCAGAACGGACACAGCTCTCTCCCTCTTCCGTGCGTCGAGACCACGCCAAGACACGAAGCGATAGTCCACTATCAAAGCGATAGAGTACTATCACACGAGGAAGGTAGCCTTCACCGCAGAGCAGGGAGGAGCCGTCGATGGCAACCACGAAGGACCGCGCTCACCGGCGCAGGGTCGACGCACGCGCCAGTGTCGAGCGCATCACCGCTGCCGGGCGGACCGTCCTCGCCACCGGCGAGGCATCCCTGGAACAGATCGCAGCCGAGGCCGGCGTGGGCATCGCCACCCTCTACCGCCACTTCCCCAATCGGGAGGCGATCGTCCGGGCCGTCCTCGACGACATCCTCGAGACGGACCTGCTGCCCCGCATCGACCGCGCCGCCGATGCTCCCGACCCGCGCCGGTCCCTCCAGGACATCGCCACGCACTTGCTCGACCTGATCACCGAGGAGCGGGGACTGGTCAGCTTCGCCAGCAACTTCACCGACGTGGCCGTGGAGGCCCTCCAGCGCCTCAGCCACTCCCTCCACCCCTTGTTGCTGCGCGCGCAGCAGCAGGGGGAGATCCGCTCCGACCTCACCGCGGAAGACATTCCGCGTTTCCTGGTCATGGCGGTGGCCGGTCTCGCCCTCCCCGGCACCGCGCCCTCTCTGCGCGCACGCTTCATCGCCCTGCTCTTCGACTCGCTCAACCCCGCGAACGCAACCCCCCTCCCCCCGCTGCTTGCCGGGGAGGACGACCTGCGTACCGCGGTCAGCAACGTCGCACGCGCGTAATCCGTCCGCCCTGACCCTCGGCGGCACCTGGAGCCGATACAGGACTTCCTGCGGCAGTTCAGCTCGAATACCCCCTGCGGATCGTGGTCTCGCTGGTCCCAGAGATCCGCGCGACCGCCCGGACACCGCCGATGAGCCAGGCGATGCGCTGAAGCTGATGCGCCTGTTCGGCATCGGGGAAAAGACCACCCGGCTTCCCGCCGATCGGGCTCGGCGTTCAGGGCCGCGACCGCGCCACGTCCGGCGGCGTGAGGGACCGCGGATCAGGCAGACGCCAGCTTCTGGACGCGCGGATGGTTCTCCAGCGCCCACCGCACGGTCTTCGGCCGACGCCCGAGCAGGGTTTCCAGCTGGTCGGTGACGCCGCGGTACCCCCCGCCGCCGATCAGCCGGGTCAGGGTCTTCATGTGCTCCGCGGTGTGCGGAAGCCCGGCAAGGGCAGTGTCCACGTAGTTCTCGTTCCAGGTTTCGACCTCTTCGGGAACGTACGTGACTTGACGTCCCAGCACAGCCCCGAAGTCCTCCGCGAACCCGTGCATGTCCTTCAGGTCCGGACCGTTGAGCTCGTAGGACTTCGAGATGTGCGGCGCCGGGTCGGCCAGGATCTTCGCGCACGCCTCCGCCACGCGAGGAAGTCGAGGAGCGCGGCGTTGACCTCGGCGGGACGCTCCTGCTGCGTCCAATGCCCGCACCCCGGCAGCACCACGGGGCCGTGCAGTCGTGGCGCGAGAGCGCTCAGCGGGTTGCCAGACCCGCCCGGACCGCGCAAAAGATCGCTCAGCGGGCTGTCTCCCTCCGGGTCACGCAATGCGGTGACCATGTCACGGTCTCCCACCACGTACAGCGCGGGGACGTCGATGCCGCACCCCCCAAAAAGGCGCAAGCAGTTCGTTGTTGCGTTCGATGTTCCGGTACCAGTTGAAGGCTCCGGTGAACGCCTGATCGCCGTGCGCGGCGAAGTCATCCGCGTAAACCTGGATGTCCTCCTCCGTCAGCCAGGCCGGTAGAGCGGGCGACTCCGGCATGGTGTCCAGGAGGCCCAGACCGTCGGGTATGACCAACGGGCGTGGCTCCCTGCCGAGCGGTGTACGACGTGACGTCCGGCGGCTGCTCACTACGGGCGTAGCCGCGCTGGTCGGGGGCGACGACCCGGTATCCGGCCGCCGCGAGCGCCCCGAACTGGTGACGCCAGGAGTACCAGCTCTCCGGCCAGCCGTGCAGCAGCAGGACCAGCGGTCCCTGCCCCCTGCTCGGCGATGTGCAGCCTGACCCCGTTCACGTCGACGAAGCGGTGGGTGAGCGGACGTTCCACAAGAATTTCCTTTGAATCGGTAGGTGCGTACTACTGGGTCAACTGCGTGTACATGGCTTCCAGTTCAGCGGCCAGCTGCAACTTGACCCAGCGAGTGGTGTCGTCGGCCAGCACCTCGTGTGCCCCCGCCGCGATACCGTCGAGCGCGGCCACGGCGACGTCGCGGGGGTCGGCCTTGGGCGCGTCGATGGCCGACGTCATGTCCGTGTTCACATAGGCCACGTGGAGCCCGGTCACCGCGATACCGCGAGGCTGCAACTCCAGGCGCAGAGAATTGGTCTGCGACCACAGCGCGGCCTTGGACGCGCTGTAGGGCGTGCCGTCAGCCAGCCAGGACAGGGCGGAGTGGACGTTGAGGATGTGGCCCCCTCCGTTGCGCTCGATGATCGGCGCGAAGGCCCGGGTGACCAGCAGCGGCCCGTAGAAGTTGGTCTCCAGGTCCCGGCGCACGTCCTCCATCGCGGAGTCGAGGTACGAAGCGCCGGCCGATGCGCCGGCGTTGTTGATCAGGATGGTGACATCCGGGGCCTGCTCGGCGGCCGCTGCCACCGATGCCGGGTCGGTGACCTCCAGCGCTACCGGAACGGCATGGGGATGCCTCACCGTGCGCGGGTCACGGGCCGTGGCGTAGACCTTGCCGGCACCGCGCGCGTACAGCTCCCCGACCAGCTCCTTGCCGATGCCGCGGGCGCCTCCGGTGACGAGAACGGTGGCGCCTTCGACTGCTGTCACGATTGCCTCCCAAGCGAGAAACCAACCGGTTTCCTCCACCGTAAACCGATCGGTTTCATCACGCAAGGCGGCCGAGCCGCATCGCGACGACCGTCGCGCGCGACGCCAATCGACAGGACCTGACTGCGATCCGGGCGCCAGTGAAGTGGGGGTCGAGTTGACCGGACACTGCCTCCGTTTTACGCTCGACCCTGCACGGAGGCAGCCTCCGTTTTATCGGGACCGCAACATCACGTGAGGCAGGAAGACGGATGAGCGTCAACGGGCAGCGGGGGCACAGGCCCCGGGCGGACGTCCAGCGCAACCGCGCGGCCCTCCTGGAAGCGGCGCAGCGCCATTTTCTGAGGTCCGGGGTTGGCGCCTCACTGGAGGCGGTGGCCAAGGAGGCGGGCGTCGGTCCGGGCACGCTGTACCGGCACTTCCCCACCCGGGAGGCACTGCTGGCAGCGGTGTTGCAGACGCGCTCCGAGGAACTGGTGGCCCGCCGGGCGGACATAGCGCAGCTCGGCGATGCTTCCGAGGCGCTGCGGCAGTGGCTGCGGGCCATGGAGGAGTACTTCAGTGCCTTCAGTGGACTGCCGGAACCGCTCATGGCCGCGGCCAGGGAGCAGGAGCCGGACAACCCGCTCACCCTGCCCTGCGACTACCTGATCGCCACCACCGACGAGTACGTGCGGGCCGCACAGCTCACGGGGCACGCGCGCCCGTCGGTGCAGGGGTACGACCTGTTCCTGGCGGCCGTCTCCGTTGCCTGGATCAAGGGCACCGGCGCCACTGACGAGGAATCGCTCGACCGCCTGCGCGCACTCATCGAAAGCGGATACCGCGAGCGGGACAACGAGGAGTAGGCCACCAGCCACTCACCACACGGCGGGCTGCCGGGGCACCTCACGGCGGTGTCTCGCCGCACAGTCATCACACCTCGCCATCTCCTTACCCAGGAGTGGCGCGACCTCAAGAGGGACAAATCATGAGAATTGGCGTTATCGGTACGGGAGCGATCGGGACGGCCCTGACGCGCACGTTCAGCGCGGGCGGACACGACGTCGAGGTGGCGAACTCCCGAGGGCCGGAGACGATCGATGCCGCTGCGCTGGAATTCGGGGCGCACGCGGTGACCGCGGCCGATGCCGTCCAGAGCAAGGACGTGGTCATCCTGTCCGTCCCCTTCGCCCGCATCCCGGACGTGGCGGGCCTCTTCGCCTCCGTGCCCAGCGAGACCGTGGTCATCGACACCTCCAACTACTTCCCTCACCTGGGCGGCCCCGTCAACGCGGTCGAGGCCGGCCAGGTGGAGAGCCTGTGGGTCGCCGAGCAGCTGGGGCGCCCCGTGGTCAAGGCATGGAACGCCGCCCTGGCAGGCACCTTGCAGACCAAGGGCGTTCCGGCTGGCACCCCGGGCCGCATCGCGCTCCCGGTCGCCGCCGACTCCGACGAGGCACGGCACGTGGGCATGCGCCTCGTCGACGAGAGCGGCTTCGACCCGTTCGACGCGGGCGTGCTGGCCGACTCCTGGCGGCAGCAGCCGATGACTCCCGCCTACTGCACCGAGCTGGGCCTTGAGGACCTGGGGCCGGCCCTGGAGGCGGCCGGCCGGACCGAGGCCCCGCGCACCCGCGACCGCCAGATGGAGCGCTTCACCACCCTCACCTCCACACCCACGCTGGAGGAGGTCGTCGAACTCAACCGCTCCCTCCACCGCTGACACACCCGGCACTGCCACCCCTTGCCACCACCACCCCCATGAGGCACAGCCGCGATCACGCGAACTGAGCCCACTTGAGAGGAATCGTTTTGCTGCCCACCACGGCTTCGCCCTTCACCGACCTCGTGCGGTCCCGGCGCTCCGTTCGGAAGTTCCTGCCCGCCCCGCTGTCGCCGTCGGACATTCGCGGCGTGCTGGAAGACGCTCAAACCGCCCCGTCGAACTGCAACACCCAGCCGTGGACGGTGCATGTCGTCTCTGGCGCGGCGCGGGACGCCCTGAGCAAGGAACTGCTCCACGCCGATGAGGAGGAGCGGTTCTCCTACGATTTCACCTTCGACTACGCCGACTTCGGCCAGGGCACCTACCTCGACCGGGCGCACAACCATGCCGCGACCCTTTACCAGGCTCTGGGGATACCGCGCTCGGACCGAACAGCCCGGAAGGCAGCGGCCCGGGAGAACCTGAATTTCTTCGGCGCGCCCCATGTCGCCCTTCTGTTCGTGCCGGTGTTCGGAGACGGGGTGCGGGCGGCGGGTGATATCGGCATGTACGCGCAGAACTTCCTGCTCTCACTGACGGCCCGGGGCTTCGACGGCATTCCACAGACCATGCTCGGGTTCTACGCCGACACCATCCGCGAGTTCCTGGGTGTCCCCGAGGAGCTCAAGCTCCTGTTCGGCATCTCCTTCGGCACCGCCAACGAGGCCGCACCGGCGAACAGCTTCCGCATGGGACGAGTCCCGCTTGAGCGCAGCGTCGTCCTCCACGACACCCCCGGCGTTCTCGACGCGTAGCAGTTCTCCACCGACGAGAGACCCAGTCCCGGACTCCACCCATGAGTAGTGTCAGTCAACTGTGCGGCTTCAGCGATCGGCTGAACCAGTCGGGTTTCCCTGCCCAGCCGCTGTGTCCTTCGCTGCCCGCCTATCGGGCCGGGGAACCACCGGCAGGACGATACGGGATGGTCGGGCGGCCTCGTGGAAGACCTGATGCCGGGCCTCTCGGGCCGTGGTCGCGCTCATGACGGCCATCATGGGGTCTGCTTGCCGTACGGTAGCTGGCTCAGCAGCACCTGCCCTCACGCATCTCCGTCGGAACATCGGCCTCGATCCGGATCTCGGCGATGCGCCGCTCCCTGTGCCTCTTTGCTCGTGGGCGTGCTTGGGCGTGGGCGGGCGTCAGCCGGCCAGCCGGTTGTACTTGCGGATCTGGCTGTAGAAGATCCGGGAGGGAACGATGCGGCGCAGCGTGCTGATTCGCCCGGCCATCGGGCCGGCGGTGTACCGCACCTTCGGATGGGTATCTGTCGCTGCCGCCACGATCGCCTTGGCGACGGTGGCCGGGTCGTCGCCGTCCCTGACGGCTGTGGCGATCACCTGATCGGCGACGCGACGCTGCTTGTCGTAGACGTGCAGGGGCGTGTCGGGCTGCGTGCTGTTCGCCTCGAACCCCGTGTTGGTCCCGCCGGGCTCGACGAGAAGGACCCGCACGCCGTGTTCCCGGACCTCGTGGTCCAAGGACTCGGAGTACCCCTCGACCGCGTGCTTGGACGCGGCATAGGCAGCCAGGTACGGCGCCGGGATGAGCCCGAAGATGGAGGAAAGGTTGATGATGCGTCCGCCTCCCCGGGCTCGCATGTGCGGCAGCACCTCCTTCACCATGCGCATGACGCCGAAGACGTTGATGTCGAAGACACCCTGGGCCTGCGCGACGGAGTTTTCCTCGGCCGCGCCCGTCAAGCCGATACCGGCGTTGTTGACCAGGACGTCAATCCGTCCGAACCGGTCGACCACCTGCTGGACCGTCGCACTGACCGACGTGTCACTGGCCACGTCGAGGTCGAGGAAGGCCACTTTGTCGACCGGGGCGACGCGCGAGGTGTCGCGGCTTGTGCCGACCACGTCGAAACCCGCTTCGACCAGCGCGAGCGCGGCCGCCTTCCCGATACCGGATGACGCACCCGTCACGAGTGCGATCGGCCGATTTGTCGTCATCATGGACTCCCGAAGCCACTGAGAAACCGATCGGTTTCCGCCACGGTAAACCGATCGGTTTTCATGTGCAAGCCCAAGGAGGGAACTCATCACGAACCGCGTTGCCGACTATGTCCGACCAGATCAGCGAGCTCTTATGGGCTGACTGGATCAGACTCTGTGAAACCGTGCGCCTGTGTCACTGGGCGCGGATGCCAACCAGACCACGACCTTCCTGGCGCAGGGCAGCTGGGACTTCACCGTTACGCCCCTCGGGTTCATCCCGAGCGCCGAGAGGAATGACGCCGTGCGAGCTGCTCTGGCCGCCGCGCCGGAGACCGCCATGCACTCGTAGAGCACATCAGTCACCGAGCCGCTCGAAGAGTGGCTGCCTCAGCGCACGTCTGCAGCATCGAGCAGGGTGACCACAGTGGGCGCGATGAGCCCTGTGAGGTTGTCGGCTCCGATCCCCGCGCGAGCACTGGCGCCGTCGAAGACCAGGCTGAGCTGCCGGGCCAGCAGGTCCGGATCGCTCGCGCCACCCTGTTCGGCCTCGGCCCGGAAAAAGGCCGTGAGATTTCCCTTGATCCGGTGCGCCACCTGACTCGCAGGGTGGCTCCGATCCTTGAGCTCGATCTGCACCGCCAGGTACCGACAGCCCCGGAACTCGGGAGCCCCCGCCTGCGATTCCACGTTCTCGAAGACGCGCAGGATCCGCTCGCGGGGTGAGCGGCCATCGTCCGCCGCAGGCAGGAGCCTCGCCACGAAGGCAGAAGCGCGCTCCTCCAGGCTCGCCGCCAGCAGCTCCTCCTTGCTGTCGAACAGCATGTACATCGAGCGCTTCGAAACCCCCGCCGCCTTGCACAGCGCCTCGACACCGATGCCGACACCGTCTCGGTAGGTGAGCGTGGCCGCCGCCTCCAGCAGCCGCTCTCGGGAACTGGGCTTCACCTCGGTGCTCATAAGAGCAGGATAACTCGATTTCAGCGAAATAAAAACCGATCGGTTTCCAGGGTGTCTCGGGCGATATCCGGCGCCGCGCACAGTCGATCGGACACCTGAACTGTGCCAGGGCCCCGCGCGACACGAGGACCCAGCCCCGCCGTGACGTTCCGCTACGCCGGGACGGCGGTCTTATCAGGCTTCGTCTCGACGGGGACGCGGTGCAGTCCCTTGCGGTCGTACCAGCCTGTCACGCCGAAGCCGAACAGCACGGCCGCCACGAGACCGACGGCCATCATCGCCCATCCCCGGGCCAGGCCGGCGTCGGCCTGGGCGTCGTAGTAGAGGATCGAGCGGACACCGCCGGTGATCTGCCGCAGCGGCTCGAACTCCGCGAGGAAGCGGTAGAAGCCCGACAGCGCCTCGATCGGGGTGGTGGCACCGGCCGTCGGCACTGCCATCCCGATGAAGACCAGCGTGACGACCAGCATGCCGGGCGTGCCGAACACGGCAAGGAGGGTGAGCGCACCGATACCTGAGACCGCGATGGCACACACCGAGTACAGCCACAGCAGCGGCAGGTGGGAGGCGGCCATCCCCATGATGCCGACCGCGCCGACCATGACCATGGTGCCCATCAGCAGCGACAGAGCGATCATGAGTGTGATGCTGATGGCGAGGGTCTGCGCCCTGGTCGCCCGGATCAGCGGCCGGTGCAGGCGCAGTGGGCCCATGTCGTTGTGGGTGTAGCCGAGGGCGTGGTCCGTCTGGCCGCTGACGACATTGGCGGAGAGCATGCCGCAGACCACGAGGACGAGCGCGTAATAGAACGCCGTCAGGCCGAGGCCGCTGTGCGGGGCGAGCGGATGGCCGTCCTCAACCGTGACGGCGGCCGGGTCGGCCAGCAGGACGCGCGCCGCGGCGGGCAGTTTCGCCTGTTCGGCCACGGTCCGCGCGGTCAGTTCCTTCCCCAGCTGGAGCGAGGCGCTCTCGGCCGCCGTAGTCGAAGCCGCCCGAGCCATGCTGGAGCCCAGGCTGCCGGCGGACTGGTTGGTCAGCACCGTCAGTGTCGGGCGAACCGGGCTCTTGGGGCCCGCGGTGCCGGTCAGTGCGGTGACGGAGGAGGTGAAGTTGTCGGGCACGACGAGCGCGCCGTACAGCTTGCCCTCGCCGATCTCCTCCTTCACCTCCTTCTCGTCCATCATCTTCCAGTCGATCCTGTCCCCGCTCGTGGTGGATTTCTTGATCGACTCGGTGATCCGCGCTCCCAGATTGACCTGCTTGCCGCCGACAGCGGCCCCCGCGTCAACGTTGACCAGACCTACGGGGAGCTTCTTCATGTGATCGGCCGGATCGATGTTGGCGCCGACGTAGAACACAGTGAACAGCAGCGCCAGGACGCCGGTGATGGCGCCGTTGACGATCCACAGCGGCTTGGCTCGCAGGACGCGGAAGGGGTGGATTTCATTCATGACTCACTCCGGTCTGGACAACACAGCTACATCGGGAGGAGACCGGACCGCGCAATTGCAGACCGGCGGCCCTCGGAACGTTCGCCCCTCGGCGGACCCGACCGCCACAGAACGGGGAGCTCCTGACTGGGTGAGGGCCATCCGACGACCGATCGAAGCTCCATCGGATGAGTCGGGCACCAGGCCGGATGACGTGAGCGTGTTCGCCGACGCCAGCGAGGGCGTTCCCGACCGAGTACAGGTGCGGGCGCAGTGCGCCGGGTCAGGAGGATGCGGAGCGTTTCGCCGGGGGCTGCCACCCGCCGGTGACCTCTTTGACGGGCTTGTGGGGGAAGCGGCGCTGGGCGTATTCCTGCGCATGTGAGCCCGGCAGGACGTAGAGGGTTTCCCTCTTCTCCTGGAGCGGTCGCAGCACGGTGTCCATGAAGGTCTTGCGGTCCTCCAGGTACGGGCCGAGGACGTCTTCGCCGCCGGGACAGACGGCCATGCAGTAGCCAGACTTGTAGCCGGGAGGAGAGGCCAGGCTCTGCCACATGGAGGCGCTTTCGGAATCGGTGACCCGGGAGCGGTAATCGGCGGCGTCCTGGCTGTCGGCCACGGTCTGCGCCCAGTCGGTGAACCCGCTCATGAACTCACGGTAGTTATGTGTGGTGCAGGCGAAGAAGTCGAAGTCTCCGTCCTTACTGATGGCGCCGACCGGGCAGGAGGCGACGCACAACTTGCAGTCGATGCAGGGGTTGTAGTCCAGCGCCTGCCCGTACTCGCTCACCTGGGCATCCACCAGGACGGTGGCCAGCAGCACGAAGTTGCCGAACTTGGGGTGGATGACGTTGCGGTGCAGACCCATCACACCGAGCCCCGCGGCCACCGCGACGGTCTTGTGCGCCACCACCCAGATCCGCTCATTGGGGAAGCGGTCCATCTCCTGGGGGAAGCCGACAGACGGATTGAGCGCGCGGTAGCCGGCGTCTTGCAATGCTCGGGTAACGCTGCGGGCGGCATGGTTGGCCTGCTCGTCGGTCTGATGGAACTCCTGGTTGGCCACGCTGCGAGCCGGGGAGCGGCAGTTGTCGCGGTTCATCCGAACCACCATCGCGATCAGGGTCCGCGTGCCGGGCAACGCGGCCAGCGCGTGCTCCCGCTCGCCGGCCAGGTCGGGATGGTCCAAGCTGACCGCGGCCGCGTCGTCCGCACCGGCCGCCAGGCACAGTTCGCGCAGCCAGCCCGCGTCGATCACCGCCGGCGGGCTCGCTACGTCACCGGCCCTGCGCCGAGCGAGTACGGCCTGCACCGACGGGTGCGCAGCCAGCTTCGGCGGAAGCTTCGGAGCCGGAGGTTGCCGATCGGCATCGCGCGCGGTAGTCATCCGATTCCCTAGTCAGCGTAGTTTTCGATCTCGTCCCATGGCGGAAACCGATCAGTTTCCACCACCGTAAACCGATCAGTTTCAACACGCAAGCCCAAGCGGCGGGCGGCTCCCGACCACGCGGCGACGGCCGGCCACTCCCCCAAGCACTGATGCCACGGCGCGCGTGAACCGACAGCTCCAGACGCGCCGGATCATCCGGATCCGCGAACAATCGAGGGCTTCCGTGGTGGCCGCGCACCGACCAAGGAGCCGGCCCCTGGATCACCACCGGGCACAGGCCCACCCGCTGGCGGCCCGAGCACCACCCGGCCCCCGCTCCACTACGCGCGGCGAGCAGGCCGCTGGCCGGGACCTTGAGGAAGGCCCCGAGGTGCTGATCGATGGTCACTTCAATGGCGGCCTGGCACACTATTCTTCCTGCCCCCCGCCGACCGCAGGCGCCTCTACCGCTGCTGCGGCTGCCGTGACAGCCACCGCCACCAACTCGGAGTCCACTGCCCGCTCGAGCAGAGCGTGGTCACTGACACCGACAACGAAACGGCCTAGCCGCGGTCCCGCGGTGATTCGACGGCTCCCGGTGGCGGAACCGTGTTCCGTCCCCTTTGCGGGGCCCGTTCGGCGGTCAGCCGGTCCAGGTCCAGTCGGCGACCTCGGGTAGGTCGGTGCCGTGCTCGCGGATCCAGGCGTGGTGGCGCAACCGGGCGTCCTCCATCTGCTGCCGAAGCGGCGCGGCGCGTACGGCGAGGCCGGGGACGCGGTCAATGGCGTCCATGACGAGCCGGTAGCGGTCGAGGTCGTTGCGGACGACCATGTCGAAGGGCGTGGTCGTGGTGCCGATCTCCTTGTATCCGCGTACGTGGAGGTTCGGGTGACCCGCGCGGCGGTAGGCGAGCCGGTGGATCAGCCACGGGTAGCCGTGGTAGGCGAAGATGACCGGCTTGTCCCGGGTGAACAGGGCGTCGAATTCGGCGTCGGTCATACCGTGCGGGTGTTCCTCGTGGGGCAGCAGCCGGGCCAGGTCGACCACGTTGACCACGCGCACCATCAGGTCGGGCAGGTGGCGGCGGATCAGCTGGGCAGCGGCCAGGATCTCCTGGGTGGGCACGTCCCCGGCTGCGGCGAGGACGACGTCGGGCTCGCGGCTGCCGTCCTCGGTGCCCGCCCACTCCCAGATCCCGGCGCCGCGGGCACAGTGGGCGCGGGCCTGGTCGAGGGTGAGCCAGTCGAAGCAGGGCTGCTTGCCGGCGACCACCACGTTGACGTAATCGCGGCTGTCCAGGACATGGTCGGCGACCGACAGCAAGGTGTTGGTGTCCGGCGGCAGGTAGACCCGGACGACCTCGGGTGCCTTGTTGAGGACGTGGTCGACGAAGCCGGGGTCCTGATGGGAGAAGCCGTTGTGATCCTGCCGCCACACGTGCGAGGTGAGCAGGTAGTTCAGCGAGGCGATCGGCGCGCGCCAGGGCAACCGGCGGGTGGTGCGCAGCCATTTGATGTGCTGGTTGACCATGGAGTCGACGATGTGGACGAACGCCTCGTAGCAGGAGAACATGCCGTGCCGGCCGGTGAGGAGGTAGCCCTCGAGCCAGCCCTGGCAGGTGTGTTCGGAGAGGATCTCCATGACCCGGCCGTGCCGGTCCAGATGCTCGTCGACGTCGAGAGTCTTGGCCTGCCACGCCTTGCCAGTGGCGCCGTAGACGGCCTGGAGCCGGTTGGAGGCGGTCTCGTCGGGGCCGACCAGCCGGAAGTCACGGCGCTCGGTGGTGTCCTCCATGACCTGCTCCAGCAGGCCGCCGAGGACCCGTGTCGGCTCGTGCAGGGTCACTCCTGGCTTGTCGACGTCGATCGCGTACCGCTCCAGCGGCGGCACCGGCAGGTCGCGCAACCTGAGCCCACCGTTGGCGTGCGGGGTGGCACCGAGCCTGCGGCGTCCTTCGGGTACGCAGTCGAGCACCTGGGCGGTGGGGCTGCCGTGGTCGTCGAACAGCTCTTCCGGACGGTACGAGCGCAGCCACGCCTCCAGTTGGCGCAGGTGCTCGGGATTGTCGCGGACGGCGGACAGCGGGACCTGGTGGGCGCGCCAGGTGCCCTCGACCGGGACGCCGTCGACTTCGGCGGGTCCGGTCCATCCCTTGGGGGTGCGCAGCACGATCACCGGCCAGTGCGGCCGCTCGACCACGCCCTCCTCGCGGGCGGCGTTCTGGATGAGCGCGATGCGGTCCAGCGCGGTGTCCATGGCCTCGGCCATGGCGCGGTGGACGGTCATGGGGTCGTCGCCGGTGACGTGGATCGGCTCGTGGCCGTAGCCGTGCAGCAGGTCGTCCAGCTCGGGTCCGTGCAAGCGGGCGAGCACCGTCGGGTTGGCGATCTTGTAGCCGTTCAGGTGCAGGATCGGCAGGACGGCGCCGTCGTACACCGGGTCCAGGAACTTGTTGGAGTGCCAGGAGGCGGCCAGCGGTCCGGTCTCCGCCTCGCCGTCGCCGATGACGCAGGCCACCAGCAGGTCCGGATTGTCGAACGCGGCCCCGTAAGCGTGCGAGAGGGCGTAGCCCAGCTCGCCGCCCTCGTGGATCGAGCCGGGCGTCTCGGGCGCCACATGGCTCGGCACACCGCCGGGGAAGGAGAACTGCTTGAACAGCCGCTCCATACCCGCCGCGTCCCGGCTGACGTCCGGGTAGATCTCGGAGTACGTGCCCTCCAGCCACGAGTTGGCCAGCACGGCTGGGCCGCCGTGGCCGGGGCCCCAGATACACAGGGCGTCCTGGTCGCGGGCCCTGATGACCCGGTTGAGGTGGGTGTGGACCAGGTTCAGGCCCGGTGAGGTGCCCCAGTGCCCGAGCAGCCGGGGCTTGACGTGCTCCGGGCGCAGGGGCCCGGTGAGCAGCGGGTTGTCCATCAGGTAGATCTGTCCGACCGCCAGGTAGTTCGCGGCCCGCCAGTGGGCGTCCAGCGCCCGCAACTCCTCGTCGGTGGGTACGGTCGGCATGGTCTGTCCTCCGGTCGTGTCGGTGTCCCTACCAGTCTGTGCGCGTCCGGTCACACACGGGTAGGGCCGTGCGGGTGAGCGGCAGGGCCGTTCGGTCCCGTCCGCCGGTGTTCGTTTCCGGGCCGGTTCAGTGAAGGTGACGCAAGCCAGTGCGCCGCAGCTCGGGGCAGCCCGTAGGCCCTCCTGCCGAGGGCAGAATCAGGACCGGCACAGCGACCGGCCCGGACCCGGCCCTCCGATCCGGGTCTTTCTGTTGGACGACCACGAGGCGGTACGGCGCGGGGTGCACGACCTGCTGAGCCGGCGGGAGGGGTTTCGCAGTCGCGGGCCAGGCGGCGGTGGAGCATCAGCCAGCCGCAGGTCCGCTCGACTGCCCAGCGTTTCGGGATTGGGGTGAACCCCCTGATCCCGGGGGCGCGTTGGAGCAGGCGGGCGCCGGCCACGGAGTCCTGCACACCGGCCGCGGTGACCAGCACGGTCAGAAGCAGTCCGGGCGTGTCGGTGATGATGCTGCGTTTCCTGCCGGCGATCTTCTTGCCGGCGCCGCTGCCCTGACTGGCTGCGGGAACGCTGGTGGGTGTCTTGACGCTCTGCGCGTCGATGACGCATGCCGACGGCTCGGCACTCCGGCCGCCCTGGCGTCGCACGAACTCCCGCAGTAAGCCGCTGAGGGGCAAAGATGCCTTCCTTCTGCCACTTGGCGAAGTAGCCGTAGACGGTTTCCCAGGGTGGGAAGTCGTGCGGGAGATAGCGCCACTGCACGCCGGTGCGGCCCACGTACAGGATCGCGTTCAAGATCTCGCGCAGGTCATGTTCGGGCGGCCGGCCGAAGTCGCGTACGACTGGTCGGGGCGGGCGATCAAGCGGCACCGGATGGAGATCCGGGGCGCATTCGGTTTCCGTGAGTGCACCGAGGATGACCAGGCCCAGCTCGCCGAGTGGCTGGCGGTCTAGCTGTGCGGGGTGGCGCTGAACCGGGACCGGCTGACGGAGGCGATGGTGGCCCGCTGTTGTCGTCACGTTCACCCTGCAGACGCCCCCGCGGCCATGATTCATCTTTCTGAACAGATTTCAGGTGGCCGCTCTATTGACGCAGTCACGACACGTTTCTACCGTCTCAGAAAGCGCTTTCCCCCGCTGTGTCAGCACGATCAGTTCAGCACTTCGAACAGCACCTGCCCGGCCGGAAGGCCCACCGCCCTGCCCGGGCACACGGGCCACGGCCACCTCGTACCCCCACAACCGAAGATTCTGGAGACAGGCGATGCAATCGAGAGCCGCAACAGCATCGGTCGGCCTGCTGGCAGGCGCCCTCATCACGCTGTCCGGCACCACGGCGCAGGCCGTTTCCGTTCACGGCGATCGCGGCAGGGCCACGCCCGCGACCGTGAGCGCCGTGAAGGCGGCGAGCACCGTCCTCTACGTCGCGCCAAACGGCAAGGACAGCGCGTCCGGAACACAGTCCGCCCCGACCACGCTCACCTCGGCGATCAGCCGCATCTCGTCCAGCGGGACGATCTACCTGCGCGGCGGGACGTACAAGTACTCCTCCACCGTCACGATCCCCGTCGGCAGCAACGGAACCTCCAGTGCCCGCACCACCCTGTCCGCCTACCCGGGCGAGACGCCGGTGCTGGACTTCTCCGCGCAGAGCGAGAGTTCCTCCAACCGGGGCATCCAGCTGAACGCCGACTACTGGCGCCTGTACGGCCTCACCGTCCAGCACGCCGGGGACAACGGCATCTACGTCGGCGGCAGCAACAACGTCGTCGAGCGCACGGTGACGGCGTACAACCGCGACACGGGGCTGCAACTCGGCCGGGTCGCCAGCAGCACCCCCACGTCCCAGTGGCCGTCCAACAACCTGATCGTGAGCTCGGAGTCACACGACAACAAGGACTCCGCCGGCGAGAACGCCGACGGCTTCGCCGCGAAGCTCACCACCGGCACCGGGAACGTCTTCCGCTACGACGTGGCCCACAACAACATCGACGACGGCTGGGACCTCTACACCAAGACCGACACCGGCGCCATCGGACCGGTGACCATCGAGTACTCCCTCGCCTACAGCAACGGCACCCTCAGCGACGGCACCCAGAACAACAACGGTGACCGCAACGGCTACAAGCTCGGCGGCTCGGACATCAAGGTCAACCACCTGGTCCGGCACAACATCGCCTACAAGAACGGCCACCACGGGTTCACCTACAACAGCAACCCCGGCACGATGACCGTCTCCGACAACGTCGGAATCGACAGTGTTCAGCGCAACTTCTCCTTCGACAAGGGAAGTTCGGTGTTCCGGAACAACACCTCGTGCCGCAGCGGCAGTGGCTCGAACGACAAGGTCGCCGGTGACGCCGAAAGTTCGAACCAGTTCTGGCTCGGCTCGAACGGGTCGCGCTGCTCCTCCTACGCCGGTGCCCTGGGCTGGTCCTTCGCCGGGGACGGCCACCTCGTCGTGACCTTCGGCAGCAAGGCGGTGACGCCGTGAGCAGTCAGTGTTCCCGTTCCGGCGCGAGACGCCGGCAGGAGCAACGCCCGGCATCGCGGACTCATGAGGAGGCGAAATGAAAAGACCACACGCACTGCGACTCCGTACGACGCTTGCCACGATGGCCCTCGCAACCGCGGCCGGTGCGCTTCTGCCGGTGCCCGAGGCATCGGCGGCGGCCGGCGGCGCCACCGGCTACGCGACCCAGAACGGCGGGACAACCGGCGGCGCGGGCGGGCAGACGGTACGGGCCACCACGGGAACCGCAATCCACACGGCCCTGTGCAACCGGGCCAGCAGCAGCACGCCTATCACCATCGAAGTCCAGGGGACCATCAATCACGGCAACACCAAGAAAGTGTCCGGCAAGAGCTGCGACACCGCCGACGGAGTGATCGAGCTCAAGAAGGTCAGCAACGTCACGATCATCGGAGTCGGCAACGGCGCCGTCTTCGACCAACTGGGCATCCACCTCCGCGAGGCCAGCAACATCATCATCCAGAACGTGACCGTCCGCGACGTCAAGAAGTCGGGCTCCCCCACATCCAACGGCGGTGACGCCATCGGCATGGAGCGCAACATCCGCAACGTCTGGGTCGACCACACCACCCTGGAGGCGTCAGGCGGGGAGGCGCAGGGGTACGACGGCCTCTTCGACATCAAGGACAACACCCAGTACGTGACCCTCTCCTACAGCATCCTGCGCAACTCCGGCCGCGGCGGCCTCGTCGGGAACAGCGAGAGCGACCGCTCGAACAGCTTCATCACCTACCACCACAACCAGTACGAGAACATCGACTCCCGCGCGCCCCTGCTGCGTGGCGGAACCGCCCACATGTACAACAACCACTACGTGCGCCTCAACGAGTCCGGCATCAACTCCCGCGCCGGAGCCCGCGCCAAGGTGGACAACAACTACTTCGAGGACTCCAAGGACGTCCTGGGCACCTTCTACACCGATGTGGCCGGTTACTGGCAGGTCGGCGGCAACGTCTTCGACAACGTGACCTGGTCCGAGCCCGGCAGCGAGAACCACCCGGCCGGCCCCGATCCACAGTCCAACACCACGGTCAGCATCCCCTACTCCTACAGCCTCGACCCGGCTGACCGCGTGCCGAGCATCGTGAGCCGGACGGCAGGCGCCGACAAGGGACTGCGGGTGTCGGCCCCGGTGTCCTAGCTCAGACACCAGCCACAGAGTAGCGGGGTGATCACGTACTCACTGCCGTGGCGGTGTGCTCGTCGTGTTCGCGGAGCATCCGCATGACGGTGGCGGGTGAGGGGTGTCGCCCCTTCTTCGTGCCGGTGGTGATGAGGAGCCGCTTGGCGATGTCGCGCCGGCTCATCTCCTGGTCGCGCGGGTGGAGGGCCATGGACAGCATGTCGTCGTGAGTGACCCCGGCGCCGCCGATGGTCTTGCCGCTCTGCCGGGCGGACTCGTGGCCTTCGAGGGTGCGGTCGCGGATGTACTCGCGCTCCATGCCCGACATGGCGGCGAGCACGGTGAAGGCGATGCCGGAGGGACCTTGTGAGCCCTTCAGTTCGCCGGTGAGGAACTCCGGGCCGATGTCGCTCGCCTTCAGTTCCTCGGCGAGCATGGCGAGTTCGATGCCGCGGCCGAGCCGCTTGTGCTCGTGCACGACGAGGGTGACGGCGACGCCGGAGGAGCGGATCTCCCGGGCGAGCTTCACGACGGCCTCCAGCTCGGGGCGCTTGGTGGCGCGGGTGGAGATCTTCTCCGAGAAGACGCGCCGGAGTGGTGCTGCTGGTAGAGCAAGACCGCATCGGCTGCCGCGTTGTCGGCTGTGCTCGTGCCCTGACGCAAGCCACGGGCGGTGCACAATCCGGGCAAGATCCTTCTGGATGCGGCGCTCGCTGCCGCCGTGGGCGGGGACTGCCTGACCTATGTCGGCGGGCTGGCCGTGACCGACACCACTGCAAGCGGCTCCCACGCGAATACAGGCTCTTGTGGCCCATCCACTCGGCGGCATCGGTGATCGCAATGCCGTTGACTAGTAGTTCGAGGCGAAAGAAGTGCCGGAAGCCGCCCGGATCCTGGGGGACGGAGGAGGCCGTCTACCGTGCCGCACGTCTGCAGCGACCGGCCACGGAGGTGTCTCCACGATCCACAGAGTTCTCAAACGCGGTCCGGATCGGGCGCCGCGGTACGGCGCGGAAGCCGGGCCCGGAAGACGGTGGCTCCCGGCCTGCTGGTCAGCGTGATCGTGCCGTCGTGTGCCGCGACCACGGCTCGTACGATCGCCAGCCCGAGCCCCGTACCGCCGCCCGCCCGCGACCGGCCGGGATCGGCGCGGGCGAACCGCTCGAACACCTCGCCCTGGAGCGTGTCCGGGACGCCCGGCCCGTTGTCCGCCACCGTCAGCTCGGCATCGCCGTCCGCCACCGCGAGCCGCACCGTGACCCGGGTTCCGGCCGGGGTGTGGGTCCGGGCGTTGGCCAGCAGATTGCCGATCACCTGCTGGAGCCGGTGCTCGTCGCCGAGCACGGTAACCGGCTCCTCGGCCAGCTCCAGCGTCCAGCGGTGGTCCGGCCCCGCGGCCCGCGCGTCGCCCGTCGCGTCGAGCACCAGCCGGGTCAGGTCGACGGGCCGGCGGGCCAGGGGACGCCCCGCGTCGAGCCGGGCGAGCAGCAGCAGATCGTCGACGAGTGTGGACATCCGCTCCGACTCGGACTGGATCCGTTCCAGCGCGTGCCGCACCTGCTCCGGTACGGGTCCCGGGTGGCGCAGCGCCAGCTCGGCGTGGCCGCGTACGGAGGCCACCGGGGTGCGCAGCTCGTGGCTGGCGTCAGCGGCGAAGTGCCGGAGCCGTTCCTCGCTCGCCTGGCGACGGGCCAGCGCGTCCCCGACGTGGCCGAGCATGCGGTTGAGCGCGGTGCCCACCTGCCCCACCTCGGTGCGCGGATCGGTGTCCGGTACGGGCGGGGGCATGGCCACCTCACCGCTGGCGAGGGGCAGTTCGGCCACTCCGGCGGCGGTCGTGGTCACCCGCCGCAGCGGCCGCAGCGACAACCGTACCCAGAGCGCCCCGGCCACCCCGGTGACGAGCAGGGCGCTGCCGAAGACCACGGCCTCCACGATCTCGAGCCGGTGCACGGTCTCCTCCACCGGGCGCAGCGGCAGCCCGGTGACCAGGACGTCGCCGTCGTCCCCGGGGACCGCGACCACCCGGTAGGCGCTCAGCGCGGACAGACGCACGCTGTGGCCGTCGCCGTCCACCGGCACCCCCGCCAGGACCCGCCGGTCGGCGCCTGTCAGCGGAACGGCGGCGTCCGTCTGGTCGCGCACGACCGCCGCGTCGGTCGTCGTACCGCGCAGCAGCCGGGCGCCGAAGGTGCGGTCCGACTGGCCTCGGGTGTCGGGCCGGTTGTCGGCGTCCGGGTGCCGCTCGCCGTGCTCCAGGCTGGCCGGGAAGCGGCCGCCGGCCGCCGTCAGCTGCTGGTCCAGCCGGCGCACCAGAAATCCCTCCAGTGCGAACACCGTGGTCAGCCCCACCGCCAGACTCGCCACCGCCAGCAGCACCACCAGCCCGGCGGTCAGCCGGGCACGCAGCGTACGGGGTGCCCATCCGCTCGGCCGCCGCCTCACGCGGCCTCCGCTTTGAGCACGTAGCCGACCCCGCGCACGGTGTGGATCAGCGGTGGCCGTCCCGCGTCGATCTTCTTGCGCAGATAGCTGATGTACAGCTCGACCACGTGGGCCTGGCCGCCGAAGTCGTAGCTCCACACACGGTCCAGGATCTGCGCCTTGGACAGCACCCGCCGGGGGTTGCGCATCAGGAACCGCAGCAGTTCGAACTCGGTGCGGGACAGCTCCACGGCCACGCCCCCGCGGGTCACCTCCCGGGCCTGCTCGTCCATCACCAGATCCCCGACCACCAGCCGGTCGTCGCCGGGCTCCCGGGCCATCCCGGCCCGGCGCAGCAGCCCGCGCAGCCGGGCCAGCACCTCCTCCAGGCTGAACGGCTTGGTCACGTAGTCGTCGCCGCCAGCCGTGATCCCCGCGATCCGGTCCTCCACCGCGTCGCGCGCGGTCAGGAACAGTACGCACACGTCCGGCAGCTCCGCCCGCAGCGCGCGCAGCACGGCGAGCCCGTCGGTGTCCGGCAGCATCCAGTCGAGCACCACCGCGTCCGGGTGGAACGCCCGTACGGCGGCCAGCGCGGACGCGCCGTCGGCGGCGGTACGGACCTCCCAGCCCTCGTAGCGCAGCGCCCCCGACAGCACCTCGGTCAGATCGGGCTCGTCGTCGACGACGAGGACGCGGACCCGGGCGCCATCGGGCCGCAGCAGAAAACGGCTGGTGGTGTGCGTATCCATGATGAATCAAGCATCCCTCGCGCCGCGCCGTGCCGAAGCCCGCCCTTCCTCTGAGTTTCCTCTGAATCCCGAGTGCCTCGCCCCGTTCATAGGGTCCTCAGAGTTTCGCCGGGGAGTCTGACCGGGCTGTTCACCGAGAGGACTCCCATGACCATGACGACACCGCCGCGGGCTCCGGCCATGGCCCGCCCCTCCCGGTCGGCACCGCGCCCGCCCAGCCCCGTCCCGGCCCTCGCACACCTGCTGATCTGGGGCGGGGCCGCCGCCGTCCTGGCGCTGTGGTGGAGCGACACCCGCTCGGTCGTCACGCTCGCCGACTGGCTCACCGGCGCCGGACGGATCACCGGGCTGCTGGCCGGATACGCGTGCGCGGTCCTATTGATGCTGATGGCGCGCGTACCGCTGCTCGACCGTGCCGTCGGCACCGACCGGCTGGCCCGCTGGCACGCCATGGGCGGCCGCTACACGATCTCCCTCGCGTCCGCCCACGTGCTGCTGATCATCTGGGGCTACTCCCTCGCATCGCACACCGGCTTCGTGGATCAGACCACCGCCCTGGTCCTCCACTACCCTGACCTGCTCAAGGGCACGATCGGCTTCCTGCTGTTCCTGATCACCGGGATCGTGTCCGCACGCGCGGTGCGCCGCCGGGTGGCGTACGAGACCTGGCACTTCCTGCACTTCGCGACCTATCTGGCGGTCTTCCTCGTCTTCGGGCACCAGCTCTCCGACGGGGCGGACTTCACCGGCAACCGCCCCGCCCAGCTCGCCTGGTACGCCCTCTACCTCGGGGTGGCGGCGCTGCTGGCCTGGTACCGGTTCGCCGTCCCGGTGCGCCGGGCGATGCGCCACCGGCTGTACGTCGCCGAGGTCCGGCTCGAGGCGCCGGGCATCGTGTCGGTGTACGTGTCGGGCAGCGGGCTGGAGGAGCTGCGCGCCGAGCCGGGCCAGTTCTTCCGCTGGCGGTTCCTGGCCCGGGGCATGTGGTGGGCGGCCAACCCCTACTCGCTGTCCGCCGCCCCGCACCCGGCGTACCTGCGCATCACCGTCAAGGCGTCCGGCGGCCACAGCGCCGCTCTCGCCCGCCTGGCCCCCGGCACGCGGGTGCTGGCCGAGGGACCGTACGGGGCCTTCACCGCGCGCCGCCGCCGCACCCGCAAGACCCTGCTGCTCGGCGGCGGCGTCGGCATCACCCCGCTGCGTACGCTCTTCGAGACGCTGCCCGGCGAGGTGACCCTGATCTACCGGGCCCGACGCCCCGAGGACCTGGCGCTGCGCGGCGAGATCGACGCGCTCGCCGCCGCGCGCGGGGCGGCCGTCCACTACGTCGTCGACGAGCCCGCCGCGCACTCCTCACCGCTGACCACGGAGGCGCTGCGCGGCCTGGTGCCCGACCTCACCGAGCGCGACGTCTACCTGTGCGGGCCGCCCGCGATGACCGAGGCGGCGGTCACGGCCCTGCGCGAGGCCGGGGTGCCGCGCCGCCACATCCACCACGAGTCGTTCGCGCTCTGATCCACGCGCCGCATCCCCGACGAACAGGAGCCAGGCCATGCGCAAGGCCGCCGTGACCACCGTCTCGACCGTGGCGGGAGTGACCCTTCTGCTGTCGCTCAAACCGCACCAGAACCCGGCCCCGGCCATGACTGCATCGCTGCCCTCCTCCGGGACACCGGGAGCGTCGTCGTCCCCCTCTCCGAGCGGGCAGAATTCCTCGAGCGGCGGCGCCTCCGGCACCTTCACCGGCAGCGTGATCAACACCTCGTACGGGCCCGTCCAGGTGTCCGTCACCCTCTCGCACGGGAAGATCACCGAGGTCAAGGCGCTCCGAACACCGTCCGACCGGCCACGGTCCCAGCAGATCGCCGCCTCCGCCGTACCCCAGCTCACCCGTGAGGCGCTGAGTGCCCAGAGCGCGCACATCGACGCGGTGTCCGGCGCCACCTACACCAGCGAGGGGTACACCCGGTCCCTGCAGAGCGCATTGGACAAGGCCGGTGTCTGAGGCGCCCGCCCCCGCACGGGGGCTACGCCACGTCGAGCACGCCATGGGCACGGTGTTCTCCTTCGACCTCCGCGACCCGGTCACCCCGCCGGTCCACCAGGCCCTGAAGGAGGCCGTGGCCTGGCTGCACCATGTGGACGAGGTGTTCTCCACCTACCGGCCCGACAGCGCGATCAGCCGCCTCAGCCGCGGCGAGCCGGTCCCCGAGCGGTACCGATCCGACGTGGCCGAGGTGTTCGCGCTGTGCGAGGAGGCGGCGGGCGCCACCGGCGGCTGGTTCAGCCACACCCCGGCCGGCCGGCTCGACCCGTCCGGGATGGTCAAGGGCTGGGCGATCGAACGGGCCTCGCGGATGCTGTATCAGGCGGGCGCGCGCAACACGTGCGTCAACGGCGGCGGCGACATCCAGACGCGCGGCGAGACCGCTCCCGGAACGCCCTGGCGGATCGGCATCGCCCACCCCGCCCACCCCGGGGAACTGGCCACCGTGGTCACCGGCCGCGATCTGGCCGTCGCCACCTCGGGAACGGCCGAACGCGGTACGCACATCCTGGACCCGCGCACCGGCGAGCCCGCCACCGGCCTGGCCTCTCTCACCCTCACCGGCCGCGGCCTCACCCTCACCGACGCCTACGCCACGGCCGCGTTCGCCATGGGCACCGGGGCCCGCGCCTGGACCGAGGCGCTGGACGAGTACGAGGCGCTGGGCATCACCACGACAGGCGAGATCTGGAACACCGCTGGCTTCCCCGGGGTCGCCGTCAGCCGTGGGCCGGACCATGCGCCGAGCGGACGTGGGGTGGGCGCTCCGGGAACAGCCGCCTCTGTGCGCGCATGACGACGTGCCCGAGGCCGGAGAGCGCGCAGGCGATCGCGAGGTCGACGGGGGGCAGTGGTTCGGTGCCCAACAGGGCACGCAGGGGCGGCAGGTAGACGCCGGCCGCCTGGAGGGCCAGGGCCGCCCCCACGGCGGCCAGCAGGAACGGGTTGGTGAGGCTGCCCGGGCGGGCGCGGGAGCCCAGTGCGATGCCGAGCTGGGTGGCGCCGAGGACCAGGAACATCATGGACTGCCAGGGGCGGCCGGTATCTCGCGCCCACACCCCGGCGACCAGGGTGACGCAGGCGACGAAGAGGCCCATGATCAGGATGCGGGGCCACAGCCCGGCGCCCAGGACGCTCTCTGCGGGCGGGCGCGGCGGGTGGCGCATCACGTCCGGGGCCACGGGTTCGGCTCCGAGCGCCACTCCGGGGAGGCCGTGGGTGAGCAGGTTGATCCACAGGATCTGGGCGGGGAGCAGGGGCAGGGGCATGCCGAGGAACGGGCCGAGGAGCATGACCAGGATCTCCGCCGTTCCTCCGGCGAGGGCGTAGAGCAGGAACCGGCGCACATTGGCGTAGACGCGGCGGCCTTCCTCGACGGCGGCGACGACGGTGGCCAGGTTGTCGTCGGCGAGCACGAGGTCGGCCGCCCGGCGGGCCACTTCGGTGCCGCGTCGGCCCATGGCCACTCCGATGTCCGCCCGGCGCAGGGCGGGGCCGTCGTTGACGCCGTCGCCGGTCATCGCCACGACATGGCCCGCCGCTCGCCACGCCTGGACGATGTCCAGCTTCTGGTCGGGCGTTGTGCGGGCGTAGACGCGCAAGGCGGTCAGCTCACCCGCGGTGCCCCGGCGGATCCGTTGGCCGGTGGTGACCTCGTTCTCCCGGGCCGCGATGCCCGAACGCGCCGCCACCGCACGTGCGGTGAGGGGGTGGTCGCCGGTGATGAGGACGGGTGTGATGCCGGCCTGTTCGCATGCGGCGATCGTCGTACGGGAGGTGTCGCGGGGCGGATCGAGGATGCCGACGAGGCCGAGCAGTGACAGGCCCGACTCCCAGGTGCCGTGGCTCGCGGGTGGCGCCTCGTCGTGGTCGGCGGAGGCGACGGCGAGGACCCGGTAGCCGCCGCGGGCCAGTTCCTCGGCCTGGGCGGCGGCGCGGAAGAGCATGTCCGGTGGGTCGGCGAGGACCGGGGGCCGGAGCATGGCCTCGGGCGCCCCCTTGCAGACGACCCGCAACCCGCCGCCGTTCCCGCGGTGCACGGTCGTCATGCGCTTGCGTGCGCTGTCGAAGGGAATTTCGTCAACTCGTGGCAGCTGGTGTTCCAGGGCCGCCCGGTCCAGGCCCAGCCTGGCCCCGGCGGTGAGCAGGGCGGCCTCGGTGGGGTCGCCCATCGGGCGCCACCGTGTCTCGCCGTCCGACGAAGGTTCCAGCGCGGCGTCGTTGCACAGCATCGCGGCGCTCAGCAGCGCGACCAGGTCGGGGACATCGCTCGCGGTCACCCGGTGGCCGTCGCGTGCCACGCGGCCCTCGGGGCTGTAGCCGATACCGCTGACGGTGGCCGTGCCCCGGGGCGTCCACAGCTTTTCGGCGGCCATCCGGCCCTCGGTCAGCGTGCCGGTCTTGTCGGTGGCGAGCACGGTGACCGAGCCCAACGTCTCCACCGCGGGAAGTCGGCGGACGATGGCGTGTCGGTCGGCCATCCGCCGTGCCCCCAGGGCCAGGGCGAGAGTGACCACGGCGGGCAGGGACTCGGGTACGGCCGCGACGGCGAGGCTGATCGCGGCCACGACCATCAGCTCGACCGGCTGTCCGCGGACCAGCCCCAGGGCGAGCACCACCGCGCACAGCGCGACGGTGACGGCTGCCAGCACGCGGCCGAACCGGGCCAGTCGGCGCTGCAGAGGGGTCAGGCCGGGCGCGGTCCCCATCAGCGCGGCGATCCGGCCGAGCGCGCTGTCCGGCCCGGTTCCGGTGACCCGTACGCGTCCGCGCCCGCGGACGACCACCGTGCCGGCCGACACCGTGCCGAGCGCCCCGTCCGAGCCGACGGCCTTCTCCACCGGGACGGACTCGCCCGTCAGCGCCGACTCGTCGACCAAGAGCGGCGCGGCGTCGAGAACTTCACCGTCCGCCGGCACGATGTCCCCCTCGCCGAGCAGGACCAAGTCTCCGGGCACCACGTCGGCGGCCGGTACGGAAGATTCCGTGCCGTCGCGCACCACCCGGGCGGTGGGGGCGCTCAGTGCCGTCAGGGCGGCCACGGCCCGTTCCGCCCGGACCTCCTGGGCGACGCCGGCCACGGTGTTCACCGTGATGACGAGCAGGATCACCGCGGAGTCGGGAAGGTCCTTGGTGGCGAGGGTCAGCGCGGCAGCCACGAGCAGCACCACGATCAGTGGGTCGCGCAGTTGCTGCGCCACGCGGCGCCACACGGGCGTGGGTCTCTCCTGGGCGAGGGCGTTGGGCCCGTACTCCCCCAGCCGCCGCGCCGCCTCCACCCGCGACAGCCCTGCCGTCACCCGGGTCCGTTCCTCCCGGTCAGCCGTACCGCCGTGACCTTGTACTCGGGGCAGGAGGTGACTGTGTCGGCGTGGTCGGAGGTGAGGCGGTTCACGCCGCTGGCGGGGAAGTGGAAGGCACAGAAGACCTGGCCAGGGGCGGTTTCGACACCAATCCGGGTGAGCAGGCGGGCATTTCCGTGTCTGCTGGTCACCGTGACGGGCGCGCCGTCGAACAGGCCGTAGCGGGCGGCGTCGTCCGGGTGGACATCGAGGTGGTCGGTGGGGTCGATGGTGAGGTTGCCTCCGCGACGGGTCATGGAGCCGGAGTTGTAGTGCGCCCAGCGCCGCCCGGTGACCAGGATCAGGGGGTACTGGTCGTCGGGCTGCTCCCCCGGCGGCAGATACGGAGCGGCCGCCAGGTGTGCCCGCCCGTCGGGGGTGGCGAATCGCTCCCGGTACAGCGTGGCCTCGCCCGGCCGTCCCGGGTCCGGGCAGGGCCAGGGGATGGCGCCCTCCCGGTCCAACCGCTGATGGGACAACCCGGCGAACAGCGGGGTGAGCCGGGCGCATTCGGCCAGGGCGGCCGCCGGGTCGGGACATTCCAGGTCGGTGTCCATGGCGGAGGCGACGGCCTGGACGATCTCGAAGTCGGAGCGGGCCAGGCCCGGTGGGGCCACGGCGGGGCGGACCCGCTGGAACCTGCGGTCGAAGTTGACGAAGGTGCCGTCCTTCTCCAGCCAGGAGGTGGCTGGCAGCACGACGTCCGCGTGGCGGGCGGTCTCGGACAGGAACAGCTCGTTGCACACGACCAGCGGACAGGCGTCCAGGGCCTGGGCCACCCGGTTGGCGTCGGGGTCGGTGGCGCAAACGTCCTCCCCGACGACCCACAGCGCCCGCAGCCGCCCGGCCCGTGCCGCCGCGAACATCTCGGGAATCCGCAGACCGGGCCGGTCGGGCACGGGGGCGCCCCACACCTCCTCGGCCCGTGCGCGGACGGCCGGGTCGGTCATCTTCCCGTAGCCGGGCAGGACATCGGGCAGGGCGCCCATGTCGGAGGCGCCCTGCACGTTGTTCTGGCCGCGCAGCGGGTTGACCCCGAAACCGCGGCCGGTGCCGACGGCGCCGCGCAGGACGGCGAGGTTGGCCAGCGCCCGTACGCCGTCGGTGCCGTGGAGGTGTTCGGTGACGCCGAGACCGTGGACGATGGCGGGGCGCTCGGCCCGCCCGTAGAGCCGGGCGGCCGCCACCACGTGCGCGGCGGGCACGCCGGTGAGGGCGGCCACCCGAGTCGGCGGGTAGTCGGCCAGCAGCTCGGTCAGCTCCGGCAGACCAGCGGCCCGGTCCCGCAGGAAGGCATGGTCGATGAGATCCTCGGCGAGCAGCACATGGGCGAGGCCGTGGAAGAGCGCCACGTTGGTGCCGGGCCGGGGCCGCAGATGCACATCGGCATGCGTCGCCAGCCCCACGGCCCGGGGGTCGGCGACGACGAGACGCGCCCCTTGGAGCACGCGCCGCAGCAGCCGTGCGCCGACCACCGGATGCGCCTCGGTCGGGTTGGCGCCCACCACCAGCAGGCAGTCGGAGCGCTCGACGTCGTCGAAGGTGTCGGTGCCACCGGGGAGGCCGAAGGTGGCCGTGAGTCCGGCGGCGGACGGGGAGTGGCACAGCCGGGAGCAGTTGTCGACGCTGTTGGTGCCGATCACGACCCGCATGAACTTCTGGAGGAGGTAGTTCTCCTCGTTGGTGGCGCGGGCGGAGGAGATGGCCGCCACGGCGTCAGGGCCGCCGTCATGGACGGCGGCGCGCAGCCCGCGGGCGACGTGACGCAGCGCCTCGTCCCATCCGACGGGCTCCAGGCGGCCGTCGCGGCGCAGCAGGGGCCGGGTGAGCCGCTCGGGCGAGGTGCGGTAACCGCGCGCGAAGCGGCCCTTGACGCAGGCGTGTCCCCGGTTGACCGGTCCGTCGAGGGCCGGCAGTACGGCCGAGATCGCGCCGTTCTCCGTGACCACGTCCAAGGTGCAGCCCACGCCGCAGTAGCCACAGGTCGTACGGGTCCGGGTGGCTGTCGCGGGGTCCGCGGGGCTCGCGGTGGTGAGCCCGGGCGCGGGTCCCGGTTCGAAGATCGCGCCGGTGGGGCAGGTGTCGACACAGCCGCCGCACGCGACGCAGTCGGACTGGGCCCACGGCCCGCCGGTGCCGGGGGCGACGACGGTGTCAGCGCCCCGGCCGACCAGGGTCAGGGCGAAGGTGCCCTGCACGTCCGCGCACATGCGCACACACCGGCCGCACGCGATGCACAGGTCACGGTCGAGGTGGACGTACGGATGGGAGTCGTCGCCACCACGGTCTCCGGGGCCGGTGGCCGTCTCGGGCCCGATGCCCAGCGACCGGCACACCCGGGCGAGTTCGGTGCGGCTGCCGGAGGCCAGGGCCCGGGTCGGCAGGGCGGAGACGATGACCTCGACCGCCTCACGGCGCAGCGCCCGCAGGTCGTCGGCGGTGGCTTCTACGGTGGCGCCGGGGGCCGCCGGGGTGACGCAGGACGCCACGATCCGCCCGTCGGCCCGCACCAGGCAGGTCCGGCAGGAACCGGCCGGGGCGAACCGGCCGTCGTGGCAGAGCGCGGGCATCTCGATTCCGGCCGCGCGCACGGCGGTGAGCAGCGAGGCGTCCTCGGCTACCTGGACATCGGCACCGTCGAGCCGGATCGCGGTCATCGGTCCCACTCCGCCAGGGGTTCTCCGTAGGCTCGTGCGAGGCTGCGGACGGCGGGCGGGATCCGCCGCCCGAAAGCGCACAGGCTCGCCTCGGCCAGTACGCGCGCCAGCCTCCCGTACTCCTCACCGGGTGGCACACCCTCGGCCGCCAGCTCCAGGCCGCGGCGGGAGCCGACCCGGCACGGCGAGCAGGCCCCGCAGCTCTCGGCGGCGGCGAACTCCCAGACGTGCCGCAAGACGTCCTGCGGTGCCACACGCTGGTCGAAGGCGACGAGACCGGCATGGCCGAGGGCCGCGCCCCGGGCCGCCAGGCCCGCCTCGCTCAGCGGCAGGTCCAGCGTGTCGGCCGCGAGGAAGCCGCCCAGCGGGCCACCTACTTGGAGGGCGGCGAGCTCGGCACCGTCCTTCAGCCCACCGCCCAGCTCGGTGACGATCCGCCGCACCGGGGTGCCCAGCTCCACCTCGTAGACGCCCGGCCGGGCGAACCGCTCGGCCAGGCACACCAGCTTGGTGCCGGTCTCCTCGGATGTCCCGCGCCGGGCGTACGCAGCGCCGCCCCGGGAGACGATCCACGGGACGGCCGCCAGTGTCTCGACGTTGTTCACCACCGTCGGCGCGTCCCACAACCCGCGCTGGGTCGGATACGGCGGACGAGGGCGGGCACATCCCCGGCCGCCCTCCAGACCGGCGATCAGGGCGGTCTCCTCACCGGCCACATACGACCCCGCGCCCCGGACCACCTGGATGTCCACCGTGGTGCCGGTCCCGTGCACCCGGGGGCCGAGATGACCAGCGGCATAAGCGTTGGTGACCGCCTCCTTCATCCGGGTCAGCGCTCGCGGGTATTCCGAGCGCACCAGCACCACGCCCCGGGCGGCTCCGCAGGCGAAACAGGCCAGGGCCAGTCCCTCCAGCACCCGGTCCGGGTCGGTTTCCATCAACAGCCGGTCGGCGTAGGAACCGGGGTCGCCCTCGTCCCCGTTGGCCACCACCACGGTGTCCGGAGCACCGCTCGCGGCGGCCCATTTGGCGGCCACGCGGAATCCCGCGCCGCCACGCCCCCGCAGCCCGGATTCCGCCACCTCCCGATCGATGTCCTCGGGCCGGCGCGTGGCCACCACATCCGGCCAAACCTGCCACGGGCGTTCCCCACACACCACGCCACCCAGCAGAACGGGGTCACCAGTGGCATCGGCCGCGGGAACCTCGGGCGCCGTCCGTGGTGGCACCCGGCCGGTGAGCTGCTCAGCCAGGTCGGGGCCGGTACGGGGCGTGTCACCGTCGAGGGCGGCGGGTCCCGCGTAGCAGTAGCCGAGGCAGCGAACAGCCTGCAGTGATGTCTCCCCGTCCGGTGTGACGCTCCCCGTGGCGACGCCCAGCCCGGCCTGCACCTCACCGGCGTGGCGCCCGGCCGACGCCGCGAAGCACGCCGTCGCGGCGCACACCCGCACATGGCGACGGCCGTGCGGGGCGGTGAGGTCCGCGTAGTACGAGGCCGGGCCGAGCATGGCGGCGGCCGGCAGGCCGAACCGGGCACCCTCCTCGGGTGCCCAGTCCTCGGGGCCGTCCGCCGTCCGGGCGCGGGTACGGGCCAGGGATTCCAGCAGCCGGTCACCCGGACGCCCCCTCCGGGCTGCCAAGGCCCGGAAGGCGTCGAAGCGCTCTGCGGAGTGGGGGGCCGACATGGCTTCATCGTGCGACCGGTCTCCCAGAGGCGCATCCGGTGACCGCTGTCAGGGTCGGCCGTTCCCGCCATCAGAGGCATCCGGTGGAACCGCGGCGGTGCGAGCGTGACCAAGGGGTACTCAAGGCGGACGAGTCGACCGTAGAAAGGCGGTGGGGATGATGGCGCTCCCGCTGGTCGTGGGTGTTGACGGATCGGACTCCAGTCTTGAGGCGGTGGACTGGGCCGTGGACGAGGCGGCCCGCTACGAGCTGCCCTTGCGCCTGGTCCACGCCTCCCGATGGGAGCGGTACGAGGGCCGTCTCCCCTCGTTCGGCACCAGCCGCTCCTCCGGGGAGATCGTGGCCGAGAACATCGTCGCCTCCTGCATGCAGCGCGCGACATCGCGCAACGCAGAGGTGAAGGTGTCCGCCGAGGCCCTGTCCGAGGACGCCGTGTCGGCTCTGCTGCAAGAGGGCCGCGAAGCGTTCGCCGTGGTCACGGGATCCCGCGGCAGGGGCGAGCTGGCGGACACGCTTCTGGGCTCGGTCAGTCTGGCGGTGGCGGCACGTTCCCTCTCTCCCGTGATCGTGGTCCGCGGCGCGGAGCGCAACCGTCAGGGGGCCTTCGGACGTGTGGTCCTCGCGGTCGGCGATGTCGCGGAGGGGTCGGCCGCCATCCGGTTCGCCTTCCGCGAGGCGCGGGCGCGGGACGCCGAACTGCACGCCGTACGCACCTGGCGGCGCCCGGCGCACTCACACGGGAGCCAGTCGCTGCTCATACACGAGGCGAGCACCCTGCTCTACGAGGAGCAGGCGGCGACCGTGCTCAATGAGGTGCTGGACGAGGTCGAGCGCGAGGAGGGCGACAAGGGCGACAAGACCGTGTGCCACCGCGAGGTGATCGAGGGCCCGGCACACCGGGTCCTGCAGGACGTGTCGGAGCAGGCCGATCTGCTGGTCGTCGGCTCTCTGCACCGTCGCGACCGCGCCGGGTTGCAGCTCGGCCGGGTCAGCCACGCCGTGCTGCACCGCGCGGCGTGCCCGGTGGCCGTCGTCCCGCAGCGAGTGTGACCGGCACGGGGGTGCTCACGACCGCCACCGCCGTGCGGCGCGCAGCCGTCGCAGATAGGGGTCGTACGCGGGGCGGGGCAGGATGCGCAGCCGGACGTCCAGGGCCACGACGCCATCGGGCCGGGCCACCACCGGATTGAGGTCGGTCTCGGCGAGCTGGGCGACGTCACAGGCCATCCGCGACAGTCGCAGCAGGAGCTGCTCCAGCCCCTCCAGGTCGACGGCCCCGCCACCGCGATAGCCGAACAGCAGCGGGGCACAGCGCGGGGCGGTGAGGAGGCTGTGCACGTCGCGGTCGGTGAGCGGGGCGAGCCTGGCGGCGTGGTCGGCGAGGAGTTCGGTGGCGGTGCCACCGAGACCGAAGAGCACCAGGGGGCCGAACACCTCGTCCTGGACGACGCCCGCGAACAGCTCGATGCCCCGGCGCGCCATGGGCTGGAGGAGGGCACCGGTCATCCGGTCCCCGAAGCGCGCCCGCAGCTCCCGGTACGCGTGGCGTACCTGGTCCGGCCCTTCGAGGTCGAGCCGCAGCGCTCCCTGGTCGCTCTTGTGCACCAGACCGGGCCAGTACGCCTTGAGGGCCACCCGGCCGTGCTCCTCCCCGACCAGGTGCCGTACGGCGGCCGCGGCGGTGTCCTCGTCCTCGGCCCAGGCCCAGGGCAGCTGGGGGATGCGGTAGCGGTCGAGCAGGGCCGCGCAGTCACACGGGTCGAGCCAGCCACCACCGGGGTGATGGGAGAGGAACGCTTCCACGAGGACCGTCGCACCGGCGCGGTCGATCCCCGACAGCGGGGGGACGCTGCCGGGCGGTTCGGCCCGCCAGTGGGCGTAGCGGACGGCGTGGGCGAGGGCACGGGCCGCCGACTGGGGTTCGGTGTAGGCCGGCACCGGGCTGTCGTCCGCGGTCGGCAGGAGCCGTACGGGAGCTTCCTGGTCGAGGAGGACCGCGGCCACCGGGCGGGATCGCCGCCCGGGTGCGGCGGTGAGGGCGAGCAGCGGGTCGTCCCGGGTGCCGGTGGCCAGCGCGGTGGGCACGAGCGCCACCAGTACGGCGTCCACGGCTCCGTGCGTCGTCAGCCGGTCCAGGCAGGAGCGCATCCGGTCGGCGGTGACCGCGGCCGTGGTGTCCACGGGGTTGGTGGTGGCGGCCCCCGGCGGCAGAATCCCTCGCAGCTCACCGGCCAAACCCGTGTCGAGGGCGGGGACCGTCAGCCCCGCGTCGACGCAGGCGTCGGCGGCGAGCACACCGGCTCCCCCGGCGTTGCTCACGACCGCGACACGGGCACCGGCGGGCAGTGGCTGGGCGTGCAACAGGGCCGTGGTGTCGACCAGTTCGGCGACGCTCTGGGTGGCGATGATGCCCGCCTGGGTGAACAGGGCCCGGCGGGTCATGGTGGGGGTGGCCGTGCTCCACGTGCTCGGTCACCGGGACATCGGTGTACTTCTCCCTCCACAGCTCCACGGTTTCCGCCAGCAGCCTCCGCTCGTCGTCCCTGACGCCCGCTGCCTGGTCAGGATGTGGCCGGGATCGCGGGCCGTGGGTGAACGCCGGCGGCGACGTCAGTGCACGCACGGCACACACCCCCGTCCCGCGAGCCGCCGCGGTGGCGAAGGCGAACTCGATGGGTGCGGCCGACTCCGGCGGGTCCTGGACGCCCACAACCACCTCGCCTCCCTCGTGCCGGGTCCGTTCTCCGCCGTCCCCGCGCACCATCACCACCGGGTTCGTCGAACACCCCAGCACCTGCAGTCCGACGGATCCGAGCAGGTAGCCGGCCATGGCGCCCCGCCCGTGCGACCCGAGCACCAGCATTTGGGAGGACGCACCATGCCAGGCCAGGCCCTCGACGGCTGTCCGCGGGACGAGTTCGACCGAGACCGGCACCTCCGGGTAGCGGCCCTCAAGGCGTGTCTTCGCCCCTTCCAGGGCCTCCTGCGCCCAGAGTTTGCGCATCTCGGGGGCCTGGGCGGTGCGCGCGGTCTGCGCCGGCAGCATCCAGGCGTGGACCAGCCGCAGCGGCGCGCGTCGGCACCGCGCCTCCCGCGCCGCCCACTCGGCGGCAGCCAGGCTTTCGGGCGAGCCGTCCAGGCCGACGGTGATGGGGCGTGCCATCGGAGTCTCCGTCATCGGACTCGGCCTCCTCGCGGATTCCGGTGCCGTCGCGGACGGGCGATCGCGGTGGCCCCCGCGCGTCACCACACCGGGGACGCGGGTGTGCGCCGGTCACCCATGCGGCCAGTGTGGCACCGATCGGGTGGCCACGCCGCCGAGCCGCATCGCCCGTGGACGGCCCCGTCCAGCGCGACAGGCCCCGCCCGATGCGGACGCTGGGAGCGAGGGCCGAAGCATGAGGAGAGGTCGTGGCCGGACTCCGGGACTTTCTGCTGCGGTTCCGCCCGGTCGGGTCGCCGGGCCGGGCGGCGTCCGGCGGCGTGCCCGCGGACCGTACGGCGGAGCTCAGCGCCGAGTTGGAGCCGCCGCTGGCGCTCCTGGAAGAAGCCGAGGAGGAAGCCCGGCACATCCGCGACGGCGCGGCCCGCGAGGCGACGGAGAGGCGCCGCGCGGCCGAGCGCCGGATGGGCCGCCTACGGGGCCCAGATGCACACGGCGCGGGTTCAGGCGGCACAACGCCACCAGGTCACCGCACGTCTGACGGGCGAGCCCACGGACTTGGGGACCGGCTGGCAGTTCGGTCGGGTCCGCTGGACCGATGAGCACGGCACCTCACCGACAGCCGTCACCCGCGTGGAACGCGGCACGCCTCGGGGCGCGAACGTGAAGGTCTGGGTGAACCGCCACGGAGACCTCGTCGAAGCACCGTTGTGGCCGGCTGTCGCGCGGACCACCGGATGGATCGCGGGCAGCGTCACGGCGGGAGCCGTGGCCCTCATCGTGCTCAACGTCCCGCAGGGGCATCTCCTGTGCGATGGCCCGTCGCAGGCATGCCCAGTGGGGCGCCGAATGGGACCGGCCGGAACCCCGGTGGTCCCGGGGACTTCCCTGAAGAGCGCGGCTTCACGCAACCGCGGAAGGGCCCTGTGTGTCATCGATGTGGAAAGAGATGTGTTCGCGGACCGAGACCACCCCGTCCACACTCCGGCACAGCCGGACGATGATCGGAATCAGACTCTTCGCTTCCACCGATCCGCCCAGTGTGACCTCGCCCTCCCGTACCTCGACCGTCACGGCGGAGGGAGCCAGCCGAAGGGTCCGGCGCAGGATGTCGCCGCTGATCTCGTCGTGGATGGCATCGTCGTGGCGCAGGAAGACGCGCAGCAGGTCGCCGCGGCTGACGATGCCCAGCAGTCTGTCCGTCTCGTCCACGACGGGAAGCCTTTTGATGTCGTGGACCGCCATCAGGCGGGCGGCCTCGGCCACCGTCCACTCGGGGCCTACGCACACGGCAGGGGCCGACATCAGCTCCTCCGCCCTCGCACCCTCAGTCTTCGCCCGCTCCCATGCCTCCGGATGCGGCAGCAGTACCAGGCCGGACGGATCCGCCTGACCTGACACCTTGCGCAGCAGGTCGGCCTCGGACACCACGCCCATCGGACGGTCAGAAGCGTCCACGACCGGCACCGCCGTGACGTCGTTCTCCGCGAGGAGCGCGACGAGTTCCTTGAACGGCATGTCGCATGGCGCCCGGACCACTCCTCGGGTCATGAGCTCTCCCACTGTCCTGTGGTGCACCCTGTCGCCTCCTTCCGAGCTTCTGCCGTCCCGGTCGGCTCCCGACTGCCAAGCCTCGCAACTCATAGTGGCCTCCGAATGAGCCGCACGGCCCACCCGGTCGGCCATTCGGCCCAGGACAGCGCTCAACCGCCGTGCCATGGTGGAGAGAGAAGGAGCGAGGGGGACGGGAGGCAGGAAACTGATGCGTGCCCATGTCGGTGACCAGCTGATCGTCGAGAGCCCGACCACCGGCGCGACCAAGCGGGACGGTGAGATCGTCAGGCTTCACCATGCCGACGGAACACCTCCTTACGACGTGCGCTGGTCGGACTCGGATCGAGTCACCCTTGTGTTCCCCGGCCCGGACGCACACGTTCACCACATCGAGCACGCGTCGGAGAGGCCCCGGGGCCGTGTGAGTGTTCAACCCCCGTCCGACGAGGTCGTCACGGCTCTGGTACGGGACGCCACAGCCGCCCCTTCGATGCATAACGCCCAGCCATGGCAGTTCCGGTACTTCCGGGGCAGGCGTGTCTTCCACATCCGGGCAGACCTCCGGGGTTCCTTGCCCCACTCCGACCCGGAACTGCGCGCCCTGCATTTCGGCTGCGGCGCGGCCCTGATGAATCTGCGGGTCGCGGTCGCGCACGAGGGCTGGCAGGCGACGACCCGGTTGCTTCCCGACCCGGCCGACCCCATGCTGCTGGCCTCCGTCGCACTGACCAGCCCGCTCGACGGCGGTGACGACGATCCGGCGTCCCTGTACCCCGCCGTGCACACCCGGCACACCAGCCGTTACCCCTTCGCCGAGACGCCCATACCCGATTCCGTACGCACCGCCCTCGCCGACGCAGCACGCCGGGAGTACGTCTCACTGTCGTTCGCGTCAGGCTGGCATCTGCAGGCCGTCCTGGACCTGGCGTTGGAGGCCGAGGCCCGCAATCTCACCGATTCGGGCGTTGCGGCGGACCTGGCCCGCTTCACCCGCAGGGCGGACGATACGCGGCCTGCCACCGAAGGCGTCCCGGAGCACGCCTTCGGGCCCCGCCGCCGCGTCGGTAAGGCGCCCATGCGGGACTTCGCGGGCGGCGAACCGGTTCCCGACCGGCCGGCCGCCGACTTCGAGACCACTCCCCACCTGGCCCTGTTGAGCACCGGGCGCGATCGGTCCGAGGACTGGCTGCGCACCGGCCAGGCGATGGAACGGGTGCTGCTGCGGGCCACACTCGAAGGACTTGCCGCCTCGTTCGTCACCCAGGCCCTGGAATGGCACGACCTGCGCTGGCCGCTGCGCGACCCGATGTCGGGATCGGCCTATGTGCAGATGGTGCTGCGGCTCGGCTACGGCCAGCCGGGCACGCAGACCCCGCGCCGGCCGGTCCATGACGTGCTGGACATCGAGCCGTAGCCCTGTCGACGCCACTGCGCGAGCCGCGTTCAGGAAGAGCGTGCCGCATCGGCGTGTCCAGGGGCGCTGAAGTGGCATTCGACATCCACGACGCCCTCCACGGCCCGGGCAAGGCGCGCGGCCACAGGAATCAGAGCGGTGTCGCCCAGCTGCCCGCTGAGAGTGACCACGCCCTCGTCCACCCGCGCGTGGATGGTGTGTGCGAGGCCAGGGAAGAGACAGGACACCACCGTATGGCGGACCTCCTCCGCGATGTCCTCGTCCGCCCGGAGGAAGACCTTCAGCAGATCGCCCCGGCTGACGATCCCCCGCAACACACCCTCGGCGTCGACCACGGGAAGCCGCTTGACCCGCCTGACGGCCATGATCCTGGCCGCCTCGGCCAAGGTGGCGTCCGTGTGCACGGTCGCTGCCGGGGAGCTCATCAGCTCCTCCGCCGTCACCGCCCTCGCCTTCGCGAGGTCGGGCAGGCGCCTCATCTGCTCGAAACGGTCCGGATCGCTGTCCCGGAACTCCTCCTTGGGCAGCAGGTCCGCCTCGGAGACGACCCCGATCACACGCCCCTCGCCCTCCAGGACCGGCATGGCACTCACATGCCACTGGGCCAGGGTCTGCACGATTTCCTTGAACGGCGCGTCCCGCCCGACAGCGACGACCGTTCGCGTCATCACATCGCTCACTACGTGCGGAGTCTCGGACACGGCCTCCTCCTCTCCTCGGACACCCCCGGTGTCTCCGCTGCGCCACCGCTTCCAAGTGTCCGGCGAGCGGGTACCACCGGCCACAGGGAGCGGTGGCCGGGGCCCTATGGCCCCGCGCTCCGAGGAGCTCAGCAGCTCCGGGGCAGTTGCTCACCGTCCACGATCCGGGTTCCACCCAGGCCGGTGCGGGCCACGACCATGCCGGGATGTTCGGACACGCACTCGCCGACGACGGCTGGCTCGTCTCCGCTCGGGTGCGCGTGCATCGGGTCCAGACCGCGGAAGATACAGGCGGTCGCCACCGCCTCCGGTACGGGCACGAAGCGAGTCCTCCGGCCGCAGGGCGGTTACACCCGGTCGCCGGGGCCCACGCCCGGCGAGCCCAGTGCGTTCCCGAACCGGCCGGTTCGCTTCGCCAGATCCGCGTAGGTGACGGTCCGCACCGCCCCGACCAACACAGCGCAGAGCCGACTGCGGCGGCGCGTGCCGGCGACCAGCTGGACTCCGCACGCTGCGCCGGGTTGTAGTCGGTCAGGTTCGGCGTTCCTTCCGCGTATGCCCCGCCCCGGTCACTCGTGGGGAACTACGGCGACCGGACAGGCCGCGTGGTGCACGGCCGCCTGCACCACGGGGCCCAGGCGGGGGCCGAGGGCAGGAGGGTGTTTTCGCCGTCCCACCATCAGCAGATCGCTGTCTGTGGCGGCCCGTACGACGGCCCGGGCCGGGCTCTCCAACCGGACCTCGTCGACGACCCGCACCCGGGGAAACTTCTCCCGCCACGGCCGCAGAATCTCTTCCAGTTCCCCTCTCGCCCGCTCCGCCAGGTCCCGGGCCACGTCCGACTCCGCGCCCCGGACGCCGGTGTACGCCCGGTCGGGCTTTCTTCCGTGGACGGCGTGCAGCGGCACGCCACGGGTGAAGGCGGTGACGTAGGCGAACTCCAGCAGGTTGTCCTGGGGACCGTGCAGGCTCAGGCCCACGACCACATGCCGTCGGTGTTGCTCCGCCGCCCGCTCCCCGCGGACCAGCACCACGGCCCGCTCCGCCCGACCGACGACATGCAATCCGACATCGCCCAGGAAGAAGCTCGCCACCGGATCCAGCCCCCGGGAACCGAGCACCAGCATCCGCGACCGCGCGGCCGCGTCGAGCAAGGCCGTCTCGGCCTCGTCCGCGACCAGGTCCTCCACGATGGTCAGTCCCGGGTGGCTGCTGGACAGCTCGGTATGCGCGTCGTGCACGATCCGCTTCGCCCAGTAGTTCTGCTCGTCCGCCGCGGGACTGTCGGGAGTGGGCGGGGACAGCAGGATCCACGCGTGCGTCAGACGCAGCGCCAGTTCACGCCGCTCCGCCTCGTCTGCGGCCCAGCGGGCGGCGGCCAGGCTCTCGGCCGAACCGTCGAGGCCCACGGTGACCACTTGTTCCGTGGCTTGTTCCATGGCGGTCGCCTCGTCTCGCAGGGAGCCCCTCTGCCCATGGAGGGGTACCCCAAAAGGTACGAACCACCGCCCCGGCCGACCCGTATTCCGCAGCGCCCCTCCGACCGCCTCCGCCACCTGATGAGCCTCATGACTCCCTCGTGGGCCGGACCCTTGAGCTGCCCGGCCCCGCCTCGACCACGGTCGGGAATCTCAGGCATCGCGGCCGCCCGCGCCGGCATCAGCCGCCGTGATGGCCGCCATGGCGTTGCACGGCCTCCGAGGTGCCGATTGCCTTGCCGGCGGCGTTCAGCGCCCCCCCCACCCGGAAGTACGGTCCCGGGTGGCTCACCGGGATCGCGGACTCGAATCCGGTCCGCCGGGCGTGTCCGACGACGACCGACAGGGAGCGCGGGTCCGGTCCGGCGAGCACCTGCCACGCTCTCGTCCGGGTCGAGCCGTTCCACGAGGCGTAGACGACGGTGTGCCGGCCGCTGCCTCGGGCCGCCGCGCTCGGCGGGTAGTACGGGTCGCCGACCCACCGGTCGCGGAACGTCCGGTACGAGATGTTGGCGCCCGGCATCTTCGCGTCGTCCACCGTCACCGGGCAACCGCCGACCGGACCTACGCCCACATCCAGGTCGGCGGTGTGCGGCGAGAGGGGCTGGAGCACGCGAGGTGGATCTTCGTGGGCAGCCCGCCGCGGGACCGCCCGAGGGTATGGTCGTCCGGCTCGTCGGCCGGGACCCCTTTTGACGGGCCCCGGCGGCGTGCTGGTGAGCGCGGCTGCTCGCGCTTGCGTTCGTAGCGACGGTGCATTCGGGGGGTGCCGGATGCCGCGGGAGGCTAGCCATCGCCGCAGGTAGCGGTAGCCGTAGCCCTTGTCGCCGTGCAGTTTGGCGGGGCGGCGCCGTCGGTGGCCGCGGCGGGACGCGGGCGGGCGGTCCCGAACGTGCCGAAGCTGGCCACATGGTCGAGGGCGGCAAGACGCCGCTGCTGCCGCGCGACGAGCTGACGGCCGTGGGCTACTCCGTCCTCCTGTACGCCAACGCCGCGATGCAGGGGACCATCCTCGGCACCCGGACCGTGCTGATTGGCCTGCGCGACGCCGGTCCCTCGCGCCGGTCATGGACCGGCTCGCCCCCTGGGCGGAACGCCAGCGGCTGGTCCGCCGCGCCGAGTACGAGGAGCTGGAGGGGCGCTACACGTCCTGACGGCGCCGGTTCGCGCTGAGCGAGCAATGCGCGCTACGCGGCCGGAGCGTCGTCCAGGACGCGGAAATCGCGATCACCTTCGGGGTTCTCGGCGGCCACGGCGCACTCGGTCACCTCGGCGGCGCCCGGCCCCTCGGCGGCCCAGCTCACCAGGCGCTGTATGCCGCCCGGTGAGCCCTCGAAGACGGCTTCCACGTCGCCGTTGTGAAGGTTGCGGACCCATCCGTTCACGCCCGCTTCGCGGGCCAGTCGGCGGCAAGTGTCGCGGTAGTACACGCCCTGTACGAGGCCGCCGACGTGGACGTTTCGCCGGATCAGCATGGGGAGCCTTTCGAAGGAGAACGGTGGTGGAGCAGGCCCGTAGGACGCACCCGGCGAGGCAGACACGCCGGGTGGGACGTACGGGCCGTTATTGCCAGAGTCGGCTGGTCAGCCGCTCGATGGTGCGGAATGCGGGTTCGATCCTGGCCTCTCGGTAGCCGGTTCCGGCCCACAGGTGGATCAGGCGCGTGTCGCCGACCGCGGTGGCGGCCTTGCGGAGCCCGCTGGTGAGGTGGTGCAGGGCGGGGTAGCCGGCCGGGGCGCGATCGGAGTACCGGTCGGTGAAATCGTTGCGCAGGGCACGGGCCGGCCGTCCCGTGAAGGCGCGGGTGAGGACGGTGGAGTCGAAAGCGGGGTCCGCCAGCGCCGCCTTGTGGGGTGCGGAGGCCCCGCTCTCGTCGGTGCGCAGCAGCGCGGTGCCGACCATGGCGGCGTCCGCCCCGGCCCGCAGGACGTCGGCCACGTCGGTGGGAGCGGCGATCCCGCCGGTGGCGACGGTCGGCAGGGCGGTGGCGCGGCCTACCTCGGCGACCAGGTCGGGCAGGGCGGCGGGGGCGAGCGGCCGGTCGGGGGTGAGCGTGGCCGAGTGGCCCCCGGCGGCCGGCGCCTGCACGATCAGCGCGTCGGCCCCGGCATCGGCGGCCCGCCGTGCCTCGTCTGCCGTGGTGACGCACTGCAGGACGGTGGTTCCGGCTCGGCGCAGGCTCGTGATGACGTCGCCGTCGGGGATGCCGAAGGTGAAGGACACCCAGGGGACGGGGTGAGCCTTCAGCAGCTCGATCTTCTCCGACCAGTGGTCGTCGTCGTCCAGCGGTACGGCGTCGGGCAGGGTCAGCCCGTAGCGGTCGGCCTCTTCCCGCAGCTCACGCGCGTAACGGCCGTACTCCTCGGGAGAGATGGGCACGGGGTTGCTTACGAAGAGATTGACGCCGAACGGGACTCCCTCGGCTTCGACGGCGTGGATCTGCCCGGCCAGCGCCTGCGCGCTTTTGTACCCTCCGGCCAGGAAGCCCAGTCCGCCCGCGCGGGCGACGGCGGTGACCAGGGCGGGCGTGCTCGGCCCGCCGGCCATCGGCGCGGAGAGGATCGGACGGTCGATGCCGAGACCGGTCAGCAGTGTGCTCATGGGCGCTCCTTGAGGCGCGAGGTCAGGCGGTCGGGGCCGCCGGGGCGAGGTGGTGCGGAAAGCGGACGCGGACGGCCGCCGCCGCGGCCCCGGCCAGGGCGACCATGACGCTGCCCAGCAGCAGGGCCTGGTCGTAGCCATGGTTCAGCAGCGGCGCGGCGAGCAGCGGGCCGAGGATCTGGCCCGAGCTGTACCCGGCCGTCAGCAGGGCTACGGCGCGCGGCACGCGCAGGTGGGCGCCGATCGACAGGGCGATCGTGCTGACGCCCATGAAGGTGGCGCCGAACAGCACCGCGGAGACGAGTGCGGGCACCGCGCCGCCGACGACGGCCGGCAGCGCGATGCCGACGGCCTGGATGATCAGCGCGGTCAACAGGAGGGCGGGCCGGGACCAGCGGCGGGCCAGCCGGGTCCATACGGCGCAGGAGGGCAGGGCGGCAAGGCCGACGACGATCCACGCCCCGCCGCCGAGCCGGCCCGGAACGCCTTCCTGGATGGCCGCGACGAGGAAGGTGCCGGCGATGATGTAGCCGATCCCCTCGAAGGTGTAGCTGGCCAGCAGGGCGACGAACCAGCGGTGGGTGCGTGGCCGGTCGGCCGGTCGGCCCGATTCGGAGTGTTCGCTCACATGCCGGTGCGGGGCCAGCGGCCAGGCGAGGGCGGCGAGCACCGCGGCGAGGGCGGCGCAGGTCAGCCAGGCCGCCTGCCAGGTGGACGCCGCCTGCACTGCGACGACCAGCAAGCCGGACAGGGCGATGCCGGCGCCGACCCCGCCGAAGGCCCAGCCGACCAGGTGGGCGTGTGCCCGTAGGCCGGTGAGCATGGCGCTGACGGCGATCACGAAGGTCAGCGCGCTGGCCGCGCCCGCCACGAGCCGCAGCGCGAGCCACAGGGCACCGTCGTGCGTGGCCGGCATCAGCGCCAGCGTGCCGACCAGCACGAGGAGCGATCCGCGCAGCGCCGCCGCCGACCGTACGACGGCGGGGGCGGCGATCCCGATGAGGGCGCCGAGGAGGTAGCCGATGAAGTTGGCCGTGGCCAGGTTCGCCCCGAGCGCTGAGGAGAGCCCGGCCTGATCGCGCATCAGCGGCAGGATGGGGGTGTAGCCGAACCTGCCGACCCCCATGCTCGCGGCGAGCGCCGCCGCTCCCTGGACGACGGTCGTCCACGGAGATGTCGTACGCGGCGGGGGCGTTGTTGACGCGTGCACAGCTGTGGTCACCTTCCTGGACCACGCGCCCCACCGTGCTGGGCATGCCCTTCACCCGCTGGTCGGTCCGCAAACTGGTCGATCACCTGCGGCGCAATACCTCCAGGCCCATCCGGATCGGGCGCGAGGCCCTGCGGTGCTTACTGGCTCGCCGCGGGATCACCTTCCAGCGGACGAAGACCTGGAAGGAATCCCCGGACCCGGCATTCAACACCAAGCTGGAACGGATTGAGTACGCGGTCAACGAGCGTCCGGACCGCACGTTCGCCTTCGACGAGTTCGGGCCGCTGGGCATCCGCCGCACCCACGGCATCACCTACTTCCACGGCTGCTACTCGGTAGGCGACGACAAGCTCTGGGGAATCAACCGGCGCCGCAAGGGCATCGACCACACCTGGGCCGCCCTGCGGTCCATCCGCGCCGCCCGTCCGGACGGCGCCCCGATCTACGTGATCCTCGACAACCTCTCCGCCCACCTGAACTGGAAGATCCGCAGGTGGGCGACGAAGAACAAGGTCGAGCTGTGCTTCACACCCACCTACGCGTCCTGGGCCAACCCCATTGAGGCCCACTTCGGGCCGCTACGGCAGTTCACCCTGGCCAATTCCAACCATCCGAACCACACCGTCCAGACCCGGGCCCTGCACACCTACCTGCGCTGGCGCAACGCCAACGCCCGCCACCCCGACGTACTCGCCGCACAACGTCGAGAACGCGCCCGCATCCGCGGCGAAAAGGGCATCCGCTGGGGCGGACGCCCCCTCAAGGCCGCGGCCTGACGCCAGGCCCTCCATGTCAGCCGAGAATCTCGGCCGCCTTGGTCATCGGCCCTCCCGCGTCACCGGTGTTGATCGTTCCTACCGGTTCGAACAACAGGATCGCGGTCTCCTCGTCCGCCACGGGGCAGTGCTCGACGCCGCGGGGGACCACGAACAACTCACCAGGTTCCAGCATCACATCGCCATCCCTGAGCTGGATGGTGAGCCGCCCGCTGATGACCAGGAACAGTTCATCGGTGTCCTCGTGGGTGTGCCAGACGAATTCCCCCTTCAGTTTGGCCAGCTTGACCTCGTAGTCGTTGAGCACAGCCACTTTCTTCTGCGACCACAGCTCGCTGAACTGCGACAACTTGTCGGCGAGGTTGACAGGAACAACAGACTTGGACATCCAGCATCCTTCCTCAAGGCCGGTCAACCGGGAGCGACTCCTCAGCCCCTCCGGCCGGCGTCACGAGCCTGCCGCGCCGCATCTCGCTGGTCTTGTACGTTTCTGGCATGACCGGAGACCGAGCCCGCACGTCCGTCAGCGCCTGGAGGCCGTCAATCCCAGGGATCGCCGAGGTCTTCCACGCACACTTCACCGACCACGCGTACCCGGCCCACACCCACGACACGTGGGACCTGATGATCCTCGACGACGGCTCGGTCGACTTTGCACTGGACCGCCGCCGCCATGGGGCGACGGGTACCGCCAGCGTCCTCCTGCTGCCTCCCGGCATCGCCCACGACGGCCGGACCGTCACCGCGTCAGGCTTTCGCAAGCGCAACCTCTACCTCGACGACTCCGTACTCCCGCAGCGTATGGCCGGCCGTGCTGTGGACACTCCGGTCGTCAACGACGGGGTGCTGCGCCATCGGATCCACCAACTGCACGCCGCTCTCGTCCATGCCGGAGACGGGTTCGAAGCCGAGTCCCGCCTCTCGTTCATCCGTGAAAGGCTCCACTTCCACCTCGACGCGCTCCAGCCCCGCACACCGGGTCGTGAGGCAAACCGGCTCGCCGCCAAGCTGCGGGAGCTACTGGACTCACGGATACGCCCCGGTATATCCCTGCGCGAGGCCGCCGCCATCCTGCACGCCCACCCCACACACCTGATCCGCTGCTACAAGCAGACATACGGCCTGGCGCCACACAGCTACCTCACCGGCAAGCGCATCGATCAGGCACGGCGACTTCTACTCGACGGCCACCGGCCCGCCGAGGTCGCCGCAACCGTGGGATTCCACGACCAAGCCCACCTGAACCGACACTTCACACGCCACGTGGGCACCACACCCGCGCGTTACAAGCGCACTCGCACCGGTTTTGCCGCCACTTCCTCCTGACGCTGCGTCGGAAGCTCACTCCAATAGCCTCTGTGGCCCCCGCCTCGACCATCAACCCGGCAAACCTATGCGGTCAGAGCACTAGGGGACCGTGCCGCTGTGGGTGAGCGCGGGGCGCCCTCACGCATAGACGAGTGTGAAGCGCTGAGAGTCAGACCCGTCGCAAGCATCGCCCTCGATCCTGGCACCGTCGCTGACGCCCGTCACGGTCCAGCAGAGTCCCATGGACAACGACCTGAACCCGATGCCCGACTGACCGTACTCGGCAAAGTACGTGAAGCGCTGATGAAAAGAACCCTCCCTGCACTCCTGCTGGATGATCGGCCAAGTGATCCCGTTACCCCCGGATGCGCCGTAGATAGTCAGGCACTTGTCCGCGAACGTCCTGATCTCGTGGGTCGGGTTCGCGACGCCATCGTTCATGCTCTTGAAGCGCTGGGCGGGAAGATTCTGGCACCGGTTCTGTTCAAGCGAAGCGCCGTCGCTGGTGCTCTGGTTCCTGATGGTCAGGCACTTGCCCGTGGACGTCTTGATCTGAACGAGGTGGTAAGCCGGGGACGCCTGCGCGGGCTGAGCTACTCCGATCACGGCGGCGAAGACTGCCGCTGCGCTGGCTACGGTTACTGTCGGCCGTCGCAGGAACCTCATCATGGTGCCGATCACGTGGCCTCTTCTCCTTCGTGGGACGCGCCAGCTCGCAACACTCGCCGCTGGTCAGCACCGCTCAGACTTCCCCGTCGATGGCATGAGGAAAGGGCAGACCACCCGGTGTGGCCGATACCCAGCGCACCTGCCACCCCTGCGGGTGACTGGACTGATCGGATCCGGCCACGCACCCACACCATTCACGGAAAGCGCGGTCCCTCAGAGCACCAAGGAGACACGCCCTAGTCGACGATGGCCGGGCCAGAGGTGTCTGAGCCGCGTTACCCGTCGATAGCCGCCTACCTGGAGACCGTCCACCACACCTGCCCGTGGGACCGGCCGACCTGATGGGCTCCGATGTTCCCTGCATCGTGTGGGGCTACCTGGTGTGGGAGGACCCGGAGTAGCCGGGCCAGCAGCCGCAATCGCCCGCGGACGCCGGGCAGGGCGTAGTGCTGTACCTCGCTGGTGTACTCCGCGGGTGGGGCCATCTTCCGGCGCACCTGGCGTCCACGCAAGGTGATCGCGCTCGTCGCGGGCGCGGGTCTGGCGCTCAGCACCTTCGTGGGCCACCTCGCGGCGGGGCGACTCGTGACGTTCCTCCCCCTGCTGGCCGTATGGGCCTTTGCCGCGGGGATGGCGTGGGCCGTTGATGAAGGCGCATCCGCGGGTGTTGGTTACTCCTCGTGCTGCACGAGGGTGCTGTCGCCACACAGCCCCTCTCGTTCGACAGCCTTCCGGAGAGCACCGACCTGGCACGAGTCCTGGTTCAAGCCAGCACATCGCCCCGCCACTAGAGCGTTTTCGACAAGGGGCTGCCGTTCGGCCACGCTGGGCGGCGCCCGGTGCCTGCGATCGCAAGACGGAGGATCGTAACGGCTGCGGAGCAGGTGATGGGTTCAGCCTGCCAGTTGCCGCAGCCATTCGCGCAGCAGTGCCGTCTCCGTGTCTCGCAGAGGTACCCCGGCGCCCGCAGCCGGGGGCCCGGTGGTGAGTGCGGTGTGAAGTGCGGCATCGAGGGCGAGTGCGCGCGAGGCCAGGTCCGACCCGGGTGAGGCGGGCGAGTCCGTGGTGATCGAGGCGATGACGGTGTCCCGCAGCCGTGCCGAAGTGGTCACGTCCCGCTCCGAGGGCTCTTCGCCGATCAGCGCCAGGGTGGCACCCGTCGTCGCCGCGTGGATGACGCGGGTCGCCTGCTCCACCGGAACCCGAAGGCGCCCGCCCTCGGCAGCGCGGCGCAGCAGTCTCACCAGCAGGGCGTGCGCCTCGTCCGCGGCGGGGGGCCGCCGCCCGGGCCGCACAGTGCCGTACATGAGCATGTAGAACGCGGGGTGCTGCACTCCGAAGTCGACGTGCAGGTCCCAGCCGCGGTAGAGGTCGGCCACCGGGTCGTCGGGGGTCAGCGCCAGGGCCTCCCGCTTCTCGGCCAGGTACATCTCGAATCCGTAGGCGGCCAGCTCGGCCAGGAGTCCGTCCTTGTCGTCGAACATCCGGTACAGCGCGGGGGCCGTGACGCCTGCGGCTGCGGCGACAGCGCGCGTGGAGACCGCCTCGCTGCCGCCCTCTTCCAAGAGCTTGGCTGCCACCTGTAGCACCTGGCGCCGTGCGGCGCGTCGTTCCTCGCTCATGGAACAACGATATCGCAATTTGCGTATCACCGCCTTAACGGTGATACTCGAAAAGGCGGAACGGTGATCCAGGCTGGTTCCGGGGGCACCGGCCCGCGACACCCGGGCATGCGCCGCACCCTGGCCCGGGCCGCCGGTCCTGACTCGTGGAGCGGTGCGGCCGACCGCCGCACAGCTCGTCGTCCGCCGGCGCCCCATCACACATGCCGCCATTGCGGCAGGAGAGGAACACCCATGTCCGATATCTCGATCGTCATCGCGTCGCATTCCGGCTACGGCCACACCGCGCAGATCGCCACGGCCGTCGAGGACGGCGCGCGCTCCATCGCCGGGACGCAGGTCCACCGCGTGGACGTCGCCTCCCTCGGCGACGCCGACTGGGAACTGATGGACGCCGCGGACGCCATCATCTTCGGCACCCCCACCTACATGGGCACCGCGTCCGGGGCGTTCCACGCCTTCGCCGAGGCCAGCAGCAAGCGGTGGATGACCCGCGCCTGGAGCGACAAGCTCGCGGCGGGATTCACCAACTCCGGCTCCATGAGCGGCGACAAGCTGCACACCTTGCAGTACCTCTCGCTCCTGGCGGCCCAGCACGGAATGCTCTGGGTGAGCCTGAACCTCCTGCCGGGCTGGAACACCACCACCTCCAGCGCCCAGGACGACAACCGCCTCGGCTTCTACCTCGGCGCCGGCGCGCAGAGCTTCAACGACACCCCCGCGGTCCACGACGCAGACCTGAGCACCGCCCGCCACCTCGGCCGACGCGTCGCCGAGCACACCCGCATCCACCGCGCCGGACTGACCGCCGCAGCGCACTGACACAACGGTCCGCCAAAAATTACCTTTTAGTTTCTTTCAGAGGAGTGAGCCATGCAGCACCGGACACTCGGAAACCAGGGCCTCGAGGTCTCGGCGATCGGCTACGGCGCGATGGGCCTGACGATGGCCTACGGACCCACCGACGAGGAAGCCGGCGTCGCCGCCCTCCGCCGCGCGCACGACCTGGGCGTCACCTTCTTCGACACCGCCGAGATGTACGGCTGGGGCACCGGATCCAACGAGATCCTGGTCGGCAAGGCGGTCAGGGACTTCCGCGACGACGTGGTCCTGGCCACCAAGTTCGGTGTCGACATGTCCGTGCCTCCGGAGCAGATCGGCGGCGCTCTCAACAGTCGGCCCGACAACATCCGCAAGGTCGCCGACAACAGCCTGCACTACCTGGGCGTGGATCACATCGACGTCTTCTACCAGCACCGCGTCGACCCCGAAGTGCCCATCGAGGAGGTCGCGGGCGCCGTCAAGGAGCTGATCGACGCGGGCAAGGTGAAGTACTTCGGCCTCAGCGAGGCCGGACCCGAGACGATCCGCAAGGCGCACGCCGTGCAGCCGGTCTCCGTCCTGCAGACCGAGTACTCCCTGTTCGAACGGTCCGTCGAGCAGCTCTTCCCCACCCTGGACGAACTCGGCATCGGCTTCGTCGCCTATTCCCCCCTCGGCCGCGGGTTCATCACCGGCACCGCCAAGCCCGCCGGCCAGTACGAAGCCACCGACATGCGCAACGTCGACCCGCGCTGGCAGCCGGGCAACTTCGAGAAGAACGTCGACGCCGTCGACCGGCTCGCCGAGCTCGCGGCGACCAAGGGTGCCACCGTCTCCCAGCTAGCCCTGGCCTGGCTGGCCCGGGGCGAGCACATCGTGCCCATCCCCGGCACCCGCAGCCCGAAGCGCATCGAGGAAAACGTAGGTGCCGCCGACCTCACTCTCACCGACACCGACCTCAAGACCATCGACGAGATCCTGCCTCAGGGCGGCTTCGGCGCCCGTTACACCGAGGGGCACGTGCCCACCTGGATCTGAGTGGGCGGGCAAGGCCCAGGCGTCAGCCGACCAAGCGCTGTCGTCCGCGAAAGAGGCGCAGGCGAACGCGGACGCCGCCGACAAGTCAGCCGCGGCTGCGCAGGCGTCGCGGACAAAGCCAAGAAGGCAGCCTGTGGGGCTCGGTTATTCATCGCTGCTGGTCAAATGCCCCGCCCGGCGCGCAGAGAGCTGCGACCATATTGGAATGATCGCGTCGCCTCTGTACCAGGTGACTCGACGTCTTCTCGCCGCCCCGGCGGTGCTTCCACGGCGGGGCACCTCGAAGGAGGCCGAGCTTCTCGTCCTGCGTCACGAAAACGCCGTGCTACGACACCAGATACAAGGTCGAGTACGGTACGAACCCGTGGCCGCCTGTGGTTCGCCTCCCTGTCCTCGCTAATCCCCCGCCGCCGTTGGGCCAAGGTCTTCCCCATCGCGCCCAGCACGCTATTGGCCTGGCACCGAAACCTCGTCGCCCGCCGATGGGACTACTCCCGACGACGCCGCGGTCCCGGACGGCGCCCACACAGACCGCCGTCAAGAACCTCGTACTGCGCCTCGCCCACGAGAACAGCCGATGGGGCCACCGCCGGATTCACGGTGAACTGGCCCGGCTGGGACACCCGCTCGCCGCCTCCACCTCTGGCAGATCCTCCACACCGCAGGACATCGACCCCGCACCCCGCCGCGCTGGCCCAACCTGGCGGGAATTCCTCTCTACGCGGGCCACCGGCCTCATCGCCTGCGACTTCCTCCACATCGACACCATCAGCCTGCACCGCCTGTACGCCCTGGTCTTCCTCACGGACAACCACCTACAGTCCTGGAGCCGACCAGCCGCAAAGTCCTGCGCACCCGCATCCTCGGCGGCGTGATCAACGAGTACAGATATGCCGCTTGACCAGGAGCGACGATTATTCGAGCCCCACAGGGTCACAGCCGGAACCCGGGTGGTGTGGTCGGCGAGGGCGGTTTCGACGATCTGTTCGTCCAGGCCGGCCCGATGCCGCCTGCCCGGGCCAGCTCGGCCAGCGACTGCGGAGTCTTCATCGGCGGCCGGGTGTCCTCCGCCGCCTGCCGTCCAATTGGGTAGCGATCGCTCTCCCCCGGCGCGTGCCCGTGGTCGGCTTCGTAGTCGGCCGTCAGGTCGTCGGCCACCTTCTGGGTCTGCTGACGGCGGGTGGACTGGCTCGCCACGCGCCCCGGCGGCACCGTCGAACCAACAGATGCTTCCCCCGAGACCTGTCTACGACGCCACGGGCACGGTCGCCGATCGCCCATGCAAGGGGCCGTACCGGAGGAATCCGATACGACCCCTTGATCATTTACGGCGAACGCCCTGGGCTCGCGGACCAGGGCACCTACCGGGCGGCGGTGCCATCTTTCAGCACCAGCCGGTCGTAAGCGCCTTCGAGCCTGTCCGTGATCTGCTCGACGCCGACGGCGTCAAGGCCCCTCTGCCCCGCCACGGCAGCCTTCGCCGCCGACGACGCGGAGTCGAACAGGGCCCAGGAGTCGGCCGTGTAGTCCGCCTGCGCCGGGCTTCCGATCTTCTCCAGGCCGTCCCGGATCGGTGTCGTGTCCACAGTGCTGTCCACGTCCCCGGAGATGGCGTTGAACGCGTCGAGAACGATCTTTCCGGACTTGAGGACGAACCTCGCCGTGTGCGCGCCGTCGGGCAGACCGCGGAGCGCGTACGTGGCGAGGCGCTTGTCGGTCGTGGCCGTCTTCGCGTCCCGTGCCATCAGCTTTCCGTCGACGTAGACATCGACGACGGCGGTGCCGTCGTTGCCGCCGATGACGTCGATGCCCGTGCCGGTGAACGGGACGGTGAACGATGCGCCGGCGGCCGTGCTGGTCGACGTCGACCGGTACCAGTCCATCGCGTCGCCGAGGGCGGCGTTCCTGCTCCACGTGCCGTCATAGGTGACCGAGCTGTCCATGTTGTCGAGCTGCGCGCGGGCGTAGGGCGTGTACCCGTCGACCTTCTCGACCTTCAGGTTGTCGAACGCCGTCTTGTGGAAATCGGTTCCGAGCTTGACGCGGCCTTCCGTCTGCGGAGTCGGGTCCTGGTAAGTGGAGACGGCTTTGCCGTCGATGTAGGCCGTGATCGTCGCGCCCTTCGCCTCGATGGCGAGGCGGTAGCTGTCGGATGCCGCGACTGTTCCCGACTTGACGGCCGTGCCGTATTCGTAGAACGTCCAGGCGCCGGTCGGTCCGATGCGCACGTTGTAGGCGGCGTCGCTGATCGCCATACCCTTCTGCTGCCGGACACCCAGGGCAGCAAGTCCGCCGTCCGGGTCCGGGAACGCGACGTCGACCGTGGCCCGGTAGTTCTCCCAGCGGAAGTCGCCGACCGTCGTGTTCGGGGTGTTGCGGTTCCAGGCGCCGGTGTCCTTCATGGACTGGTCCATGTACTGGTACAGGACGTTGTTGCCGCTCGCGTCCTCACCGACCTCCCAAGCGCCGGTCTGGTCGACCATGTAGCGAGGCTGATTGCCGCGCGACCTCAGGTAGGGCTGGGACGCCTTGTGCGTGCCGTTGCCGGTGCCGACCCGGACCTTGGCCTCCTCCTCGTACCCGAAGTCGTCGGCATACAGGACGTTGTCGCGGGTGTTGTGCTTCTTGCCGGTCACGTCGGTGTCCAGCACCTTGCGGTCCCAGGACTCGGGCAGGCGTTGCTTCGTCGCCTTGTCGTGGCTCTTGTCGAGCGTCGTCAAGGTCACGATCGACCTCGGCTTGATCCTGTAGCTGTAGTATCCGTCGCCGCCGGGCCGGATCTCGTCGGCGAGGTGCTTGAAGTTCGCGTCGTAGGGCCGGCCCGCGTCCGGTCCGCGGGTTTCCCAGATCTCCATGGTCGGGTCGGAACCGAGTCGCATGTTCTCGGCTTTGATCCGGTAGGTCTTGGGCTGGTCGCTGTCGTTGACGACGATCGTCGAGAAGTCCTTCTTACGGGGATCCGCGAGCGTCATATAGCTGGGCGCCCCGTTGGAGCCGTCGATGTTGACGGTGCCGCTCGCCCCGCTGTAACTGGCCTCCGGCACGGTGCGCCAGATGCCCGCCGTGTTCGTGTCGTTCTCCCAGCCGGTCCTCGCGAACTGAGTGAAGTGTTGCATGACATAGAGGGCCGCGTCGTAGTGGAGGTAGCCGGACCACGGGTCACGCGCGCTGACGAGTTCCTTGTGGCTGTACTGCGCGCCTTCGTAGAAGGAGCCGATCGCCGGCTGGAAGATGTAGTGCGTCCTCTTCGAGTTGGCGTAGCTCTTGACAGAGCGGTTCGCGAGATCGAGGGCGCTTTGGACGCCGCCGATGCCGGTGCTCGTTCCGTTCGCGCCCTCGGTGTTGTTGACGCGGTAGTCGGTGTAGCCGAAGGAGGCGGTTCCCTCGCTGTACCAGACTTCCTTGTCCTCGTCGTACTTGTTCTCACCGGTCGCCAGCCTGGTGTACGGCAGATTGGTGTCGCTGCCGGCGGCCCCGTCGTGCCGGTCCTCGGTGGTGTAGTGGTAGCCCACAGCATCGACGATGCCGAAGAGTTCCGCATCGCTGAGCAGTGACGGCCCGATATTGAGGGTGTCGTTCTCGTCGGAGGCGATGATCTTGATGTTGTGATAGGCCTTCTCGGCCTTCTTGCGCTTTTCCGCCGGGATGCCGTAGCGGGGATCAGCGAAGTCCGTGTCAGTCAGAATCGCATTCTTGTACCACTTGATGAAGGCCTCGTTCGGATCCCGCGTCTCGTTCGTGTCCGGGTCGACGTAGTCGACCATGTACCCGTATTTCTCGTAGGCGTCGAGGATCGTCTCCTTGTACCACTTGTACATCTCGTTGGCGCCGGTGCCCTTGTTCCATTCGTTCTGCACCCATTGAGGCATGACCCAGCGGAGAATCGAGACCTTGAGCTTCGGATTGACCGTCTTGGCGTCCGCTGCCAGTTGGAAGCCCGGGGAACGCGACGCGTCGGCGAGTTCGTCCGCTGCGCGCATGGTCGCCGGATCGGAACCGGTCGATGTGTTCGTGTCCGAACCCATCTCGATCTTGACATGGTTGATCAGGGGGTTCTTTCCACCGAACAGCACCCGGATGAGCTCCCAGTACCGGCCAGGGTGCTCCGCCTTGTAGTCCATCAGCAGGTTGCTCGTGCTGTTGCAGCTGAGAACGCCGAGGCCCTTGTAGGTCAAACCGTTCACGTTGTCAGCGCGAACGTCGGCCCCGTTGACCACCACCTCCACGGGATGGTCCGCGGCGTGGGCGGCGGGGGTGATCACTCCGGCCGCGAGTGCCATGGTGGTTGCCGCGACAAGCGACATCCAGCCGAGTCTTCGCTGTGAGCCCATTCCGCTTCGACTCCTTCTTCTCGTAGCGCGCACCGACGCCAGACGTTCGAGATACCGAAAGGTGTTCGCAATTCCGGAAGGACCGTAGGTGGTAAGCGATTTCTACGTCAATCCCTTGTGCAGGCCGTCGGCTCGCCATGGTGCTCAAGCCCTTCTACCTGCTCGACCTGGCCGAACAAGGCGCCGTCGCGCGGGTGGATGCGCCAGGACGCCTGCCAGCCGCCGACCGGGAGGCAGGGCAGCAGCCAGCCCGTCGACGCCGGCCGCTGGGGCTGTGACTGCGCTGGCCGGGTTCGCGGCTGTGGCCTGGGGGGTGAGCGCGTCATCGCCAGCGGGACCCATACGGTCACCACGGCTGTCGCGGACGGCGGCCGGTCGCCGTGAACGGCGTGTTCCATGGCGCCCTCAAGGACGGCCGGCCGGCCGCGAAGTCACCCTGAAATTCGTCGACTTCTTCGAATTCGACGAGGCCCAGCGCTTCGCGAGGCGGGACACGTATTTCTTCCTGCCGTTGGTCTGACCGAACACTGCCGCTTCACCACGGTGCGAGCCAGTGGGGTTGCGCCGGATGGTGGTGGCGGCGTCCTGCCCTGTCCGGACCGTGTCCGCCCTGGTCTGCGGGTCGCGATCGTTTCGACTGTCAGCCCCGAAAAGGAGCGGTGCTCCCGCGGACGACAAGTTCGGTGGCGAGTTCCGCGCGTCCGCGCTCGAGCGGCCGACCCTGGGCAAGCTCAATCACCATGCCGGCGGCGGTGGCGGCCATCTCGGCGAGCGGCTGGCGCACGGTGGTGAGTGGCGGGGTGAGCCACCGGCTCGGGAAGAGGTCGTCGAATCCGACGACGCTCAGGTCCTCGGGAACGCGCAGCCCGGCCTCGGCCGCCGCGCGGTAGACGCCGAGCGCCTGACCGTCGTTGCCGGTGAAGACGGCGGTCGGCGGCTCCGGGAGGCGCAGCAGGTCCCGGGTGTGCTTGAGTCCGTCCAGGATCTGGAAGTCGCCGACGCGGACGAGGGCGGGGTCGATCGGAATGCCGGCCATGTCGAGGGCGGCCCGGTAACCGTCCAGCCTGGCCCGGCCGGCCAGGACGTGCTCCCCTCCCGTGATGACGGCGATGCGCCGGTGCCCGAGCTCCAGGAGGTGCCGGGTCGCCGACAGCCCGCCACTCCAGTTGCTCGCGCTCACCGACGGGGCGTCGTGGTCGGGATCCCCGGTCGGATCGACGAGCGCGAACGGTATGCCCCGGGTGCGCAGTTGTTCGGCCTGCTCGCCGCTGGGTCCTGAGAACACCGAGACGACACCGGTCGGGCGGCGGGCCAGCACACCCTCGACCCAGCCTCGCTCCGGGGTGTGGCGGCCCCGTAACTCGGAAACCACGACGGCTAGTTGGTGTTCGGCGGCCACTCGCTGGACGCCGCGGAAGATCTCGGTCGGGTAGGGCCCGCGCACCTCGTGGAAGACCAGTTCGAGCAGGGCGGCGGGTCCCGCCGCCTTCTGCCGCCGGTACCCGTGCCGGCGGATGATGCCCTCGATCAACGAGCGGGTCGTCGGGGCCACGTCCGCCCGCCCGTTGACGACCTTGGAGACCGTGGCTACGGAGACCCCGGCGCGCTGAGCGATCTGCGCGATGGTCAGCGATTCGCCCTGGCGGCCGTCGGCTGAGCACATACGGGGCAGTGTACTGGCCGCTCCGATCCTTTCGAAGAGAACACGTCCGTCCGCAACAAGGGCCACCGCAGGGGCTTGACGGCACAAGGAGGTACTTCTACGGTCCCCTCACCGCCATAACGATCGGTAGAACTCCCCAAAATCATTCGCTCAGGAGCCCGCGGTGAAGAGGGATCTTTCTGCACACACTGCCATGGGAGCGCTCCCGCATCCGTCCGGAACTCCGGCCGTCGTCCACCATCAACCCGACCAACCCGACGAGATCCACGGCGCATGGCGAGCACGCACCTCCGGAATCCGACGTACGGAGACCCGAAGCGAACGCCCGGTGGAAGCGGCCCGGGCGCTCGGAGCAGCAACAACCGCGCACCACGTCGCACTCCCGGCCCTCCGTCCCGCCCGCCGAGAAGAGTGATACCCGTGCCCGCATCCGAACAGCCACACTTCCCCAGCCGCCGGGGAATACTGACCACCGCCACCGGACTGGCCGCGGGAGCCGCGATGCCACTGGTCAGCGCGCAGTCGGCACACGCCGCGTTATCTCGTGCGGCGACCCAGGAGCCTCACGTGGGCGCCGCCTCGTTCACCAATCCGGTGATCTGGCAGGACTTCGCCGACATCGACATCATCCGGGTCGGTGACACGTACTACTACTCGGCCTCGACGATGCACTACTCGCCAGGTGCGCCGATCCTGCGCTCCTACGACCTGGTCAACTGGGAGTTCGCCGGCCACTCGGTACCACGTCTGGACTTCGGGGCCAAGTACGACCTGAACGGCGGGCGTGGCTACGTGAGGGGCATCTGGGCGTCGTCGCTGGCCTACCGGCCGAGGAACCGCACGTTCTACTGGCTGGGCCAGATCGACTTCGCCCGCACCTACATCTACACCGCCACGTCGGTCGAGGGCCCCTGGACCCGGCACGCCGACCTGCCGCACGTCTACTACGACGCCGGGCTGCTCGTCGACACCGACGACACCCTCTACGTGGCCTACGGCAACACGCAGATCAGCGTCGCCCAACTCTCCCCGGACGCCCGCAGCCAGGTCCGCGCCCAGCAGGTGTTCTCCACCCCCGCCGGCATCGGAACACTGGAGGGCTCCCGCTTCTACAAGATCAACGGGAACTACTACATCTTCCTCACCCGCCCGGCCAACGGGCAGTACATCCTCAAGTCCACCTCGGGCCCCTTCGGCCCCTACACCCTCCGCCAGGTCCTCCTCGACCTGCCGGGACCGATCCCCGGCGGCGGTGTCCCCCACCAGGGTGGACTCGTCCAGACCCAGAACGGCCAGTGGTACTACCTGGCCTTCGTCGACGCCTACCCCGGCGGACGCGTCCCCGCCCTCGCCCCCGTCACCTGGACATCCGACGGCTGGCCCCAGCCGCACCTTGTGAACGGCGCCTGGGGCACCGCTTACCCCACCCCCAGCCTCCCCCCACCACCCCGTCAGGTCGAACCCCTCATCGGCGTCGACACCTTCCAGGGGACCACCCTCAAACCCGCCTGGGAGTGGAACCACAACCCCGACAACGGTCGATGGTCCGTCAACAACGGCCTACGCCTGACCACCGCCACCGTCACAGGCGACCTCTACGCCGCCCGGAACACCCTCACCCACCGCATCCAGGGCCCCACCTCCACCGCCACCATCACCCTCGACCACGCCCAGATGCGCGACGGCGACCGAGCCGGCCTCGCCATGCTCCGCGACTCCTCCGCCTGGATCGGCCTCACACGCGAGAACGGCACGACCCGCCTGGCCATGGTCGACGGCCTGACCATGGACAGCAACTGGAACACCACCGGCACCGGCACCGAGCGCGCCACCACGGCCATCACCGGCACCCGCATCTGGCTGCGCGCCGCCACCGACATCCGCCCCGGCACCGGCCGCCAAGCCCGCTTCTCCTACAGCACCAACGGCAGCACCTACGCGCCCCTCGGCCCCACCTTCACCCTCAACAACGCCTGGCAGTTCTTCATGGGCTACCGCTATGCCATCTTCAACCACGCCACCCGGGCACTCGGCGGCACGGTGACCGTCAGCCGCTTCGAACTGACCACGCCCTGAACGCGGTCGTCCGCCGGTGATCCCGACCGGACATTCACATGACCGCGGGCTCGAGTACAGACGTCTGATGACGCTTTCCATCCCGGTGAAAGGAGAGGTACATGCCCATGCCCATCGCTCACCACCCCAGGAAGTCACGCGATGTCACTGCGTAAGCTCTTACTCGTACCCGTCGCCGTCGCAGCGGCGCTCGTCATGGCCACGGGCGGCCCGGCGGTGAGCAGCAGCCACGGCGAAGGCACGTCCGCCACGCGGGCGGGCACCGCGTCGGCGGCCGCCGGGTGCGGCCAGGCCCCAACGCTCCGGGACGGCACGTACACGATGCAGAGCGGCGGAAAGAGCCGCAGCTTCATCCTGGACGTTCCCGATAACTACGACCGCAACCGCCCCTACCGGCTGGTCCTGGGATTCCACTGGTGGGGAGGCACCGCCACCGACGTCGCCAGCGGGCAGACCGTGGAGCGGGACGTCTGGTCCTACTACGGGCTCAAGCGACTGGCGAACAACAGCGCCATCTTCGTCGCGCCCCAGGGCCTCAACAATGGCTGGGCCAACGCCGGCGGCGAGGACGTGACCTTTGTCGACGACATCCTCAGGAGGGTCGAAGGAGACCTCTGCGTCGGCACGACGCGGCGGTTCGCCCTGGGCTTCAGCTATGGCGGCGCCATGAGCTACTCGCTCGCCTGCTCCCGGCCGAACGTCTTCCGCGCGGTCGCGGCCTACGGCGCTCCCGGCCAGATCAGCGGCTGTAGCGGCGGCACCGGGGCCGTCGCGTACTTCGCGGCGCACGGCGTCAGCGACAACATCGCCAACGCACGGTCGATGCGAGACCGGTTCCTCAGGAACAACGGCTGCACCACCCAGAACCCGCCCGAGCCGCCCCGGGGCAGCCTGCGGCACATCACCACCACCTACTCCGGGTGCGCCGCCGGACGGCCGGTCGCCTGGGCCGCGTTCGACGGAGGCCACATCGCCGCACCACAGGACGGAGCTCCCGGGGACAGTGGCTCCAGAACCTGGCTTCCCGGCGAGACGTGGAGGTTCTTCACGCAGTTCTAGCCTGACGGCACGAGCACCCGGGGGTGGATCACTTCCGGGATCCACCCCGGACGCCCGCACGAGATGCCGCCCGCTCCCTGTCATGTCATGTCATGCTCACGCCATGCGCGCCGGGCATCACGGCTCGACGCGACCCGGCGCCCCAGGTCCATCGTGAAAGGACCAGACGATGCGTACGTCAATCCGCGGACGCCTGCCGCGCCTGCTGGCAGCGGCGGCTGTCGCGCTGACGCTTCTCTCCTCCGTGCCGGCCCAGTCGCCGGCTCAGGCCGCGCCCGGAAGCCCGGCGCTCACCCCGCCGCTGGGCTGGAACAGCTGGAACAGCTTCGGCTGCAACAACGTCAACGAGACGGTGATCCGACAGGCCGCCGACGCCATGGTGAGTTCGGGCATGCGGGACGCCGGCTACGACTACGTCGTGGTCGACGACTGCTGGTTCGATCCCCAGCGCGACGCCCAAGGCAACCTGCGCGCGCATCCGACGAAGTTCCCCAGCGGCATGAGGGCGCTGGGCGACTACATCCACAGCCGCGGGCTCAAGTTCGGGATCTACCAGGTGCCCACCGAGCGCACCTGCGCCCAGCGCGTCGGCACCTATCCCGGCTCAACCGGCAGCAGGGGACACGAAGTGCGGGACGCCAACGCCTTCGCCTCCTGGGGCGTGGACTATCTGAAGTACGACTGGTGCTCTCCCGAGGGCACCCGCGAGGAGCAGATCGCCCGGTTCACGCTGATGCGAGACGCCCTCCGCGCCACGGGACGTCCCATCGTCTACAGCATCAACCCCAACAGCTTCCACGCCATCACCGGCCCCACCTACGACTGGGGTCAGGTCGCCGACCTGTGGCGCACCACCGAGGACCTGCTGGACGTCTGGCAGAACGGCAACACCAACAGCTATCCCATGGGCGTGGGAAACGTCGTCGACATCAACGCTCCGTTGGCCGCCCAAAACGGCCCCGGCCACTGGAACGACCCGGACATGCTGGTGGTCGGCAGACCGGGGCTCACGCTGACCGAGTCCCGGTCACATTTCGCGCTGTGGGCTCTGATGGCCGCGCCCCTGATGGCGGGCAACGACATCCGCACCATGTCCGCCGAGGTCAGCGCCATCCTGCGCAACCCACGTCTGCTGGCCGTGAACCAGGACGCCCTGGGCGCGGGCGGACGACGGGTGCGCGACGACGGCACCGCCGAGGTGTTCGCCAAGCCACTGTCCGACGGCTCGGTCGCCGTCGGTCTGTTCAACCGCGGCGGCGGAACCACCGCGATCACCACTACGGCGGCCCAGATCGGGCTGTCCGGCGGAACGTTCACCCTGACCGACCTGTGGACCGGGGCAACATCCACCACCGGCGGTCAGATCTCCGCGAGCGTGCCGGCACATGGCGTCGCTCTGTACCGGGTGTCCGGGGGCACTCCACTGGAGAACACGACATCCCGGTTGCGTGGTGCCGGCTCGGGCCGCTGCCTGGACGTCGACGACGCCTCCACCGCGTCCGGCGCCACCGTACTGATCTGGGACTGCCACACCGCGGCGAACCAGTCCTGGACCACGTGGCCTGGCGGCGAGATCCGTGTCTACGGCGACAAGTGCCTGGACGCCTACAACCAGGGCACCACCAACGGCACCCCTGTGGTCACCTGGCCGTGCAACGGACAGAACAACCAGAAGTGGACGCTCACCTCCGATGGCTCGATCCGCAACGTTCACTCGGGCCTGTGCCTCGATGTCAGCCAGGCGGGCACCGCCAACGGAACCGCGGTGATCCTGTGGACCTGCAACGGCCGGCCGCACCAGAAGTGGGATCGCACCTGAGGAACCCGCCTGGCAGCGGGGACGCTGTACGTGCCAGAAACCTCATCCGCGCTGGTCACGACGGCTGAGCGTTGCAGCGGGCCCTGTGCGGCACCAGCGCCTGGCCGCACGGGCCCGGCCGCCGTCGCCGAACCATCCCGTGGCCGGTGCTGCGACCAGCGCGGCGCCAGTGGCCAGCGCGGATGCTCCGCCGATGAGCGGGCCGATGCGGCCCGACCGGGAGCGCCGTGGCGTTCTGGACATGAGGGTGACTCCGTCCGGTGGAGACGTACCTGACAAGTAGTCGCCTTAACGTCGCCACGGTCCCCCTGAACGGGTTGCCACCCTCAGCCGCGTCCTGTGATCGTCTACCGCGGATCAGTGCCGGAAGGCGTCCTTGATCTTCGAACCGGACTGCTTGGCGTTGCCCTTCGCCTTGCCCCCGCGCCCTTCCGCCTGCATGCGGCGGTTACCGGTGACCCGGCCGAGCGCCTTTTTGGCGCTGCCTCGGACCGCTTCGGCCGTGTGGGCCATCTTCTTGCCGACACTCATGAGTCACTGCCTTCCTATCGATGGGCGGTGCGGTGCCCGAACAGATGCGGTCGGCCATGGCGCCGGGTACCGCGGGCGGACTCGTCGTCCGCGGGCTCGTGCCTGCCAGCCGCCTCATCGCGATCCCGGTCTACCGGCGCGGCCTCCCGGCGGTGCCGTGTGAGCCCTTGGCGCGCGGCGTGACTGCGGCGCACGGCGGCCATCATCAGGCTCAGCCCGAGCAGGGCGGCGGCCCCGATCACGATCCCGGAGAGAAACACCGTTCCGGTGTAGTCGGCGCCGTTGAAACCGAACACAGAGAAGCCATCGGTGAGCGCGTGCCCACCGCCGAGGTTGCCCAGCACACCTACCACGCCGATGACAGCCGCCGCGGCCAGGATGATGAGCCCTATGAGCAGCATGTCGCTCTCCTTGCCTTGAGAACCTATGTGTCAAATGAAAGGTTGCGGTCCACGTCCGTCTCGCCGTCGTCCGCGGTTCGACCTCGCAAGGTCCGCCCAGCCTCCGTCACGGAAGCCGCCTCCGACGTCGCCCCGTCGCCGTAGCCGTCTCCGTAGTGAACGGCGTCGTGGTAGCCGGGGGTCATGGACTCGGCCGACGGGCCGTGCCGCGGGTCGAAGAAGCACGGCGGACACCGCTCGGGAAGCGGGAGGCCCTGGCGTCGGGAGTCGAGCACGGCCAGCGTGAAGCGGCCCTCCTCCAGTGCCTCGGTCACCGCCCGCACGTTCTCCGGACGCCGGGCCGCGGCGGATCTCGCTTTGGCCGTCTCGTACGCGTCCAGGGCGCGACCGTAGTAGTCCACCAGGTCCGGCGTGGACGCCGGGTCGGACGGGTCGAAGCCCATGTGGCTGCGCTTCTCGCCGTAGGCGGTGATGTCCTCTTCGACCATGCCGCGTACCTGCTTCAAGGTCAGCCCGCTCCCGCTCCCGGCGGTGCTTGTGGCCGCGCCGCGTCAGGTACAGGCCGCCTCCGCCGAGCGCGGCCAGGACGGCCAGGAACACCACCGCGCCGCCCACTGACAGGCCGCTGGAGCCACGGTCGCCCTCAACTCCGTGGTTGCCCCCGCCGCCCGTCCACGCCGCCACATCGGCCACGAACCCGTCCAGGACCGCAGGGAGGTCACCGTGGTGCCGGTGCAGGTTCTGCTGCACCAGTGCCTGCGAGACGTGCTCCGGCAGTACCGAGGCGTCAGAGGCCGCGCCGAACGATGAGCCGAGCGCCACCGCGTACACGCCCGGCCGGTCGACGGCGGCACGCAGCCGGTCGAAGATGCGCTCTCCTCCGTACGCGGGGTCGTCCGGCAGGACAGCGACGTAGACCAGCACGCCCGTGTCGCGGATGCTGCCTGCCAGCTCGCGCGCATGCCCGGCGCTCAGTGCGCCGGACGCGCGATCCACGTAGACGGGGCCGCTCCGCAGCGCGTGGGCGATCTTGTTCACGCTGGTTTCAGCGTGAGCGGTATCCCCGGCTGTGAGGAGTGCCGCCGCCAGAGGGACGAGTACAGCCGGCGCGAGTGTGACCGGGCGCCACGGTTTGATGGTCACAAGGCTCTTTTACCCACAACCGGGGCGTATCCCACATAACTGTCGATTCTGGTGTATGCCCGCGTCACCGCCGGCAGACTGCCCGCGGTGACGCGGGCGACGGCGATGGGGGCGCCGGCGCCGGAGACCGTGCGGGGCCACCATCCAGGTCGTGGGTGATCAGCAACATCACCGCGCCGCTCGCTTCGCGCAGCGCGGCCAGGACGCCCAGGACCTGGGCCCGCACCAGGGGGTCGAGGGCGGTGGTCGGCTCGTCGGCGACGATCAGTTCCGGCTCGCCGAGCATCGCCATCGCGATCACGGCGCGCTGGCGCATCCCGCCGGACAACTCGTGCGGGTACGCCTTCGTCTGCCGGGCCGGGTCCGCGAAGCCCACGCGTTCCAGTGCGGCCACCGCGGCGGCACGCGCCTGCCTCCGGTCGAGTCCGCGCACCGACCGGGCGGCCGCGGTCAGTTGGTCGCCGACGGTGTGCACCGGGCTGAGCACCGTGAGCGCGTCTTGTGGGACCAGCGAGACCCGGAACTCCTCCACCCGGCTCGCGCCGGGCGTGTGCCCGGTCGGTCCTTTGGGCAGCCGCAGCCACTCCTCACGGCCCGCTCGGATCCACAGCCAGCCCATGGCAACGGACGTCAGCAGCGAGGCGATCAGACGGGCCACGACCATCTGCGGGTTACCGGGGAAGGCCACGTAGGTCGCGACCAGCACAGCAGAAACGGCGCCCCCTGGATCACGATCGCGGTGAACACCGTCCGCCACGCCGCCACCCCACGATCGTCGAGCGCGGCGGTGATCTTTGGCCCCAGCGCGAGGGCGACACCGCCGAGCAGCACCACCGGGAGGCCCGCAATCAGCCCTTGAGAGGCGATACCTACCACCGTGCCCAGCCCGCCGGCCCCGTCGGAGGGAGACGTCATCCCACCACCGTCGCGCAACAGCAGGGAGCCGACCGCCTGTGTGGCTTCCGCGGCACACGCTCCCAGCAGAACCAGAAATGCCACACCCAGTGCCCGCACAGGAACACCACGTGTCGCGGCCACCGCCTCGTCGACCGAGGCGAACAGCAGCGGCCGGGCGAAGAGAACCAACGCCGCGCAGATGGCGGCGGCCACCAGCGCCGAAAGGGCCATCCCGGCGACGGGCCGGGCGGTGAGTTGCCGGGCGGTGGCGGCTGGTATCACGAGCAGGGCGAAGACCAGCAGAGTGCCGGTGATCTGGCTGGTCGCCGCGGTCGTCGCGCCGAGGAGCACCAGGAACGTCACGGACAGCACGCGGACGGGCACCCCGCGCGCGGTGGCGACGTCGGGGTCGGCCGAGGCGAACAGCAGTGGTCGCGCGATCACCACCAGTGTGGCCAGTGCCACCGCCGTCACGGCTGCCAGGACGGTCACTTGGGTGGCCGTGATACCGAGAAAGCTGCCGAACAAAAGGGAATTGACCCCGCCGAGGAAGCCCTTGACCAGGGCCGCGCCCACGCAGAAGGCGAAGTAACCGACGATCTGCATGACACCCAGCAAGGTGGCGCAGGCGGCGCCCGGGAAGCTGACCTGGGCGAGCGTGTGGCCGGCGAAGCTCTGCCGACGCAGCACCATGTACCAGCCGACCACACCCGCGAGGACGGCGACCATGGTCCCGGCCCGGAAGGCGTTGACCATGAACGGAAACACCCACATCGCCCGCACGTCGGTCACCGGGTTCCAGGACCAGGCCGGATAGGTGTCAGCCAGACTCAGAGTGGTGACCATGGCCTCCCTCTCCCGCCGCGCCATGCCCTCCGCCGACGACCACCAGCCGCCCGTCGCCGGCGCGCAGCACCTCGACCGTGGTCCCGTAGAGTCGCGAAAGCGTCGGTGTGGTGATGATTTCCTGTGGTGGTCCTGCGACGGCACGGCCCTCGGCGATGTACACCACCCGGTCCAGCCAGGGCAGGATCGGATTGATGTCCTCGTCCAGCTCGGGGCCGGTGAACACTATTTCGTTGCGACGCTCGCCGTAGTAGTCGTCCCAGTGCCACGAGGCCAGCGTCCGGCCTCCCGCAGTTCGAGATGGCGGCCGGCCGAGCGCCAGGAGATGACCGCGTCCGGGCGGGTGGCCATCCACAGGTGCTCCCGGCCGCGCACCACCGCAGGCATGACCTGGAGCAGGCTCTCCGCCAGCCGCTCGGGGTGCAGCGGGCGCCGCGAGCGCCACAGCACCGAGGTCACGCCGTGGTCGACGCCGCGGCGGCGCATGGCCGGAGCGACGACATCGAGCCGGTCCTCTGGTCCGGCCACCGCCCACCCGGGACCGGGCCGCGCCGGATTCATCAGCGAGGCGGTGCCGCCGTCCTCCCCTTGGTCGCGGAGGACCGTCGAGGACGGGTTGAGGTGGGCGAGCAGAGCGCGGGAGCCTCCCCCGTGGCCGCCGTCCTCCCGCCGCCCCTCCGTCAGGGCCACCGCCTGGGCGGCCTCCACATGCCGGGCGGCGGCCTCGGCGACCGTGAGTAGTACGGCATGCGGACGGTCGCCGAAGACGTGGACGGCACGGTGCACACACCCCAGATCGCTCAGCAGTTGGCCGGGATCGAGGCCGACCGCGATCGGTGCCAGGTCGTAGTGGTCCGACAGCGGAGATCTGCCCAGTGGGGTCCGCCACAGCTCGGCCAGAGACGCCACGGCGTCAACGTTGTCAGGGAACGCGAGCACGACATGCGACCCTGCGGCGGCCCGTGCGATGGCGCGCAGATCCTGACGCACGATCACCGCCGGGTCGCCCGTCGCCGCTTGCGATAGCGAGGCTCGCTGCCGTTCGTCACCGCCTGCGGCGAAGCGCTGCACGAAGGGATACCGTCCCGCCTCGTCGCCGTGGATCGATACCGAGAGCACCAGTGCGTCCGGCGAGGCGCGCAGCAGCAGGTCCAGAAGGCGGCCCCGGGCTTCGGGGGGGGGTGCCGGACACCAGCCCCAGCAACCCCCGGCCCTCTCTCCCGGCCCTCACTCCGCCATCCCTCCGACGGCGGTGATGAGCGCATAAGCGGTCCTGCGCGCCCGCAACATCACCAACGGCACTTCTCCTCCTGAGCGACGACCTCATAGCGGCTGCCAGACGCTACATGGAAACGGTACCCATTTTCATATACGGTGTGCGGGATACCACCGACCGGAAAGGACCCGTGCGTCATGGCCGTGCCCAAGCGGAAGATGTCCCGGAGCAACACCCGCCACCGCCGCGCCCAGTGGAAGGCGAGCGCGCCGGAGCTGGTGACGATCACCGTCGACGGCCGTGAACATCAAGTGCCGCGGCGGCTCGTCCCCGCCTACCGGCGCGGACTGCTGCGTCCCGAGGGCTGACCGCGCGATGTCCGATCAGCTTCCCGTGACGGTCCTGTCGGGTTTTCTGGGCTCCGGCAAGACCACCGTCCTCAACCACCTCCTCAACAATCGCGAAGGACTGCGAGTCGCGGTCATCGTCAACGACATGAGCGAGGTGAACATCGACGCCGCGCTCGTCCGCGACGGTGACGCGGCCCTCTCCCGCACCGAAGAGCGCCTCGTCGAGATGACGAACGGCTGCATCTGCTGCACCCTGCGCGATGACCTGCTGGAGGAGGTGGACCGGCTCGCGCGAGAGGGACGGTTCGACTACCTCCTCATCGAGTCCAGCGGCATCTCCGAGCCCATGCCCGTCGCCGCCACCTTCGCCTTCCCGCGCGACGACGGCGCCACGCTGGGCGAGGTCGCGCGCCTCGACACCATGGTCACCGTCGTCGACGCCGCGAACTTTCTGCCGGAGCTGACCGGGGGCGACGAGCTGATGGAACGGGGCCTCGACCAGTACGAGGACGACGAGCGCACCGTCAGCGATCTCCTCATGGACCAGGTCGAGTTCGCCGACGTCATCGTCCTCAACAAGCTCGACCTGGTGACCGCTGAGTCCGCTGAACGCCTGGCCGCGACGCTGTCCCGGCTCAACCCTGCCGCCCGTCTCGTACCCGCCACCCACGGCCGGGTCACCCCCGCCGAAGTGCTGGGAACGGGACGCTTCGACCTCGAACGCGCCCAGCAGGCCCCCGGCTGGGTCATGGAGCTCAACGGCGACCATGTGCCGGAGACCGAGGAGTACGGCATCTCCAGCACCGTCTTCCGCGCCACCCGGCCCTTCCACCCGGCCCGGCTGTGGGACTTCATCGCCACCGACCTGGACAGCGGCACCTACGGCAGTGTTCTGCGCTCCAAGGGCTTCTTCCACCTGGCCACGCGTCCTCGCGTGGCCGGGCTGTGGTCACAGGCAGGCGCCGTCGCCCGGTTCGAGCCGTCCGGAGCACACGACAGCCGAAGCGAAGCCGGGGACAACACCGGCCACGGCCAGGAACTCGTCTTCATCGGCACCGGACTGCACCCCGCCGCCCTGCACCACGCCCTCTCCGCATGCCTGCTCACCGATGACGAGCACGCGCTTGGCCCCCAGGGCTGGTCGGCCTGGGATGACCCCTTCCCCGCCTGGGAGACCTACGGCCTCGACGAGGCCTGCGACCATGACCACGGTCCGCGCAAGGCCGAACTCCTGTCCCAGCACTGAGGACCAGCGCACTCGGCCGACCCGAGCGGCGCCGCGGGCGGGTCGAACCGAGCCCACGCGGCCCCCCTACTGATCCACCGCCGCTTCTCCCGCTGGGGAGCTGATGATGAACGACCTTACGAACGGTCGGCCGAATACATCGGCATCATGATCGCCGGCGCATGGGACGCCTTCGACCCCGCGCTGACCGAAGCACTCGAAGGCGTCGGAGTCATCGTCGGGAACGATCACCGCCCCGGCGCCGGCTCGGGGAGGGCGTCCGCGTCGCAGGTGCCGCCCTACCCGGTGAATCCCCTGGCCGAGCAGTACCGCCCGGCCCCCGGGCGGTACTGCTCGGCCGGATCCACGAGGACGCGTGACTGCGCCGACGTGTCACCGTCGCACCGGACGAAGCTCTGAGCACTCCGCTTCCGGACAATGTGATCGCCGCGCCCGACACACCAAGCCGCTCGACAGCCGCCGACGACCCGCCGTCGACAGCGCGGCGGGCCCGGCGCGACGTCGCTCAGCGGACGACATGGCGAGCGGTTCCATTCGGCTGTCCGTCGGTCTCTCGCCCGCCCTGCGGGCTGGGTGGCGGGGCAGTGGTCCCCCGCGGGATCAGGTGTGTGGGCAGGACGACATGCTGTTCGCGGTCCGCCTCGGAGTCGTTGATAAGTTTCAGGGCCAGTTCGCCAGCGGCTCGGCCCATGTCTGAGGGGGACTGGGCCACGGTCGACAGGTCGAGCCATTCGGCCATCAACTGGTCGTCGAAGCCGAGGACGGAGATCCGTTCTGGTACGTCGATCTGTGCCGTGCGCAGGCTCAGGATGACGGAGGCCGCCAGTTCGTCCTGCTCGGCGAAGATCGCCGTAGGTGGTTCGCGCAGGCTCAGCAACTTCCCGACGGCCTGGGTGGTGCCGCGCTTGTCGCGGGGCGGGGTGGTGACCACCAGATCGTCGTCCAGGGGGATGCTTGCCTCGGTGAGCGCCTGCCGGTAGCCGAGGAGGCGCTCGCGTGAGCTGAAACTGAAGCCGCGGGCGTTGATGGTGTGCGCGAAGGCGATCCGGCGGTGTCCGAGGTTGATCAGGTGGCGGGTGGCCTTGGATGCGCCGGCGACGTCGTCGACGTAGACGCTGGGGCGGCCCTCGACGTGCTGGCTGATGTAGATGACCGGCATGCCGAGGTCGTCCAGCCGGGCGGTCTCTTCCTTGTTGAGGTCGAAGCAGAACACCAGTAGCGCGTCGGCGTTGCGGCGGGCCGGCAAACGCTCGAAAAACGCGGCCCGCTCGTCCAGATCAGGGACCACGTACACGGTCAGTTCCATGCGGGCCTCGCGCAGCAGCGGCCCCAGGCTGGACAGCGCCGCTCCCATGAACCACGAGTCGAGCGTGGGCACGAGCACCGCCATGACTCCGGTCCGGCCAGTGACCAGACTCGACGCCTGCCGCGAGATCGCGAAGTTCAGCTCACGGGCGGCCTTCTCGACGCGGGCACGGACCTCGGGTGAGACCGAGGTCAGGCCGCGCATCGTGCGCGAGACGGTGGACGGGGAGACCCCCGCCCGTTCGGCGACGTCGGCCAACGTGGGGTGCCGCTGAGCTGGTGCCATGAGCGGAAGTTAGCACAGTTCGTGCCTCTGACGGGAGACTTTGTGACAGCGCTGTCACAGCGACTTTCGGAGGTGAAATACCAGTTACGCCCAGTATTTACGCGGTATCGGTCGTCTGATTCATCCGCGCTACCGCGACGTTACGCATTGACTTCCGGTGAGTGCACTCTTAGCGTGCAAGCGTTGTCTCAGTGGAGGCCGAGCCGTCGCCATGAAGTCATCCTTCGGGGCTTTGACCTGCGCTTTTGGTCGACAAAACCGCCGTGACAGCACAGTCTCGCAACAGAGCCAGCCCAGAGTCATCTCGGTAGCTACTCCCTACAGGGCGCCCCGCCGAGACTTCGGTTCCGCACGTCCAGGAGAGACAGTGAACGCCAGAACCACCAGAGTCCTTCAGTGCTCGGCCGTGCTCGTCACCGCTGGGCTCGTCCTCACCGCCTGCGGCTCCTCCGACAGCGGCAGTTCCTCGGGGCAGTCCAAGATCCCGTCGTTCACCGGCCGTGGCCCGATCACGTACGCGGCCGCCAAGGACAGCTCCGGCGTCGTGCAGAAGGTGATCGACCGCTGGAACAAGGCGCACCCGAAGGAGAAGGTCACCTTCGTCCAGCTGCCGGCGGATGTGAACCAGCAGCGCCAGCAGATGATTCAAAACGCCGAGACCAAGTCCGACGCCTACACGGTGCTCTCCCTGGACGTGGTGTGGACCTCGGAGTTCGCCGCCCACCGGTGGATCGACCAGCTGCCCACCGGCCAGTTCCCGCTGGGCAAGATACTCAAGCCGACGGTGGAGACGGGCAAGTACCGCGGCAATCTGTACGCGGTCCCGGCGGCCTCCGACGGCGGCCTGCTGTACTACCGCTCCGATCTGCTGAAGAAGGCCGGGGTCAGCGCCGCGCCAGCGACGTGGGCGCAGATGAAGGCCGACTGCGCCGAGGTCAAGAAGCTGCCCGAGGCCAAGGGCATGTCCTGTTACGCCGGGCAGTTCCAGAAGTACGAGGGTCTGACGGTCAACTTCGCCGAGGCTGTGAACTCCGCCGGCGGGGTCGTCACCGACGCCAAGGGCAAGCCCGACGTCGACACGCCTGAGGCGAAGAAGGGCCTGGACTTCCTCGTCGGCTCCTTCAAGGACGGCACGATCCCGAAGGAGGCCATCACCTACCAGGAGGAGGAAGGCCGCCAGGCGTTCCAGTCCGGCAAGCAGGTCTTTCTGCGCAACTGGCCGTACATGTACTCGCAGGCCGAGAAGAGCAAGGTCGCGGGCAAGTTCGCGGTCGCGCCGCTGCCCGGCCTGAACGGGGCAGGCTCCTCCAGCCTGGGCGGCCACAACGTGGCCCTGTCGTCCTTCGCCAAGAACAAGGCCACGGCGCTGGACTTCATGAAGTTCTTCACCAGTCAGGACAGCGCGAGCACGTTCCTCAAGGACGCCTCGCTCGCCCCGCCGTACCAGGCCCTGTACGACGACCGGGCGCTGGTCAAGCAGTACCCGTACCTGCCGGTATTGAAGAAGTCGATCCTGAACGCCGTGCCGCGCCCCCGGGTGGTCCAGTACGGCGACGCGTCCTCGGCGATCCAGCAGGAAGCGTACGCGGCCCTGAACGGTGACAAGAGCAGCGCGCGGGCGCTGAAGGACCTGCAGGCCGAGCTGCGGAAGTCCGCGGCACAGTGAGGAGGGAAGCCGTGGTCGACACCGAGATCCCACCCGGTACCGCCGCGGACGGCCCCACCAGCACGGCAGCGGGCCGTCCAGGAACGCCCACCGTGCCGGTGAAGGGAAGCAAGTGGGCGGCCTGGGCGGCTTCGGGGCGGACGGCGGCACTGCTGGTGTCGCCGACGCTCCTGGTGCTGACTGTCGTCGTGCTCTACCCGACGATCATGGCGTTCCGTGAGTCGCTGTTGGGCGCCAAGGGCCTGGATCCGAAGACCGGCTTCATCAGCGACACCGAACCGTTCGTCGGGCTGCAGAACTACGCCGACATCTTCGGCGCCGCCGGGGACCGGTTCTGGAACGCCTTTTGGAACACCACGTTCTTCACCGTCGTCACGGTGGGTCTGGAGACCCTGATCGGCGTGGCCATGGCGCTGATCATGCACAAGGCGTTCAGCGGCCGGGCCCTGATCCGCGCCAGCATCCTCATCCCCTGGGCCGTACCCACGGCCATCTCCGGCCTGCTGTGGCGGTGGATTTTCAATAGCGACGGCATCGCCAACGCCCTTCTCGGCCACCAGGTCCTGTGGACCACCGAGGGCTTCCACGCCAAGGTCGCCGTCATCATCGCCGAGGTGTGGAAGACCTCCCCCTTCATCGGGCTACTGGTCCTGGCCGGCCTGCAGGTCATCCCGAAGGAGGTGTACGAGGCGGCCCGGATCGACGGGGCCGGCCCGCTCGCCCAGTTCTGGCGGATCACCCTGCCGCTGGTGAAGCCGGCCCTGCTGGTGGCGGTGCTCTTCCGCTGCCTGGACGCGCTGCGGATGTTCGACCTGCCCTACATCCTCATCGGCGCCCAGAAGAACTCGGTGGAAACCCTGTCGATGCTCGCCCAGAACGAGGCGTCCAACGTCCGCTTCGGACCGGCCGCCGCCTACGCGGTGCTCCTCTTCTTCTACGTCTTCCTCATCGCGCTGGGCTTCGTCCGGCTGCTGGGCGCGGACGTCGTCGGTGACGTCGGCGGCCCACGCAAGCCCAAGCGCAAGCCCAGGCTACGACGCACCTCGGTGCGAGACGGTGCGGAGGTGTCGGCATGACGACCGCGGCGAAATGGCGAACCTGGCTGCTCTACCTTGGAGTGGCCGCGGTAGTGGCCTACTGCCTGGCCCCCTTCTACTGGATGCTCGTCTCCAGCCTGCGCCGCACCTCCGACATCTTCGACACCTCGCTGTTCCCCTCTTCGGTGTCGTTCGAGAACTACCGGGCGGTCTTCAACCCCTCCCAGGGATTCGGCCGCGCCCTGCTCAACAGCCTGATCGTCTCCGGCATCACCACCGCACTGGCGCTGCTGCTGGCCACGTTCACCGCCTACGCGATGGCACGGCTGGAGTTCCGGTTCAAGCGACTGATCCTCACCCTGATCATCGCCACCTCGATGTTCCCGGTGGTGTCGATCGTGGTCCCGCTGCTGAAGCTGTTCGCGGACATCGGCTGGATCAACACATACCAGGCGATGATCGTGCCGAGCATGTCCTTCGTGCTGCCGCTGGCGGTGTGGAACCTGACCACGTTCTTCCGGCAGATGCCGGACGAACTGGAGGAGGCCGCGATGATCGACGGCTGCACCCGGGGCCAAGCGTTCCGCAAGGTCATCATCCCGCTCGCCGCACCGGGCATCTTCACCACGGCGATCATCAGCTTCATCGCCGCCTGGAACGAGTTCCTCATCGCCCTGTCCATGACGAACAAGCAGCAGATGCAGACCGCGCCGGTCGCCATCTCCAAGTTCACCGGCGCCACCCAGTTCGACATCCCCTTCGGCAGCCAGATGGCAGCGGGCGTCCTGGTCACCGTCCCCCTGGTGATCATGGTGCTCATCTTCCAGCGCCGCATCGTCGCCGGACTCACCGCGGGCGCGGCCAAGTAGCCACCGGTTCCCCCCACAGTCCCCCTCTCAAAGGACCCTCTCAGCACCATGCCCTCCACCACGCCCTGGTGGCGCAGCGCCGTCATCTACCAGGTGTACATCCGCAGCTTCGCCGACGGAAACGGCGACGGCGTCGGCGACATCGCCGGCCTGCGCTCCCGCCTGCCCTACCTCAAGCAGCTGGGGGTGGGCGCCCTCTGGATCAACCCCTGGTACAAGTCCCCGATGGCCGACGGCGGCTACGACGTCGCCGACTTCCGCGAGATCGACCCGCTGTTCGGCACAGTCGCCGACGCCGAGCAGCTCATCGAGGAAGCACACCAGCACGGGATCCGCATCATCCCCGACATCGTGCCCAACCACACCTCCGACCAGCACACCTGGTTCCAGGCCGCCCTCGCGGCCGGGCCCGGCAGCCCGGAGCGCGAGCGCTACATCTTCCGCCCCGGCCGCGGGCCCGACGGCACAGAGCCACCCAACGACTGGGTCTCCTGCTTCGGCGGCCCCGCCTGGACCCGCCTGCCCGACGGCGAGTGGTACCTCCACCTGTACGCCCCCGAACAACCCGACCTCAACTGGCAACACCCGGAAGTCCACGCCGAGTTCGAGTCCATCCTGCGGTTCTGGTTCAGCCGGGGCGTCGACGGCTTCCGCATCGACGTCGCCCACGGCCTCGTCAAGGACCCCGAACTGCCCGACCTGCCGCCCCTCGCCCACCCGGCGGACGGACAGCCTGGGCACCACATCCAGCACCCGCACTGGGACCGCGACGAGGTCCACGCCATCTACCGCACCTGGCGCAAGGTCGCCGACGAGTTCGAGGGCGACCGCTGCTTCGTCGCCGAAGCCTGGGCCGATACCCCCGAACGGCTGGCCGCCTACGTCCGCCCCGGCGGCCTGCACACCGCATTCAACTTCGACTTCCTCATGGCCAGCTGGGACGCCAAGGGCCTCCGCGCGGTCATCGACGGCTCCCTCGCCATGCTCCACGCGGTGGGCGCACCGGCCACCTGGGTCCTGTCCAACCACGACGTCATGCGCCACACCAGCCGCTACGCCCGCAAGACCGTCGCACGGTGGGTACCCAACGAGCGCTACCAGCCCGAAGGCGACGTCGACGTGGAACTCGGCACCCACCGCGCCCGCGCCGCCGCCCTGCTCATGCTCGCCCTCCCCGGCGGCGCCTACATCTACCAGGGCGACGAACTCGGCCTCCCGGAGGTCGAGGACCTGCCCGAGGCCGTCCTCCAGGACCCCATCTGGGAACGCTCCGGACACACCGACCACGGCCGTGACGGCTGCCGTGTCCCCATCCCCTGGTCCGGACGGAGCGCCCCCTTCGGATTCAGCCCCGAGAACTCTTCCGCCGAACCCTGGCTGCCGCAGCCCGCGAACTGGGGCGAACGCGGCGTAGAGGCACAGACCGGCGACGAGACCTCGATGCTGGAGCTGTACCGCACCGCCCTCCGCCTACGCCGCGAGAACCCCGCCCTCGGCGACGGCACCATGACCTGGCTCGACGCCCCCTCCGGAGTCCTCGCCTTCCGGCGCGACCCTGGCTTCGTGTGCGTAGTCAACCTCTCCACCGAGCCCTACCGGCTGCCCGATCACACCTCGATCCTGCTGGCCAGCGGCCCTGTCACGAACGGTCTGCTGGCGCCCGACCAGGCGGCCTGGCTCGCGGCATAGGCCGCGACAGAGAACGGCCGCTTCCTCTCAATCCGCCAGGGCCTGCCCGATTCACTCCGCGCCGATCGGGCAGGCCCTGGCCCAATCGTCGAGCACTGCGTCGATGTCCATCTCCGCACCAGCGAGCGCATCGAATACCACCACGGGGGCGGGCTCGGGCGGCTCCGCCCAACCCCGCCCCTCCAGCTTGGCGGTGATGACCTGGTCGAGGGCCGCACCGTACTCGTCATGCAGCGCCGTGATATCCACCCCGGCCGGCTGGAGAGCAGACCGTCCACGTCGTCGCGGTCGACGGTCAGGTCATCGGCGAAGTGCCGGTCACCAGTGGCGTCGGGCACGTACTTCACACACACCACGATCTTCACGCGTCAAGTCCTCCTCGCTTGACCAACTGGCTCGCGATCACGTTCCGCTGGATCTCATTGGTGCCCTCACCGACGATCATCAGGGGCGCGTCGCGGAAGTAGCGTTCGACGTCGAACTCGGTCGAATAGCCGTAACCGCCGTGGATACGAACGGCGTTGAGAGCGATCTGCATGGCCGTCTCGGAGGCGAAGAGCTTCGCCATCCCCGCCTCCATGTCCACCCGGCGCCCGGCCTGCGCCTCCCGGGCCGCGTACAGGGTGAGCTGCCGTGCCGCGGTCAGCGAAGTCGCCATGTCCGCCAGGTAGTTGCCGATGGACTGGTGCTGCCAGATCGGCTTGCCGAACGACTCCCGCTGCTGCGCGTAGGCCAGGGCATCCTCAAGGGCCGCGCGGCCGACGCCGAGGGCGCGGGCGGCGACCTGGAGTCGGCCGGTCTCCAGACCCTTCATCATCTGCGTGAAGCCCTTGCCCTCGACGCCGCCGAGTACGGCGTCGGCCGGTGCTCGGTGGTCCTCGAAGGACAGCTCGCAGCTCTCCACGCCCTTGTAGCCGAGCTTGGGCAGGTCGCGGGAGAGGGTCAGGCCCGGGCCGTGCTCGACCAGGAGGATGGAGATGCCCTTGTGCGCGGGGCTCGCGTCGGGGTCGGTCTTGCACAGCAGCGCGATCAGCTGGGAGCGCCGGGAGTTGGTGATCCACGTCTTGGCGCCGTTGACGACGTACCCGTCGGGGCCCTTGCGGGCGACGGTGCTCATCGCCTGGAGGTCCGAGCCGCCGCCCGGCTCGGTCAGAGCCATCGTCGCGCGGATCTCGCCGGTGGCCATCTTCGGCAGGTACCGGCGCTTCTGCTCGTCCGTCCCGAAGTGCAGTAGCAGCTTCGCGACGACGGTGTGTCCGCCCATGGCGCCTGCCAGGCTCATCCAGCCGCGCGCCAGTTCCTCGGTGACCAGGACGTAGCAGGGAGTGGAGACGGGAGTGCCGCCGTACTCCTCGGGGACCGCGAGGCCGAAGATGCCGAGCTGCTTCATCTGCTCGATCAGGGCTTCGGGATAGGTGTTCGTGTGCTCCAGCTCCTGGACGACCGGCTTCACCTCCTTGTCCACGAAGTCGTGCACGGTCCTGACGATGAACCGCTCGTCCTCGGACAGGGTGTCGAGAGTGCTCATGCTGTGATGCTCCTTGGGTGGATCGCGTTGTCCGGGCGGGCCGGTGTCACAGGACGTGCTCGGCGCGCAGGGCGGAGATGTCGGCCGTGCTGTGTCCCAGTTCGGCCAGAATCCGTTCGGTGTGTTCGCCGACCGCGGGGACGGCGTCCATGCGCGGGGAGCTGCCGGCCAGGTCCACCGGAGGCAGCAGTGCTGGGACCGCCGTTCCTCCGGGGATGCGGACGTTTTGCCACCGCTTCCGCCCGGCGAGCACGGGATGTCCCAGGAAGCCCTCGATGTCGTTGACGCCCGCGTTGGCGATGCCGGCCTCTTCCAGCAGTTTCATCACCTCGCCGCTGTCCGACTCCGTGAAGCGCTCGGAGACGATCGCGTTCAGTTCCCCGCGATGGGCCACGCGAGCCGAGCCGGTGGTGAAGCGCGGGTCGTCGACGAGGCCGGGGGCTTCGAGGATCTTCTCGCACAGCGCGGCCCATTCGCGTTCGTTCTGGACGGAGAACAGGACGTCCTCGCCGTCGGCGCAGGTGTAGGCGCCGTACGGGGCGATGGTGGCGTGCTGGGTGCCGACCCGCGGGGGCTGGGTGCCGCCGAAGCGGGTGTAGTAGGCGGGCTGGCTCAGCCATTCCGCCAGTGCCTCGAACAGCGACACCTCGACGGCCCGTACGACGCCTGTGGTGGCCCGGGTGAACAGTGCGGCGAGGATGCCCGAGTACGCGTACATGCCGGCAGCGATGTCGGCGATCGAGATCCCGGCCCGGGCGGGCTCGTCCGGGCTTCCGGTCAGGGAGACAAGGCCGGTCTGGCACTGCACGAGCAGGTCGTACGCCTTGCGGTCGGCCCACGGCCCGCTGGTGCCGTAGCCGGAGACGGAACAGGGGATGAGGGACGGGAAGCGTTCCGCGAGGGCCTCGGTGCCGAAGCCCATGCGGGTCGTCGCGCCCGGAGCCAGGTTCTGCACGAACACGTCGGCCCCTGCGAGCAGTCGCTCCAGGATCTGTCGCCCGCGGTCGGACTTCAGATCGAGGGTCAGGGACTCCTTCGACCGGTTGAGCCAGACGAAGTAGCTGGACTCGCCGTGCACCGTGGTGTCGTAACGGCGCGCGAAGTCGCCGCCTCCCGGGCGCTCCACCTTGATCACCCTGGCTCCGAGATCGGCGAGTTGACGGGTGGCGAAGGGGGCGGCCACCGCCTGCTCCAGGCTGACGACCGTGATGCCGGACAGCGGCAGGTCTTCGGGGAACGTGGCCATGGGTGACCTCCAGGAAGGTTTCTGGTCCCGAACCGGGGAGTACCATCATGGAGACTCATGTCAGCAAGAGTGAAATAGCAATTCGTGATCCAGTCATGCCGACCGAGGATGGCGGCGGAGGAAGAGACCGTGGACGTCAAACAGCTCAAGGCGCTCGTCACCGTCGCCGAGGTCGGCAGCGTCACCCGCGCCGCCGAGCTGCTGCACCTGGTGCAGCCCGCCGTCACCCGGCAGATCCGCACGCTGGAGCAGGAGCTGGGCGTGCCCCTCTTCGAGCGCACCCGTCAGGGCATGCGCCCCACGGACGCGGGGGCGATCATGGTGGACCGCGCCCGGCGCGCCCTGAACGAGCTGGAGCGGGCCCGCGCCGAGGTACGGCCCACCCCAGGTGAGGTGACCGGCATCGTCACGGTCGGCCTGCTCGAGAGCACCGCCGAGCTGCTGGCCGAAGCGCTCGTGACCACCGTGGCGCGCGATCACCCGGGTGTCGAACTGCGGCTGATGACCGCCTACTCCGGGCATCTCCAGCAGTGGCTCGACGACGGCGACCTGGACCTGAGCCTGCTGTACAACCTGGATACCACCCCCTCGCTCAACGCCCGCCCGCTGGTGCGCGAACACCTGTGGGTGGTCGCCCCCGCGACGGCCGGCCTGCGAGCCGACCGGCCGGCCCCGTTCGCCGAGGCCGCCGCCCATCCCCTCGTCATGCCCGCCACCGGTCACGCGCTGCGCGCCCTGATCGACGCGGCGGCGAGCCGTGCCGGGGCCGAGCTGCGCGTCGCCGTCCAGACCAACTCCATGCCGGTACAGAAGCAGCTCGTCCTCGCCGGGCACGGCTGGACCGTGCTGCCCGGCATCGCCATCGCCGAGGACGTCGCGAACGGCACGCTGAGCGCCGCACCGCTCGCCGAACCCGACGTGTGGCGCTCGATCGTCCTCGCCACCCCCAGATACGGCCGGACACCGCCCGCCGTCGAGGTCGTCGCCCGCGAGCTGGTGCACCGGATCCACTCAGCAGTGGCCGAGGGCCGATGGCTATCCGCCCAGCTCCTGGAATCGGGCGGCGCTGCCGAAACCGAGTGACCTGCCACCACATCAGCACCGCCCGAGGGACACGACCATGACGGACGCCGCATCACTGCCGTACGCCTTCGCCCGCGCCGAGGACGGCACCGCACTCGCCTACCAGCGCAGGGGAGCCGGTTCCCCGCTCGTGCTCCTCGCCGGGCAGGCGAACAACCACCACTGGTGGGACGGCATACGCGAGGACTTCCACGGCACGCACAGCACGATCACCATGGACTACCGAGGAACCGGCGCCAGCGACAAGCCCGAGACCGGGTACTCCACCCAGCAGTTCGCCAAAGACGTGATCGCCGTCCTCGACGACCTGGGCATCGAGCGCGCCGATGTCTACGGCACCTCCATGGGCGGCCGGGTCGCTCAGTGGGTCGCCGCCCGGCACCCCGAGCGGGTCAGGCGTCTCGTCCTCGGCTGCACCACCCCCGGCGGCCCGCACGCCGTCGAACGGGACACCTCCGTGCGGCGCGCCCTGGCCCAGACCGATCCGCGAGCCGCCCGCGAGGCGCTCATCGACCTGATGTACTCCCCGGCCTGGCGCACCGCGCACCCCGGCCCCTACAACACCCTCGGTGACCCGGGCGCGCCCCCGCACGCCCGGCGCGGCCATCTGCTCGCCAGCAACCAGCACGACGCCTGGGACGCCCTGCCGGCCATCGCCGCGTCCACGCTGATCCTCCACGGCGACCGGGACCGGATGGCCCCGCCGGACAACCTCCCCCTGCTCGCCGACCGCATCCCCGACACCCGCACCCGCCTCTTCCGCGGAGCCCGGCACGCGTACTTCGAGGAGTGCGGAGCCGAGGCGAGCGCCCTGGTCTCGGCGTTCCTCACGGACTGAGCGGACCGGGGACCGCGCCGGAGGTGTAGCCATACGCCTCCCGCATACGAGGATTACGCCTTTCTATTGTTCAACCTCATCCATCAGCACTCATGATGATGGGCACTTCGAGCCACCAGCAGGCCCGAACAAGCCATCGAGCAGCGGAGTCGCATCGGATGAGCCAGACACACGCACCCGCACCGCCCCCCTGGCAGGAGGACGTCTTCGCCGCACTCAAGAAGCGCGGCATTCAGCAGATCGCCTACGTGCCGGACTCCGGCCACTCCCACACCATCCGCGAGGCCCAGCGCGACTCCGCCATCCACGACGTCGTGCTGACCACTGAGGAGGAGGGCGTCGCCGTCGTCAGCGGCGCCTGGCTCGGCGGACAGCGCGCCGCGCTGCTGATGCAGAGCAGTGGCGTCGGCAACTGCGTCAACATGTTCTCCCTGTTGCAGATGTGCCAGTTCCCCTTCCTGACGCTGGTGACCATGCGCGGCGAGTACGCCGAGTTCAACCCCTGGCAGGGCCCCATGGGCCGTACCACCCAGCAGGCCCTCGAACTGATGGGGATCACCGTGCTGCGCGCCGACACCCCCGAAGAGGTCGAGGAGAGCGTCGAGGCCGCGCTGGACTCGGTGTTCGAGGCGGGCGAGCGCGTCGCCGTACTCCTCGGACAGAAGCTGATCGGCCGCAAGAAGTGGGAGCGCGACTGATGACCACCACTGACGTACGACTCGACCGGCGCCGCTTCGTCGCCGATCTGACCGCCCGGCTCCCCGAGGACACGCTGATCGTCACCGGGCTCGGTTCCCCCAGCTACGACGCCTTCGCCGCCGGCGACCGTCCCACCAACTTCTACCTCTGGGGCGCGATGGGCGCCGCCGCCCCGCTCGCCCTCGGACTCGCCCTCGCCCGGCCGGACCGCCCGGTCGTGGCGATCACCGGAGACGGCGAACACCTCATGGGCATCGGCACGCTGGCCACCATCGGCGCCCAGCTCCCGCCCAACCTCACCCTCGTCGTCCTGGACAACGCCCACTTCGGCGAGACCGGTATGCAGCCCAGCCACACCGGCCTGGGCACCGACCTGGTCGCCGTGGCCCAGGGGTTCGGTATCCGCGACGCCCTCCGGATCGGCGACCTGGCGCAGACCGAGGACCTCGCCGCACGCATCAGGGCGCGCGCGGCCACGACGTACGCGCAGGTACTGATCACCCCCGCCGAGCCGCCCCGTGCCCTGCCGCCTCGTGACGGCGTCGCGAACAAGAACTCCTTCCGTGCCGCTCTCGGCCTGAGCACCTTCTGACCGGCGGTGTCCCCCATGCAGCGCTACGAGATGTACATCGACGGCGAGGGCCGGGCGCCCATCGGCGGCGAGTGGTTCGCCAGCGACAACCCCTACCTGGGCACTCCGTGGGCGGAGATCCCCAAGGGCGGGCCCGAGGACGTCGACGCGGCGGTACGAGGCGCCGACCGCGCCCTGCGCACCGGCCCCTGGGCCGACCTGACCGCCAGCGCGCGCGGCGCCCTGCTGCGCCGGCTCGGCGACACCATCGCCGACAACGCCCGTCATCTCGCCGAACTCGAAGTCCGCGACAACGGCAAGCTGTTCACGGAGATGCACGGACAGGTCGCCTACATCCCCCAGTGGTTCCACTACTACGGCGGGCTCTCCGACAAGATCGAGGGCACCGTTCCGCCGCTGGACAAGAAGGGCTACTTCGCCTACACGAAGATGGAACCCGTCGGGGTCGTCGCGGTCATCACGCCCTGGAACTCCCCGCTGTTGCTGCTGGCCTGGAAGATCGCCCCGGCCCTGGCAGCGGGCTGCACCGTGGTGGTCAAGCCGTCCGAATTCACCTCGGCCTCGACCCTGGAGCTGGCCCGGCTCTTCAACGAGGCGGGGCTGCCACCCGGCGTGTTCAACGTCGTCACCGGCTTCGGCCAGGACGTCGGCGCACCCCTGGTGGAACATCCCCTGGTCCGCAAGGTGAGCTTCACCGGCTCGGATGCCACCGGCCGACGTATCGGTGAAGCCGCCGCCCGCGACTTCAAGCACGTCAGCCTGGAACTCGGCGGCAAGTCACCCAACATCGTCTTCGCCGACGCCGATCTGGAAGCCGCCGTGAACGGCGCCGTATCCGGCATCTTCGCCGCCACCGGGCAGACCTGCATCGCGGGCTCCCGGCTACTGGTCCAGGAGGACGTGCACGACGAGGTCGTGGCCCGCCTGGTCGACCTCGCGGCCACGGCCCGGGTGGGTGATCCGATGGACGAGGACACCCAGGTCGGCCCCATCACCACACCCGCGCAGTACGCCAAGGTCCTCGGCTACATCGAGATCGCGCGGAAGGAAGGCGCCCGGCTCGCCCTCGGCGGCAGGGCGGCCGAGGGCGGCGGCTGGTTCGTCGAACCGACCGTCTTCACCGGCGTGCGCAACACCATGCGCATCGCCCAGGAGGAGGTCTTCGGCCCTGTCCTCGCGGTCATCCCGTTCAAGGACGAGGACGAGGCGGTCGAGATCGCCAACGACAGCCGCTACGGCCTCGGGGCCGGTGTGTGGACCAGCGACATGGGCCGCGCCTTCCGCATGGCCGACCGCGTCCGCTCCGGCACCGTCTGGGTCAACACCTACCGCGCGGTGAGCTATCTGACGCCCTTCGGCGGCTTCAAGGACTCCGGGATCGGCCGGGAGAACGGCATCGGCGCCGTCACCGCGTACCTGGAGGACAAGAGCGTCTGGATCAACACCGGCGCTCCCACCGGCAATCCCTTCGTCCTGCGCTGAGCGGCCCCGAACGAGCCGTTCGCCGACGTGACGAAAGCAACGGAGCTTCCCATGTCGCAGAGCCGCACCTCCCTCCCCGGCCGCTCCCAGGTCACCGCGAACGTGATGCGCGGCTGCCTGGGCAATCTGATCGAGTGGTACGACTGGTTCGTCTACGCCACCTTCAGCGTCTACTTCGCCTCCGTCTTCTTCCCCGACGGCAACCAGACGGCCCAACTCCTCTCCACCGCAGTCGTCTTCGCCGTCGGCTTCCTCATGCGCCCCCTCGGCGGCTGGCTTCTCGGCGCGTACGCGGACCGGTTCGGGCGCCGCGGGGCACTGACCCTGTCGGTCACCCTGATGAGCCTCGGTTCTCTCACCATCGCCCTGGCCCCGGGCCACGACACCATCGGCCTCGGTGCGCCGCTTCTGCTGGTCGTCGCCCGGCTGGCCCAGGGTCTCTCCGTGGGTGGCGAGTTCGGCTCCAGCGCCTCCTATCTCGCCGAGATCGCGCCCGCGAACCGACGCGGCTTCTACTCCAGCTTCCAGTACGTCTCCATCGTGCTCGGCCAGCTCGCCGCCCTCGTCGTGGCGATCGGCCTGCAGAACACGCTCACCGACGCACAGTTGCAGAGCTGGGGCTGGCGGATCCCGTTCGTGATCGGCGCCGTGGCAGGTCTGGTCGTGATGTACCTGCGCCGGTCGATGGAGGAATCCGAGCACTTCCGGCAGGAGCAGGCCAGGACGACCGCCCAGGACCCGGCCGTCGAGGAACGCAAGGGCCTGATCGCTCTGTTCAGGGAGTACCCGCGCCAGCTCCTCGCTGTGTTCGGACTGGCCATCGGCGGCACGGTCGCCTTCTACACCTACACCACCTACCTGCAGAAGTACCTGGTCAACACCGCCGGCCTCGCCAAGTCCACGGTCTCCCTCATCGGCTTCTGCGCCCTGTTCGTCTACATGCTGCTGCAACCGGCCGCGGGAGCCCTGTCGGACCGGATCGGCAGACGCCCGGTCATGTTCGGCTTCTCCCTCTGCGGCATGTTCCTGACCGTGCCGATCATGACCGTCCTCGGACACACCCGCAGTCCGTGGCTCGTCTTCCTTCTCATGACCGTCGCCCTGGCCTTCACCAGCGGATACTCCGCCCTGGCCGCCATCATCAAGGCCGAGATGTTCCCCACCAAGGTGCGCGCGCTCGGCGTGGGACTGCCGCACGCCCTGGTCACGGCCACCTTCGGCGGCCTGACCGAACCCATCGCACTGGCCTTGAGGAAGAACGGCCACGAGATCGTCTTCTTCTGGTACGTCACCGCGTGCATCGCGCTGACATTCCTGGCCACCCTGCTCGTACGTGAACCGTCCCGCGCCTCCCTGCTGGAGGCCGGGACGGCGGGAGCTCCCTCCGACCTGACCACCGCACCCACCCACCAAGGAAGCTGACACCATGACCACTCCGCTCGCCTCCTACGTGGAGTCGTGGCACCCCGAACCGGCAACGGACGAGGACGACCTGCCGCCCGGCCCGGCAGCCGCCCTTTCGGCCCTGCTGGACCTGCCCGCCCCCGCCGTCAAGTCCGGAGACCCGCTGCCACCGCTGTGGCAGTGGCTCTACTTCCTCAACTGGCCCGCCCAGCACGAACTCGGCCCCGACGGGCACCTGCGCGAAGCACGCTTCCTGCCGCCCGTCCCCGACCGGCAGCGCATGTTCGCAGGCGGCCGCTGCGAGATCACCGAACCGCTCCGGCTGGGCGCACCGGCCGCACGCGTCAGCAGCCTGCAGGCCGTCACACCCAAGCAGGGACGCACCGGCGAGCTGCTGTTCGTCACCGAACGCCAGGAGTTCCGGCAGAGCGGCCGCCTCTGCCTCGTCGAGGAGCAGGACATCGTCTACCGGTCGGGCCGCGGCACCGGGCAGCATCCGGCAACGCTGGACGACCAGAGCGTCCCCACGGCCGAGGGCCCGTGGCAGCTGCGCCTGCAACCGGATCCGACGCTGCTGTTCCGCTTCAGCGCGCTCACCGCCAACGCACACCGCATCCACTACGACGCTCCGTACTGCCGCGAGGTAGAGGGCTATCCCGGCCTCGTCGTCCACGGCCCGCTGCTGGCCCTGCTCATGCTCGAACTGGTCCGCCGCAGCGCCCCGGAGCGGCAGGTCCGGTCCTTGTCCTACCGGCTGCACCGGCCGGTGTTCGCCGACGAACACCTGTTGGCCGACGGCACGGCCACCGGTGGGCAGGCCCGGTTGCACGTGGCCACGCACCGGGAGGCAGCGCACGCGACCGCGGAGGTGACGTTCGCATGAGCCTGCCGGACCGCGACGGCATCGCCACCGCCAGGAGCCTGCTCTTCGTGCCCGGCAGCCGGCCCGACCGCTTCGACAAGGCGGCATCCGCCGGCGCGGACCTGGTCATCATCGACCTGGAGGACGCCGTCGCGCCCGAGGACAAGGACGATGCCCGCGACCACACCGCCGGCTGGCTCGCCCTCGGCAACCGGGCCGTCGTACGCGTCAACCCGCCCGGCACCCCCTGGTCCGATGCCGACCTGCGCACAGCCGCGGAGCACGGCTGCCCGGTCATGGTGCCCAAAGCCGAGGACCCGGCCGTCCTCGCCGACATCGGTGCCCGTACGGCTGGGCGCTGCGGGATCCTCCCGCTGCTCGAAACCGCCCTCGGCATCGAGCGCGCCCACGAGGTGTGCGCGGTCCCCGGCGTCGTACGGGCCGCCTTCGGCAACGTCGACCTGGCCACCCAGCTGGGCGTCGCCCACGACGACCACCAGGCCCTGCTGCACACCCGCTCGCGGCTGGTCCTCGCCGCGGCAGCGGCGGGCAGCTGCCCACCCGTCGACGGCGTCACCACAGCCGTACGAAACCCGGAGGCACTCCACACGGACGTCGCGCACGCCCGGCGGCTGGGCTTCACCGGAAAGTTGTGCGTCCACCCGGACCAACTCGCGGCGGTGGCGGAGGGGTTCGCACCGACGGAAGACGAACTGCGCTGGGCGCACGCGGTCCTCGGCTCGGCCGAGTCGGTCACCACGGTGGACGGGCAGATGGTCGACAGACCGGTACTGGAGCGGGCCCGGCGCGTCCTGGCGCGGACCGCAGAGCCGCACACCGCGGCGTAGACGTGCCGTTCGGGGCCCCACACCGCACCGGGGTCCAGGCGGCACGTGCGGTGTGCGTGGGGACCGGAGGCGGACAGTGATGGAGGGCACGGCCCGCCTCCGTGTCCGTGTCCATGTCCGTGTCCGTGTCCGTGTCCATGTCCGCGCGGAGACCGTCAGCCAGCTCCTGTCGGCTGAGGCCCGGTGGCGGCGCGCTCGCGTGCGACGTCGCGCAGCAGCCCGAGGGACACGTCCACCAGCGGGGTGAGCGTCGTGTCGGCCTGGGTCACCGCGTGGATCTCGCGGTGCGTTCGCGGCCCGACCCGCTCGCGGTGGGTCGTACCAGGAGTGTTGGTCAGTGCCAGGCGCGAGATCCGGGCCACGCCACTGCCTGCGCCGACCACGCCTGGGCCACGTGGTAGGACTCCGTTTCGAACCGAACCCTGGGGCTGAATTGCGCCTCGCCCGCGGCCCGGTCGAGCTGTTCACGGGCGGCGTGTCCGGCCACGATCGCCACCCATGGCTCGTCGCGCAGGTCGACCGCGGAGACGTCGGCGTCCGCAGGGCGGTGACGCAGGGCGGGCAGCGCCGGAGGCACCAAGTGCGCAGCAGCGGCCTGGAAGGCACAGACCCGCAGACGCAGCGACAGATGCCCCAGCAGCGCGGACGTGTCCGCCGCGGCACGCTCCGCCGCTTCCTCGACGGCCCGCCCGTGCCTCGCGAGCGCCGCACCGGCCTCGGTGAGCCCCGCTCCCCGCGGCCCGCGCACGACGAGAGACACCTGCCACTCGCGCTCGGCCCTGGCCACCTGCTGCGTCACGGCAGCAGACGTGAGCTGCAGTGAGCCTCCGCCAACTTGAAGTTGCAGGTCAAAGGCCTGGTGTGACCGGTTCTCGGGGTACTCGCCCTGGTCGTGGGCGGCTGTCTGAGGAGTAGATCGTTTGTCAGCGGTCGGTTTGCAGTTTCCTGCTCGCTGCGTCCGGGTGGCCTTCTACGATCCGGTGCATGGATCCCGAGTTGTTGGAACGGATCACCGCGCGGCGCGCGGAACTCGATGAACGCGAAGAGCGACTGGCCAAGGAGCTGGCGGAAGTAAGGGCCGAGCGGGACGAACTCGCCGTCGCCGAGCGCGCCCTTGAGCGCGTGAGCGAGCAGCTGGCCGACGAGCGCGCATCGGCCGCGCCGGTATCGGGCCAGGTGGGTGGTCGGTCGGTCACGCTGATCCCGCATCGCGTGCCGGACGTGGAGGAGAGCACGCTCCCGTTGGACTACCAGCGCATCCTCGCCGCCGTGCGGCAGGCCGCCGGACCGGTCATGGCCCGGCAGGTCGGTGAAGTGGTGGGCGTGGACGTCAGCGTGCGGGCCAAGCTGGAACCGCTGCGCGGGAAGCTGGTCAGACTCGTTGATCGCGGCTGGCTGCGCAAGCTTCCTGACGGCCGGTTCACCACCCGACTGTGACCTGGGGCGCCGCCACCCGCAGCCGTGCGGCACGGGCGTAACCGGGGTGCCCCCGGCGGCCGTTGAAGCTGTGTGACGAGAACCGAAGCACGCACCGAGGACAGCTGCCCGCTTGTCTACCAATGCCGTCTGTCACTGTCCACGAGCACCGTCAACCACCTAGCCGACGTGTTGCGCCGCCACCTGAAGGCGACACGGTCCCGGTGGCGGATCCTGCCGCCCGGGAAGATCGCGGTGATCGTCCTGGCAGTGCTGCGCCATGACCAGCGCTTGGCCGACATGGCTGGCGGCAGCAACGTCTCCGAGTCCACCGTCCGCCGCTGGCGCGACGAGCTGATCGGACTGCTCGCCGCACAGGCCCCTCGCCTGGACCGCGCCCTGAGGAAGATCGCGAAACGGGGAGGTGAGGTAGTCCTGATCGCGGCACCCTCATTCCCACCCAGCGCCGCACCGGAAGAGCCGACCGACGGAACTACTCCGGCAAACACCGCCGCCACGGCCTGCACTTCCTTGCCCTGACCGACGAGAGAGGCCGCCTGATCTGGATATCCGCCGCCCGGCCCGGCCGCACCCACGACATCACCGCCGCCCGCCACGACCACGTCGTGACTCACCTGCGCGCCGCCGGCCTCGGGGCCCTCGCGGACCTCGGCTTCCGCGGCCTGGACAACGACATACGCGACCCTGTGATCGTTACCGGCTTCACCGCGCCCCGCGCCCCGCGCCCCGCGCCCCGCGCCCACAAGCTCACCACCGGTCGGAGGGTCGCCAACCGCGTCCTCGCCACCGGCCGCGTACCGGTTGAGCATGGTTTCGCCCACCTCAAGAACTGGCGGACTCTCACCAAGCTCCGCGCGAACCCCGTCCGCGTCACCCACCTCCTGCGCGCCCTGCTCGTCCTGACGAACCTTGAAGTCAACCGCTGAGCTTCTTCTTTAACCTCTGCATTGACCACCCACGCGAACCTCCGGGTACAGACAAAAGGTGTGGCCTCGGTTGCTTGTTGCTCGGTACGGTCGCGGCCATGGCAACTGTGGAGGCTCCGGGATGGATGGTTCAACGTGCGGGCACGGGCGACGTGGCTGGGCTCGCGCAGGTTCCGCGACGAACAGCCTCCGCCGCTGATGAACCGGAAATGACCAAGCGACTCAGCAGATGAAGAGCGGATCCGTGTCCACCCTCCCGACGGCCCGCAAGAGCGGACGGGCCTGGGCCCTGCTACTCGTCCTGTGCGGAACGATCTTCCTCGAGGGCAGCGACGTCGCCATGCTGGCCGTTGCCGTGCCCACCATCCGCGCCGATCTCGGTCTGAGCACCGGCACCACAGCGTGGGTGATGAGTGGCTACGTGCTCGGCTACGCCGGTTTCACCCTGCTCGGCGGCCGCGCCGCCGATCTGCTGGGCAGGCGGCGGATGTTCCTCACCTGGCTGGGCGTTTTCCTGGTCTTCTCCATGTTGGGCGGCTTCGCGACCGACGGCTGGATGCTGGTCGTGGCCCGATTCGTCACCGGCGTGGCGGCGGCCTTCATGACCCCCGCCGCCATGTCGATCATCACGACCTCGTATCCGGAGGGGCCGCAGCGCGACAAGGCCCTGCTGGTCTTCGCCGGCGTCGGCGCCGGCGGCTTCTCGCTGGGCCTTGTCATCGGCGGGCTGCTGACCGAACTCGGTTGGCGCTGGGTGTTCTTCGCCCCGGTGTTCCTGGCCGGCGCCATCCTGCTCGCGGCGCTCGGGCTGCTGCCGGCCGAGGCCCGCCCCGAGCCCGCGCAACAGGGCTACGACCTGGTTGGCGCGGCCGCCGCCGCCGGCGCGATGCTGCTGCTCGCCTACGGCATCGTCCGGCTCGAGCACCGCGGCGAAGGGCTCGGGCTGACTCTCGGCGCGCTCGCCGCCGGGCTGGCGCTGGTGGGGGCGTTCATCGTGATCGAACGGCGCGCCAAAGCGCCGCTCGTCCGGCTGGGGATCTTCCGCAAAGCCGCGATGGTGCGGGCCGACCTCGGCGCCCTGCTCTTCCTGGGCGCGTTCTTCGGCTTCCAGTTCATCGTCACGCTTTACCTGCAGGAGCTGCGCGGATGGCCCTCCCTGCAGGCCGCCATCGCGCTGATCGTCATGGGCTGCGACGCCGTGCTGGCGCCCACCCTTACCCCGCGCCTGGTGAACCGCTACGGCAACAGCCGGGTGATCTTCGGCGGCTTCCTGCTGGCGATCGTGGCCTACGGGCTCTTCCTGTTGGTCGAGATGGACTGGTCATACGCGGCGATGTTCCCGAGCCTGATCATCGCGGGCACCGCCTTCGCCCTCGCCTACGGTCCGCTCACCATCGCGGCGACCGACAGCGTGGCCAAGGAGGAGCAGGGCCTGGCCGGCGGGCTGCTGTACACGTTCACCCAGTTCGGCTCAGCGGTCGGGATCTCCGCGGTGACCGCGGTGTACGGGATCGCCGTGGACGGCACCGATGGCTCACCGGACGCGGTGCTGGACGCCTACCGAACCGCCCTCGTAGTCCCGGTGGTCATGGTGCTGCTGGGAACGGCGGTCTCCGCCTTCGGCCTCCGCCGAACCAGGACCGCCAGCCAGCGGAAGAGCGCGGCGCCTGCGGCCCGCGGCGAGGTCAACGACGGCGTTCCAGGGTAAGGCCAACGACGCCCCACACCGAGTCCATCACGCCTCCCCCGTACCAACCACCGCTTCCGTACTGCCGCCTAGTTTGCCTGACGGCAACGCCGTCCCCAGGCCTCTCATGGCACGGTGATCAGCGGAAAAGGAATGCGATACAGCTTTGGCAGAAGATCTACTTCACAGTCTCCAGTCCACGACCAGCGCGAGCACCTCGGAATACCGTCACACCAGCCTTTTGACCAGCGACTTCAAGTTGGCGGAGGCTCAGTGCGATGAGCGGCCGCGGTCAACGTGCCGAACTCCTCGATCAACGCCAGCAGCCGCAGCTGACCGGGATCCACGAGCCTGCACTCATCTGTGGGTCCGCGGTGGGACTTCGCTCCCCCGAGACCGGCGTGGCCACCCTCTCGGTCCCGCCGCGGTGCCATCAGTGTGCTTCCCCGCCCAGGCCCGCCACGGCCTGGCGGTACACCTCCCCGTCGGCATTGCCGCCCGAGGCCACGATCACCACGGTCTTGCCCCGCAGATCGGTCTTCCGGGCCAACAGCGCCGCCAGCGACGCGGCGCCGCCCGGCTCGACGACGATCTTGAGGAGTTGGTGGGCCACCCCCACGGCGGCAAGGGCCTCGTCATCAGTGACGGTCAGCCCGGTCACGTCGTAGTTGCTCAGGACGGCCAGCGGGCGTGCGCCGACCACGGGACCGCCGATCGCGTCCATGACGCCCCCCGGAGGACGGGGATTTGCACAGACCTGGCCGGTCGACAGAGACCGGGCCATCTTGTCGAACCCGGCCGGTTCGACGATGTGGTTCGCCAGCCGGCCCGGGAACTCGTGGCCCAGTGCGGTGATGACGCCGGAGGACAGGCCGCCGCCACTGCAGTTCATCAGAACCGCGTCGGGCGCCGTCTGCTGCTCCCTCAGTTGCTCGGCGATTTCCAGGCCGACAGTGCCCTGTCCCGCCATCACCCGGGGGTCGTCGAACGGAGGGACCAGCGTCATGCCGCGCTCCCGCGCGATAGCCTCGGCGATTTCTTCCCGGTCCTCGGTCTGCGGGTCGTAGAAGACCGTCTCGGCTCCCCACCAGCGGCAGTTGTCCACCTTGACGCGTGGGGCCGTTCGCGGCATGACCACGCAGACCCGGCATTCCACGAGCCTGGCCGCCGCGGCCACGCCCTGGCCGTGGTTGCCCGCCGAGTAGGTCACGATTCCCGAACGCCGGGCCTCCGGGGCGAGGGAGAGGACGGTGTTGAGCGCTCCCCGCACCTTGAACGAGCCCGTCAACTGCAGGCATTCCGCCTTGACCCAGACGCGGGCACCGATGAGTTCGTCCAGCATGGGGGAATTCAGCAACGGCGTCCGCACCACGCGCTCGGACAGCCGGACCGCGGCCTCGCGGATTGCGTCGATCCCGAAGCCGGGCACGACGTCCGTCTCGACGTTCTTCCCGCTCACGGCGCCACCTCGAACAGCGTCTCGATCTCCACCGGGGCCCGACGCGGCAGTGTATGCGCCCCGACCGCGGCGCGGACGTGCCGACCCCGCTCGCCGAGTGCCAGGATCAGCAGATCGGAGGCGCCGTCCACCACACGCGGCTGCTCGGCGAAGTCGTCGGCGCAGCGCACATACCCCGTCAGCTTCAGCATCCTGAGCCGGTCGAAGTCGCCGTCGCATGCGAGAACGGCGACGGCCAGTGCGTTGAGCGCGCACAGAGCTGCGGCTTCCTGCGCCTCCGCAATGCTGAGATCGACGCCTACGACCCCTTCGTACTGGGGCTGCCCATCGGCCAGGCAGGTCTGCCCGGCCACGAGCACCTGGCTCCCGGAGCGGACGTAGGGGACGTAGGTGCCGTTGGGTGCTGGGGGCTTCGGCAGACGAAGGCCCCGCTCTGCCAGTCGGGTGTGGAGGTCGGACAACGTCGTGTGTCCTTTCGGGCTGGCGTGCCGCAGTGAACGCCACCGCCGACGCAACAGTGGCCGGCAAGGCGCTGCGACCGGATGAACCCATAGTGAACACTGATTACCGAGGGCGTCCAATAACAAGTAATGATCGCCCGATGCCCGCTCGGCATGGCATGTGGTTCAGGCAGTCGCCTCGTGAGAAGCCGACGCCGACGACCGGGGCGATATAGGCTGCCGGCGCGCAGCATGGCCGAGGCGGGGCTTCAGGCGCTGAGCCGCGGCTCGCTCCCGGCCGACCGACAGGCCCGTCTCGGCAGCGTATGTCGTGCTTCGAACGATGCACTCGCTGTCCCCAACGGCGGCGCCGGTGCGTGTCCGCGATCGACGGCGGCATGGTGAGGTGCCTGTCCGCGGTGTTGGCCGACCGGATCCGACCACCGTCTGGCGCCCCTTCCAGCGCACCAGACGGCGGTGCCAGACCAGCGGGGCGCCCGGAGTGACCAGCCGATGGCGACGCAAGACGGAGGGCAGGTGCCGGTCGAGAGCGGAGAGCACGGCACGATCAGCCCACGAGAGCCGCGGCCGCTCAACCTACCGGCGCAGCAACGGCGACCTCATGACGAAGCACGAGGATCTCGGCGTTGTTCGCGGCGGTCGATCGGCCCAGCAAGAGGAAGCAGCCCAGGAGACGACAGAAGATCAGGTAGAGCAGTCGCAGACCCACGATCACTGATCATGCCCACATTCAGACGATCGCGAAGCCCCAGGTCAACCACCGTACGGCAATAGAGACACCCTTCAGGGGGATGCGGTGAGGGCCACGTTCAGCGTGGCGCGGAACAAGCGGTGAAGGATCCGTTCCAGACAGCAAACACTGCATATATCCATCACTGAGCTCACAAGTGACTCAGCCGCCTCAGTGGTGAGGTGGGTGCATGTGGACCGGACGTGTCAGCGGTCGCGATGGTGAAGACAGCGACTCGGGTCGGCAGGTCTACAGCGGTCACCTCTACGTCCCCCGGCACCGAGGAGCGGTGGTTGAGGAGACCCAGCTCGAGGGAGCAGTGCCCACGAGCCCTGCGGCCACCAGCACAGTGGCCGTGGCCGCGGCCCCTTCGTCCGTTCCGGGGTCGTGACCGTGGGCACGCGCTCGGCCGCGCTCCTGGCCGTAGGACCGCCGGCCTTCCCCGCCAGGCCGAACGTCAGTGGTCGCCGGAGCGGCACGGTGCTGTCATGGGTAGAGAAGACGGCGTGGACGAGCCGGCAGGGCCGCGGCGCCCGGCGCGCCGCGCGTGGCCTGCCCGGGCGGTCCGGCCGCGGCCGCGCCGTCGCGAAGCGGAGGAGGCCGATGCCATGCTGCACCGCCGCACGGTCGGGGACGTGATGACCGAGGAGGTCGTCACCTTCCGCCCCGACACGCCGTTCCAGGAAGTCGCCGCTCTGCTGGACGCGAACGACATCGCCGCGGCCCCGGTCGTGGACGACAACGGCGCACCCCTCGGCATGGTGTCCGCGTCCGACGTGCTGCGGCACGAGACCGGCAGGCCCGATCTGCAGGGGAAGGACGGGAACGACGAGCGAGCCTGGGGCAAGGCCCGGGCCCGGGCCGCAGGCGCGCTCATGAGCAGCCCCGTCTTCACCGCCCGCGCCACCTGGACGATCCCCCGGGCCGCGCGGGAACTCCGCAGGCGGCACGTCAAGCAGCTGCCGGTGGTCGGCGATGACGGGCTCCTCACCGGTATCATCAGCCGCAGCGACCTCCTCGACGCCTTCCTCCGCTCCGACCTCGAGATCCGCGACGAGATCGAGCAGGACGTCCTGGGACGCATCCTCGGCCTGGACGAGGGCACCGTCGCGGTCGAGGTCCGTGACGGGGACGTCACCCTTCGGGGCCACGTCCCGGAACCGCCTCTCATCCCGGTGGTCGTGGGCCTCTGCCAGGGCATCGACGGCGTCGCCGCCGTGGACGCCCACCTCGCCGCCGCGGGCTAGACCGTATGGAGGGCCGGCGCCTCGCTCGTAAGTTGGCGCGGGTCGCCGTCACATGGTGGTGACGGTAGAGCCGCAATTACGGGAGGCGCCGGCCCTCCATACGGTCTAGGGGCTGGGGACGTGGTGCATCAGACGTGCTGCCCGGCGTCCAGCAGGGCGAGGGCGTTGCTTATCCCCTGATCGAGGAGTTCATTGGCGAGTTGACTGTCGGTCAAGGCGCGGGAAAGTTGCAGTGTCCCGGCCATCAGGCCGAGGAGACTGAGCGCCTTCACACGCGCGGAGGACGGGGCTTCGGGCGCCATGCGGGCGGCAATGCCCTCGATGAGGACCAGCACGCCGTCGGTGTACGCCTGCCTGGTTGTGTCGGTACAGCGCCCGATTTCGTCGAGCAGAGCGGCGTTGGGGCAGCCGTCACCGAGGCTGGCGCGGTGCTGGGGCGACAGATACCCGCGTACGATCTGCTCGAGGCCGGCACGGCCAGGCGCAGCCCGCGCGACGACGTTCTCGGCCTGCTCCTTCAACTGGTCGGCGATTGCCGTGGTGACGAGGTCATCTTTGGATTCGAAGTGAGCATAGAAGGCTCCATTGGTCAGCCCCGCGTCCTTCATGAGCGTCGAGACCCCGGAGCCGTCGATACCGTCTTGCTTGAACCGGCGGCCCGCCCTCTCGATGATCCGCCGCCTCGTGTTCCACTTGTGCTCTTTTCCGTACCGCACCACAGCACACGCTCCTTCGCCGGCCGGAAGGACCAGTTACTCTTCACCGACTTCGCCAGTCTATGGTATTGCGAACGTAATCTAAAGAGTCGGCGTGGCGACGGTCGGCCACCTCCTCGCCAGTCGCCCTCTGCGGCAAGACGGCGAGCGAGCGTCGGGCTTTCATCAGTGAGGGCAGGCACGGACCCAGCGCCTGAACTCGCCCTCATCGGCGCGACTCATGGAGTCGGCCGCCATCATGAGCCGCGCCGACCACCCCCAGGCGCGTCGGCGCTCATCGCCCAGGATGCCGTCGACCTGCTCCTGTCCGCCGAGATGTCGACGCACTCCCTGTTGCCCCGGCTGCCCCACCGAGCGAGGGCCCTGCCTGCGGGAGTCACCCCTGAGGGGCGGGCACCGGGAAGAGCATGCAGCTGCTGGTGGCATGGGCGAGCAGACGGTCCGTCGCGTCGACCAACTCTGCCTGGGCCAGGGCAGTTTGGCGACCCTTGCTGACAACCGTGCCGATGGCGCGCACCGGGCCCGTGTCCACGGTGATCCGTCGCAGGAACTTCACGGTCAGGTCGAGCGAGGTGTACGCCATGCCCTGCGGGAGGGTGGATTGGACGGCGCAGCCCGCCGCCGAGTCGAGCAGGGTGGCGAAGACGCCGCCGTGCACGCTGCCGATCGGGTTGTAGTGCTCCTCGCCTGGTATCAGCGAGAAGACCGCCCTGCCGGGCTCCACCTCGTCCAGGGCGAAGTCGACGGTGTTGCTGATCGGCGCCCTCGGCAGCCTCCCCGCCTGCACCTCGCGCAGGAAGTCGATGCCGGCCATGCGCCCGGCGGCCTCCGCCGAGATCGCGGAATCGTCCCAGTGATACGTACGCGTTCGCCCCACGGTCCGGCGCCTTCCCTCTGACTGTCAGCTGACTATTTCAAGTGAAGCTAGACTTCTGTTCACCTGGCTGTCAATGATGAAGGCAGGCCCCTTACGATGGCGCGATGGAGTGGCTTGAGGTGAGCACGGAGAACTGCCCCGTCCAGCGCACGCTCAACGTGATCGGGGAGAAATGGACGCTGCTGATCCTGCGTGACGCCGTCAACGGCGTCCGCCGCTTCGACGACTTCCACCGCCACATCGGCCTGTCGGAGGCCGTCCTCAGCGACCGCCTCCGCAAGCTGACCTCGTCCGGCATCCTGAAGACCGTCCCGTACCAGGAGCCTGGAAGCCGCTCCCGCAACGAATACCGCCTGACCCGCAAGGGCTGGGACCTGTGGCCCGTTCTGATGGCTCTGAGCCAGTGGGGCGAGGCATACACCCTCGACTCCGAGGGTCCTGTTCTGGATGTCCGCCACACCGAGTGCGACGCCCCGGTCCGCGTCGTCGTCGAGTGCTCCGCGGAGCACTCGGCCCTCACTCCCCGTGACGTCACTGCCCGGCTGGGAACAGGCGCCCGCCTCCGGTCGTGAGCCGTCGACCTCGCGGTCGCGGGCCAAACAGGGGCGAGACATCAGCTGAGTGCCGTGCACTCAGCTGCCGTTGCCCGTCAGCGCACGATTGACTTCGGCGCGCCGCCCAACCGAACTCGATGGCGTAGGTCGGGCCGTCGCTGTCGACCGGATGCGACGGATCCTCGGCCCGGAACGGCGACCCGAAAGTCGGCGAGCTTGGTCGCGCGCGGCGGTGCGGCGCGTAGTTGAAGCCGCCGTCGTGGTCGGTCGCCCCGGCCGTCGCCCGCGGGACCGGGACGAGGTCGCGTGCGTCGCGGACCCGCGCGCCGCCGAAGGCCGGGTCGGCATCCGTCCACCGTCCCGATCCGGCAGGCACGCGAATCTTGCAATTGCCGCGCCCGTACCGCTCGGTCAGATCTTCGTCTTCTCACGGACCCACGCGCCGATCTGTGCGATGGCGGCGTCGGCCTCCGGAACCCGGCCGGCACCGTAGACATACGAGTGCTGGCCTCCCGGGACCACCACGGTCGCCGTGTCGATTCCGGCGTCCTCGACGCGGGCGGCGAACTCCTCGTCCTCACCGGCCAGAACCTCGTATGTTCCCCAGGAGATGAGGGTCGGGGGGAGACCGCTCAGGTCCGCCCGGTTCAGATTGATCCTGGCGTCCGTGAACTCGATGCCCGTGCCGCCGAGCCAGGACTCCCGGAAGAACTCCAGCAGATCCTTGCTGAGTATCTTGTCCGTCTCGGCCTTGGTCACCATGGTCTCGTTGGCGATCTCCAGGTCGCACCAGGGGGAAATCGACACGATGGCGCCAGGCAGCGGCTGCTTCTTGTCGCGGAGGCGAAGCGCCAGGGCGACAGCGATGAACCCGCCGATCGAGTGGCCGATCGTGATGATGTTTCCCGGCTCATACCCTTCGGACAGCAGCCAGTTGAATGCCACCTCCGCGTCGTCCACCTGAGCCGGGTATTTGTGTTCCGGTGCTCGCCGGAAGTCCAGGACCAGTACGGGGGCCCCTGCGGCCTTGGCGATATGGCCGGCGAGCTTTCGGTCGACGAATGCTGACGACAGAACGGAGCCCCCGGCGTGACCGTGCAGGAGGACGTAGTCGGTGTTGATGTCGACCGGTTCGCACCAGATTCCCAGAACGCCGCCCGCGTCCACCTCCCGATAGGTGACGCCTTCCGGCTCCCGGGCCGTGAGATGAACGCTCTCCGACCGGGTGCGTATCGCATCCAACTCGGACTCGGGAATTACCAGTCCGGCCATAAAGTCCGCGAACTCGATTGCCTGTGGGCTCAGTTCAACAGCAGCGTGATCAGACACGTGGCACCTCCATGGGCCATTTGGGCATACGGGCCCACCGGGACCGGTATCGCCGGGGTATGTCAGGCGGTGTGGGTGGGGTAGTCGGTGTAGCCGGCCTCGCCGCCGCCGTAGAAGGTGGCGGGGTCGGGGGTGTTCAGCGGCGCGCCGATGCGTACGCGCTCGACCAGGTCGGGGTTGGCGAGTGCCATCACACCGACGGTGACGATGTCGGCCAGGCCGTCTTCGAGGTCCTTGACGCGGGTGGCGATGTCAGTGCCGGCCCGATTGAGAACCAAAGTGGTCGGCCACAGCGTGCGGAGGGTGTGCAGGTGTTCGTCGTCGCCGCCGTGGCCGATGTGCAGGTAGGCGAGGTTGAGCGGGGCCAGGGCGCGCACGAGTGCCGGGTACAGCTCGTGGGTGTCGCTCTCCGCGATGTCGTTGAACGGGTTGCCGGGAGAGATCCGGAAGCCGGTGCGGCCGGCGCCGATCTCCTCGGCCACGGCGGTGGCGACCTCCACCGCGAAGCGGATGCGATTGTCGATGGAGCCGCCGTAGCGGTCGGTGCGCTGGTTGGTGTTGGTGGCAAGGAACTGGTGCACGAGGTAGCCGTTGGCGCTGTGGATCTCGACGCCGTCGGCGCCGGCCGCGATGGCGGCCGCCGCGGCGCGGCGGAAGTCCTCGACCGTGGCGGCGACCTCTTCGGTGGCCAGCTCGCGCGGTACCGGCATCTCCTGAGGGCCGGACGGGGTGAACATGGTGCCCGCCGGCCGGACAGGGGAGGGGGCGACCGGCTGCCGGTGGTGGGGGGTGTTGTCGGGGTGGGACATCCGTCCGGCGTGCATGAGCTGGATGACGATGCGTCCGTCCGCGCCGTGCACGGCGTCGGTGACCTTGCGCCAGCCGGCGATGTGCTCCTCGGAGTAGATGCCGGGGGTGAGCAGGTAGCCCTGGCCGTCGGCGTTGGGCTGGGTGCCCTCGGTGATGATGAGGGCGTGCGAGGCGCGCTGGGCGTAGTACTCGGCGTTCAGCTCGGTGGGTATGCCTTCCGGGGTGGACCGGTCCCGCGTCATGGGGGCCATCGCGAGCCGGTGCGGCAGGGAGATTTCCCCGACGACGATCGAATTCCACAGGGCGTTCAGCATGGATGATTCCTCAAACAAGGTGTAGGAGAGCGGCGGGGTGTTGGGTTGCGACGAGTAGCGCCTACGCGGTGACCCGCCGGATGGGCCCGGTGACCTTCCACCGTGGAAGTCATTGAGCCGTCGGGGTCGACGGTGATGTTCTCGGGGATCTCACCGGCGGCGAAGTCGAACTTCGACGCGGTCCGTACATCGGTGACGACGGATCCGCTGTACGAGTTTCCCGTCCCTGCGGACGCGGACGGCGCCGGCCCCATGACGGCCGCCGTCGCGGTGACCGCCGGCGCGATTCCGACGTTCTGCTTCAGAGATCGCCTTGCGCTCGATGCACCGCGCCGGGCCGTTTGGCGGCGTTGCTGCTGTATGACCTCGGCAAATCAACGAATGGTTGAGCAATGGACTTTCGAAAAACCAGTTACCCAAGGCCCATCAGACGCATTCAGGAGGAATCGGCGCCCTTGCGGCCGTACCGGGAGGTCACGTGGGCATACGGTTGTTCTTGCGGATCTGCTTGTCGAACATCCCGGCGGGGACGAGGCGGCGCGCCGTGGTGACGCGTGAGGCCAGCGGGCCGGCGGCGTAGCGCAGCTTCGGCTTCTCGTCGGTGGCCGCGGTGACGATCACTTTGGCGACGATGGCGGGGTCGTCGCCGCCCTTTATGGCATCCGCGATCACCTCGTCGAAGACGCGCCGTCGCTTGGCGTACAGAGGCAGCGGGGTGTCGGGCTGCGCGGCGTTGGTGTCGAAGCTGGTCTTGGTGTAGGCGGGCTGGACGAGCAGGACCCGGACGCCGTGCTCGCGGACCTCGTGGTCCAGCGACTCGGAGTAGCCCTCGAGGGCGTGCTTCGACGCGACGTAGAGGGCCATGAAGGGCTGGGGGGCGACCCCGAGGACGGACGAGATGTTGATGACGCGTCCGCCGCCCTGGGCGCGCATGTGCAGCAGGACGGCCTTCGTCATGCGGATGACGCCGAGGACGTTGATGTTCAGGACGTTCTGGGCCTGGGCGACGGAGTTCTCCTCGACGGCGCCCGCCGAGCCGATGCCCGCGTTGTTGACCAAGACGTCGATGCGCCCGAACCGGTCGATCACCTCTGCGACCGCGGCGGTGGCCGAGTCGTCAGTGGCCACGTCGAGATCGAGGTACGTCACGCCGGCGGGCGGGGTGAGTCCGGAGGTCTTGCGGCCGGTTCCGATCACCTCGAAGCCCGCCGCGACGAAGGCGCGGGCCGTCTCCTTGCCGATCCCCGATGAGGCACCTGTCACGAGCGCCACCGGCCGAGTTGTCGTCATGACAGACTCCCTTGGACTTTAGATTACGTTCGTAAGTCTTACGTTCGTACGACCATATGATGCTTATCGGTCGCTGGCAAGGGTCACGTCCGGCAATCCGAGAAAGATCCGCGAAACGGTGGGGTGCGGTACGGGAAGGACCACGAGCGAACGACGAGCGGTCGACCGAGACGGCCACGTACCGCTTCAGAACGGCCGCACAGCCCGTGACCTGGGACGACGCTCCGATGAGCCGATCCGGCACCATCGGTCGTTGTGCTCGTACGAATGCCCTGTCTGGCCGCCACGCGGATCTTCGCGTGGCCGCTCCTCCTCTGCCGATCGTCCGCCGCGAAGGAGGTCGAAATACTGATCTTGGGACACGAGGCCGCGATCCTGCGCCAGGCAGGTTGCTGCCCCGATGCCGACATGGCCGGACCGGGCACTGCTCGCCGCTCTCGCTCGCCTCCGTCCTCGGACGCTGCGTGGCCGTCGGATCGCCTCCCCGCGCACCCTGCTCGCCGAGAACGCCATCCGCCCTGGTCGGAGGCATGCATCGAGACTGGCGGTCGTCGGCCCCGATGATCGCCGCGCTGATGCCCGGGGCCCGCGCGGTGCTGCGCCGGATCACCTACCTGGGCGGCACCACCTCGTTCGACGAAGTGCAGCAGTACTTCACCGACCATCCGACCACGCCGATCCCGAAGGCGAAGATCGGCGGGACCCTGACCAGCGTCCAGGCGGTACAGCGCCGCGTCGGCCCGCCCGGCTCCTCCCGGCTGCTCCAGCGGGACGAGCGGGCACGGCTCTACCACATCGACCGGGTGCGGGTAGAGGGGCTCAAGCGGGCCTTCGCGATCGCCGATGCCCGCCCCGACCCGCTGCGCGCAGTGAACCCACCGCACGCGTCACCTGACGGGCCGTGCCATCGGTAGAAGAACGTCTCGCTGCGCCGAGCGCCGAGCTGGGGTCGGGCGGCGGCCAGCCACGCTCGCGTCATCTGCGGGCCGGCTCGGCGGGTGCCCTTCACCGGACTGGTCTTCTGCCGACCCGACGGACGCCCCCTACGACCCCAGACCATCCTGGACCGATTCCACCGGCTCTCCAAGAAAGCCGATGTGCCCCGCATCGCCCTGCACGACCTGCGCCACCTCGCCGCCACCCTCACCATCACCGCAGGAATCCCCCTCACCGTCGTCTCCAAGACCCTGCCGCACACTCCCCCCTCTCCACCACCGCCAACATTCACAGCCACCTCACCCACCAAGCCGCCCACGACGCCGTGGACGCGATCGACGCCACCCTGACCAAAGCCGACCGCGACACCACCCGCCGGCACTGGCCCACCTGGCTGCGACCACCCCGCGACCACCCCGCGACCACCCCAACGAGCATCACAGCCCACTCAAAGCCTTCTACTCCCCCGCCCTGAACCTGACTTCACCGACAGCGTCTCGTCCCAAAGCACCGTGCGACCACCATGCGACCACCACACCGGAAAACACGAAAAGACCGTCCCCGCATCTCTGCGGAAACGGCCTACGACCTGCGAAAACGCTGGTCGGGACGACAGGATTTGAACCTGCGACCCCTTGCCCCCCAGTCAAGTGCGAACACCGAATTCCCCGGAATTACGGCGCTTTTTGCAGGCCAAATACGTGCGGTAACGCCTGAGTTGTGCGGGGTCGCGCACACCGTGTGGTCCCCAAGTGGTGCCCACGAGAGGGCCTCCACAAGCCAGCTTCGCTTCCACTTCCATCCTGCACCGCTTGGCAACACCCGACAAGAACCCACCAAGGGAGAGATGAGCCGCCAGAGGGACCCCAGTAGTGGGGATGCCGATGAACTGTTCGGGGCACCGCTGAGCCGCCTCGTCACCTCAAGGCGCACCGTCCTGCCCAATGCTGTCTGAGGTGCAGCGCTGAGCATTCGAGCCCCCACAGCACGGGGCCTGATGAAAGCAGCCAGCCCGCCCTGCATCCGGCAAGCGGGTCGGCCCGCGGCTCACGGCGAATCGCGTCGCGCCGGACGCGCCCCAAGCCGGAATCCGGTGCGGCTGCAGAACCGGTCGGCTTACCCGCGTGCCGCCGCACCGCGTGGGCCGAGCGGATACCGCGCAGTTTCGCACGGCCGTCGGACGTTCGTCGGGGGCATCTCAACCTCCCTTCGGCATAGGTCGGGTGCCCCTGAAGGTGCCGCAGGTGACGGCCTCGACGGTGCCGTCGGGGAAGACGACGCGCGCGGTACTGGCCGGCGGGACGTCAACCGTGATGGCGAGCTCATTGCCGGTCACCCGCCACTCGACGGCGATCGTGCCCTGCGGAGACTCGTGCGTGCCCCGGGCCCAGGTCACCGCCAGGTGCGGGACGGGCGCGACCTCGAAGGATTCCCAGGCGACCGATCCCGGTGCCTGCCGCAGCCCCAGGGTGTGGGTGTGCAGGAAGCGGATCACGGCGCCCTTGCTGTAGTGGTTCAGGGAGTCGTGGGCGTCACCGTTCTCGTCGATGCCCTCCCAGTCTTCCCAGATCGTGGTCGCGCCGCGGTCGAGCATGTACAGCCAGGACGGTGCGGTGCGCCGGAAGAGCAGTTCGTAGGCGACGTCGGCGTGTCCGGTGTCGGCCAGGACCGGGAGCAGGTCGCCGGTGGCGAGGAAGCCGGTGCCGAGGTGGGTGTCAGCGGCGCGGATCAAGTCGACCAGGCGCGCGGCGGCGGCCTCACGCAGCTCGTCGGGGACGAGTCCGAGAGCCAGGGCGCGCACATAACCGGCCTGGGTGTCGCCGGTGGTGTGTCCGTCCGGGGCGAGGAACTCGGTACGCCAGGCGTCGCGGACGAGCTCGGCGGTCTGGGTGTAGCGGGCCGCGTCCTCGGTGCGGCCCAGCACCCTTGCGACACCGGCCAGGGTCGCCGTCGAGCGGTACAGGAACGCCGTGCCGATCTCGCCCTTGTCGGCCATGAACCAGGCGACGGGGTTGGTCTTGACCGGGTCGATGCGGGTGCCGTCGGCCGCCTTCGACTTCGGCTCGGTCCACTCGCCCCAGTGGAAGGAGCCGTCCCAGAGGTACCGCTCGTGCGGCAGCGGCTCGGCCGAGCGATCGGTCCGGGACGGGTGGCGGGCGGTGCGGGCGGTCCGCAGCGCCCACTCGACCCAGCGGACCATCGCTTCCCAGTTCTCGGCGAGCACCTCCCGGTCGCCGTAGGACTCGTACAGCTCCCAGGGGACGGCGACGATCGCGTCGCCCCAGCCGGCGGAGCCGGTCATCATGGCGAACTGGTCGTCGAGATGGAGTTTGATGCGGCGGCCGTCGGGCGAGAAGTTGGCGATCCGGCCGTCGGGCAGCTGATCGTCGCGGACGGAGCGGAGCCATTTGCGGCTGAATCCGAGGACGTCGTACAGGCGCGTGGCCGTCGGTGCGAAGACCTGGTAGTCGCCGGTCCAGGCGAGGCGTTCACGGGTCGGGCAGTCCGTGGGCACGTCGACGGCGTTGCCGCGGAAGCTCCACTCGGCGATCTCGTGGAGGCGGGTGAGGTCGTCATCGCTGCAGGCGAAGGTGCCGGTGCGGCGCAGGTCGGTGTGGACGACGCGCATGGTGAGGCTCGCGGGGTCGAGCGGGGCACCGTCGCGGCTCAGGCGCGCGTACCGGAAGCCGTGCACGGTGTGACGCGGCTCGAACGTCTCGCCACGGCCCGCGGAGACGGCCTCGTCGCGCTGGACGAAGGGGATCGGGTCCTCTCCGGGCCGGGCGGAATCCAGGTGGGCAGTCGTCAGGTCGCCGTCGGCGCCGACGTGCTCGCCGTAGTCGACGACAGTGCGGGTGCCGGTGGGGCCGAGATCGGTCAGGGTGATCCAGCCGGAGGCGTTCTGGCCGAAGTCGGCGATCCAGAGCCCGTCCTCGAGCGGTTTGACGGACTCCGCCGGGCGGGAGTCGACGACGCGTACGGGGGGCGCGGGCGACCAGTCGATCGCGGGCGCCTCGACTTGGTCGACGAGGACTGGTTGCCCGGTGTCGGGCCGACCGCGGAAGTCGGTGGTCTGCCCGTCCATGAGGTCGGCCCGGGTGATGGCCGACCCCAGGCTCGTCCAGCTCTCGTCGCTGCGCACGACCTGACGTGAACCGCCCTCGTACGCGATGTGCAGTTCGGCACGTGCGCCGAGCACTGTGCCCCAGCCGGCGGGCAGACGGAAAGCGCCGACCTGCCCCCGGTACCAGCCGTCGGAGAGGAGTATCTCGATCAGGTTGTCGCCCGCCTTGACGGCGGCGGTGACGTCCGATGCCTGGGCGTAGAGCGTGCGGTCATACGACGTCGCACCGGGTGACAGTTCGGCGGTGCCGGCCCGCTCACCGTTCACGTACGCCTCGTACACGCCGAGCGCCGTCGCGTACAGCCGCGCCGAGCGCACCCCGGGCCGTGCCTGGAACCGGGTCGTGAGGATGTGGGCCGGGCGCTTGCCGTAGCCGGGGTCGCCGGATCCGGCCGGGGATATCCAGCGCGCCTGCCAGTCCTCATCGAGGAGGCCGACCTCGAACGCGTTCCACTGCGACCACGGCGACCGGCCATCGGTGGCGTCGACCCGGACCCGCCAGGCCACCTGGCGGCTGCTGCGGAGCACCACGAAGGGCCAGGGAAGGAACCGGTGCCGGCCGGGTGCAACTCTCACCGCGGGCTGTGCCTCGCCGTCGATGGTGCACTCCAGCTCATATCCCGCCGGGAGTCCCACGTCCGACGGTGGCTTCCACGACAGGCGGGGTGTGGGGCCCGACACGGCGAACTGGTCACCGCCGCTGTCGACGCGCAGGTCATACGGTGCGTTGTTCATGCTCTGCTTTCTCGGAACTCGATGAACTCTGTTGTCTCTCACGACGGTTGCCGCAGCGAGCGCGGCGAGGGGAAGAGCGCGGGCAGGGACATGGATGGGGAGGCGCTCCTCGGAGGACGACGAGGGGGTGTTGGCCGGCGTGTGCGGGGAAGGGACCACACCCGTTCCGCGCGCAGACGACTGCCGACGTGCCCGGTTACCGGACCGTCTTGACCTTGAACTTGATGATCAGGCCGCCGGCGAGCGCCAGGATCGCGCCGCTCAGGTAGAGCAGTGTGTAGTTCTTGTCGCTGCCCGTGACGCCGATGGTGATGATGAGCGGGGCGACGAGCGGGGCGATGGCACTGGGGATCTTCTGCGCGAACGCGACGACCGCGAGATATCGGCCGGCCTGCGCCCGGTCCGGGAGGACGGCGAACACGATCGCCTGGTCGACGGCGCTGAACAGCGCGATGGCGAGCTGCATCAGCACCGCGCCGGCGACGAGCTGGGGAAGCGAGTGGGCGAACGCCTCGGTGACGGCCCCGGCCACGAAGATCGTGGAGCCGAGCAGGGTGAACAGCTTGCGCCGGCCCAGCTTGTCGGAGAGGAAGCCGCCCCCGATGGCGCCGCCGGCCGCCGCCAGCACCCCGATGGTCCCGATGGTCGCGACGACGCCGGCGACCTCCTTGACGGGCAGGTCGAGTCGCTGGGCGTAGAAGAACGTGCCGAAAGTGGTGTTGAAGTACAAGCCCATGAAGAAGACGAAGCGGCCGAGCCAGTTCCAGCCGAAGTCGGGGTACCTCCGCGGATTGAACCCGTAGCTGGCCACCAGGCCCTTGAGGGTCACATCGCCGGCGTGGACGAGTTCACGGGAGTCGCCTTCCGGCTTGAGGACCGGGAACAGCAGGAGCAGGGCCGCTCCGAGGACGCCCGGGACCAGGAACACCAGGAGGGTGCTGGAGGCCACCGCGTACGCGATGCCTATGCCGATCACCGGCGCGATCTGGGTCGTGACGCCGGCCAATGCCGAGACGCGGCCGCGCTGCTCCTCGGGCACGCGATCGGCCTGGACGTTCTGGATGGCCTGCCCCGCCGTGGACCAGCCGACCATGCCGATGACCCACGACAGGCCCACCAGGAGGACGGTGGGTGTGACGGCGATTCCGAAAAGCCCGACGATGCCGAGGACCGTTCCGACGATCAGGAATGGTGTCCTGCGGCCGAGGCGGGAGCGCATCCGGTCGCTCCAGAAACCGATCAGGGGGCTGAGGACCAGGTAGACGAATTGGGCGGACCCGGTGACGTATCCGAGGAGTTCCTCGCGTCCGGGGGCGAGGTCGGAGATCCGCAGTGCCAACGAGTAGGACAGGGGCACCATCAGGGCCAGCGAGGCCCCGAAGTTGGCGATCATCATCCAGGTGAGGTAGTCCGTGCCGACCTTCTCCAGCGGCGGCGCCTCGATCTCGGGAGCGGGGGCCTCGGCCGGCTTCTCACCGTCGTCCTTCGCGGGCCCGTTCTGCGGGGATGCGGCCACGCTGATGTCGCGATCGTTGTGAGCCATGAGGACTCCTTCGTCTCATGATTGCCAGGTGGCACGGCAGTTGCCGGAGGACGGCGCCGTTGATGTTGATGCCGTCGTCGCTGAGCAGAAAGGTGATGGAGGCCCCCACCTGTTCGGCGGTGGCCAGGCTTGGACTCGCCTGCTGGAAGGGGGCAAGACGGGCGGAACCCGTCTGCGACACGTGCGCGGGCATCGCGATACCGGTCGTCACAGGTCGCGCGGACCGCCGACGTCCACGGCCGATCAGGGAGAACGACGATGAGCGGGGAGAAGCGTCAGTCCTCCGCGGCGTGGCCGGGCTTGCGCCCGTCCAGGCCGCGCCAGCGGCGGCGGAGGGCGAACGCGGCCGTCTTCGGTTTGCGGTCGCGGGTGAATACGCCCTTCTTGTTGCCGTCGACGCGGTGGATACCGGCGGAAGTCTGGAAGTCGGCGAAGTTCCAGACGTGTTCGCCGACGAACTCGGGAATGCGGTCGAAGACGCGGTGGTACATGGCGAGGTAGTCGCTCTGGTACTCCTCGCTCCACGGCGTGTCCCAGACGGAGTGCAGGCCGGGCTGGGTGTCGGCGCCGTACTCGGACATCATGACCGGCTTGCCGAAGCGCCCGGCCCAGCCTCGGAGGTCCTCCTCCAGGTACTGCTCAGCGGTCGCGAGATCGCCGGTGAAGAGGTACCAGCCGTAGTAGCGGTTGATGCTCAGCACGTCGAACAGGTCGCCGATCTGGTCGTTCTGCGGCGTGGCGAACATGACCGCGGCGTAGGTGAGGGGGCGGGTCGGGTCGAGCTTGCGGGCCAGTTCGACCAGCGGCTCGAAGTACTCGCGGGCGCCGTCCTCGTTGGAGGCCGGTTCATTGGCCAGGCACCACATCACCACGCTGGGGTGGTTCTTGTCCCGCTCGATCAGCTCCCGCAGGTGCTGGGCGTGGACCTCGCCGGTGGTCCCGCCGAAGTTCTCCGGCGCGAAGGTCGGCGTCGGTGCCTGGCCGGTGAGGCCGCCCATGACACCGAGGTTGAGGCCGACGGCGGCGGTTTCGTCGATGACGACGATGCCGTGCCGGTCGGCGAAGTCGAGCACCTCCTCCGCGTACGGGTAGTGCGAGGTGCGGAAGGAGTTGGCGCCGGTCCACCGCAGGAGCTGGAAGTCGTGGACGAGGTAGGCGTCGTCGTGGCCCTTGCCGCGGACGGGGGTGTCCTCGTGCTTGCCGTAGCCGGTGAAGTAAAACGGTTCGCCGTTGACGAGGAACTCGGTGCCCCGCACTTCGACGGTGCGGACACCGAAGGGCTGGGTGTAGCTGTCGACGGTCTCACCGTCGGAGACCAGCTCCACCACGAGGTCGTAGAGGTAGCCGGCGCCAGGCTGCCAGAGGGTGACGTCCTCGATGCGGAAGGTGCCCTGGGGTCCGTGTGCCTGCGCCACGGTCCGGCCCGCCTCGTCGACCGCGCGCACCCGGACGGTAGTCGTCCCGGCGGCCTCGCCGGCGGTCTCCACGCGGTAGTCGACGATGCCGGCCGTACCGTCCCGTCCGGTGACGACCGTGACGTCCTCGACGAAGGTCGGCGGTGTGCTGCACAGGCGGACCGGGCGTGCGATGCCCGCGTAGTTGTAGAAGTCGTGCAGGTACGACTGGCGTGCGCGGCCGTCGGGACCGGTGGTGATGGTCCCCGGCGGGATCGTCTCGTTGGTCAGCCGGTTGTCGACACCGACCGTCAGCCGGAACTCGGCGCCGGGGTGGACGAGCCCGGTCAGGTCCGCCTCGAACGGGGTGTAGCCCCCGGTGTGTTCGGCTACGAGCCGGTCGTCCGCGTAGACCTGCGCGGCGTGGGTGACGGAGCCGAAGCGCAGGACCACCCGCTCCCCCGCCCAGCCGCGCGGCACCCGCACGTCGCGCTGGTACCAGGCGACTCCGACATGGTCACGGATCTCCGCGTCCACGAAGAGGTCGTTGTAGCTGGCGGGGACGGACGCTTCGAGGGGCGAGGTGAGCCGCGACGTCCACGGGGTGGCGCCGACGCGGGTTTCGAGGGCGAACCGCCAGAGTCCGTCAAGGCTGACGATGTCGCGGGTGGGGCTGGTGCGGGGCGAGAGCATGGGGCTCCTACGCGTCGTTGTGGGTCAGTGGCCCGAGCGATGACAGGGGTGGGTACGGGGCGGAAGAGCGGTGGATCAAATCGTTTCACCGGCATCGGCGAGGAGCGTGCTCCCCGTCATGAAGGCCGAGAGGTCGCTCGCGCAGAACAGCACCACGCGGGCGATGTCGTCGGGGACGCCGAGCCGGCCGAGCAGGCCCGGCTGCATCACGGGCACGAGGTCGTCTGCGTCCGCGGCGGCCTGCGGCGAAGCAGCGGCCGCCATGTTCCCCTCGGTCGGCACGTACGTCGGTGCGACACCCAATACGCGGACGCCGAACGGCGCGAATTCCAGGGCGAGTTGCCGGGTGAGCCCGCGTGCCGCGTGCTTGGAGCCGACGTAGGCGGCGAGCCCCGGGGCCGTCCCCCGGAATCCCGCGGTCGAGACGACGTTGACGATGGCGCCCCCGTGCCCGGCCTCGCGCATCCGAAGGGCGGCCTCCTTGGAGCCGAGGAAGACGCCGCGCGCGTTCACGGCGAACACCTCGTTCCAGGTCTCGTCGGACATCTCCAGCGCGGGGACGCTGGGGAAGATTCCGGCGTTGTTGACCCAGATGTCGAGCCCGCCCAGCTCCCGGACCGCGAGGTCGGCGGCCGCGGCCACGCTCCCGGCGTCGGTGACGTCCATGTGGGCGGCCAGCGCACAACCCGGGCGGCGGGCGTTCAGATCCTCGGCGACGGCGGCGGCGAGCTCTTGGTCAAGGTCGGCAACGAGCACGTCCGCTCCTGCTTCGGCCAGGCGCTGGGTGATGGCCCGGCCCAGTCCACGGCCTGCGCCGGTCACGACGGCGCGCCGCCCGGACAGCGAGATCAGCTCGGCCAGGGGCCGGGACGAGACGTCGGGGACGGATACCCGCACAGTGTGTGTCCTTCCGGTGGTGGTGCGGTCAGCCGCGCCTGCGGCGGGCGGTTTCGCCCAGCCAGGCGAGGCTGGGCTTGGGGCGGCGCTCGAAGGTCTCGCGGTCGACCTCGATCAGGCCGAACGTCGGCTCCCAGTGGCCCCACTCGTAGTTGTCCAGCAGGCTCCAGTGCAGATAGCCGCGTACATCGGCGCCGTCGGCGATCGCCGCCTCGAGATGGTCCAGGGCCACGCCGGTATAGGCGATCCGGCGGTTGTCGTCGCGGGTGGCGATGCCGTTCTCGGTGATCAGGATCGGCATGCCGCCGGTGACCTCGGCGGTGTGCCGCACCGCGATGCCCAGGGCGTCCGGCCGGTAGGCGGTTCCGACGAGAGTGTTGTCCGGGTGCCGCGGGTGGGGCTCGATGCCGTCCGGGCCGACCCACTGACTGGAGTACGACTGCACGCCGACGAAGTCGTCGCCGCGCGCCCCCTCCAGGTAGAGGTCCTCCCAGATGTACTCCAGCTCCCGCTTCTTCTCCTCGGCCCCCGGGCGGGCGACGAAGGCGCGGTTGGCGACCGTCCAGCCGACCTTGGCGCCGGTGCGCTCGCGCAAGCCGTCCCGTACGGCGTGGTGCGCCTCGACCAGCCGTTCGCCGATCTTCACGTCGGGGGCCGGCAGCGGCGGTCGCGGACCCTCGTTGTCCACGGTGGGGCTCTGCCACTCCCCGGCCGCCTGCTGGTTCTGCATGGCCTGCGCCATGCCGGCCATGATGGCCAGCATGTTGGGCTCGTTCATGGTGACGACCCACTCGACGCCTTCGAGGATCGGGGAGACCGCCTCGGCGTACGCCCGGAACCGCTCGGTGGCGCGGTCGCCGAGCCAGCCGCCTTCCTGGGCGAACCAGAGCGGGCTGGTGAAGTGGTGCAGGGTCACGACCGGGGTCAGACCGAGCTCGAAGGCTGTTTCGATCATGCACCGGTAGTGGGCGAGTTCGGCCCGCGAGATCATCCCGGGGACCGGCTCGATCCGTGCCCACTCGATGCCGAAGCGGTAGGCGTTGAGCCCGGCGTCGGCGAGCAGCTTCATGTCCTCGCGGTAGCGGTGGTAGCTGTCGCAGGCATCGCCGCTGCGCTCCATGCCGGCCACACGCCCCTCGCTCGCCCAGAAGTCGCTGTTGAGGTTGTTGCCCTCGATCTGGTGCGGTGCGGTGGAGGCTCCCCAGAGGAACCCGGGAGCGAGTTCGGTCATCGTCGACTGCCTTCCTGAGTATCGGTGGTGACGGGCGCGGTGGCGCCTGCGCTGCGACCGGGTCGTACGGATGCGGCGAGCAACAGCCCCCCTGCGTGTCGGGGCGGCCGGTGCGCACGTATGCCGACGGACGAGCACCAACCTTTACCATGTGGTTGGTTTTCGATCGGAACGTAGACCGCGACCACAAGAGCGGGAAGACTGTTACTCGGCTTCGTAATCAGAGCGTTATACGTTGGCGTAACAAAGGGAGCACATCGTGACTCAGGCAAAGACCCGCGGACCGTACGCCAAGACGGCGGCCCGCCGGGCGGAGATCGTGCGGGCGGCACGCGACAGCTTCGCCGAGCGCGGGTTCACCAAGGCCTCCCTGCGGGACATCGCCGAACGGGCCGGCATCACCCACGCGGGCCTCCTGCACCACTTCCAGAACAAGGACGACCTGCTCGCCGCGGTGCTCGCCGAGCGGGACACCGAGGAGTGGCAGTACGGCCTGTCGCGGGTCGCGGGCATGGACGAACTCGCGCCGCACCTCGGCGAACTCCTGCGCCACCACCAGAAGTCACCCGAGCTGATGCGCCTGTGGATCGAACTCGCCGCGGCCGCCTCACGCCCGGATCACCCGGCACACGCCTACTTCGTCCAGCGCTACGACATGGGGCGCACGCACTTCGCCCAGGGCATGCACGAGAAGGCGGACCGCGGCGAACTGCACAAGGGTCTCGCCCCCGAGCACGCGGCCACCCTCCTCCAGTCCGTGCTCAACGGCCTTCAGCTGCAGTGGCTCCTTGACCACGACCTGGACATCGTCGGACCGATCCGCGCGTTCCTGGACCTGATCTTCCAGACGGACGAAGCGAGCGAGCCGGACGGGGCATGATGCCGGTGGAGCGCGGCCGGACCAGGCACGCGGCCCTACCGGACTCCAGCCGATGAACGCCAGCCCAGCCTGCGGGACACGGCCAGTCCGGAGGCGATGACCGCCGGGCGTACCGTCCGGAGATCGACCGACCCGGCGCCTACGACGACGGACAGGGCCGCGACGACCTCACCGTCGGCGTTGATGACCCGCGTGGCCACCGAATCGACCCCCGGTGTCGCCTCCTGGCGGACGACGGCCACGCCGGTCTCGCGGCACTCGGCCAGCAGCGTCCGCAGCCGCGCCGGATCGGTGACGGTGCGGTCGGTGTACGCCTGAAGGCCCTGCGCGATGACCTGCTCCGTCAGCTCGGGTCCGGCGTGGGCGAGCAGCACCTTGCCCACACCGGAGCAGTGCAACGGCAGCCTCCCGCCGATCTTCGACATGACGTCCACCGCGTTGCCCGTCGACAACCGCTCGACGAGAACCGCCTCGGTGCCTTCCAGTACCGCAAGCTGTACGTGCTGGCGCAGCGCTGTGTGCAGGTCGTCCATGTAAGGGAGCGCGGCGGTGCGCAGCGGAACGCTCAGCGGCGCCAGGGTGCCCAATTGCCACAGCCGGAGGCCGATGCTGAAGCTGCCGTCCGGTGCCCGGTCCAGCGCCCCGGCTTCGACGAGCTCAAGCGCCAGCCGACGCACGGTGGCATGGGGCAGCCCCGTCCCCCGGGTCAGGTCGGCGAGGGTGAGCCGGGACCGGCCGGGCCGGAACGCGAAGAGAACCTCGAACAGCCGCGAACTCACGCTGCGACCGGGCTGGCTCGTACGGGGCATCAGACCTCCGCTCCCCATGGCGGCGCCGAAAGAGGACGTCCATTGAATGAACATAGCCGTTCCCGGCGGTGAAGCACACCGGTGAGGATCGGGGTCTCACCAGGACGTTCGCCCTCGATGAGGAGTGACTCAATGCCCGACCTTGTGCACGGCCCGCGGATCGCCATCATCGGAGGTGGCATCGGCGGTCTGGCAGCCGCCGCCTTTCTGCGCCGCGCGGGACTGACCGCCACCGTCTACGAGCAGGCCCCCGCACTCACCGAGGTCGGCGCCGGACTCGTCGTGGCCCCCAACGCCGTACGGCTGCTGCGCCGCCTCGACACCATGGAACGGTTCCTCCACCGTGCCGTGCCGCTCGACTGGGGCTGGGAGTTCCGTCGCTGGGCGGACGGGAGCGTGCTGTCGGTGGAGAATCTGAGCGGCGTGTGCGAGCGGCTCTATGGCGAGGGCACGTTTGTCGTTCACAGGGCCGATCTGCTCGACACCGTCAGGACGGCCGTGCCCGGCGAGTGGATTCGACTGGGCGCACGCTGCACCTCGGTCGCCGCCGACCCGGACGGCGCGCTGCTGCGCTTCGCCGACGGCAGCCAGGTCGAGGCCGACGTCGTGATCGGCGCCGACGGCGTGCACTCACTCGTCCGCGGTGTGGTGGCCGAACCCGCACCACCGGAGTTCTCCGGCATGTGCGCCTTCCGCTCCATCGTGCCCGCCCACGCCGCACCCGATTTCGCTCTTCGCCGCGCCCAGACGCTCTGGCTCGGGCCCGGACGGCACTTCGTGCACTACCCGATCGCCGGCGGGGAGGCCGTCAACGTCTTCGCCGCCGCCCCTGCCGGGGACTACACCGACGAGTCCTGGAGCGCGACGGCCACGATCGAGGAGTTCCACGCCGAGTTCGCCGACTGGGACCCGCGGGTGACGGACCTCATCGCCTCCGGCGGCGTCCCCGGGCGCTGGACGCTGCTGGACCGGCCGCCCCTACGGCACTGGAGCCGAGGAAGGATCACGCTGCTCGGTGACGCCGCGCACCCCATGTTCCCCTTCTTCGCGCAGGGTGCGGCCCAGTCCGTCGAGGACGCCGCGGTGCTGGCACGCTGCCTGGCCGCGTCCGTGGACGCGCCCGAGCAGGCGCTGAAGCAGTACGAGGCGGCTCGCATCGAACGCACTACGCGCCTTCAGCAGGTCAGCCACGCCCGCCGGGACGTCAACCACCTGCCCGATGGGCCCGAGCAAGAGGCTCGTGACGCGGCGCTCGCCAAGTCCGACCCCCTGGAGAGCAACGGCTGGATCTACGGCTACGACGCCGAGGGGGCGTTCACCTCCTGACCAGGGGGCACTCAGCAGTCGATGGTGGCTCCGGACCCGGCGATCCGGGACACGCAGGCGCACATCTGACGGCCCTCGGCCCTTTGCCGGGAGGACAGGAACACATCACGGTGGTCGACCGGACCGTCGGTCTCCAGGATCCGGACGCGACACAGCCCGCATTCACCGCGCAGACAGTCGTACATGATCTCGACACCCGCTTCCTGAAGGGCGTCAAGCATGCTGATGCCGACCGGGACTTCGACCGTCACGCCGTGGCGGGGCACGGTCACCTGGTACGGGCGGGCGGGATGGTTGCCGCTCGTCCCGAACGTCTCGAACCGGAGGTTCACAGGCTGCCGACCGTCCTGCTGCCAGGCTTGGCGGACGTCCATGAGCAGGCCCATCGGACCGCAGACGTAGAGCACGCCGTCGGGAGGAACCTCGGAGACCACCTCGGCGGGGCTTACGCGTCTCCCGCCCGCGGAGTCGGCCACGGTCACCAGGCCCGGGTGGACGGTCTCCAGTTCCGTCGTGAACGCCATGCGATCGCGGGACCGGCCGGCGTAGAGAATCCGGTAATCGCTCCCCCTGGCGCGCAGTGCCCTGGCGAGCCCCAGGACGGGGGTGATCCCGATTCCGGCGGCGAGCAGCACGCTGGGGGCCGAGCCGGGGCTGAGCGGAAACTCGTCGACGGGGCCGGCGGTTTCGAGTCCGTCGCCCGGTTTCAGCGCGTGCATCCACGCGGATCCGCCCCGGCTGTCCTGCTGTCGGCGCACGGCGATGCGCAGCAGGCCGTCGTCGTGGCCGAGGTCCACGAGGGAGTACGACCGGGTGTCGCTGCCGCCCGGAAGGGGCACGGTGACGTCCAGATGGCTGCCGGGTGGCGGTGTGGGCGCCGGATCCGGCAGGCGCAGCATGAGCAGGACGGTGTCCGGCGCCACTTCTTCGCGGGCCTCGATCGTCGCCACGCGTTTTGTGCCACCGCTCATGCTGTCCGCCGTGTCGTCGCGGCGATGGACGCGAGCGCGGTGGGGTGCGTGCGTTCGCGGCCCTGCTCGACCGCCACCTTGGCGTCGATGATGCGCCGCGCCCACATCCCGCCGATGTCGATGTTGAGGTTGTAGAACTCGTGGTCGGGTTTGGCCTCGATGGCCCGCTGCTGGGCGTTCAGCATGTCGGAGTCCTGGCGGAAGACGCGGGAGACGGATCGTCGGAGGAGGGTGGTGAGTCCCTGATCGCCGAGGTGGTAGTTGCGGGTGAAGGCCCAGAAGTAGTGGCAGGCGCCGGGGCCGGCGGGCGTGACCGTGTTGAGCACGTGGCCGTTGACCCCGGCGCTCCTGTCCCCCTCCGGTGCTCCCGTGCCGACGGGCGCCACGCCGACGTCGATGGTGATCGTCGAGGGTGCGGCGAACCGGATGATCTGCCACCGGTCGACCGGGCCGCTGTACTCCGGGGCCTTCCGCTTCAGCTGCATGGCGAGGAACGGGGGCGGCTCGATGCCGTGCATCCAGCGGGTGAGGGTGACGGAGTCCTCGTCGTGTGCCACGTCCGGTTCGGCGTCGGACAGTTCGTCGTTGGCGAGGCTGTCTGCGTGCAGGAACTGCTCGTGAGTGAGGTCCATGAGGTTGTCCAGCACCAGGCGGTAGTCGCAGTCGAGTTCGATCCGCTCGCCGTCGCCGGCCCACGAGGAGTCGTCGTTCCAGTGGAGGTCGGGGACGAGGGCCGGGTCCGCCAGGGCAGGGTCGCCGGGCCAGATCCAGACGAAGCGGTGACGTTCGACGACCGGATAGGAGGTCACGGCCGCCGAGGGGTTGAGCGTCTCCTGGGCCGGCATCCGCGTACAGCGCCCGCTCGGCCCGTACGCCAGTCCGTGGTAGCCGCACACCAGGTCGTCGCCGTCGAGACGGCCCATGGACAGCGGGACGAGGCGGTGCCAGCACGCGTCATCCAGGGCGACCGGTGCTCCCTCCGTTGTGCGGTACAGGACGACGGGGCGTTCGCAGATCGTTCGGGGGAGGAGGGTGCGGCCGACCTCGGTGTCCCAGGCCGCCGCGTACCAGGTGTTCAGGGGATACATGCGGGCGGTTCCTCCTTGCGGCGCCGGTGCCGGGCGGGTCACCGGGGCTCTCCGGGCCGCTCGGAGCCGGACAGCCAGGCGGCTCCCTCCGCGTAGAGCCGGTCGACCGCCTCCCCGGCCAGGCCGGGCAGACCGGGCTTCACCGTGAAGCCGGCCTTCGTCTGCACGTACCCGAGGTGGCGGTAGCCGACCGGGAAGCGGGCGAGCAACTCGGGGTCGAGCTTGAGGGAGGCTGCGGGGTCGACGAGGTCGAGGCGGTCCTTCTCGTAGATGGGCTGCCTGCGGACGATCGTCCACTCGTCGTCGTGCCGGGACAGGAAGTCGTAGAAGCGGCCGGTGCACACCACGTCCACCAACACGCCATCGACATCGGCGCGCTGACTGATCGTCATTTTGGTCTGGGCGATCGCCCGGTCCCCCGCCACGTCCGAGGTGTGGCCGCCCAGGAAGTGCAGAATGCTGACGCCGTTCTCGAAGCCCTGCCTGCTGGCGGCTATGAAGTCCGCGGCGGGGCCCTGGAACCAGGTGGCGCTCATCCATCCGTCCGGATGCCAGACGGTGGCGAACCGGTCCCAGTGGCCGGCGTCCCGCCACAGCGCCCAGTTCTCCACGAGCTGCCTGATCTTCGTCTGATCCGCGTTCATCGAGATCTCCGTCTCCTGATGGCCGGCTGCTCGGCGGCTTCTTCTTCGGACCGATCGGACCGCTCGGAGTGCAGCCGGTCCAGCAGCCGCAGTCCCTCACGTGCCCACTCCACCTCGGCGCGCGCACGGGCGATGAGGCCGCTGTACGCGAACGCCTTGAACTCCACGACCGCGTCCCATTCCTCCGGCGGCGTGCGCTCCAGGCGGGCCTGGAGCAGGGGAACCCGGCGCGCGAGGATGTCCTCGCGCTGCTTCTCGTACGACGCCATGGCGTCCTCGTGGAAGCGAGCGTGCGCCTCCAGCTGGGCCCGTGTCGCCTCCGGGCTCGCCCACTCGAAGTACGCGGCCTTCAAGCGCTGCGGGTCGCGCCCGCGCCGCGGTTCCTCGACCTCGTTCATCCAGGCCCGCAGCTGGTCGCGACCGGCCTCGGTGAGGCTGTAACGCCGTTTCCTCGCGTGCTCGCCGCGCGGCACCTCCTCGCCCTCGATCAGGCCGGTGGACTCCAGCTTGCGCAGTTCGCCGTAGATCTGGGTGTGCGGCGCGTGCCAGAGGTATCCGACGGAGGCGTCGAACTGCCGCATGGCGTCGAAGCCCGTCATCGGCCGGGCGGCCAGCAGAGCGAGCAGGGCAACGCGCAGCGACATGGAAGACCTCCGCGGGAGTCGGCGCCGCTCGGCGGCGTGGGTAGTTATTAATGTACGTCCATACATACCTGTGTCAACGGTTGCACGGCGACCACGGCCATGCCCCCTCCGACGAGACCGCCGGTAAGGTCGTCCCTGTGGCAGCGGAGGAGACGACACCAGGCAGGTCGGCGGGACCATCCGGCAAGCGGCAGCGCCGGAGGAGCCCGCACGACCCCGACCGTCAGCGGGATCCGGTGGGCACCCGGCGCGCCATTCTGGCCGCGGCCGGCGCGGAGTTCGGCACCCACGGCTTCGACGGGGCCCGGGTCGTCCGGATCGCGGAGGCGGCCGGTGTCAGCCATCAGCTGATCACCTACTACTTCGGGGGCAAACGCGGGCTGTACGAGGCGCTGAGCGAACGGTGGCTGGAGACGGCCATGCCGGTCGGCCACGCCCTGCCCTTCGCCGAAGCCGTCCGGCGGTACTGCTACATGGCTCATGAGGACCCCGGCTGGGTCCACACGCTGACACGCGAGGAGCCGGGTTCACGCCCGCCGGCCGAGGACGAGCGCGCCACGGAGCTGTTCAAGAGCATCGAGGACATGCGGGAGCGGCAGGCGCGCGGCGAGATCCGCTCCGACCTCGATGTCGGGGCGGTGTCCCTCGCCTTCTTCGCCGCTTCGATCGCACCGGTGGCCCTGCCCTGGATCGCCCGCGAGTTCACCCGCCAGGACCCCACGTCGCGGGAGTTCATCGACCACTACTCCGAGCAGGTGGCCCGGATCATCACCGCGCTCGCCGAGGCAACGGCCGGGGAAGCGGCGGTGGACGGCACTCCGGTGGACGGTGAGCCCGAAGAGTGACGGTGGCCGTGCTCCCGCCCGCCGGGAGCACGGACGCTCATCCCGGCGGGAGCCGCCGGGCCAACTGCATGTGCGCCAGCAGCCAGCCGCCCGATTGGGCCGCCACCCAGACGCGGCTGACGGCGGCCTGGATGACGAACGGGGGCAGCTCGGGCACGAAGGCGACGCGCATCTCCTGCAGGCAGCTGACCACGGCCGTGGTGCCGAAGCGCTGGACCGTCACGTCGTAGGTGTCCACCTGGCTGGTCCGGCCCAGACGTGCCGCGTACCGCAGCCAGTCGTCCGCACCGTGGATGTGGCCGACGGCGCTGTGGACGATCACGCAATCGGGGTGCAGCAGGGCGCGGACGGCCGGCCCCGGGTCGGGAAGCGTCTGTGCCGCGAGCCAGGCGGCCTCGGCCTCCTCGACCGTGGTGGGGGCGGGGCGGGCGGTCGCCGTCGCGTTCGTCGATGAGTCGGTCACAGTTCCAGCTCCAGGATCGGGGACCTCGACCGCGACGAGCACGTGGTGAACAGGCCCTCCGCCCGCTCGTGGTCGGTCAGGACGTCGTCTCGGTGATCGGGCTCACCGGCGCGCACCCGTACGACGCACTCGCCGCAGATGCCCTGCCCGCATGAGTAGGGGGCGTCGACGCCGTTCGCCAGCAGGACGTCGAGGACGCTCTGGTCCTCGGGGACGAGGTACTGCGCCCCCGACGAGGACAGACGGACCGTGAAGCCGTCTCCTTCTCCCCCGTCGGGCTCGGCGGCGGGCGTCGAGGCGCTGAAGCGCTCCTTGTGCAGGGCGGACGCGGGCCAGCCCAACTCAACCGCGCGCCCGAGCACGTAATCCATGAACCCACCAGGCCCGCAGACGTAGACCGCGGTGTCGGCAGCCGGTTCCCCCATGTCGCGTCCCAGGTCGAGGAGTTGCTCCGGGGCCTGGTCGTCGAAGTGGAGGGTGACGCGCGGGTGGTTCTCCAGCTCGGGGGCGAAGGCCGCCTCGGTCCGGCTGCGGGTGCAGTAGTGCAGGTGGTAGTCGCCGCCGGTGGCGTCGAGGGCCTGGGCCATGGACAGCAGGGGGGTGATGCCGATGCCTCCCGCGAGAAGCAGGTGTCGGCGCGCGTGCGTCAGGCCGAAGCGGTTCCTCGGTGCGGCGATCCGCAGCGGATCACCCTCGGCGAGGGCGTGCATGGCCCGGGAACCGCCACGCGACGCGGGCTCGTTGAGCACCGCGAGCCGGTACTGCTTGCGGATGCCCGGAGGCCCGCACAGGGAGTACTGCCGGACCAGTCCCGCCTCGCCGACTTGTACGTCGATGTGCGCGCCGGCCTCGTACTCCCACAGCTCGCCGCCGTCGGCCCGGGCGAGGTCGAAGACCGCGATTCTCGGCGTGGCGTCGTACCGGGCCACGACGACCGCGTCCGTCCAGGTGGTGCTCACGCCTCGGTCACGCCCCCGCCGCCGTGGGAGCGGCAGCCCCGGCCGCCCCGGCCCGGTCCTCCGCCTCCCGCCGGATGAAGGCACCGGCCTCCACATGCCGGACCGGCTCGCCGGGTGCGCCGACGCCCAGCGGGTTACGGCCCGCCTCGACGTCGTCCACCATCGTGCGCAGCATGCGCCGGAGCATGACGACCCCGCGGTCGGACGGGGCCAGGGTCTCCTCCGAGTGCTGGGTGATGTCGCCCTGCGACGACTGGGCCTCGTAGTCGCCGGGGAAGCGCTGGCGCTCCTCGTCGGTCAGCAGCCAGCCGTCCTTGCCGTTCTGCTTGATGCCGAAGACGAAGTCCTCGAGCCGCCGCGGGTCGGCGGCGCGGATGGCGAAGACCAGCCGGTGGTGCGTGTCGTCGACGGGGACCACCCAGATCAGCATGTCGTTCCCGGCGTCGGGGGTGACGGTGATGAAGTTGGGCAGGCAGACGATGTTCGGCAGGTGGAGCTCCACCGACCAGTCGATGTCCACGAGCGCCCCGTCGGGGCCCTTCGTGTCCTGGTAACGCTGGAGGTACTTCACGCCGTGCTCGGTGCGGTGGTAGGTGACGCGCTCCGCGACGGTGGAGGCGTCGTAGAAGCTCTCAGGGAAGCCGGTGGTGCCGGTCCCCTGGAACTGGAATCCGCTGTGGGTCGAGTGCAGCCACGAGGCGTGCACGGGGTCGACCGCGTTCTCGAACAGCTGGAGCCAGTTGAAGTCCTGCTCCATGCCGACCACCTCTGCTCCGGGCACCGTCCAGCTGCTGAAGTAGGTCTCGCCCTCTTCGAGCGGCTCCAGGCTGTCGAAGCGCGGCAGCGGGGGCTTGAGCTCGGGCGGGCCCATGTAGACGAAGACCAGGCCGTACCGCTCCTCCACCGGGTACCAGGGCTGGCGTGCCAGGTTGCGGCGGCGACCGCCGTCCACCTCACAAGCCTGCTCCACGCAGTGGCCCCGCACGTCGAACTTCCAGCCGTGGTAGCAGCAGCGGATGCCGTCCTCCTCGATACGGCCGAAGAAGAGGCTGCTGCCGCGGTGCGCACACCGCTCGAAGACCACGCCGGGGCGGCCCTGGCCGTCCCGGAAGACGATCAGGTTCTCGCCCAGGAGCCGGGCGCGGTGCGGAACCTCGCTGGTCAGCGCGGTGGAGCTGGCGATCGGATGCCAGTAGCGGCGCAGGGCCTCGCCCATCGGCGTGCCTGGGCCGACCTCGGTCAGGCGGGCGTCGTGCGAGGAGGGCTTGCGCCCGTAGCCGGTTCCCGTGTCAGTCACGGGCGTATCGGTCACGGTGGTGTCGGTCATGCTGAACCATCTCCTCGGCGTTGAGGCGGCGCGGACGCGTGAAGCGGCGCGCGGAATGAGGCCACGAGCAGGGCCGGACATCGTGCGGCGAACCTGCGGGCGCCTTCCGTTGTACGTCCCTGATGAAAAACTGTCAACGGCGCTGACCTGCTTTGATGAATTACTTGCAGACCCTTTCGGGCCGCCCGAGCACCCTGTTACGTTGACTTCGCGCCGAGGCGACGGGCCGCTCACGGACCCCCACCGCCTCGTGCTCGCACCCCCGAACGCGCCGCACGAGCGACGGCCTTCCCGCGCTTCCCCGCACCCGTCTCCGGCGCGCGTTCCTCCAGAGCCGAACCAGAGCCGAAGGAGACGATGATGTCTGGATCTCCCGCATGAGCGCCGGGCACGGCGCCGAGTACGACTACGTCGTCGTCGGCGCGGGTACGGCCGGTTGCGTTCTCGCCGCGCGCCTGTCCGCCGACCCCGGTACACGCGTGCTGCTGATCGAGGCCGGTCCGCCCGCGGACCGCAGCCTGCTCGTTCAGCTGCCCGCGGGAGTCGGGCTGTTGCCGGGCCGCAAGGGGATCAGCTGGGGATACGAGACGGAGCCCGAGCCGGGACTGGAGGGGAGACGTATTCCGGTACCCCGTGGCCGACTGGTCGGCGGCACCGGTTCGATCAACGGCTCGACCCACGTTCGCGCACACCGTCTCGACTACGACGACTGGGTCGCGTCCGGTGCGACCGGCTGGGGCTGGGACGACCTCGTGCCCTACTTCCGCCGCGCTGAGCACAGTTGGCGTGGCGACACCGAACACCACGGCGGGTACGGCCCCGTCACCGTGTCGACCTCTCCCGGAAGAAGTCCCTTCGGCCGACGGCTCGACCGCGCCGCACGATCACTGGGCATCGAGTTCCCCGACGACACACAAAGCGGCGACCCCACCGGCGCCGGCCAGGACGAAGCCGCCATCCACCGCGGCCGGCGCCACAGCACCGCGGCCGCCTACCTGCGTCCCGCTCTGCGGCAACGGCCCCATCTCACCCTGCTCACCGGCGTGTTGGTGGACACGCTGCTCCTGGAGAACGGACGCGCGACCGGCGTCTGTGTCGTAAAGGGCGGACGGAGCCGGGTGGTCCGGGCGGCCCGCGAGGTCGTGGTCTGCGGCGGCACGTACAACTCGCCACAGCTGCTGATGCGTTCCGGCATAGGTCCGGCAGAGCACCTGCACGAGCGCGGTATCGACACGGTGGTGGACCTTCCCGGCGTCGGCTCCAATCTGCAAGAGCATCCGGCCGCGCCCGTGCTGTTCGACGTCAAGGAACCGGTGACCTTCCACGAGCACCTGCGCGCGGACCGTCTCGTACGGGACGCACTCCGCTGGTTCATCGCCGGGAGCGGCCCGCTGGCCCAGATGCCCGAGTTCCTGTCGGCCTACGTCCGGACCCGCCCCGACCTGGACCGTCCCGACGCGTTCCTCGGCATCCTGGCCGGCGGCTTCGACGCCCGGCCCTGGTTCCCGGGCGTCCGGCCGCTGAAGAACCGCCACTGCGTGGCCCTCAACGCCGTCGCCACCCCCCGCAGCCGTGGCGAGGTCCGGCTCCGGTCCGCCGACCCGACCGCACCTCCGCGCATCACGTTCAACCTCCTCACCGAGCCGGAGGACGTAGCCGCCCTGCGGGAGACCGTGCGCACCACGCTGGCCATCCTGCGCAGCCCCGAAGTCGCCCCCATGATCCGGGCAGAGCTCGCTCCGGGCCCCGACGCGCGCACCGACCAGGCCCTCGAGCGCTATCTGCGGGAGACCGGCTACTCCGCCAACCACGCCTGCGGCACCTGCGCCATCGGAACCTCCGAGAACGCCGTCGTCGACCCCGACCTGCGGGTCCGCGGTATCGACGGGCTGCGCGTCGTCGACGCGTCCGTGCTGCCGAGCGTGCCCGGCGCGAACATCAACGCCACCGTCATCGCCGTAGCCGAGAAGGCGTCGGACCTGATCCGCGGGGTCCCGGCAGTGCCGGCCCGCTCCGGCGCCACCGTCACACCGCTCCGTGAAAGGACCGCAAGATGAGGGAACCCCTGACCTACGCCATCGCGTACGGCGCGGCCGAGGCCGCGCTGGAGGCGGCCCGGGCCGAGGGCGTGCGCATCTGCGCGGTCGTCGTCAACCGCGGCGGCGTCACCAAGGTGCTGCTCGGCGACGACGGAGTCGGCCCCATCGGGGTCGAAACCGCACGGCGCAAGGCCTACACCGCCGCCGTCACCGGCATGCCGACCTCCGCGTTCGCGGCGCTAGCCAGGGACCCGGCCATGGCCGCCGCCCCGCCGCATCTGGTCGACGGTCACCTGCTGCCGGTGCCCGGAGGACAGCCGGTGGTCGTGGACGACGGCGAGGTCATCGGCGGCATCGGCGTCGGTGGCGCAGACGGGGCCACCGACGACCGCCTCGCGGTCGAGGCCCTGAAGAGCATCGCGGAGCTGCTGGCGTAAGCGCGCCAACCAGTCCCCCAGGAATCAACAGCCGAAGGAGCACACGATGATCGAAAATACCCTGGTGGTCGAGGGTGTGGCGCACGACTACAACTTCCTGCCGGAGAACTGCGTCGACCCGGCCTTCGGCCGCGCCATCGGCGAGCACATGTACCACCAGCACCAGAGGTTCGGCGGACCCGGCTACGCGATCGAGAAGTCGCTCTATCTGGACCACGGCGCGGGCGCCGAAACCATCGGGCGGTCGATCCTGGCGGAGAGCCAGTCCGACATGATCGTCTACCACGAGACACCGATCTACGGACACTTCCGCGACGGCGGCTCCGCGCTGTCCTCCGGGCTCCACATGCGGGAGCTCTGGCCGAACCGGGTGCTGGTCTACGGCGCGGTGTCCCCGCTGCGGCCGGGCGCGGTGGACCGGGTCGACGAACTGGTCGACGAGCACCGGGTGAACGCTCTCAAGCTCTACCCGATCGACCTGGTCGAGGGCCGGGTCACCTCGCTGGACATGAGCGATCCGGAAGTGTGCTACCCGGTGTTCGAGCGGGCCCGGGAGCGCGGACTGAAGGTGGTGGGCATCCACAAGGCACTCCCGGTCGGGCCAGGGCCGGCCCACGCGCTGCGGATCGACGACATCGAGGGGGCCGCGGCGGCGTTCCCCGACCTGACCTTCGAGGTGGTGCACGGGGGGCTGGCGTTCGTCGAGGAAACAGCGATGTTGATGGAGTGCGCTCCCAACGTCGTGGTCAACCTGGAAGTGACCTCCGCCCTGGCGCGCACCGCGCCGCGCCGGTTCGCCGAAGCGATCGGCGCCTTCCTCGCCGTACCCGGTGGGGCCGGGCGCGTCATCTGGGGCACCGGAGTCATCGCGGCCCATCCGCGCCCGCTGATCGAGGCGTTCTGGGATCTCGAAACACCGCGGGACCTGGTCGAGGAGCGCGGCGTGGAGCCGCTGACCAGGGAAGTGAAAAAGGACATCCTCGGCCGCAACTTCCTGCGACTGCACGGCATCGACGAGGACAAACTGCGTGCCACGATCGCCGGCGACGAGTTCGACACCACCGAGCTGGCCGCACCGTGGGGCGGCAAGGTCGAACCGGTGGCGGTGGCCTGATGAGCGGCATCACCGAGGACCGGGTCCGGGAGGTGCTCAACGGGATCATCGACCCGTGCAGCATCACCGCGGGTGTCCCGGCCGGGATGGACGACATGGGGCTGATCAGTGCCATCCAGGTCCGGGACGACGACGACGGCGGTCAGCGGGTCAGCGTGACGTTCGGGCTCACCGATCCGACCTGCATGCTGCTGGGTTCGTTCGCCAACGAGGCGCGCGAGCGGCTCTCCAAGCTACCGGGTGTCACGGGTGTCGACGTCACGCTGGACCACGAGATGGAGTGGACCCCGGACATGCTCGCCCCGCACTACCAGCAGCGGCTCGCCGAGCACCGCGAAAGCAGGCGTCGTTCCCTCCCTCTCCTGGCCGTGACGGGACGATCCGGTGACCAGTGAGGCCTCACGGCAGCCACCCACCTCCGACGTCGCCGCTGTGCTGGCGAACAACGCCGAGGTCATGGGCCGCTTCATGGAAGGGCTCAGCCGTGCACCGTGTCCTCCCGAGAGGATCGACCCGGCTTCCGTCCGGGTGGTGCGCGACATCCTGTTCAGCACACCGTCCGGCTCTCAGGGCCGGACGGAACTACGGATGGACCTGTACCTACCGCAGTCCGCACCCACCCCCACTCCGGTGATCATGTGGCTTCCGGGCGGTGGCTGGCGCAACCAACGACGGGGCTACGGGCCCCGGTTGACCCGGCTCTTCGCCGAACGCGGATACGCCATGGCGGACATCGACTACCGGTCCTCCGAAGTATCGCCCTGGCCTGCCCAGCTGCATGACGTCCTCGCCGCGTTGCGCCACCTGCACGACATGGCGGACACCCATGGCCTGGACCCGGCATCGGTCGGGCTGTGGGGCAGCTCCGCCGGGGCGCACCTGTCGCTGCTCGCGGCCTTCGCGACCGACACCGACGACTCCCTCGCGGCGCCCGGTGTACGGGCCGTGGTGGCGGGCTATCCCCCCACGGATCTGCTGCATCTCAACGACGACGCACTGCCCGGTGGAGTCGTGGGCGTGGACCCCTCCGATCCGGCCTGGGGCCTCCTGGGCGGACGCCCGTCGGACCGGACCACCACCGCCGTCGAGGCCAGCCCGGCCCGGCAGGCCCACCGACGCGTTCCGCCCGTGCTCCTGCTGCACGGCGACGCCGACCTCCTCATCGGCCCGGCACAGAGCCGCCGCCTCCACGATGCCCTGGTCACCACGGGCGCCGAGTCCCATCTGCTTCTGGTCCACGGCGCCGACCACGGCTTCCTCAACACCGGCGACTGGGAACTGCGCCCCAGGACGGCCGCTCTGCTCTCCTCCCGTGTCGCGGACGTCGAGCGCTCCGTGCTGCTGACCCCCGCTCTCATCGAGCGCTTCTTCGACCGCCATCTGCGAACGGATCCATGGCATGCCTGACACCCCACCGCGCCTCGACGACGTGGGCCGCGCCCTCTCCCGTCTCGCGCTGGCCGCCGTCTTCGTCTCCGGAGGCCGCCACGTGTGGCGCCACCCGGACGGCCCCGCGCAGGCAGCCGAGACCTTCCTGAAGCGGTGCCGTCGTGCGGCACCGGTCCTGGACCGGTGCACGGACCGCCAGCTGGTGCGCGCCAACGCGGCCGTCCATGTCGCCGCGGGAGCCGCGCTGGCGGCCGGGATCGCCCCCGCGGCCTGCGCGACGGCCCTCACCGGCTCGCTGGTGCCCACTACCCTCGCCGCCTTCCCCTTCTGGACCCAGCCCGCCGGTCCGCAACGCGCCCACCAGAAAGGCGACTTCCTCAAGAACTTCGCCCTCGCCGGGGGTCTGCTCGCGCTCATCGTCAACGACGGGCGGCGAACCCGGCACACCTCCAGGTAGACGGTCGTCAGCATGGCAGGCGTCCCCGCGCCGGACGCGCCCGGCAACGCGCCCGGCGCACCAGGACGACAAGAAGCGGTCACGGCATCCGCCGACCTCACGGCGTACCCCGTCGTCGACGCACCCCCTCGCAGGACACGCGATGTGCTGCTGGTGATGTGCGGCTCGGTGATGTGCGTGCAGTCGCTCGTCGCCGCCATCAACCTCGCGATTCCCAAGCTCTCGGCGAGCGGCCTGCACCCGTCGCCCGCGCAGTTGCTGTGGATCGTCGACTCGTACGTCATCGTCTTCGCGGCTCTGCTGGTCCCCGCCGGAGCGCTGGGTGACCACCTCGGCCGCAAGGGCGCCCTGCTGTGCGGTCTCGGCCTGTTCGCCGCGGGCGGCGCCGTGTCGGCGCTCGCCCCGGATGTGGCGCTGCTGCTCACCGGGCGAGCGCTGAGCGGGTTCGGAGCGGCACTGCTCATGCCGGCGTCCATGTCCCTGCTCCTGCACGGCGTCCCCCCGGCCCGGCGTGCCGCCGCCGTCGCGATCTGGAGCGCCTCGCAGCCGGTGGGCGGCGTCCTGGGAAACTCCGGCGGGGCGCTCATCCTGCAGTACCTGCCCTGGCGCGCGCTCTTCTGGGCCTACGTACCGATCGCTGTCGTGCTGCTGGCTTGCGCGGCGTACCTCACGCCGCGGGCCGGCCGGGCTCCGACCGGACTGGACGCTCCGGGCTCGGCACTGCTGATCACGGGCTGTATCGCCCTGCTGTTCGGCATCATCGAGGGCCCGGCGCGCGGCTGGACGTCAGTCCCCGTCCTGGCCGCCTTCGGGACTGCCGCGGTCGTGCTGACCGGCTTCGTCCTGGCCGAGCTGCGCATCGAGCGGCCCATCCTGGACCCCCGCCTGTTCCGGCTGCCTCCGGTGCGCTCGGGAACCGTGGGCGTCGCCACCGTCTTCTTCGGCATGTTCGCCCTCTTCTACGTCAACGCCCAGTTCCTCCAGTACGTCAAAGGGTTCTCCCCGCTCCAGGCGGGATTCGGCGGGCTGCCCCTCGCGGCGGGAATCGTCGCGGCGACCCGGATCGGCCTGCGCTGGACCGACCGCTGGGGCGCCCTGTCGAGCGTTTTCACCGGGCTGCTGCTCGTCAGCGGCGGGCTGCTGCTGCTGTCCACGGCGACCGCCGCCACTCCCTTCTCCCTGCTCACCGCATACACGTTGGTCACAGCGCTCGGCAACGGCCTGGCAACCCCGGCGCTCTCGCACGCCGTCGTCTCCGGACTCCCGCCACACCGGGTGGGCGTCGGGTCAGGACTCAACAGTGCGGCCCGGGAGCTAGGCAGCGCGCTCGGCGTCGCCGTCGTCGGCACGGCCATCGCCACCGGTTTCTCCTCGCGCCTCCCTGCGTCGATCGGCTCCGCCGGGACGACACCGGCCGAGGCGTTCGCCGCCGCGCGGACGGGAGCCCAGGCCCGGACAGCTGTCGCGGAGGCGTTCTCCCACTCCGTCGCCATCGGCTACCGCGTCACCGCGGGCGTTGTGCTGGTATGCACCGTGCTGGTGGTCGCGGGGATGCGCCGTAGCGGGTCCGACAACAGAACCGAGCCGGATCGCCCCGTGACCTCTCCCCACCGGCACCCCGGGAATACTCCGACAACCATGCCACCTTCAGGAGGGACCTCAAGATGACCACCACTCCCACCGTGTCGGACGCCCAGCGTCAGGTAGAGGACGAGCTGGTCCAGACGGTGCTCGCATCATTCGAGGACACGCCGGATCCCCGGCTCAAGGAACTGACGCAGGCTCTGGTGCGGCACGTGCACGCCTTCATCCGTGAGGTCCGTCTGACCGAAGCGGAGTGGCAACAGGCCATCGACTTCCTGACCGCCGCCGGCCACATCACCACTGACCGACGCCAGGAGTTCGTGCTGCTGTCCGACGTCCTCGGCGCGTCCATGCAGACCATCAACGTCAACCATGAGGCCACCACAGGCGCCACCGAGGCAACGGTGGTCGGCCCGTTCTTCGTGGAGGGCTCTCCCGAGATCCCCCTGGGGGGCGACATGGCCGCAGGCGCCCCGGGAGAACCCTGCTGGGTCGAGGGCACCGTCACCGACACCGACGGCAACCCCGTACCCGGCGCACGCCTCGAAGTCTGGGAAGCCGACGAAGACGGCCTCTACGACGTGCAGTACGACGACGGCCACCTGGCCGGCCGGGCACACCTGTACACCGACGACAAGGGCGGTTACGCGTTCTGGGGGCTCACTCCCACGCCGTACCCCATCCCCCATGACGGACCCGTCGGAGCCCTGCTCGACAAGACCGCGCGCTCGCCCCTGCGCGCTTCCCATCTGCACTTCATGGCCACCGCACCGGGCCTGCGCACCCTCGTCACCCACATCTTCGCCGAGGGGGACAGCCTGCTGGGCTCCGACGCCGTGTTCGGCGTCAAGGAATCCCTCGTCAAGCGCTTCGAGCAGCAGCAGCCCGGCACACCGGCTCCCGACGGACGCGACCTGTCGGGACGGAGCTGGTCCCGCGTGCGGTTCGACATCATGCTCTCCCCGCAGCGGACATGACCGCTTCCCTCTCTGCCCGGCAGTTCCCCTCCCACGAACAGAAGGAGAAGGATCACGTGCGATTCGAGCATGAGACCCTTGCGCAGCGCGTCCATTTCGCACCCGGCGAAGCGCCTGCGACGGTGCGCGCCGAGGTGGAGCGGCTAGGCGGCTCCCGGGTGATGGTGATCGCGGCGCCGACCGAGAGCGGCCTGGCCGAGAAGGTCACCGCCCAGGTGCCGGTCGTGGTCCGCCACGACGAGGTGGTGATGCACGTTCCGGTCGAGTCGGCCGAGCGGGCACGCGCCGCGGCGACCGCGCACCAGGTGGACCTCCTGGTCAGCGTCGGCGGGGGCTCGACGACCGGGCTCGCGAAGGCGGTCGCGCTGACCAGCGGGCTCCCCATCGTGGCCGTCCCCACGACCTACGCGGGGTCGGAGGCCACCAGCGTCTGGGGGCTGACCGAGGAGGCACGCAAGAACACGGGCGTGGACGCGCGGGTGCTGCCTCGATCGGTCGTCTATGACGCGACGCTGACCCTGTCGCTGCCGGTGGCGATGAGTGTCGCTTCGGGGCTGAACGCCCTCGCACACTGCGTGGATTCCCTCTGGGCGCCGCGCACCGACCCGGTGGACCGGGCGCTGGCGGGCGAGGGCATCCGCGCACTGGCGGCCGGGCTGCCGGCCGTGGTGTCCGACCCGGCCGGGCTCGACGGCCGCGAACAGGTCCTGTACGGGGCCTACCTGTCGGCGGTGGCGTTCTCCTCCGCGGGCTCGGGGCTGCATCACAAGATCTGTCATGTGCTGGGCGGCGCGTACGACCTGCCGCACGCCCAGACGCACGCGATCGTGCTGCCGTATGTGCTGGCGTTCAACGCACCCGCCGCACCGGAGGCCGAGCACCGGATCGCGGAAGCCCTCGGCGCCGCGTCGGCCATTGAGGGCCTGCAATGGCTGCGCCATGCCGTGGACGCGCCGAAAGCACTGCGCGACCACGGGTTCGACGAGGCAGACATCGACGATGCCGTACGGGCGATCCTGGAGGTGGTCCCGCCGAACAACCCGCGCGCTGTGGCCCCGCAAGATCTGCGGCGGCTGTTGCGAGCCGCGTGGCAGGGTACCGACCCGTTGACGCTGGACGACGAGCAGAGCTGACAGGCAGGTTATGCGGAGCCGCCGGCTGTACGTGGCGCTGTTGCCGATCGGGTGGATCAGTAGCCGACGGTGAAACGGTGGTTGAGGTGCCGGGGGTTGTCGATCTCATCGACGAGAGCGGCGGCGTAGTCCTCGTAGGAGATTCGCGCCTCGCCGTCCGGCCCGGTGACGGGGTGATCGAGGCCGGTGCGATAGCGGCCGGTGCGCTCGCCGGGGGCGAAGTGGACCGGAGGCGGGGACAGATAAGTCCAGGTGACGCCTTCGTCGAGGGCCAGGTAGGCGTCCAGGGCATGGATCTGCCCGATGGCGTAGGGCTTGAACTCCTCGGGGAAGCCGGGGGCGTCGAAGAACCGCACGCCGTCGTCGTTGAGAAGGCTCGCACCGCCGCCCATGTGGATGATGCGCGGGCCAGCCGGTCCCAGGGCGCGGGCGGCCGCCGCGGCAGAGGCGACGGCGTCGGTGTAGAGGGCGGCATCCGGGCTGCCGACGGTCAGCACCAGGACGTCCGCGTCCTTGGCGAGGGCCGCGACCGCTGGCTGGTCGGTGACGTCGCCCGCGACCGTGCGGACCCCGTCGGGAAGGGCGGTCAGCGCATCGACGGTGCGGGCGACGGCGGTGACCTGGTGGCCACGGGCTGCGGCCTCGACGACGACACGGGAGCCGGCCTTTCCGGCGGCCCCGAACACGACGATCCGGCTCATCACATGATCCCTTTCAGTGGAGTTGCGCATGGCGGGTATCTGGTGGAACGAGGCTCCTGTGCTGCCTCACTCTCCACTGTCCGCGCAAAGGTCCAGGCAGGCGAGGTAAGGTAAAGACGTGTCGTGGTCAAAAACGGACAGGGGCGTAGGGCCCGCGAACGGTCCGGACGACCTGGTGAGGGCCGGAGCGGCCGCCATCCCAGGGTTCGGGTTCAATCCGCCGCACGCTCCTGCGCCCGGCATCGAGATCACCGACCTGGCCGCGTTGCACAGCCGGGTCACCGACGGCAGCCTGCAACAGGTGCACCGCGCCGACTTCCACTCCCTCACGCTGATCACCGAGGGCGCCGGTGAGCACACCGTCGACTTCGTCACCCACTCCTGCCGCCCCGGCACCCTGCTCTGGGTCCGCCCCGGCCAGGTGCAGCGCTTCACCGCGCCCGGCCGGATGAACGGCACCCATCTGCTGTTCACTGCCGCCTTCCCCGAGCCGACGGCAACCAGCCGACTCGTCGGCGACTGGTCCGCACCGAGTTGCTGGCAACTGGCAGCCGGCAGCGACTACGCCACCACCTCCGCCCTGTTCGGCCGACTGCGCGCCGAATCCACCCGCCCGCAAGGAGCCTCCCGCGACATCCTGCGCCTGCTGCTCGCCGCCCTCCTGCTGCACATCGACCGATTTCCCCACCACGGGACGCGCACCGACCCGCATGCCGGCGGCGAGGTCTACGCCCGTTTCCGCGCCGAGCTGGAACGCTCCTACGCCACCACCCGGCGTGCCGAGGACTACGCCGACCGTCTGGGCTACACCGTCAAGACCCTCACCCGCGCCTGCCGGGCCGCCACCGGGCAGTCCGTCAAAGAGGCCATCGATGCCCGCGTCGCCCTCCAGGCCCAGCGGCTCCTCGCCCACACCGACGAGCCCGTCGCGGTCATCGCACGCCGCCTCGGCTTCTCGGAACCCACCAATTTCGGCAAGTTCTTCACCCGCCACTGCGGCACCACCCCCGGGGAATTCCGCCATGGCCAGCAGACGCCGTGCGGCTGGGAATCAGGCGGGGTCGTCTGAGCCGACCGCGATGAGCGCAAAGACGTTCTCGTGAATGGCTGCGAACCGGGCGAGCACCGTCTCCGCGGCTGCGGTGATGATGTGCTCGGCGGGGTCCTTGAGCGGTTCGAGCAACTGGTGGACGGTGTCGGCGAGGACTTCTTGAGGATCGTCGATGTGGAACGAGCCCGCCGCTGGAGGGTCGGCCATGACCGTGCCGAAGCCGATCAGGAGGGAGTCCAGGACAAAGATCTGCTTGGACAGCGGGCGGTCGTCACGCACGAGCCCGTGGTCACGCAGGACGGGCATGGCCGCGTGGCACATCTCGCTCGGCGATGCCGCGGCGAATCGCTCCCGATTGTCTGCGTGATAGGAGAGCAGCCGCAGCATGTCGCCGTCCTGCAAGCGCCGCAGCCACGAATTGCCCAACGTCGTGCGAATCATCAGCGGTGCCAGGCGCCGCGGCAGGATGAGGTGGGGTTCCTTCTTGATCCCGGCGTTGATCTTGTCGATCCAGGACAGCAACTCGCGAGCGAACACGCCGAGGACCAAGTCCTCCTTGGTGTTCCAATACAGGTAGACCGTGCCCTTGGCCACGCCGGCGGACTCGGCGATCTCGGAGATCGTCACCTTGCGGATGCCGTGTTCGATGACCAGTTTGCGGGTACTGTCCAGGATCCGAGCGGCCTTCATGGAGTCTTGCTCGATCAGCCGACGCACCTTCTTGACCCTTCCTCTGCCTGAGGCCATGATCTCATACGGTGGTCATCCTGATGCGCGCCTCCGCGGCAGGCTCCGCCGCCCCGCCATTGCGTACGCTGTCCACCAACGTGTGCAGCCGCGGTGACGCGCCCGGCCTCGGCACCCCCTACATGTGCGTTCCGCCGCTGGGCGACAGGGTCTGGCCCGTGTAGAAGCCGCCGGTGGTGTCGTCGGCGAGGAACAGGATTGTCTGGGCGATCTCCTCCGGAGTGCCCAATCGCTTGATCGTCTGCAGCGACTGCAGGAACTGGATGAGTTCCTCGGAGTGCTGGTGCACCATCGGCGTGTCCACGCCGCCCGGGGCGATCGCGTTCACCCGGATCTGGTACGGCGCCAGCTCAGCGGCGGCTGCCCGGGTGAGGCCGAGGATTCCGGCCTTCGAGGCCGGGTAATACAGGGGCTGCGCCGTGCCGACCAGCGCGAGCACACTGGAGATGTTGACGACGCTTCCGCCCCCGGCACGCTTCATCAGCGGCGCGGCCGAACGCAGGGTATAGAACTGGCTGAACAGATTGATTTCCATCGTGCGACGAAAGTCGTCGTCGGTGGTGTCTTCGAGATAGTCGAACGCCGGCGCATCCCCCCGTTTTATCGCCTCCAGCGCTCGTTCGTTCGCTGCGGCCATCCGGTCGACTTCCGATCCTGGCCCGGTGATGCCGGCCGCGTTGACCAGCACATCGAGGCGGCCATGCCGCGCCTCCACCTGCCTGAACGCTGCGGTGACCGCAGCACTGTCGCTGACGTCGAGCGGAACAGCGGTGATTCCGTCGGCCGCGGCGAAAGATTCCGCCAACTGCTCACTGTTCAGGTCGGCCGCCACCACCTGAGCACCTTCTTGCCGGAACAGTGACACCGCGGCACGTCCGATTCCCGAGGCCGCACCGGATACAAAAGCGATCTTGCCATTGAGTCTCATCAAGCACCTTCCACGGGGCATTCGTCATCCGGTTGTCTCAGCCACCGGTGGGGATGGTCGGCCTGTCGGCTTCGCGCCGATACGGGTTCACAACGGCGCCGGAGCCGGGGCCGCCGTGTGGGCAGCACCGTGCGCCGAGGCATCCCGGCAGGCGCCGCGTGAGCCAATCACCCGCAGCACGTTCCTCAGCCGAGACTTCCGCCGCGCGGTAGCGCCGCGCGGCGAGGACCTGCTCAGCGTCGCAGGCGCCAGTCGCGGACGGCGAAGGTGCTCCCGTCACGACGCACTCGGAGCGCGCCACCTGCATGGAAGTGCGCCGGCACGACGAGCGCGTCCTCATCGGCGGCCCAGCCCAGCACGCGTCGCCGGGTAGCGCGCGCTTGGGCCGGGTCCTCATCAGAGGCCGGACAGCAGTCCGGCACGGTCACCTGCAGCGGGCCGTGCATCATGTCACCGACGAACACCGCCCGCTCATTGCCGGAGCGCAGCGTGAGCACACTCGATCCGGGCGTATGCCCGGGGGCCGGCTCCAGCCGCAGCGCCGCGTCCAGATCCTGGGCCTCCTCCCACAGGTCCAGTTGTCCGGCCTGCTCGATGGGTGCGACACAGCGCTCGAACGCGGCCTGCGTGTTCTCGCCCGAGCGGGCGGTGGTGCGGGTGCGGGGATGATAGAAGTCGTAGTCGGCGCGGGCCAGCAGGTAGCGCGCCCGCGGGAACGTCGACACGAACGTGTCGCCGACGCGTCGCGTGTTCCAGCCGACGTGGTCGCCGTGCAGGTGCGTACACACCACGAGGTCTACGTCCTCCGCCCGCACGTCGGCCCGCCGCAGCGCCTCGAGAAACGGCGGGGACTGCTGCTCTTCGGTGCTGCCAAGACCTGTGTCCACAAGGACTGTGCGGTCGCCGCTGCGGACCAGCCACCCTTGCACCACCATCAGCACCTCATCCGCGTCCGGATCCCATGAGTCCGGTGCCAGCCACGAACGATTCCGCTCCCACAGCATCTGGTCACAGTCTGGATAGAAGGTGCCGCGGTCCATGCGGACCGCGGCTACGTCCACGAGTTGGGTGATCTCCACATCACCCACAACCATGCTATTCATACTGACCACTATAGTCATAACGTTCAGTACGTTCGAATGTGGCGGCCCACGTCCCAGGCGCCGCCGACCAGACTGAAGTGCCGGACGTGGGCTCAGGTGCTCGACGCCGGCAGCCGTCACACGACGACCACGGAGCGCAGCACATCGCCCTTGTGCATCCGGGCGAAGGCGTCCTCGACCCCGTTCAGGGCGATCGTCTCGGTGACGAACGCGTCCAGGTTCAGGCGGCCCTGGAGGTACAGATCGATCAGCACGGGGAAGTCCCGGGAGGGCAGGCAGTCCCCGTACCAGGACGACTTCAGCGCCCCGCCCCTGCCGAACACGTCCAGCAGCGGCAGCTCCAGCTTCATCTCCGGTGTGGGGACGCCGACGAGGACGACCGTGCCGGCCAGGTCGCGGGCGTAGAACGCCTGCCGGTACGTCTCGGGGCGGCCGACCGCCTCGATGACCACGTCCGCTCCGAAGCCCCCGGTCAGCTCGCGCACCGCCGCCACGGGGTCCGCATCCCGGGAGTTGACGGTGTGGGTGGCGCCCAGGGATGTCGCGGTGGCGAGCTTTCGGTCGTCGATGTCCACGGCGATGATCTTCGCGGCGCCCGCCAGCCGGGAGCCGACTACCGCCGCGTCGCCGACGCCGCCGCAGCCGAGCACGGCCACCGCATCGCCACGGGTGACCGCGCCGGTGTTGACAGCCGCGCCGATACCGGCCATGACGCCGCAGCCCAGCAGCCCCGCCGCGGCCGGGGACGCGGCCGGGTCGACCTTGGTGCACTGGCCTGCGGCGACCAGGGTTTTTTCGGCGAAGGCGCCGATACCGAGGGCCGTGGACAGCTGGGTGCCGTCGGTGAGGGTCATCTTCTGCCGGGCGTTGTGGGTGGTGAAGCAGTACCAGGGGCGCCCGCGCAGACAGGCCCGGCACTGACCGCACACGGCACGCCAGTTGAGGATGACGAAGTCGCCGGACTCGACGTCAGTGACGCCCTCGCCGACCGACTCCACCACGCCGGCCGCCTCGTGGCCGAGCAGGAAGGGGAAGTCGTCGCTGATGCCGCCGTCACGGTAGTGGAGGTCGGTGTGGCACACCCCGCATGCCTGGATCCTCACCACCGCCTCCCCCGGCCCCGGGTCCGGGATCACGATCGTCTCGATGGTGACCGGCTCGCCCTGCGCCCGTGCGACGACGCCTCGTACCTGCTGGGACATTGCTGAGTTCCCTGCCTTTCCGTGGAAGAGGACAGCCGGCTGGTCAAGCGGCCGGGTGCACGCGCACGGGCAGCGAGGCCCACGAGCGCAGCGTGTTGTTGGGGTGGCGGCGCGGTGTGCCGGTGAGTTCGATGCGCTCGACGCGCCGGGCGAGGGCGGTCAGCAGTGCCTCGGCCTCCAGACGGGCGACATGCTGACCGATGCACTGGTGGATGCCCATGCCGAAGCCGACGTGCCCGGAGGGGTCACGGGTGAGGTCGAAGCGGTCGGGGGCGGCCCAGCGGGCGGGGTCGCGGTTGGCGGCGCCCAGGAACATGAGGATTTTCGTGCCCTTGGGGATGACCGTCCCGGCGACGGTGACATCGGCGGTGGCGGTACGGAAGAAGGTCTGCACCGGCGACTGCCAGCGGACCGCCTCATCGAAGGCGAGCGGCACCAACTCGGGCCGCGCCCGCAGCCGTCGCCATTCGTCCGGGTGGGTGGCGAAGGCGTACAGGCAGGCCGCCAGGCCGTGCACCGTGGTGTCGACGCCCGCGGTGAGCAGGGAACGCACCACCAACGGGGCTTGCTCGTACGTGAGATCCCCGCGGTCGGCGGCGGCCCAGATGCGCGCGCCGAAGCTGTCCTCGCCCAGGGCTTCCCGTGCGCACTGGGCGTTCACCCATGCGGACAGCTCGGCCATGCGGTGGGCGTCCGCTGCCACGAGGTCATTGCGCGGGCCGAAGGCGTTGAAGGCCATGTTGCCGTACGGCAGGAGGTGCGCCCGGCCGTCCGGGCCGAGCCCCACGGCGTCCGGGAAGGCGCGCAGCGGGAAGGCTTCCGCCAGCGCCGAGAAACCGTCCAACTCGACGCCTTCGGCGAGGACTTGATCGACCAGTTCCTCAGCCGTCGTCTCCCAGGCTGTGCGCAGGCCGCGCAGGGCGGGCGGGGCGAGGATGTCCCGCAGAACCCGGCGCGGTGCGTCGTGCAGGGGTGGGTCAGCCTCCAGCAGCAGGCTCGGTGGGCGCCACGGCTTCTCGTGACGGAAGTTGGCCAGGCCCACGCCCGAGCCGGACTCGAAGTGCTGCCAGTCCACCAGGGCGGCGCGCACCTGCTCGTAGCGGGCCAGCGCGTGGACGTCGTAGCGCGGCAGGTACACGACCGGGCCGGCCTCGCGCAGGGTCCGGTGCAGGGGTTCGGGGTCCAGCAGGACCTCATGGGCGAACGGGTCGGCGTCACTGACGGGCGGCTCGACGGCACGCTCCAGTGCCTCGGTCATCGCGGCTCCTTGAGGAAGTGAGGTCTCAGAGATCGAGGACGAGACGGTCGCCGCAGGACCGCGACACGCACACGAACATGCAGTCGTCCGCCGCCCGTTCGTGGTCGGCCAGCACCGAGTCCCGGTGCTCCGGCTGTCCTTCGAGCACCGGTGTCAGGCAAGTGCCGCAGGTGCCCTGCTCGCAGGAGGAGAGCACCTCCGCGCCGACCCGGCGCACCGCCTCCAGTACCGAGATCTCCGGGGTGACGGTGACGGTGCGTCCGGTGCGCCGGAGTTCCACCTCGAAGGGGGCCTCCCGCACCGGCGCGGCCTGCGCGGCGGCGGTGAAGCGTTCCCTGCGCAACGCGTACGGCGGCCAAGCGGCACACGCGGCTTCGACGGCGGCCAGCAGCGGGCCGGGGCCGCAGCAGTACACCGTGGTGTCCGGACGCGGCGTGCCCAGCCAGGTGGCCAGGTCCAGCACCCCGAGTTCGTCCTGGGGGACGATGTGCACCCGGTTGCCGTAGGTCTCGGTCAGCTCCTCGTGAAACGCCATCGACGCCCGCGTACGCCCGCCGTACAGCAACTGCCAGTCGGTGCCGAGCAGTTCGGCCTGATGGATCATGGGCAGCAGGGGCGTGATACCGATGCCGCCGGCGATGAAGAGGTATTTTGCCGAGGGCACCAGGGGGAAACGGTTGCGCGGGCCCCCGACGCCCACGCGATCCCCTGGCCCCAGCCGGTCGTGCACAAAGGCGGAGCCTCCCCGCCCCGCGGGTTCCCGCAGTACGGCGATCCGGTAGGTGTGCGCGTCCCAGCGGTCTCCACACAGGGAGTACTGCCGGGTCGTCCCCTCCGGCAGAACCACGTCGATGTGAGAGCCCGGTGTCCAGTCCGGCAGCCGGCCACCGTCCGGGTGCACGAGGGTGAGTGACACGACGCCCTCGGCGACGCGCTCCTTCGCGGCAACCTCCAGAGTTGCCGCGTACCCGGGCGTCGGCCGTTCCTTACCGGCGCCGGGCCCGGCATCCGCAACCACGCTGATTCCGACCACGTTGCCGCCTCCCGTCGTTGGGTTGCAGGCAGGATGCGCGGCCACCACGAACGATCGCGACAGCGTTCTCAATCAGTGAGAGACGAACTTTCTGTGCCCCTCATATGGTCTTCGCACTGCTGTCACGTGAGTCACCCGCATCGCGCGGCCGCCCCTGGGCGGCCGGTGCCCCCAGCGCCCGGGAGACACCACGTGCCGCGGTCCGCACCACCGGCACGACGGACGTGGCCCCGGCCTCGTTCGGGACGATCACCGCCAGCGCGGCCACCACCTCACCGCGCGCGTCACGCACCGGCGCTGCGATGCCCAGGACGTCCGGATGCACGTACCCGGGGCAGTACGCGTACCCCTGCCGGAGGACCTCGGCCAGTACGGCCCGCAGCCGCGCAGCAGTGGCCGGAGTGTTCGGGGTGTAGCGGCGCAGAGGCTCGTCGAGCACCCGTCGGCGCAGGTCGGCGGGGCCGTGGGCGAGGAGGACCAGGCCGCTGGAGGAGGCGTGCAATGGAAGGCGCCCCGCGATGCGGGTGTAGTTGATGACCGCGCCCGGTGCCGTCAGCCGCTCCAGGAACAGCGCCTCCTCGCCATCCAGCACCCCGAGCTGCACGTGGTGTCCGACGACGTCGTGGACGCCCTCCATGAACGGCATGGCCGCGTTGCGCAGCGACAGGGTGGGCGAGGCCCGGGTGGCCAGCTCCCACATGCGCATGCCGATCCGGACCCGGCGGTCGGCGTCCCGGGTCAGGAACCCGTACGAGACCAGCTCGGCCACCAGCCGCGACGCGGTCGCCACGTGCAGCCCCGTACGACGGGCGATCTCCGAGACGGTCAGGGCCGACTCCTCCGGCGTGAACGCCTCGAAGATCCGTACGGCCCGCGCCAGAACCGACTCGCCGTTCTGTGTCCTCACCTCGCCATCATCGGATCTCTCCCGGACGCGTCAACCCCACGGTTCCACCGGGTGCCGGACCGGGACGGTCCGCCCATGCGGCAGGCTGCGCACCCATCCGCGCGCAGGTCGTCGAGCCGATGATCAGGGCCGAGGACCATGCGGCGCGACTGGGGCATGACGATGCTCCAGCCGGTCAGGGCGAGCGTGAAGAACACACGCGCACGCCCATCGCCGGTGAGCAACCGGCCGTGATCCCCCTTCACGCCTTGATGTGGACGGCGGCCTCAGCGCCAGGATCCGAGCACGTGGTCCCATCGGCCACGGGAGGGCCCACCCCGCCGGCTCCGGCGGCCATGCGGCGGCTCGCCTCGCCGAGGCCGTCGGCGAGCGCCCGTACCTGGTCGGGCGTGAGCACGTCGATGAGCAGCTCCCTGACCAGGGACACATGACCGGGCGCCGCCCGCTCCAGCAGAGCCATGCCCTCGTCGGTGAGAACCGCGTAGACCGCGCGCTCGTCACTCTCACAGGACCGCCGCCGGACCAGTCCGGCCTTGTCCATCTGCCCAATTTGATAGGTCAGCCCGCTCTTGGAGTTGACCAGCGCGCCGGCCAGCTCGGCCATGCGCAACTCGCGATTCGGGGCCCCGCTGAGCCGGGCGAGGATCTCGTACTGCAGGCCGGACAGGCCGAAGTCCCGCTTGAGCCGCTGCTCCAGCTGCCGGTACAGCAGCGCGTGCGCGGTAGTGAAGGCCGTCCAGGCGCGCTTCTCCTCCTCGTTCAGCCATCGCGTATGACCCACGTCACACCTCTCCATGTTGTTCAAATTGGAACTCCATCTTATCGTCAACGCAAGAGTTCAAATTTGAACCACATGCATCGCGGGAGACGCCATGACCACCAGCACCGCCGCCGCCACTGTCCGCACCCGGGTCCGTATCCCGCTGCGCTTCTCGGACGGCTACCACGTCACCGCCGAGGTGATCACCTTCAACGGCCTGGCCGACAGCGCCGAGCACGTCGCCCTGATCCTGGGAAACCCGGCCGCCTCCGCCGCTCCGCTGGTACGTCTGCACTCCGAATGCCTGACCGGCGACGTCTTCGGCTCCGCCCGCTGCGACTGCGGACCCCAACTGCGCGAGGCCACCGAGCGCATCGCCGCCACCGGAGGCGTCCTGCTCTACCTCCGCCAGGAAGGCCGCGGCATCGGCCTGTACAACAAGCTCGACGCCTACGCCCTGCAGGACGAGGGTCTGGACACCTACGAGGCCAACCTGGCCCTCGGCCTGCCCGAGGACGCCCGCGACTACACGGCCGCCGCCCAGATGCTCGCCGCCCTCGACATCACCGAGCTGAACCTGCTCACCAACAACCCCGACAAAGCACAGCAGTTGCGCGACTTCGGCGTCTCGGTCACCCGGACCGTACCCACCGGCGTGCACACCACGCCCAGCAACCTGCGCTACTTGCGCGCCAAGGTCGAGCACACCCACCACACCATCGCTCTGGCGCCGGTGCCGAGCCTGGCCGGCTGAACCTGCCGACAGCAGGACAGACCACCCGTACGGAAAAGAGCCTCGGTATGAAAGCCGTCGTCGTCACCGATTCCGGAGCCCGGCCCGAGTTCGTCAACCTGCCCACTCCCGAGCCGGGCGCCGGTGAAATCCTGGTGCGCGTCCACGCAGCCGGAGTGAACCCCTTCGACTGGAAGGTCACGGACGGCGCCCTCAGGGACTCCGTTGCGCATGCCTGTCCGCTGGTCATGGGGTCGGACGGAGCGGGCTTGGTCGAGAAGACGGGCCCTGGCGTCACCCGCTTCCGGCCCGGGGACCGCGTCTACGGGCAGTTCATGCGGCTGCCCCAGGGGGAGGGTTCCTACGCCGAGTACGCCCTCGCCGAGCAGGACGGCAAAATCGCCCCCATCCCGGAGAACCTCTCCTTCACACTCGCCGCCGCGCTTCCCACCGCGAGCGTGACCGCCTACCAAGCCGTCCGGGCCGCACGTCTCGCCGACGGGCACACGCTTCTGATCAACGGCGCCAGTGGCGGCGTAGGCCAGTCGGCCATCCAGTTCGCCGCCCGGGCCGGAGCCCGCGTCCTGGCCACCGGAACTCCTGACATGGCCGACCATCTGCGCGATCTCGGCGCCCACACCGTCATCGACCACACCCTGGCACCCCCCATGTGCAGGTGGCCGCCGCGCGCCCCGAGGGCATCGACGCCGTCGTCGATCTCGTCACCCCGACCGGCGGCGACATCAGCCCCATGGCTGGTCTGCTCCACGCCGGTTCCACCCTGGTCAGCACCAACAACGCCACTGATCCCGAGGCCCTGGCCGCCCACGGCATCCTCGGCGTCAACCTCGGCAACCGCCCCACCGCCGAAACGCTGACGACACTCGCCGAACTCGCCGCCACGGGGGAACTGCTCGTCCGTATCGACGCGGAAGTCGCGCTCGCCGACGCCCCGGCCATGGTCGCCAAGGCCCGCACCGGCCACGCCACCGGAAAGACCGTCATCATCCTTCGACGACGCCCTCCCGACCCACAGGACCACGGCCGGACCGGGTCGAAGACATCAACCACACCCGGCCCTCACCGGCCAGTCCCACACTTCACGGAGAAGACATGAACCGAACGGCACGAGCCGTGCGTTTCGACCGGTACGGCGATCGTGACGTGCTGTACGTCACCGACGTCCCGATGCCCGATCCAGGGCCCGCGGAGGTCGTCGTCGAGGTCCGTGCCGCCGGCATCAACCCTTTCGACACGATGATCCGCTCCGGGGTGATCCGGCATCTGTTCCCGGTGGACTTCCCGTCCGCCCAGGGCAGCGACATCGCCGGAGTCGTCGTCGCCGTCGGCGCGGGGGCCGACGGGCTTGCCGTCGGCGACGAGGTACTGGGCTGGAGTCCCGTGCCGTCCGCGCATGCGACGCACGTGGCCGTCCCGGCGACCCACCTGGTGGCCAAACCTCCTCGGCTGAACTGGGAGGTGGCGGGCTCCCTCCACATGGTCGGGGCCACCGCGTACGCGGCCTTCCGCGCCGTCGCTCCGCGGCCCGGGGAGACGGTCGCGGTGTCCGCCGCCGCGGGAGGGGTCGGTTCGTTCCTCGTACAGCTGCTCACCCATCAGGACGTGCGCGTGCTCGGCATCGCCTCGCCGGCCAACGCCAAGTGGCTGGACGAACACGGTGTCACCCCGGTGCCGTACGGGGACGGCCTTCGTGGGCGGCTCCTGCAAGCGGCGGGGGCTCATGGAATCGACGCCTTCATCGACCTCTACGGACCGGAGTACCTCGACCTCGCCGTCACCCTCGGCATACCACCGGACCGCATCCAGACAACCGTCGCCATGGAACGCGCGGCGAAGATCGGCGCCAGGACCGATGGCCGCCACAACGCGACCGCGCGGGAGATTTTGGTGGGACTGGTCAACCTGGTCGCCTCGGGTGCCGTCGACCTTCCGATCGCCGCCACGTACCCGCTCGACCGCGTCACCGACGCCTTCGCGGAGCTGGAGCAGCGGCACACCCAGGGCAAGATCGCCCTGATCCCCTGATCGAGACCACTGCCAGTGCGTTCGTCAGGCGGGAGTGGGTGCCCGCTCCCGCAGGACCGGGAAGACCACGTCGCCGTGAGTGCCCTTGCCCGGCGTGCTGTCGAGTTCGATACGCGCCCGGTGGACTTCGACGATGGCGGCGACAATGGCCAGGCCCAGCCCGCTGCCGCCCCTGGAGCGGCGGCTACGGCCCTGGTCCGCCGGGTAGAAGCGGTCGAAGACGGGGGGGACGGCGTCCGACGGGATGCCCGGCCCCTCGTCCTGAACGCGAAGCTCGACGGCTTCACCTCTCGTGCCCAGTTCCGCTGCGCAGCGCGCGGTGGCAGGGGTGTGCATGCGGACATTGGCCAGTAGATTGGCCAGCGGGCAGCGCAGTTGCGCTTCGTCGCCCAGCACGATCACGCCGGGGGTGACGTGTACTTCCAGCGGGCGTTCGGGCTCGGCCGCGGCGCGGCACCGGACTGCCGCTGGCCAAGCTGCTGGCTCAGGGCAACGCGGACCTCGCGGCCACGCTCGACACCCCGATCGCCACCGGCGAGATGCTCACCGGCTTCGGGGAACACGCCCAGCTGATCGGGGCGCGCGCCTCGGACTTCGTCCAGCCCGACGCCCCGCGCCTCGGCGGCATCATCCCGTTCTTGCGGATCAATCCACCTCGTCGGCTGCAAGGGACTCGTGTCGGGCTCGAAAAGTCATCGCTGCTGGTCAAGCGGCATAGCGGTGCTCGTTGATGACGCCGCCGAGGACGCGTGTGCCCAGGAGTCCGCGTGCGTCGAAGTCGTCCACGCTGTGGGCTCGTCGTGTTCGGGATGGGCTCGCGGACGACGGCCGGTATCGGAGCGTCAGCCCAGCCCTGGTACCAACAGCACCTTGCAGGCGTCCCCGGTGAGCAGATCGATCGCCTGGTCGACCTGGCTGAGTTGCAGTCGGTGCGTGATCAGCCAGTCCAGGTCCAGGCGTCCGGAGTTCAGCAGGAGCAGCGTCTGCTCCCAGGTTTCCCACAGGCGGCGGCCGAAGATGCCGCGCAGTGTGATACCCCGCTTGTTGATCTGGGCAGCGACGTCGATCGGCACTGGCCGGCCCGGGTGTCCCACGGTCACGACCGTTCCTTCTCGGCGCACAGCGTCGAACAGGGACGGGAGTGCGGCGACCGCTCCCGAACATTCGAAGGCGACGTCGGCCCCGCCACGGTGGCCGCTGAGTTCGCGGCTGCGCTCGGCGACACCCTCTCCGGGCTCCATCGTGATCACTCCGAGCTGTTCGGCTTCGGCGCGGCGGAACGGATTCGGCTCGATCACGATCACGTAGGCGGCGCCCATGAGCGATGCCAGCCGCGCGACGACCATGCCCACCGGCCCGGCGCCGCTGACCAGAACGCCTCGGCCGGCTACCGAGTACCCGGCTCGCTGAATGGCGTGTACCGCGACACCGGCCGATTCCAGCAGTGCGCCGGTCTCCAAGGGCACGCTGTCGGGAAGGGGGACACAGATGCGGTGGGGCACGGCGACGCGTTCGGCGAAGACCCCGTCGAAGTGCATCCCCAGGATCTGCGTGCGCTCGCAGGTGTGGGCGTCCCCGGTCCTGCATGCGAAGCACTGGCCGCACGCCAGGTGGCTTTCCAGAGCGACGCGGTCACCGACGCGCAGGTTCTCCACCCCGGTGCCCACCTCGACGACGGTGCCCGCCGCTTCGTGACCGAGTACGACGGGCAGTCCCAGGTTGAACGCCTGGGCCGCCGGCGACCACTCGTAGCATTCGCGGTCGGTGCCGCACAACGAGGCTGCCGCGATCTCCACTACGACCGCGCCGTCGCCGGCCTTCGGCTCGGGCGCATCGGCGACGTACTCGACTCCCCTGTCCGCGACTGCTTTGACGACTGCCCTCATGAATGCACACTCCTTCGTGTGTCGTACGTGGCGGGATGACTGGTGGCCCGGACGGCCGGTGGTCGGGTCGCGGGATGCGGCTGCGCGAAGCGTTCGAGGACATCGACCGGACCGACCTGTCCGCCCTTTAGCAGCAGCCGGCAGCCGGCCACGGCCGCTTCGCTGTCGGTGCGGCAGACGGGGGCGGCCGTGACGAACTGGGTGGCGACGCGCAGCTCGCTCACCCCCATGGTCAGCAGTGCATGGCTGGAGGTGTCGCCACCGAGCACGGCGACGTCCCGGGTGAGGCCCTTGACGGCCATGTTCCCGGCCAGGTTGCCCAGGAGTCCGCCCACATGGGCGGCGTCGAGGGGACCGGCCGCGGCGTAGCGAGGGTCCTGGGTACCGCGCGTGGTGTGCACGATGACGTTCCGTCCGGCCGCGAGCAAGGCGGCCGAGCGCTTCTCCAGATCGTCCAGCAGGGACGGATCCTGTCCGTTGAGCAACTGCGTGGGCACGGCCAGCTCGGCCCAGCCGTGCGTGATGGCGTCGGCGATCTGTGCGTCCGTCGTGCTGGAGGCCGACGCGCTGACGGCCAGCACCGGCCCGGAGGCCGGCTGGGCACTGCCGGCCACGTCGGAGCGCCCGGTGGCGGTGCGGGCGAGGGCGGCCATGACACCGCCGGAGCCGACCACGATCGACGGGCCCTGCCGGGTGTTGTCCTCTCGCAGTGCCAGCGCGAGGGTATCGAGGTGGCCGTCCTCGACGGCGTCCACGACGAAGGCGACCCGGCTGGACCGGCGGAGCGTCGCCCACTGCTCGCCGAAGGAACCATCGGCGTGTGCAGGGAGGTGGATGGCTGCGGGGGCCTCGCCGGTACGCAGTTGCTCGGCGATCACCTGCCGCAGGTCGGCCTCGTGCATCGGAGTCGACGGATGCTGCGCCATGACGGGATGCCGGTCGAGGCGGTAGGCGTCGCCGGAATAGCCGGCGAAGTGGTTGCTGAAGGCGGTGTACCGGCCGAATCCCGGCTGTGCCGGTGCGACCGCGACCGGGCCGTGGTGGGGGAAGCACTCGTGCAGCAGCTCGATGCCTCTGCCGATGCTGCCGCGTGCGGGGGCGCTGTCGAAGGTGGAGCAGACCTTGTAGATCAGCACCTTCGCATCGGCGGTGGCGATGCGTTCCAGTTGTGCACGCACCAGCTCGTCGAAGGCGGCTCCGCCGAGCGAACGCGACGGTCCGGCGATCCCGACGACATCGCAGTCGGTGGGGAGCGGCCGGTTTCCGTCCCCGATGACGAGCACGGCGTCGAGACCGTGGCGGTGGGCCTGTGCGAGGACGTCGCTGGCACCGGTCAGGTCGTCGGCCACGAAACTGACGTACGTCATGTCAGGCCACACCTCCGAACGTGCGCCCCGCGTGCAGCAGCGCCGGGTCGCCTGCCTCGGCCGCCGCGCGTGCCGCCACCTTCAGGGGAACACCGTCGACGGCAGCCGCCCAGGCGGTCCGGAGACTGCGCACGCCGGCCGCCGGTCCGTCGGGATGCGCAGCCACGCCTCCGCCCGCGAGCATCAGAAGGTCGGTCGAGCCGACCGCGGTGAAGGTCGGTGCCGGGGTGGTGACGTTCTGGCCGGACGACAGGGTCGGTACCGGACTCAGCGTCTTGCCCAGGGGCTCGAGCAGGCCGCGGACGTGTGCCGCGACCTCCTCGTCGGTCTCGTAGAACTTGCTGCCGAGACCGCTGACATGCAGATGGTCGGCTCCCGCCAGGCGGGCCAGCTGCTGCCACACCCGGTACGACATCCCCAGCGCCGGCGAGCGCATCGATCCGGCCAGACCGGCGCGGTGTCCGTGCACGGGGACTTCGGCGACCTCCCGCAGCCAGGCCAGCGCGGGCAGTCCCATGACGGGGACGTTGAGCATCACGCACCGGCCGCCCGCCCCGACCACCAGGTCGTGGCGCCGGCGGAGCCCGGCGAGGTCCCCCGTGATGTTGAAGGCGTACATGACCGGGTGGCCGGTGATCTGCTCGGCCTCCCGGATCTCTTCGGTGGCCACGGCGACCCGGCGCTCCAGCGGGAGGTACGCCGGATCGGTCATCAGCTCGTCGTCCTTGATCAGGTCGACCGACGCCCTGGCCAACTCCCGTACGACCAGGCGGAACTCGCTCTCGTCCAGACCGACGTTCGGCTTGATGATGGTGCCGATCATGACTCCCTCGGCACCCCCCATCAGCCTGCGGGTGCCCGGGATGCCGAACGCGGGGCCCGGGTGAGCGGCAACGAACTCCTCCGGCAGCTCGATGTCCTGGAGGCGGCAGGCGAACAGCTCACCCAGCTCGAAAAGGTTGCCCGCGACCGTGGTCTGCAGAGTCGCCAGGTCGGTCCCGATGTTCTCCATCGGGAACTCGACCACCACAAGAGCGGCCCGCACGGCCTCGGGGCGCGAACGCGACGGCAACGACGGGCTGCGCGCGCCCAGGTCCCGCACGCTGACGACCTGCGCGGCATGCCGTTCGCGGATGCGGGGGGACTCGCCGGGCACAGCAACGAAGGTGCCGCTGGACTGCTCCCCGGCCATGGCCGCGGCAGCCTGTTCCGGATCGATCTCCGATTCCAGGTAGTAGGTGCAGCGCACGACCCGCTGGTCACGCATGTGCTCTCCGTTTCTCGACGACTGCGGTGTGAAGATCGTTCGTCTCAGGTGCCGTCGTGCTGTGCGGCAGCTTCCCTGTTCCCGCCGGACAGGTGGTGCGGGGCGGAGGACGGCCCGTCGCCGTCGGCTGTCGCATCGCCGGCCTCGTCGGCCGCGGCGGGCTGCTTCAGGATCCGGCGTGCCCAGAAGAGGGTGATCAGCGGACACAGGATCGCCGTCACCACGACCGATGAAGCGACGAGCACGGTTGCGTACTGGGCGGCCGGCGCGTAGACGGGATTGGCGGCCGCCACGATCGAGGGGACTACTGCCGCGTTGCCGGCGGTGGTCGCCGCAGCCAGGCCCGCGATACCGTCGCCGCCGCTCACCTTGTCGGCCAGCAACAGCACCGCCCCGCCGACCAGCACCACGAACAACCCCAGTCCGATCCCCAGCAGACCGGCCTCCCAGACGGCGGTCAGGTTGAGCGTGAGTCCCAGTGAAAGCCCGAGGAACGGCACGAGGGCGGGCACGGCGGGGGCCAGGAAGCGCCGCATCTCGGGATCGAGATTGCCCAGGAGCATCCCGAGCACCAGGGGCAGGATCGCCCCCACCAGGGTTTGCCAGGGGAAGGCGGACAGACCGGCGACGCCGAGCGTGACCATGGTGAGGAAGGGGCCGGACTCGAGGCTCATGACGCTGTAGGCGCCGACGTCGCGCCTGCGTCCGAACTGGGCCATCAGTGACATGTAGAGGCCGCCGTTGGTGTCGTTCAGCGCCGCCACGACCGCCAGCGTCGACAACCCCGCGAAGACTCCGCCGCTGACCGGCGATTCGCCGAGGAACCTCCCCAGGACGATACCGACGACCAGCGCGAACAGGACCTTGGTCCCCAGCAGCACACCGCCCTTCTTCGCGATGTAGGGCGTCGCCTTCACATCCAGGGTCGAGCCCAGACACACATAGAAGACGGCCAGGATCGCGGGCAGGCCCGTGTACAGGGCTCCGGTGAAGGAGCCGAAGAACTCTCCTGAGCCCGGCGCCGCCGTGTGCACCACGGCTCCAACGAGCATCGGGACGAGCATCAGCCCGCCAGGCACCTTCTCAATGCCGGCTTTGATGGGCACAGCCATGGGGACCTCCGAACGACGATGTTCGAATGAACATTGGGTGCTCGGACCGTAGCTTCAGGAAGCGGGCAGGTCAATGGGTTCTCGCCATCGGAATCGTCCGTATCGAGCCGAACCCACCCACGTGTGCGAGCGTCGCGACAGGCCGAACGAGTCGCTGTAATGTTCACATGAACACCGCTCCGACGGGGTGGCAGCAATGGGTCACCCCTGGTTGAACCCCAGGGCAGGAGGCCGGATAGCGTGATGAGCGTGGCTCAAGACGAGATGGAACCCGTGCGCAACTCCCGACAGCGAGCCATCCTCAGTGCCTTGCAGGAATCCCGGCAGGTCGACGTCAACACACTCGCGGAGCGCTTCGGCGTGTCCGGCATGACGATCCGCCGCGACCTGGCCGAGCTCGATCAAGCAGGACTGCTGGACCGGGTCCATGGCGGCGCCGTGCCACGCCGGGCACCCGCCTACGGATCCCGGTCCTCGACGATGATGCCCGAGAAGTCGAAAATCGCGCGGGCCGTGGCGGACCTGGTCAAGCCAGGTGCCTCGGTGGGCGTCGACACCGGCACCACCTGTACCGCCGTTGCCGCGGAACTCGCCGTCCGGGACGATCTGACCGTGATCACCAACTCGCTCCACGCGGCGTTCGAACTGCGCGACACCAGGAGCCGGGTCCTCGTCCTGGGCGGGCTCATGACACCCGAACTGAGCCTGGTCGCCTCCACGGCCGCGCAGGAAAGGCCGCAGATCCATCTGGACCTGATGATCCTCGGCTGCGGCGGACTGTCCGTCGACCGCGGGATCACCTACTTCGACCCCGCCGAGGTCGAAGTGCGCCGCACACTTCTCGATCTCGCGGACCGGGTCGTTGTCGCCGCCGACCACACCAAGTTCGACCGCAAGAAGGCGATGGCCCTCGGTGACCTGTCGGTCATCGATGTCCTCGTCACCGACCAGACGCCTCCCCCTGAGCTGCGCTCCGCATTTGCGGAGGTCGTTGTCGCTCCGTAGTGCTCGAACCGAGGGCGGACTCATAAGGAAGGTCTTCGCCGGCGGTGGCGTTGCCCTTGCCGGAAACCTCATCCGCCCTGGCGGGGGCGGTTCTTCGGGTGTCCCGAAATCTTGGCCGCGTCCGCTTCGAGCTGGCGCTCTCGCACAGTTGCCATCACGGCGTCATGATGATCGATCGTGCTGCTGCGGCTGGCTTACCTGGGTGTGACAAACGCGTTCGCGATGCTTCGCCTGCTGCCGATGACCGACCGGGACAAGGACGCCGAGATCCTCGCCCTGCGCCACCAGATCACCGTGCTGGAACGTCAACTGGGCGAGCAGAAAGCCCGGTTCACGCCGAGCGATCGAGCGTTCCTGGCGGCGCTGTTGCACCGGCCGTGTTCCAGGCCGAGGACATCGAGATCACCAAGACACCGGCCCGCGCACCGAAGGCCAACGCCCACTGCGAACGCGTGGTCGGCACCCTCCGCCGAGAAGTCCTGGACCACCTACTCATCCTCGGCGAAGCTCACGCGCGCCACGTCCTGGCCACGTACCAGAGGCACTACAACGCGCACCGCCCCCACCGGGCCCGACGCCAACTACCTCCCCAAGCTCACGGACAACCACCTACAGTCCTGGAGCCGACCAGCCGCATAGTCCTGCGCACCCGCATCCTCGGCGGCGTGATCAACGAGTACAGATATGCCGCTTGACCAGGAGCGACGATTATCCGAGCCCCACAAGGTCTCCACACCCCCGGCCGAAGGGCCCCCGGCATCGGGCCCGAGATGGCTGAACGCACCCTCGACTACCCCGGACGCCGCCGTGACACAGCGGCGTCGCACTCCAGGCTCGCAGAAACGAAGGCGCGGCCGGAGTTCGTCAAGCCGATGGACCACGCCCACACCACCAAGAAGGTGGTGCCTGTCAGAGACGATCCGCGAGGTGCGCCCCTTCCTCGGGCTTTACCTGGGCGCCGAGGCCTGGTCCCTGGGGGAGCGCACAGCTGTGGAAGGAGGCTCGAAGGCGCCCTGCTCCGAACTGATCCCGTCCAGCAGGAGGTCACCGAGCTCGGAGAAGGCGTCGCCGGCGGTCAGGCCGGTCCTCTCCAGGAGGATCCCCGACTGGACCGCGTCGATGGTGACCGCCACGACCTGGGCGGCGAATTGGCCGTTGAGCGCGCGATAAACGCCGGTCTGCACACCCTCCTCGATCAGTTCGTGGACTCGGCGCGCCGCGGCGGCGGAGTTCGTGCGATAGATCCGTGCGGTCGGTTCGTAACCGACCATGTCGTCGTAGAAGGCGTGGGAATGCCGACGCATGGCCGTGCCGACGCCGGCGAGATAGGTCCGGATGCGCTGCCTGGGGTCGGGCTCGGCCTGGACAGCCTGTTCGATCTCGGCTGTCGCATCCCGGAAGAAGGCGCGGGTGACCGCCAGGACCAGCTGTTCCTTCGTGGAGGCCAGGCTGTACAGCGTCGCCTTGGAGCACCCCAGTCGCTGGGCGAGCTCATCCATGGTCACCGCGGTGAAGCCTTCGGTCAGGATGATCGTCTCGGCCTGGCGCAGCAGTTCGTCCCGCCGACGTGTGTCGACGACCCGTCTGCGCGCCGTTCGGCGCGGGCGTCGGTCACGCGGGTCAGTTTGGGCCGTCACCGCAGCAGTCTCCCATGAGCGTCTCCGCCGGAAGCGGCGGGTGGTCGTCCGGGCCGGAAGGCCGACCCTTGCATATGGGTACTAGCGTACCGCCCAACGTACCCGCGTGGAGTCTCTCCGTGAGTACGTCGAACAAGGGTGTCGGCCTTTTTAGGCGACGTCCGCAGCAGCAGCGGACCGCAGTCGACATCGATGAGGACCCGGCCCTCTTGAGCCTCCGGATCCGCAAGCTCTCGTACGACCAGGGCGCCAGGACCATCGAACGCGATGACGAGTACACCCTGCATGAGTGCCTCCCGGCCCAAATACCATGACGAGACGATCACGGCTTGCACAATTGCCGACCGGGTCAGCCCGGTCAGCGTGGCTGGGCCGGACGACGAAGGCTCATGCAGCGGCTGATCACCTGCTCGTCCAAGGGCTCGCGGTTACCGGATCGAGGATCCGATGGAGATGCCGCCGTCCACGTCGAGGACGATGCCGGTGATGTAGCCCGCGGCTTCGCTGGCGAGGAAGGCCGCGGCTTCGGCGATGTCCTCGGGCCTGCCGGTGTGGCGCATCGGGACCTTGTTCGTGAGTTTATCGCGCGCGGGACCGTTCATGGAGGCGAGCATCGGTGTCTCGATGAGGCCGGGGGCGATGGCATTGGCGGTGATGCCGTGGCGGGCACCCTCGAGTGCGAGGGTCCGGGTCATGCCGACGATGCCGGCCTTGGCGGCCACGTAGTTGGTCTGGCCGAAATTGCCGCGCCATGACATGGAGGAGAAGCTGACGACGCGTCCATAACCCTGGCGTTTCATGGGGCCGAACGCGGCGCGGGCGCAGTGGAAGCCGCCGGTGAGGCTGACGTCGATGACCGCGTGCCAGTCGTCGTCGGTGATGTCCTCGACGCGGTTGTCGCGGATGATACCGGCGTTGTTGACGAGCACGTCGAGGCGGCCGAGATCGGCGGTGACGCCGCCGATCCAGGCATCGACCTGGGCAGACTCGGTCACGTTCACCACGTCGGCGCGGAGTTTCGCGTCGTGGGCGTTGGCGATGGTCCCGGCGGCGTCGGTGAGGGCCTGTTCGTTGACGTCGGCCAGCGCGACGGTGGCGCCCTCTGCGGCGAACCGGGTCGCCATCGCGAGGCCGAGACCTTGTGCAGCGCCGGTGATGGCGACGACCCGTCCGTGGTAGCGATTCACTCGTAGTCCGCTTTCGTGGTGGTATGGGGTGCGAGGAAGGCCCGCAGGGCGTCGGCTACGGAGCTCGCCGACCAGTTTTCGGCGAAGGTGGCCAGTTCCTCGCGCAGGGCCTGCTCGGGGGCGACGCCGTCGATCCGGTGCAACAGCGTCTTGAGCCGTTGCTGGGCAGGACTGTTGCGGTCGGCCAGTTGCCGGCAGACGCGGGTGGCGGTGGCCTCGAGGTCGGCCTCGGGCACGATCGCGTGGATCCAGCCGGTGTTCGCGAAAGAGGTCGCGGGCAGCAGTTCGCCGGTGAGCAGGAGCCAGCGCGACAGTCCGCGTCCGACCGCACCGGGCAGCCGGACGCTTGACCCGCCGGCCGGTACCAGCCGCCGGTTGAGGTGGCCGTCGCCGATGAGCGTGGTGTCGGCGGCGACAACGACGTCGCAGGCCAGCGCGAGTTCGAGGCCCCCGGCGACGGCGTGACCATGCAGGACGGCGACCCATGGTTTCGGGCTGGCCGCGATGCGGCTGAAGCAAGCCGATACGTCGGTCAGGAAGTCGACCGGGTTGTCGCCCCTGTCGTGCAGTTCCAGGAACTGGTGGAAGTCCCCGCCGGCACAGAAGCTCGGCCCCCTGCCTGCCACGGCAATGACCGCTGTGCCGGGGTCGGCCTCGGCGCTGGTGATCTGCTTGTCCAGGGCTTCTATCAGGGGGACGTCGAGGGCGTTGCGCCGCTCGGGGCGGTTGAGCAACAGCCATCGGACGGTGCCGTGTTGCTCGACGAGCAGAGGTTCGGTGTCGGTCAACGTGGTGGCTCCGGGATGGCGAGTTCGGTGCGGCGGCGGCTGCGCAGCAGGTAGCGCTGGGTCTTGCCGCTGGGGGTTTTGGGCAGGGCGTCGATGAAGTGGATCGAGCGCGGGTAGGCATGGGCGGCGTAGCGGGTCTTGACCAGCAGTTGGAGTTCGGCGGCCAGTTCCGGCGAGGCGTCGTCACCCTCGCGGAGGACGACGTACGCCTCGATGACCTCGCCGCGGACGTCGTCGGGTGCGCCGACGACGCTGCACTCGGCGACGGCGGGGTGCTGGGCGAGGACGCTCTCGATCTCGAACGGCCCGATCCGGTAGCCGGCCATGATGATGACGTCGTCGTCGCGGGAGGAGAAGAAGAAGTCGCCGTCGGCGTCGATGCGCCCGGCGTCGCCCGTGAGGTACCAGCGGCCGTCGGCGGTGAACTTGGCGTCGCTCTGCCCGGGGGTCTGGTAGCCGCTAAAGGTCATCAGCGGACTCCCGGCGACGTCTATCGCGACCCGGCCGAGCACGCCTGGTTCGGCGGGCTCGTCCTTCTCGTCGGCCAGGACGGTCAGGCTCCAGCCGGGTAGTGGCCGGCCCATCGATCCGGCCTGGAGCGGACGGGCGAGTTCAGGATGGTGGTGGTTGGCCAGGGGCATCCCGACCTCGGTCTGGCCGAAGTGGTCGTGCACAGCGAGGCCGAGCGCGGAGCCGGCCCACTCGTTGACCTCCGGAGTCAATGGCTCCCCCGCGCTGGACGCCCGCTGTAGGTACAGTCCATGCGGCACCGGCACCGACGAGGAGCGCAGTCCCCGGTACACGGTCGGGGCGGCAGTGAAATCGGTGACCTGGTGGTCGACGAGGGTGCGCCAGGTCGTCTCGGCGGAGAACCCGCCGGACAGCAGCAGGCTGGGGATGCCGGCCGCCATCGGAGCGACGATGGCGGCGTACAGCCCGTAGGCCCAGCCGGGGTCGGCGGCGCACCAGTAGCTGCTGCCCCGGGCGACACCCAGGGCGTACTCCAGGTAGACCTGCCATCCGGCGATGTAGGAGACGGGGTGGACGACCCCCTTGGGCTTGCCGGTGGTGCCGGAGGTGAACATGTGCACCAGCGGCCCGTCCCCGCTCGTGGGGATGGCGGGCACCGGCTCCGGCGACGCGGTCGCGATGAGGCCGGCTAGCGACACGTCACCGCGGGAGGCCGCGGTTCCGGTGACGACGACGCGGCGCTGAGGGTCGTCCGGCAGGTCGGGACCCGGGTCGAGTTTGTGGCGCTGGTCCGGGTCGACGACCACCACGTGCGCGCCGGAGCCTTCCAGGCGCAGGGCGATGGCCTGGGACGCGAACGCGGTGAACAGCGGGACGTAGACCGCACCGAGCCGCCAGATCGCCAGGATGACGGTGACCAGGTCGGCGCTCTTGCCCATCAGGGTCGCCACCCGGGCACCCGGACCGACGCCGAGCCCCTGCAGCGCCCGCGCACAGCGGTGGGAGTCCGCCGCGAGCTCTTCGTAGGACAGGGTGGAAGCTCCACCGGCGCCGTCGACGACGGTGAACGCGACGCGGTCGGCAGGGTGCCGGTCGCACAGCAGCCAGGCCACGTTGACGGAAGGAGCCGCGAAGGTCGCGGTCAGTTCAACAACCCGGTCGGCGGCGCTCACTGCTGACCCTTCCGACCGATGATCGGCAGCACCAGACGGCTGGGGTGGTCCGGCCCGTGATGGATGTGGTTGACCGCGGGGATCATCTGCTCCTCGCTCTCCCGAGCGATGACGCCGCCGGTGTTCGTGTTGCGGTCGTAGCGGGGGAAATTGCTGCTGGAGACGTCCACGCGGATGCGGTGACCGGGAAGGAACACGTTGGAGGTGGCGGTCATGTCCACGGTGATCTCGTAGACCGTGCCGGGGTCCATCAGTTCTTCCGTGGCGAGGCCGCCTCGATAGCGGGTGCGCAGGATGCCGTCGCACAGGTTGATCGCTTTGCCGTCGGGGAAGACGTCGACGAGCTTGGCGGTGAAGTCGGTGTCCACCGCCGAAGAGGAGACGAACAGGGTCAGGCTGACCGGACCTGTGACCTCGACGGGCTCCTCGAGCACGGGCCCGGCGAAGCACAGTACGTCTTCTCGGCCCGCGACGGTCCGCTGATCGACCGGACCGCAGAACCCCGGCGTCGTCGGCATGGACGCCCCGCCGGCCGAGGGAACCGGGCGGCGCGGGTCGTAGAGGTAGGTCTCGTGCCCGGCATCGGTCGGCGCCTCGGTGGTCAACACGCCGCCGCCGTCCGCGGTGTTGGCGTGACCGGCGCTCGTGAGGTGGAAATCGGTCCACCTCGTGTCGGGCAGCGGCCACTCCTGCTCGTCGCGCCACTGGTCGATACCCATGACAAAGATCTTCACGGGCGCCACGTCGTCGAGAGCGGTGGTGTCGCCGCGGAGCCAGCGGTCGAAGAACTTCACATGCAGGCCGGTCAGGCCCATCATCTGGGCACTGGCCAGCGGGCCGAAGGAGCGGTCAGGATAGACGCCACTCGCGGACACGTGATCCCACGGACCGATGATCAGCCGTTGCCCCTCGCGCGCGTGCGCACTGCCAGCCTGCCGACGGGCGGTGGTGTAGGTGCGGACGGTCTGGCCGATGTAGAGGTCGTACCAGCCGCCGATGTTGAGCGCCGGGGCAGTGACGTTCTTGAGCTCGGGTGTGAGCTCCATGGCGTCCCAGTATCCGTCGTGGGACGGGTGGGCCATCCAGTCGTCCCACCACTTGCCGTACGCCGCCAAGACCGGAACCTCGGCCGTCGGCAGCACATCGTTGAGAGGCTCGGGAAACAGCGCCGCCTGACCGAGCTGCTGCAGCTGGGACAGGGTGTCCTTGCCGACCGCCAGGGACCGCTGCGCGTCGGCCGCGTACATGATGGCGTTCCACATCGTGACCAGGCTCAGTGAGAGCGCACCGCCGACGGAGTACCAGGGTGCTTCATAGTTGTCGATCGAGGTGAAGGTCGGCGCGATCGCCTTGAGGGCGGGGGCGCCGGTTACGGCGGTCTCCCACTGGACCATCCCCAGGTAGGACGGCCCGTACATACCCACCGTGCCATCCGACCACGGCTGGTCGGCGATCCAGGCGACGGTGTCCTCGCCGTCGGTCCGATCGGCCATATGGGGAACGAACTCGCCTTCCGAGCGGTGGGTGCCCCGGCAGTCCTGCACCACCAGCGCGTAGCCCGCCTCCACCAAGGTCAGGAGGTCGGGGATGGCTGACTGACCGAAGCCCATCACGTCCTTGCCGTACGGCAGGCGCACGAGCAGCGTCGGAGCCTCCCCGGCGGCCGGATGCCACACGTTGGCGGCGAGGGCTACGCCGTCACGCATCGGAACCTGGACATCTATCTCGTATAGGTGCTGCATCGGCGCTCCTCGTTGAGCTGACGGCGTCGCCCCTGGATTTGGGTACGTTAAGAGGTACGCTCGTACCCTGTCAATTACCAGAGAGAAGGTCGGCCTCCCGCGATTCACCTGCGCGGGCTCCCCGGCCTGAGCTGGCGGACAGATCGCCCGACGACGGGAACCCGGCAAGGGCCCAAGGCCCGCCAGGCGTGTCGATGCGTGGCGCCCCGCGCGAGCTCCTCAATGCCGCCGCGGTCGAGGGGCGGCTTTCGAGCGGATACAGGCGAGGTGACAGTCGGCACAAGCCGGGGCCCTGGAGATCCCCGGGGCCGTCCGGCCGATGAGCACCGGGCCCAGGCACTCCGTCGAGAATCTCAAGGAAGGACCGATCGAGACGGTCGGCGACGGCGGCGACGGCGAAAGCGGTGACCGAACCGCCCAGCGCCTCCATCGTGGCCGTCAGCTCAAAGACCGCGTTGCCAACGGGCACGGCTACTTGTCGGCGCCGACCTTGGCGGTGTCCAACTCGGCCTGCGGCGGCGTGGTGGTGCGGGAGTGCAGGACCTTGCGGGCCTGTTCGGTGTCGAAGTCGTTCTCCCACTTGCCGATCACGATCGTGGCGACGGCGTTGCCGAGGACGTTGATGAACACGCGGCCCTCGTTGAGGATGCGGTCGATTCCGACGATCAGGGAGAGGGCGGCGAGCGGGATGTGGCCGACCGCGGTGACGGTGCTGGCGAGGACGATGAACGCGCCGCCCGCAATCCCGGCGGTGCCCTTGCTGGTGAGCATCATGACGCCGACCATGATCAGCTGCTGCTGCCAGGACAGGTCGATGCCCATGGCCTGGGCCAGGAAGAGGGAGGCCATCGTGAGGTAGACCGCGGAGCCGTCCAGGTTGAAGGAGAACCCGGAGGGGATGACGATGCCGACCACGGGTCGGCCGATGCCGAGGATCTCCAGTTTGCGCACCAGCTGGGGCAGGACGGCCTCGCTGGAACAGGTGCTCAGGGCGACGAGCAGTTCGGCCTTGAGGAAGCGCATCAGGCCGAACAGGCTCAGGCGGCAGGCCCGCATGATGGCGCCGAGGACGACCAGGACGTAGATGATGCAGGTCGCGGTAAAGAGGATGATGAGGTAGGCGAGCTGTTTGAGGCTCTCGGCGCCGTACGTGGCGACCACGGTGGCCAGGGCGCCGAAGGTACCCAAGGGCGCGAGCCGCATCACCCAGCCCACGATGCGGAAGACGACGTCCGACAGCGCCTTGATGCCGCGGGTCAGCGGTGCCCCTTCTTCGCCGGCCATGTTCAGGGCCGCACCGAAGACGATCGAGACCATCAGCGCGGCCAGGATCGCATCCCCGGTGATCGCGCCCAGCAGGGATGCGGGGATGAGGGAGGAGATGAAGCCGGTGAAGGTGGCGTGCTCGGTGTCAGACTTGGGCACGTCGTCGGCGTTCAGTGACGAGGGGTCGACGTGCAGGCCGGAGCCGGGCTGGAAGATGTTGGCGACGACCAGCCCGATCAGCATGGACACCAGGGACAGCACCAGGAAGTAGCCGATCGCCTTCACACCGATCCGGCCCGCCTTGCGCAGGTTGTCCATGGAAGCGATGCCGGTGGTGACCACGCAGAAGACGACCGGGACCACGATCATCTTGACCAGTGCGATGAACCAGTCGTTGAGCGGCTTCAGGTCCTCACCCAGCCCGGGCGCGAGGATGCCGACGGCGATGCCGAGGACGGCGGCCAGTACGACCTGGAACCACAGCTCCCGTATGAGACGGCTCAGCCGTGACCGCTGCGGCCGGCCGGCGGTGGTGGTGCTTGTCATCGTTGGTGCTCCCTTGCACGACGATCGTGTATAGCCCTGTCCCGTGGGGGGTGCAGGGGACGCGACGCGGCTCGCGCGCCCCCGATCTCATGTGTGGCGCCCGTATCCGGCGGCGCAGGCCGACGGCGCCCGCCCGGTGGCGGGCGCGTCTGCGGTGGGGTGGCGGTCAGCTGTGCAGGGCGCGCAGCACCTTGTAGAAGGCGGCCTTGCTCTCGAAGCCGATGCCGGGGGTGTCGGTCAGACCGACGCGGCTCTTCTCGACGACGGCGTCGTCGGCGAATCCGCCGGTGGGCTGGAACTCGCCCGGGTAGGACTCGTTGCCGCCGAGCTTGAGGGCGGCTGCGATGTGCAGGGAGAACTGGTGCCCGCCGTGCGGGATGCAGCGCCTCGATGACCAGCCGTGCTGACGGAGCATGTCCTGGATGCGCAGGTACTCCACCAGACCGTAGGAGAGCGCGGGGTCGACCTGGATGGTGTCGCGGTCGGGGCGCAGGCCGCCGTAGCGGATCAGGTTGCGGGCGTCCTGGAGGGAGAAGAGGTTCTCGCCCGTGGCGATGGAGCCGGCGTAGTGCTCGGCGACGGTGGCGTTGAGGTGGTAGTCGAGCGGATCGCCGATCTCCTCGTACCAGAACAGTCCGTAGGGCTCGATGGCCCGCCCGTACTCCAGGGCCGTGTTGAGGTCGAAGCGGCCGTTGACGTCGACGGCCAGCCGGGAGCCGTCGCCGTCCAGGACGTCGATGACGGCCTCGATACGGCGCAGGTCCTCCGCCAGGTCAGCGCCGCCGATCTTCATCTTGACGACGTCGTAGCCCAGGTCGAGGAAGTTGCGCATCTCGTCCTGAAGGTCGGTGAGGGTCTTGCCAGGGGCGTAGTAGCCGCCGGCGGCGTAGACGAAGACGGAGTCGTCGGGCTGCCCGTCGCCGTAGCGCTCGGACAGATACCGGTACAGCGGCTTGCCCTCGATCTTGGAGGCCAGGTCGAACAGGGCCATGTCCACCACACCGACCGCGACCGAGCGCTCGCCGTGCCCGCCGGGCTTCTCGTTACGCATCATCACGTCCCACGCCTTGGCGTGGTCCAGGCCGCCCTGCTCATCGAGCAGGCTGCCGGGCTCGGCCTCGAGGAGGCGGGGCAGGACCCGGCGGCGCAGGATCTCGCCGGCGCTGTAGCGGCCGTTGGAGTTGAAGCCATAGCCCACCACGGGCTTGCCGTCCCGGATGACGTCGCTCTCGATCGCCACGATCGAACAGTCCATGGAGCTGAAGTCGATCCAGGCGTTGCGGATCGAGGAGCTGATCGGAACGACGCCCTCGTAGACGTTGGTGATCTTCACTGCGGGGCCTTTCTCATATCTTATAAGATGCGACGTGTTAGAGTGGGCTGGTCCGAGGCGGGATGTCAAGGGGTGGGGAACCTCCGGAAAGGAATGGTCAGGGGGCCATGGCAGGACAGAACCTGTTCTTCAGCAAGAGCGACCTCGCCTACGCAGAACTCCGCGATCGGATCCTCGTCGGCACTCTTCCTGCCGGGTCACGGCTCGCCCAGTACGACCTCGCCGAGTCCCTCAACATGAGCATCACGCCCCTGCGCGAGGCCATCCGCCGCCTCAGCAGCGAGGGACTCGTCACCGTCGACACCCACCGCGACGTCCGGGTCTCCGTCATGAACTCGAACGAGGCCCGCCAGCTTTTCGAAGTCCGCCTGTCCCTGGACCCGACCGCCGCCGAACTTGCCGCCCAGCGACGGACCGACGACGACATCGCCACGATGCAGGCCGCCGTCGACAAGCTCCTCCCCGTCACCCGCCAATGGGGGGAAGAGGCACTGACGGCCCACCGCGCCTTCCACCAGGCGCTGTACCGGGCCTCGCACAACGACGTCCTCATCCGTCTCCTGGACGACCTGTGGGACAAGTCCGATCGCTACCGGCGCCTCGGCCTCGAACTCCCGCCCGGTGACGAACCCCGCACCCGGGATCTACAGGAACACCACCAACTTGTTTCCCTCATCACGGACGGCCGCGCCGCCGAAGCCGCCCAGCTGATGCGAGGCCACATCACCCACAGCCTCACCGCCACCGCCATCAGCGCCCTCGAAGACCGCGAGGGCATGCGGGCAGGCCAGTCCGTGGGCAGACCGGCGAGCCGGTGATCACCCGACCGACAAGAGCCGGGGCCACGAAGGCTCCCGGGTTCTGCACGTACCAGTCGACGGCCTTGCCGGCCGTGTCCTGACGCCGACCCGCTGTACATCGTCCTCACCCGGGTCCCGCTGTACTGACCGTCCCTGACAGCGAGGCGGCGCTGAACAGACTCACACCCGCCCGCGCGTGCGGCGAGGGTTCAGGCACCTCCGTACGAAGACCGGCTCCCCAGCCGGTGGACCCAAACCAACGCGTCCCGGTCCCGGGCGGCCACTCGGCTCGAAGAACCGCCACCCGGCCATCCGTCACGATGTGGGCCGGGTCCTCGCCACGGGCGAGGCCTATACTCGCCCGTCCCACCACAAGAGAGGGACGAAGCCTCGGAGAACTGCACAAAGCAGCAGCTCAGAGCACAGGTGAGACGTCGGCAGGGCTTCTCCTCGCAGAATGAGCCGCATGGCCGTAGACGAGGACACAGCGTTCACACTGCCGCGAGGCGCCACGGGCTTCTTCCAGCCGAAGGACGGGCCGCTACCGGAAACCGACCAGCGGACGTTTCGGGCAGCGCTGTATGCAGCCGCCCGGGCGGCCAAAGGCCATGTGGGCGAGACAGAGGAACAGACGTACCCCCGTACGTTTCACACCGCGACGGTCATCGAGGGCACAGGCGAGTGCGTCATCCTGTGTCACGCCTACCACCCGTGGATCGCATTCGCTCAGGAACGCCGGGACTGGTACACCGAGGAGTTCCTCGCACCACCACCGTGGGCCCATGCCTTTGCCGACCTGGGGTTTGTCGTGCTTGATCGCGCGCAGCTCACTCTGCCGCTCTCGGACATCGACACCTCGGTCCTAACCCAAGGCGAGCAGCGCGAAGTTCGCTTCTACGGCATCACCACATTGGGCGGAGTGCTCTTCAACGCATGGGACTGACGTCCAAGCAAGACCCCGACGCTGGACGATAAATGTCAAGGTGAGTACCTGTTTCTGAACGTCCAGCTCACGCACTGTAAAGGGGCGGAACCAGCCGAGAGTGCGCCGTTCGCGAAATGTGCGGCGCAGTTCTCAAGCGGTGGTGTTGAGGAGGCTGGTGCCCAGCGGGGTCGTGGTGTGGAGGGCGGTGTTGTGGTGGCGGACGGTGGTGGTCAGCCCGGCGGTGCGTAGAACGGTTGCGTGCTGGCTGGCGCTGGCCGGGGAGATGCCGGCATGGCGGGCGAGTTCGGTGGTGGTGCAGCCGGGATGATGGGCGATGGTCCACAGCACGATGGCCCGGGTGTGGCCCAGGAGCGCGGTCAGGGAGTTGGGGACGGTGCTGAGGAGCCGTGCGGTCTCCGTAGGAGCCAGAGCGAGATCTGTGTCGTTACGGCGGATGGGATAGGTCAGATACGGCTGGGGTTCGGCGCTCACGCCCAGTACAGGGGATTCGACCCCGAAGACCGATGGAATCAGCAGCAGGCCGCGGCCGGAGAGATGAATGTCGTCGTCCGCACCGTCGGCCATGGCGAGTTCCAGAACAGGCGGCTTCCACTTGATGTGGCGGGGGTTGAGTCCGGACAGCAAGGTATGGAGTCCGCCGTGGGCGGTCTGACGTCTGCGCAGCGCTTGGTCCGCGGCGCTGAGAGCATCGATGCGCTGCTGGTAGGGAGCGATGACGTGCTGGTGCACGTGGGCTGCGACATCGGTCAACTCCAGCAGCAGCTCTTTGTCACTGCCGAGCGACTGCGTCCAGGCCGGCACCGGCCGCTGATGGTCGCGGCCGGCCCAGACCTCCATGTCCTTCCGGACCCGGGCAGCAGGCATAGCGCGGATCTGATCCATCACCTCTCCGATGTCCTCGGCCGCCGGGAGGCCGAGGAAACCCACCGACCAGCCCGTTGACGGGATCAGATCGAACAACTGCTGCACCTTTGGGGGCAGGCGCCGCAACGATTCCCGCCTCCAGGGCCCGAACCGGGTCGGATGACTGCGTTCCTGCAGTTGCCGCAGTGCGATGTTCAGCTCAAGAAATGGACGGGGTGCCTCCGCGCAACGGGTGCGGGCCATGTCCTCGGTGGTGAAGTGGATGCGTACCGGCATGGCACAGAGCATGTCCAGGATGTCGTTATTCGGGCTAGGTCAAATCACGTCGACGCTCGATCAGCCGCCCAGCCATCCTGGCCAACATCCCACCGGATCGAAAACAAGCACTAACAGTCCTTGGCCACGACGTCCTCGCTAAGCGCTGAGTTGTTGGCACAGGACACGGAAGTCATCTTTGCCCAGCAGCACGTATATCGGCTCAGGGGCGAAGCGCGGAATCTCTGACTGAAAGGATCTTTGCAATGTCCCGACTGTCCCGCTTAGTCAAGTCCACCGGCATTGTGGGAGCAGCAGGTGTACTCACCCTGCTCGGCACCGGCGTCGCGCACGCAGTCGGCGTCAGCGCGTCAGCGCCGGACGCCAGGTTCACCGGTTCCTACTACATCACCAACACCGCAGTGAAGATCAACGGCACTCTGCAGGACTTCGGTGCCTTCTCGGGGGGCGCTGGCGTCTACGTCAACGTCCATTCAACCGAAGGAGACATCAACTGGACAGCCGTTGAAGTGAACAACCGTGGCAAGACGACGATCGGGACCCGGTACGCCTACTACGGTGGCACCTTCCTCTCCGCCAAGATCACCGCCTGCTCCTACGCAAGCGGCGGCGCATGGAAGTGCGGAACGCCGGTCGCGATCTACAAGTAAACGCACCCGCCCCGGTGACGGATCCAGCGGCGGCGCGCCAAATTGGCGCGCCGCTCTGCGGCGCCCTTGGACACCACGCCAGCGTAGGACTCAAGACAACTCAGATCAGGGGATCAGAAACACGCGCTGACGCACGTGCCCCCTACCGCCACAGGCGCCAGGGAGGCCCTGTTCGACGCCGGGTACCGCGACGTGAGGGTGCGGCTGGCGGATGGCGAGCAGAGCTGGCCGGAGAACGCGCCGTACGACCGGCTGGTGGCCACGGCCTCGGTGACGAAATTCCCGTGGGCGTGGGTGGAGCAGGTACAGCCGTCGTGGACGATGGTCGAGCCGAGGGCCGGTTCGTGGGCGCGGTCACCTTCATGTCTGTGCGGGGGCAGCGGCGGCGGCCGCTGATCTCGGAGGTGTTCGGTCCCGGGGCGTGGGAAGAGAGCCGGGAGTCGAAGACCGACCTGGACGTCTCGCTGCTGGCCGACCCGCACGCGGAGTTCGCCGTCAGTCTGCGGCTCGCGGGCGTTGCGCATGGCCGCAAGACGGTGGGCACTGGTGGTGCAGTCGCGACTCCAGAGCGTACGCCGCGGACGACACCATGTACCAGTGGGGGCCGCGGAACCTCGCCCATGAGACGGCCGCACCACTCACTTGGTGGGCAGGCGCAGGGCGGCGGAGCTGTTCGACTTCGGGCTGACGGTCACGCTGGAGGGCCACCAGGCGTGGCTGGGTGATCCGTCGGAGTCGTGGCCGCTGGCTGCCGCGTAGACCAGGTACGCCGTCCCGGGCCCAGGGCCATCCGTTTGGACTGGCCACGGGTGCGTGCGCCCCTGCCTCCGGCCCTGGGGATCAATCAAACCGTGGTTCATGGTCCGGCTATAGCCGTCGGTAGGGCGCTGACACGGTTCCCGTACTTGCGGCGTGCTTGCGCTGTGCCGGAGTGGCTGGGGTGCCCTGGGTGCCAGGATCGCTGGCTCACCGCAGGCCGAACAGCGCTCAACCGGTTCGTCGGGCTGAGGTTCCCCCGCTGCGCGGGTGTGGCCGATGAGCTGGTCAGGGCGGGTTGACGTGGTCTCAGGTTCAATGGTTCGGCCGCTACCTGGTCGGCGTAGTGCTTCTCCTCGAACTCGACCGGGCTGAGGTAGCCGAGCCGTTTCTGGATGCGGCGGGGGTTGGAGAAGCCGTCGATGTATTCGAAGAGCGCGAGGTTCGCCTCGGCCCTGGTCGCGAAGGTGCGGCGGCGGATGCACTCGGTTTTGATCAGTATCCACAGGTTCTCCGCCAGGGCGTTGTCGAACGAGTCGCCGACCGAGCCCATGGATGCCTGGATTCCTGCTCTGACCAGGCGTGTCGTGAGCTTGATGGATGTGTATTGCGTGCCGTGGTCGGCATGGTGGACGAGCTCGCCGGGGGCGACCTCGCGGCTGGTGAGGGCATACTCCAGCGACGACAGGACCAGGTCGGCGTCTGCGTGGGCGGAGGTCTCCCAGGCCACGACCCTGCGGGAGAACGCGTCCCGGATGGCCGACAGCCAGTGGTCCCTCTCTGGTGGGGATCATGGTCAGGTCAGTGACCCACAATCGGTTCGGCGCGGGTGCCGTGAAGTCGCGTTGCACCAGGTCAGGAGCGAGGTCGGCGTCCGGGTCGCGGCGGGTGAAGCCCTTGTCTCTGCGGGGGCTGATCCCGGCCAGGCCGGCTTGGCGCATGAGCCGTTCGACTCGCTTCCTGCCGACCTGGATGCCCTCACGCCTGAGGATGGCGTGCACGCGTGGTGAGCCGTAGATGCCGCCGGAGTCCTGGTGGACCTGGCGGATCCTGCCGGTCAGTTCGGTGTCCTGGCGGCGTCGTTCGCACGGCTCCTTCTCGGCGCGTCGCCAGCGGTAGTAGGTGGAGGAAGGGGGATGGAAAGTTCCCGGAGTACGGGCTCGACCCCCAGGTGCGGGTGCTCGTCGATGAGCGCGGTCACCTGGGTCGGGCCGGGGCGAGCTGGGCCGCGAAAAAAGCCGAGGCCGCCTCTCTGCAAGCAGCTCTTTACGACCCGCTCGACCAGGTGCGCGCGGCGCTGGCCACGCTGGAAGAGCACCTCCGGTACCGCACCGCGACCGGAGGCGACGTACAACCCAAGGTGTCGCGGAAGCGTCCCTTGGATGACCGGTTGGGTGCGCGAGGAGGGGCTATGCGTTGGAGCGACTGGACCAGAGGCCGACGGGCGGTGGTGGCTGCGAGCGCGGCTCTGGCGGCGGCGGTGGTGGGTGTGGCGGGGAGCCTGTACCTGGGCGATGGCGACGACGACGGCTATCACGGCTGCCGAGGCGCCGATGCCAACTACGACGCCGTCTATCCCGACTATCCAGCACAGGATGCGCAGGACTGGGTGTCGTTCGGCGACCACATGACCGTCTTCCACATCAGGGAAGGCAGCGAGAAGCAGGCACGCGATGGCGGCGAACGCAGTGCAGAGATCGTCGTCGACAAGGTGCTGTACAGCAGGGACCACGCGAGGAAGCTGCCGGACCGCTTCCGTGCAGAGCTATGGCAGGTCCCGTGCGTCCCGTGGATCAAGGCCGGTCACACCTACCTGGGCCTGATGGTATTCGACAGCGTAAAAGATGAACCGCCCTCGTGGCGGCCTGTGCACAGCGGAGGTGTGCTGCCCTACGACCACGAGTCCATCGGCAGCGGCGAGATCGCGGGAAAGGAAGGCGAGATGCCCTATGAGGACCTGTCGCCGTTCGGGCTCTCCAAACAGATGCATGGCGAACACGCTCTGACGCTGCAGAGCCTCCTCATGAAAACCGAACCGTACGCGGAGGCGGCGAAGCACCCGGACCTATCACCGGGCGAGCGGTACAAGCGGGTACGCGAAGGCCAGGAAGCGGGACGCGACGATTGAGGCCCCGGTGCGAGTGCCCCGCTTGTCCGCAGGCCGACCTCGCCGCAGTCCGCAGGCTGAACGGGAGCGGGGCGAGGGCCGCCCAAGAACCAACCCTGCGACAAGGGACGAAGCGATGACATTGCATTCCGATGTGGCCGAGTTGCTGGCGGGGCCGGCATCCTCGACGTGGACATCGACGATGCCGTCGCGGACGAGCACGTCCGATCGTCCGCGTACCAACGCGTCGTCTCGGTAACCGCTTCCTCGCGGAGCCGCGACCGAGACCGCGCGATTGTGGCCACGATCCTGCGGGCCCCCTGAAGGGTGTCTTTATTGCCGTACCGTGATTGACCTGGGGCTTTGTGATCGCCCGAGTATGGGCATGATCAGTGATCGTGGGTCTGCGACTGCTTTACCTGATCTTCTGCCGACTACTGGGTTGCCTCCTTGTGCTGGGCCGATCGACCGCCGCGAACAACGCCGAGATCCTTGCCCTTCGTCATGAGGTCGCTGTGCTTCGTCGGCAGGTCCAGCGGCAGCGGCTCTCATGGGCTGATCGTGCCGTGCTCTCTGCTCTCGCGCGGCACCTGCCCTCCGCCTTGCGCCGTCATCGGCTGATCACCCCGGGGACGCTGCTGGCCTGGCACCGTCGTCTGGTGCGTAAGAAGTGGCGGCAGGCACCCGCCAGGCCCGGCCGGCCACCGATACCGGAAGAGGCAGTCGCGCTCATCCAGCGCCTGGCGCGAGAGAACCCCACCTGGGGATACGTCAGAATCCAAGGCGAACCGCGACGGCTCGGTCATCGGGTCGCCGCCGCCACCATCCGGCGCGTCCTGCGCCGCTCCGGCCTGCCGCCCGCACCGCAGCGAGCATCCCAGCAGACCTGGCCCTCATCTCCGTTCACAGGCCCACACGCTGCTCGCCTGCGATTTCATGCACGTGGGGACCGTCTTCCTCCGACGTCTCTATGTCTTCGTCGTTATGGAGATCGCCACCCGGCGCGTTCACGTCCTGGGCGTCACCGCCCACCCGACCGGCGCATGGGTCACCCAACTCGCCCGCACCTGCTCATGGACCTCGGCGACAGGGCCAGGGGCTCCGGTTCCTCATCCGGGACCGGGACAGCAAGTTCACCGCCGCATTCGACGCCGTCTTCGCCGGCAACGGCACAGGGGTCATCCCGACCCCGCCGCAAAGCCCACGGTCAAACGCATTCGCCGAAGGATGGATTCGCACAGCCCGCGCAGAATGCACCGACCGCCTCACCATCCACAGGAAACGCCCAGCTCAGCAGCTTGATCGGAATATTGACACCCTTCAGGTCCTGCCACACCGGGACGCAGCCAAGAACGCGGGATTGCTCGTGCTGCGGCACCAGAACGGGGTGCTGGGCATACAGCTCACGAGGCCGACGCCCTACGGACATGCGGACTGGTTGTGGTTCGCAGCGCTGTCCTCGCTGATCCCCCGGCTCCGGTGGGCGCAGGTGTTCCCGGTGACCCCCGCGGCGCTGTTGGCATGGCACCGCAGGCTGATCGCCCGGAAGTGGGGCTACAGCAAGCGACGGCGGGTGCGGTGAAGGCCCTGGTGCTGCGGCTCGCCAGGGAGAATCCGCGTTGGGGCTGTCGACGAACTCAGGGCGAACTGGTCCGGCTCGGACACCCGGCCGGCTCGACGACGGTCTGGGAAATCCTTACCGTGGTGGGCATCGATCCCGCGTCTACCGCCGGTGACCCAGGTCAACCACCGTACGGCGATAAAGACACCCTTCAGCCCCACACGTGTCCGTGCCGGTTCGCTCCTCCTGAGCTGGCGCTGGCACCCTGCCCGGCTCAGCCGAGGCGGCCGAACTCACCGGCCCGATGCCGCACCTGCCCAGAGCGATGGCAGCCGAGCATCGCTGGACCCGCTGTCCCATGAGGTTGTCGTTCCAGAGGGTCCGGGCGTCGTCCCTGGTTGATCGAGCTCACGGCTACTCCTTGCTGTTGCGGACCTTGCTGACGCTGCGCAGTTGGTGCTCCAGGCCGCGCTGGCCAGCGGTGGTGGCGGCTCGGGCGAGTGTCGCTTCCCCCTCACTGACGGGTCGCCGGGTATCACGAAGGCATCGACGCTGCTCCTTCTCCGACTCGCCGGATGGCAAGGACGAGTCGTTCACAGCAGTGCCCTGTCCGCCCGCACCGGCCGCCCGGGACGGCTCGCGGACCTGACCTCGGCGCCGGTTGCCGCACCTACCTGTGCGGCACAGGTGGGGCATGCGCTACATCGAACCCAAACCCTTCATCCGCGTAGTGATCCGCGAGCATCTGCCGTAGCCTGGCGGCGTCAACTCCGACTTGGGGACGAAGAGATTCCGCCCAACCCCTTGTAAAGAACGGGTTGACCAGTGCGGGCATCGAGCAGGACTCGGTCGTCCACAGGTCGGGCTAGTTCCACCGTCACCTGCTGCAAGCTCGCCTGTTTGCTGCAGGTGCCGCCGTCTCCGTGCTCCTTGACGGTGGCCGACAGCACGACACTGCCGCGCGTTTCCAACGCGTCCACCTTGGAGTCGTCGTCGCAGACCCTGTGGAGGGCCAATACGACCACCGAACGCCCGTCAGCGGCGACCCTCACCAGCCGGTTAAGCGGATACCCAGGAATGCCCCGAGCGGCCTTGATCGGCGCAGGGGGAAATTTCGACGGGACGGCCGCTGCCTGCTTCAGGGGGGTGGCATAGCCGTCCAGGGTGAAGAGCCAGGCCGGGACCGTTGCCGGTCCGCGGCTGGTGGCCACCGTCATCTCGCCCAGCTTCACCTTGGTCACGGTGAGATGCGGTTCTCCACCGGAGCGGGTGCCGGTCAGGGTCTGGTACAACTCGTCGGCACCCACCAGCGGCCGGGTGACTGAGTCGCCCCCGGCCCACGTCACCTGGCCGTCCTTCGGCGCGAGGTTGGGCAACTCGCCGCTCAGGAAGAAGTTCTGGGCTCTATAAGCCTGTTTATCAGCCTGGCCGCGCAGGCCGCCGCGCGGCAGCTGGACCTCTTCCCCCATGGGGTAGTAGCCAGCCCGCCACGCGGCAGCCGCGGTCGACCCGTCCCAGGCCGCAGCAACCTGCCGGGCACGGTCTGCGAGTACATCCGTGTCACCGCCGGCAGCTACCTTCTGGCTGCCGCAACCGCCGAGGGCCACCAGACCGAGAGCGGACAAGGCAACCCCGGAACGCAGACTGACCGAGCGTGATGCCCCAATGCGCATGTGTACTCCCCAACGACCAAAACGTGAGCAATTGTCAAGAGTTGTGGATCGCGACCGTTGCGGCGGAGTGGAGGTTGCGTGGATGGCCGCGGCAGCTGAGCACGATCATGCTGGGTGGTTTGTGGTGACCAGCCAGGCGGTGCTGCGCAGCTGGACCGTGCCGTTCTCCTCGTGGTCGCGCAGGTGGTCCGTGAGTGCCTCGCGTGCGCGGTCCTGGGTCTCCTGGGATACCTGACCGGTCAGGTGGCGTCCGGGGCCGGTGTCCAGGAGGAACGCCGCCGCGTCCTCGGCGTTTCGCCCCCAGTTTCCGTACGCCTCCACCTGCCGCGGAGTGACGTTCGTGAACCCGGCTTCGGACAGCACCGCGCGGATGCGGTCCGGATCCGCCAGGGAGAACATCCCCGGAAGTCCCGGTGCTCCGAAGTCTCCGACGGGCAGGTAGTCCCGCAGTGCCGCCATGGCCTGCACCCACTCGTTGAGCCCGGAGTCCGCGGCGCAGATGAACGCCAAACGGCCGCCGGGGCGCAGGGCGAGGCCGATATTGGCGAACGCGGCGACAGGGTCGGCGAAGAACATCACCCCGTAGCGGCTGATCGCCGCGTCGAAAGTGCCGGGTTCGAAGGAGTGGACCTGGGCGTCTGCGTGGTCGAACGCCACATTGTCGATGGCCTCCCGCGCCGCGGTCGCTCGAGCGCGCTCGAGCATGGGGGCCGACAAGTCGATGCCGAGAACCTGCCCTTGGGCTGCTTGGCGTGCGGCGAGCCGTGCCGTCTGCCCGGATCCGCATCCGACATCGAGTACACGGTCGTGTTCGCCGATCGCGGCGGCGGTGAGCAGTGGTTGGTTGAAGCCTGCGTTCACAGCGTCCCAGCGGTCCTGATTGCGGGCCCAGTACGTGCCTTCGTAGCCGTTCCATGCCTGGGCCTGCTCGGTGTTGACGACGTTGCGCATCGGGTGCCTCCTGCTGGGCTGCCGGGTCGGCGAGCTTATGATGGGCGTGCGCCCAAACAGTATGGGCGCACGCCCATACTGGCAATCCCCCAGGGTCTGCCAGGGGCGGACCGCGACATCACATCGGGAGAGGCCTCATGTCACCGCGTGGAGTGGCGATGCCCGACGTCCGGGAGCGGCTGTTCGCTGCCGCGGAGCGCGTGTTGGCGCGGGAGGGTCCTGGTGGCCTGACCAGCAGGGAAATCACCGGCGAGGCGGGCTGCGCCAAGGGGTTGCTGCACGCTCATTTCGCCGGGCTGGACGAGTTCGTCGCCGATCTGTGCCTGGACAGGTTCGCGCGCACCGCGCGGCAGGCCGAGGAACTCCCCGGGCGAGCGGGCGAGGACACAGTGGCAGGCAACCTCGGCAGCGTCGCGCTCGCACTGTTCGACTCCGGCGGTCCGACGATCGCCGGTCTGGCGATGACGCGCCCTGCCGCCTCCCTCCGGATACGCCAGGCACTGGAGGCCGGGGCACCGGGCTTCTCGGCAATCCAGGAAGCGATCGCGGAATACCTGGATGCCGAACAGCGCCTCGGCCGCCTCGCGGCAGGCGCCGACACGACTGCGGTCGCACTCGCCGTGGTCGGAACCGTCCATCACCTCCTGATGACCAGCTGGTCCGGTGCGCCGGAGCCCCGGGAACAGGTGGAGAGATTGGTAGGCATGCTCGCGGGCGGCGTTGGGGTTGTCTCTGGCGATCTCTCGATCGGGGAGATCGGGGAGATCGGGGAGATCGGGGAGATCGGGGAGATCGGGGAGATCGGGGAGTAACTGCCAAGTGCGGTGGAACGGTTGAACCTGGTCACGCTGCCAGGGCCTCGGGGCACTCGACCAGCTGGCCGCGTTCGAAGCGGGCTCCGGCCCGGACGAGGGCGACGAGGTGGGGTGCGTTGACCGCGCGGCAGCGGGCCTGGGCGGACTCGACCAGCTTGAACACCATGCCCAGCGCGGCGGCTCGGCTGCCAGCGCCCTTAGTGACCTTCGTCCGCAGCCGACGGTCGCGAGGGTCGACTCGATCGGGTTGGTGGTCCGCAGGTGGATCCAGTGCTCGGCGGGGAAGTCGTAGAAGGCCAGCAGCTCGGCCTCGTCACCGACGACCTTCTTGACGGCCTTGGGGAACTTCGCGCCGTACTGCCGGGCGAACGTCTTGATCGCCTTGGCGGCGTGCTCCTTGTCCTCGGCGTTGTAGATGTCCTGCAGGGCCTTCTTCGCCGCGGGCTGTGCGGACTTGGGGAGGCTGTCGAGGACGTTCGCGGTTTTGTGCACCCAGCACCTTTGGTGGCGGGTTTCGGGGAAGACCTCGCTGAGCGCGTTCCAGAACCCAAGCGCGCCGTCACCGACCGCGAGGAGGGGGGCGCGCATGCCGCGCCGGGCACAGTCCCGCAACAGGCTTGCCCAGGACTCGGTCGATTCGCGGTAGCCGTCGCTCATCGCGATCAGCTCCTTGGCGCCGTCGGCCCGCACTCCCATCACCACCAGGACGGAGGCTTTCGCCTCGTCCAGACGGACACGCAGGTGGATGCCGTCCGCCCACACATACACGTAGTCGGTGGACGACAGGTCGCGCTCGCCGAACGCCTTGTGGTCGGCCTGCCACTGCTGCGTGAGACGGGTCACGGTGGCCGGGGAGAGGCCAGCGGAGCTGCCGAGGAACTGCTCGAGTGCGGGCACAAAGTCGCTGGAGGACAGGCCGTGCAGGTAGAGCAGGGGCAAGACCTCGCTGATCTTCGGGGACTTGCGGCACCACGCGGGAAGGATCGCCGAGGAGAACCGCCTGCGCTCGCCGGTGGCCTCGTCGACGCGCTTGTCGTTGACGCGCGGGGCCTTGACCTCGACGACTCCGGCGACGGTGGTGACCTTGCGCGGCTGGTGGTGGCCGTTGCGGACCACGAGCCGGCGCCCGTACTCGTCCTTCTCCCGCGCCAACTCGGCTATGCAGGCGTCAACTTCGGCCTCCAGCGCGGCGGCCAGCATCCGCCGCGCGCCCTCCCGGACGATCTCGTCAATCGCTGCTGGCAGTCCTTCCTCCGTCGCTTCGACATCGAGCACACGTTTCGCTTGTTCAAGCAGACCCTCGGCTGGACCAGGCCCCGGCTTCGCAGCCCGGAAGCGGCCGACCGGTGGACCTGGCTGGCGATCGCCGCCTATGCCCAGCTCCGGTTCGCTCGACCGCTGGCCACCGACCTCCGACGCCCCTGGGAGAGACCCGCTCTGCCGAACAAGCTCACACCCGCCCGCGTCCGCAGAGGGTTCAGAAACCTCTACACAAAGACCGGCTCGCCGACCGGTGCACCGAAACCCTCTCGTCCCGGCCCCGGCCGACCGCTCGGCTCGAAGAACCGCTATCCGGCTATCCGTCATGATGTGGGACGCGTCCTCGCCACGGGCGAGGCATACAGCCGTCCCACCCACCACAAGGTCGGCACCGAACCCCGCAGAACAGGCTGACGAGCGACACAGAGGACCAGCACACTGAGCGCATGCGCTACGAGGAGAGAGCCAAGCTCACGGCTGTGAAAACCCTGATTCCGCTGGCCATCCTCGTCGCCTCACCAGTACTGCTGATAGCAGGAGCACCGATCCGCCGCCGCTATCTCCGCTACGTCTACCGCGATGAGGCCCCGCAGATCCTGGACAGAGCAATGCTCATGACCTGTGGATCGGCCTCGGGTTGGACCGAAGGGCGCACCTTCCCGAGTGATCGACTTCTGGTCATCGAGTAGGCCGACGTTGCACCGTCGGTTGGGAAGGCACGCCCGTGCTAAGCGTAGTGAATGCCGTTGGAACGACCGAGACCGGCTCTCTGATCGACGACATCGTCCGCGAGGGCGCGAGGCGGATGCTGGCCGCCGCTCTGGAGGCTGAAGTCAACTCCTACATAGCCGAGTTGGCCGACCAGCAAGACGAGAGTGGGCGCCGCCTGGTGGTCCGCAACGGCTATCACCAGCCCAGGAAGGTCGCGACCGCGGCCGGGGTGATCGAGGTGAAGGCCCCACGCATCAACGACAAGCGCATCAACGAGGCAACCGGCGACCGCAAGCGGTTCTCCTCGGTGATCCTGCCGCCGTGGTGCCGCAAGTCCCCGAAGATCAGCGAGGTGCTGCCGCTCCTCTACCTCCACGGCCTGTCCAGCGGGGACTTCGTGCCCGCGCTTGAGCAGTTCCTCGGCTCCTCGGCCGGCCTGTCCCCGGCCACCGTCACCCGGCTGACCGCCCAGTGGCAGGCCGACCACAAGGCGTTCAGCGAGCGCGACCTGTCCGCCACGGACTACGTCTACGTCTGGGCCGACGGTATCCACCTACGCATACGGCTAGAGGAGGCGAAGGCCGCGGTCCTGGTCGTCATGGGCGTGCGCGCGGACGGAACCAAGGAGCTGATCGCGATGGCCGACGGCTACCGCGAGTCCTCGGAGTCCTGGGCGAGCCTGCTGCGGGACTGCCAGCGGCGCGGCATGCGCGCTCCCGTCCTCGCCGTCGGCGACGGAGCCCTGGGCTTCTGGAACGCGTTGAACGAGGTCTTCCCCGAAACCCGCCACCAAAGGTGCTGGGTTCGCAAAACGGCCAACTGCCTCTACAGCCTCCCGAAGTCAGCTCAGCCCGCGGCAAAGAAGGCCATCCAGGACATCTACAACGCCGAGGACAGGGAGCACGCGGCCGCCGCGGTCAAGGCGTTCGCCAAGCAGTACGGCGCGAAGTTCTCCAAGGCCGTCAAGAAGATCGTCGATGACGAGGATGAGCTGCTGGCGTTCTACGACTTCCCCGCCGAGCACTGGATCCACCTGCGGACAAGCAACCCCATCGAGTCGACCTTCGCGACCGTCCGTCTGCGGACCAAGGTCACCAAGGGCGCCGGATCCCGGGCCACCGCCCTGGCGATGGTCTTCAAGCTCGTCGAGTCCGCCCAGGCCCGCTGGCGAGCCGTGAATGCACCCCACCTCGTTGCCCTCGTCCGCGCTGGGGCCCGCTTTGAACGCGGCCAGCTCGTTGAACGGCCGCAGACGACCGCGGCGTGAATAGGGTGGCGGACCTGCCTCGAAGTTCGAGAACATCCGGTCATGTTGGATGGCACGGCAGGAAAGGACCTTCCGGTCGGCTTCGGGTTCCGGCCGTATCGCGGCGACGAAGACCACGGCGCCATGGCCGCGGTGCGGCTGGGGTGTGTTGAACGGGACCGGGTCGATGTCCATTCGGTAGTGGAAGGGCTCCCGACGGCGGCCGAGATCGCCGAAGCTTCTGCCAAGTTGGACGAGCCGTCGAAGAACCAGATCCTGGTGGTGCTCGGCGGGAGCGTCGTCGGCTACTCGACGATCCGGTGGTGGCAAGAGCGGGACGATACGTGGCTGTACCTGCACCGCGGCTACCTCTTGCCCGAGCATCGCGGCCAGGGCATCGGCTCAGCCATGCTGAGCTGGGCCGAAGAGCGGATCCGCCAACTCGTCAAACAGCATGGAACGGCGCGGACGGCAGTGATCGGCGCGAACGCCATGGCCTCCGAGCAGGACGCCACGGCACTTCTGGGCGCAGCCGACTACCGACGTGTCTTCAGCCTGGTCGAGCTGGAGCTGGGCGATCTGCGGCAGGTGCCCGAGCCGGGCGGCGAACTGCCAGCCGGGATACGGACCGGGCCGATCGGGACAAGCCACTACCGTGCAGCCTGGAGGACGGTCGTCGATTCGTACGCGGACACCGGCTTCACTCAGAGATGGCCTTTCCAGGACTTCGTCGACACCGCCGACCCGGCATGCTGGAGGGCTGCCTGGAACGGGCAGGACATGGTCGGCGTCGCCCTCTGCTCCATCCGCCGTCACGACCACACCGTGGGCGAGGTGGAAGAGCTGAGTGTCCGGACGGACCAGCGACGCCTCGGAATCGGCCGGGTCCTGCTGCTGGACGGGCTGCGAAGCCTTCGCGAGCAGGGTGCAACGTCCGCTCGGCTGTTCACGGGCACGGCAAATCCGCACCGGTCCTACGACCTTTACGAGAGTGTGGGGTTCCGGCGGCGGAACGAGTACGTCCGCTACCGCAAGCCGCTTGCTTGATCGACCGGCCATTGGGCTGTCGGGTCAGTCCACAGGATTTGACAATGCCTCTCCTGGACAAGAAGCGAGGTTGGGTCAGCGCCCACTACTTCGTGGTCACCGACCCACTCCTGCAGTGGCTCTGCTGGCCCACAGAATCACTCGCCCGTCTCATCGAGCGCCGAGGTTAAACGGCAAGCTCAGTCCGCGAGGTGTACGTACGGGAAGGTGGTGGTCGGCTTCGCCGGGACCGCGTTGTGGTCGAGGCCGATACCGCATGCGGTGTTGGTGGCGAGCGAGAACATCACCTCGGGCGCGTTATCGGTGAGGGAGCGGCCGTTCCAGCCGGCGAAGCCGAACACCGCGGGGGTGCCGATCGTGTACGGCAGGACGTTGGGGCAGATCCGTTCGGCGACGGTCTTGCCGTAGGCGTGGGGGTCCTGCGTGCCGCCTTGGGCGACGACGGCGGCGATCATGTCGGTCACGGACTTGCCGTAGTGCTGGAGGTCGTCGGCGGGCCGGGTGGTGTTGAGCCGGTCGCCCAGCGTCTCGTCGTGCTGGGTGAAGAGAGGGTGGATCATGGGGAGCCCTGCGCGGTTGATGGGGCGCCATCCGCCCGAGTCGGTGGCGAGGGTGGTGAGGCCCCACACTCCGATGTTCCGCCGGCCGGAGGTGGCGGAGAGCAGTTCGCCGTCGGGGATCTCCAGAACCGTCGTGTACACCTTGTTGTCCGCGAAGAGGTTCTGCGCGCGGCTGGGGTCCCAATGGGAGAGGTCGGGTTTGGTGCCGCCCGTGAAGGCGTTGCCGATGGCCTCCAGCACACCGGGTTCGATCCAGAACGGGTCGTGGGCCTTTCCTGCCCACAGCCGCAGGCCGCCTTGGCCGGTCACCTCGTCGCCGGTGGCGCCCTCGGCGAGTAGCGTGCCGTCTGCCGCGGGCTCGGCGGCCTGGGCGCCGGTGAGGCGGTGCAGCCGCAGTTGCTGTCGGCCCGAGGCGTCGGGGGCGCCGTACGTGAGACGGTAGGTGAGGTCCTCGACCGCGTCGCCGTCGCTGTCGATTTTGAACTCGTAACGCGCCTCGGGGTGGAAGCCCTTGCGAGCGTCGTCGCCGGCCGCGGAGGGACAGATGTCCATGACGAAGACGGTGCCGGTCTCCCCACGGAAGACGTACAGGTCGGTGATGTCCAGGCGGACGTCCTGGCGGGCGAGGGGTGAGTCGAGATGATGCGACATGCGCACAGTCAAGCGTCGCGTTCGGGCACGTGCCGATGGGCACGCCGCCCTCCCCGCACGGTCACCCGCACAGCCGTGTATTCCCGACCGGGCCGATTCCCACCACCTGCGCGCGTGCTCCTTGTACTTCCTTTGCCACGCGTTCGCCGGGCATTGGCCTGGGCTTGTTTGCATACAGGAATGGACCACATCACCTTCCTGGTGGCGGTCGTCATCGTCACGGCGCTCGCCTTCGACTTCACCAACGGATTCCACGACACGGCGAACGCGGTGGCGACCTCCATCGCCACCGGCGCGCTCACGCCGAGAACGGCGGTTCTGGTGAGCGGAGTTCTCGGGGCGCCCCGCGCGGTCAGACACGCGTACAGCTCCGACCGGAAGTGGGACACTTCCGCGAACGCATCCCGCAGGATGCCCTGATGTACCAAACTCACGACCACGGCCTTCGCGCTGATCCACTCTGTGACGGAGCACAGGATCAGACGAAGGCCGCCTACGTGTCCGCTGAACTACGAAAAGGCCGACCAAGTTCGAGCCACGTTCGACGCCGGACCATAAATGACAAGGTGAGTGCCTGTTCCGAATCCTCCGGGGGGATTCTTCGCAAGTCAGGATTCGAACAAGGCCGGTTTGAGGGCGGGTGTCGGCGTACTGAGAAAAGTGCTCAGGCGTGTACAGACGAACGTGCTCAGTCGTGGGACCGGGACGACAACCCTGCGGCCGTGGCGGTGTCCGTGGGTGCCCATCGCTCGCCGGCGGTCTGAACCTGGAGCACGCGAGCGTAGGCTTTGAGGAATGCGGATCGGCGAGCTGCCCAAGCGCACGGGCGTGAGTCCGCGCTCATTGCGATACTACGAAGAGCAGGGCCTGCTGACTAGTTCACGCTCCGATACCGGGCAGCGTCACTATTCCGCTGCGGCGGTCCAGCGCGTGTCGCTTATTCGACAGCTGTTCGACGCGGGTATGTCCAGCCGGGTGATCGCGACTGTGCTGCCATGTGTGGACGTCCCGGGTGACTTGGGCGTCGCCGAGGAGACGTTCACGGCGATGATGCGCGAGCGCGACCGGATCGACGCCGGCATCGCCCACCTGATCGAGACCCGGAATGCACTTGACCTGCTGATCAGGGCCAACAGTCGGCACCGGGCGGAGCTGTCCACGGGCGCGGAACCGGTGGCGCGGTCGGCCTGACGCTGTGATCTGCATCTCAGCCGATTGCCCCTGACATCAATGTCAGAGGTGAGGATGGCGACAACGCCCGGAATGACCGGGTCGGTCACACGAGAGGCGGCGGAAGATGGGGCAGGCGTGGGGTTTCGGCAGGTATGGCGGGCCCGAGGTGCAGGAGTTCTTCGATCGTCCCGATCCCGTACCCGGTCGCGGTGAGGTGCTGATCCGGGTCGACGTCGCCGGGGTGAATCCGCTCGACCACCTTCTGCGCTCGGGTCTGGTCGACGGGCTCGACGGCGGGCGTCCGTTTCCCCGCGTGCTGGGCATGGAGGCAGCCGGAACCGTTCTCGCCCTGGGCGAGGACATCGACGGGCTCGAGGTGGGTGACGCGGTCTTCGGCTTCGCACTCACCGGTGGCGGCACCTACGCCGAGACGACGGTGCTGTCCGCGCCGAACACCGCGCGCATCCCGGAGGGGCTGTCCGCGACCGTGGCGGCAACTCTGCCAGTGGCCGGGACGACCGCGGTGGACGTGCTCGACCAGCTCGGTCTCCCGGCCGGTGCCACGGTCCTGGTCAACGGGGTCGGGGGCGGGGTCGGCCTCGCCGTCGCCCGGCTGGCCATCGGGCGCGAGCTGCGTGTGATCGGCGCCGGGAGTACCGCCAAACGCGAGCACGCCGAGGCCATCGGGGTGCGGTTCATCGACTACACCGCCGAGGACGTCGCCGCCGCGGCACGCGAGCTAGTTCCGGACGGCTTCGACGGGATCGTCGACCTGGCCGGAGGCACCTCGCTGCGGACGGTCGCTCCGTTGGCCCGGCATCCCCGCCAGGTCATCGCTGTGGGTGATATGTCCGTTCCCGATCTCGGTGGGCGTTTCGTCGAGCGTCGCCTCGACCGGGAGAACCTGGAGCGGTCGGCCCGGCTGGCCCTCGACGGAGCCCTCGCACCCGTGATCACCGCGGTCCATCCGCTCTCCGACGCCCCGGCCGCCCTCGCCACCGTCGAGAACGGCCACACTGCGGGCAAGGTTGTCATCAAGGTGGCATGAGAAGTGCCCGGCCGCCCGGCACCGTCGACGGTCCACGTCGATGTGGACCAGCTCGCCCGGTTGGGAGCGTTCGTAGCGGCGGACGGGTTCGCCGGTGGCCCGGTCCAGCGTGGCCAGGGGTGGCAGGCCGTGGCGTTGGAGGATGCGGTGGGC